>CAZYIX010000005.1:0-56259 GCA_964647665.1 uncultured Candidatus Poseidoniales archaeon
TACGACATTTCGGTCGAGGTTCCCGGTGCAGAAGGGGGAGTGTTTGTGGTGAATTGGACAGTGATTCATGAAGGGGACAGCAGTGTTTCGCTAGGCTTAGCCGGTGAGAACACTTGGCACGCCGAACTGTCACTTCCAGACCCGATGAATCTGACAGAACCCGAGTTCAATAACTCAGAGTGGATTGGTGAGAATAACGTCGGTGCAGATAATTGGACCGCAACCACCGAGACTTTCGGGCCACCTTTGGTTAATCTCTCAGGGGAGGATGAGATGCTTGAGCGAATCGCTGATGTCAAAGCAGCAAGGGCTGGAGTGAATTGGGGCTATGGTGTTGGCACTTACCTCCTCAGAGTGCGCGTAACCGATACACCTGCCTTAGCTGCGGATACAGAGTCCACATTTCACCTCAAACTCGGAGTGACTCACTACCGAGCCCCATTCGTTTCTGCTGATTCAGATGAGATGATTATCACTGTTAGCAATGAAGAGGAGAACCACGCCTATGGTACCGCTATTGGCGTGCTGCTCGGCTTCCCTATGCTGGTCGCTACACCTGTGCTCGCTTGGGTCGCAAGACAAGACCCAGAAGCAATCCCAACTCATATTTCAGTAGACTAACATGTTAGTCTACTGGATGTGACCGCAAGCAGAGACTATAATACAGATACAGGTGAAACTACTATCTCCATGCAGTCAATAATTGGACGAACAGCATTGAGCCTGATAGTGACCACATTGTTGCTATCATCCGCGGCTACAGCACCTACTGAGTCGCTATTGGTTAACGAAGAAAAGAACGCCTTTGAGTTTGAGGTTGCAAATCAGAAAGATGCTGATTTGCCAGTAATGAACCTTGGTGACGCGAAAGCAGGAGAACAGAACGATGGCCAGCAGGAGCCAGTTACAGGGGTTGGATGGGAGAAGTTAGAGTACAAGGATTACACAGATTACGTCATGGCACCTGAAAAGTGTATTTGCCCATGCAAGGCCAAGCCTTCAACAGAATACATCAATGGAAAATGGCTTCAATTGGCCAACACCAAGGTTCCCGCAGAGGTCCTTGAATCTACAACTCTCAACACACCCATCGAGGACAGCGGCGCTGAGTTGCGCAATTTTGAGACTGGAACCGGCTGGGTGCGCACTGACTTCTACGGGGTCACGGTCTGCTTGGCCGCTGACAAAGACCCGAAGGAATATCTGAAAGAGCTGATGAACGATCCCGATGCGTTCCTACCACCGATAGATGTCCCATTTTTGCCGGTTGTAGGTGGCATGCTTGTTGGACAATGGGTTGATTGGCCGGTCGCAGGTGAGGACGGCCGTCAGCAGGGCGACGTCGTTGACCTCAACATTCTTGGCGATAATGGAGCGATTATTTATCTCGACGTGGATCTCTCAGACGGTGAGTTCTGTGTCATGACCCTGGTGAACAAGAAATCTGGCACCCACCCTGTTGCAGGAACCCGATGCTGGGGATACGAGGAGATGGGCTCCAAAGAAGTCATGTTTTACACGACTGGAATAGAAACTTCAAACGTACGCGGTACCGGTGACATAGGTCAGATATCGCAAGATAAGACGTGGGAGGGGCTGATGGAAGGGATTGCCGACCATGTTGAAAAAGACGGTGGAGTCTCATGCAAGATATTCGCCGACGACGAGTGGCACTCGCAATCTGACCAGATCAAGTTGCTGAGGAAGGCAGGAAAACCCATCAAGCAGCAGCACCTTGACGACACGGTTGAAATTGATGCCATAGCTGGTATGACCTCGTTGGGCATTTGGTTTCGAGAGTTTTGAAGGTGCACGAACCGGGGACGGGCCCTCCTGTCAACACCAACAGGGGGTGCGCTTTGGGTGGATGATTACCATTCAGCGTGTGAGCCGTCTGGCAGCGTCCACAGTGTAGGTGGATGCGGATTCCATGAATCCATGTGCTCGTCGATTCGCTCCTCCATCACCGTGATACCAATGCCCGGAGCAGTGGTAGTCGCGACGTGACCATCGACGATTTCGAATGGAGTCTTCAGCAGGTCGAACTGCCAGTTCTGGCCACCACCGGGGATTCCTCCGCCGCTGCCAGCCCCACCAAGACTTTGGAATTCTTGAATGAGGTGTGCGGGTGAAGCAGCGGCTACTTGCATGGTGGCTGCGAACTGCACCGGACCATACGGGCAGTGTGGGGCAAGGCTTGCCTGAGCGGCTGCAGCCATCGCTCCAATCTCAAGAGCCGGCAAGATGCCACCGACCTGCGCAAGGTCGGGTTGAATCACGTCGACGACCGGTGTAGGGAGCAGATGTTCAGAGAATGTGTGCAGTGAACGCAATCGCTCGCCGGTGGCCAGTGGAACCTTCTGTGATAGACGCAGAGTGCGCAGGTCAGCTAGGTGAGAGGCCGAGCCTTCCGGCAAGCACGGCTCCTCGACGAAGAATGGGTCGAGTGGTGCAAGCAACTCGATGGCACGGCGAGCGGTAGCCGGTGACAGTCTACCGTGCAGATCTACGGCGACATGAACCTCATCTCCGACCGTTTCGCGAACAGCGGTTACCACCTCAAGCATCGAGGCTAGGTCAGCCTCGGAAGCTACGTTTGCGGTCGGTCCGGCAGGACTGACCTTGACTGCCGTCATTGACTGTGAAACCGCCTCGGCGGCTGACGAGGCGAATTCCTCTGCATTCCTGCCCCACGCGTTACGATACACGCGTACTTGGTCGCGCACCCTGCCGCCCAGCAATTCGTGAACGGGTGCGCCCAACTGCTTACCTTTCAAGTCCCAAAGCGCCATCTCAAGGGCAGAAAGTGCAGCATCGAGAACCACTCCGTCTCGCCAGAACCGCCCCTTGCGCTGCACTTCGAGCAATCTACTGATTTCATGGATGTCAGCACCACAAACGCGTCCACCAAGCGAGTTCAGTGCCGCCTCAACCTCATCGTGGATATCACCGATGGCTTCTCCCCACCCCACTTCGCCCGAATCGGTCTCGACTCGAAACAGCAGCCACCGGGGTGGGCAGCGAACACAAACGGCAGAGCGGATGGAGGTCACTTGGTTTCGCGACGTCGCTCAAGTTCCATGAAGATGCCTCGTGCGCGTGGTCCTTCCCTCTGTCGCCAATCACGCAGTCCCAATTCACTGCCGCGAGGGTCATCGATTGGGTCTATCGTGAGGTCAGAACCACATAGATTCGTACCCATTCCAACTGCCCATGCTCCTGCTTCCATCCATTTCCAGCATGACTTGCGATCTACTCCACCAACTGGAATCCAAGGCAGGGTTCTGATTGCAGGCGGTGCATATTGCAGTGCCTCAACATTCCACGAAGTTGCAGGGAATAATTTGGCAATACGCGCACCACCTTGCTGGGCCTTAAACAACTCATCGAGAGTTGCAACGCCAGGTATACCGAGTATGCCATGCATTGAGCAAATATTGACGAATCCAGCAGGATTTACCGGCGACAGCGCGAATTTTGCTCCTGCGTTCACACATTCCTCTGCCATATTCGGGTCAAGCAGGGTTCCTACACCGAGCATTACCTCATCACCGAAATCCTGACTCCAAGAATAGAGAACGTCTAGTGCGCGTGGAGAATCGAGGGTGACTTCGAGAGCACGACAGCCTAGTTCGACTAAATCGTGACCTCTGTCGTACATCCTTTCAGGGTCGTTTCCGCGGATGATGGCGATGATGCCAGCCCGCTTCAAGTGGTCCAACCTTGCTTGGATTACCTCTTCATCCAGCATCCGCTCACCGAATGTAATATCATCTCATCCAATGAATACAATTCGGTCCAAACCGCTTGATTTCAGCCTATTTTCCTCTATTTCATCGAGTTGCGACCTGCTAACGCCTGCCATATCTCCGGGGGTTTGTTGGGCTAGACCTGCCAGCGCATCGCCTCTCATCGCTGCCAGCAGAGCAGATGCGGGACCGTGTCCGTGTTCCATCAAGCCGTCAAGGAATCCTGCTAACCATGCATCTCCTCCACCGAGTGCTTCGACCAAACTGTGTACGATTGCGTCCAGTTCGGTGGAGTCAGTTCCAAAGGCGTGGCTTACAATTGACCAACGTCGCTGCAGCGACACGCCATTCTCATCCTCACCTTCAGGTCGTTTGAAGCAGCAACAGACGTGGGGGATGAGCCAGCGACGCCGAAGTTCAGTGAGAGTTTCGATAGAATCTTCGTAGGTTTCCGGTTTAGCCATCCCTTCGAGTTCCGCGATACTGGCAAGGCTGTCAGGTGAGAGTACGAGTATGTGGAACATACGGATACGTGGTGAGATTATCGCCCACAAGTCCTGTAGCGAGCCTAATGCAGGGCGATGATTGAGGTCAAGAGCGATACGTGTGCCATCAAGTTCAGCAAAGGTCAGCGCCTGTGACCATGCCGCTAGAGGTTTTTCTCCAAGCATCGGCGTGATTCCGCTCAATACCAACCACCGTGCTCCAGTCAGCAATTCTCGCCAATTCAGGTCGCTCGGCTCAAGATGAGCAAATGCTGAATTATCTCGTTCGTATTCGACAGTCCTGTTGTCGGTATCAACTCGGTACGTACCAACAGGCCGATTCGATGTTCTCACTAGGTCACCTGTCCACACACCTGCAGCATCGGCCGCAGAGAGTATTTTGATGAGGGTTTCATCATCGACTCCCGGTGACGGCAGGCTACTAATCCACGCAGAATTGGTTCCGATTGAAGACAGCGCACTTGCGACGTTGTATTCGCTTCCTCCGGGGCTTGTCATTTCCACTCCGTTTACGACACTGTGGCGAAGCATTGCCTCTCCGAAGCAGACGACGCGACCGGCGGGAGCGTTCTCCATCAAACGAGGTCAGATGCCGCTCCGCATTGAGCATTCGCATAGTGAAAGTGGCGAAATCAGCAAGGCGAATCCCTATCAGTCACCGGCTCTCTGCCCATTCCATGGCGGAGCAGAGCAAGATTCTGCAATCCATTCCCAGCGTTATTGTTGGGATTCTGATGTTCATCGGCGGGATTAGCACCGGCAGTATCGAGATGCTTTTCTTTGGAATCATCATCGCATTATCCGGCATTGTCAAGATAGTGCAGGAGCAGCAGAAGCGAGCAGAGGGTGCGCATTTTGTTGGGCAGCCACAGGACGTGGGCGCTTACGGCTGGGAGCGACTTGAGAAGTTGATGGAAAACGTCGACAATCCAGACACATTCGTCATCGAGATGGCTGAGCAGCAACAACGCAGTGAGGCAATTCAAGCCCGAATGGCTGAGACGTTCCATGGCGATTCCACTACCGAGTTCCGTGGCGATTCCGTTCAAACCTTCTACGACGATTCCGTGCAGGAATTCCGTGGAGACTCAGTTTCCAACTGGTCGGAGCACACAGATTCTGTAATCTTGGGTCCAGAAACAGCCCCGAGTGGTATGCCTTCTGCAGTTCCCAAGGATTTCCATCAGGCATCACTATACTGGGAGGACCCTACCAGAAAATGGTCTGACCCGTACGCGTGAGGTGAATTAATGCACATTCTGACTAAGATTACCCTTGGACTTGGTGGCCTAATGCTGCTTGGCAGTATCATCGCAATCGCAGTTGGTTTTGGCACTAGTGACATCGATGGGGAAGAGGTATATTCCGGTACGTCACCCACCACTTGGAACTCAAATTTGGTCTGGACTTCCACTTACTACATCTACGTCGAAGAAGGCAGTGGCATTCAGGTTGAATTGCTAGAAGAAGATGATTTGAATTATTTCATCGACTGCGAGGACTCTGGTGATTGTTTTTTGTGGGACGATCGCGCCGACTATGATTACATTGGAGAACTATACATCATTGATGATGGAGAGTATAACGTCAGATTCACAGGTAACGGCGATGTAATGGTGATTGAGACCGAAGACACTGGATTCATGGCTGCAGGTGCCGGTTGCTTCGGAATTTGCTGTGCGATTCTGGTTCTTGGCCTCGGGCTCATCTTCGTGTTCGCTTTGAAGGACCCTGCAGCGGCTAACATTCACTACCAACCCGGCGTAATCGGGGGTACTCAGGTTGTCGGGGTGCATGGCGCTCAGCAGGCACCTGTGATGTACGCCGATGGTTCGGTCACGGGGGTTGCGCAACCTGCAGTTCCGCAGCAACAAGAAGGACAGTATGCTCAGACATATGACCCAAATCAGCAACCGCCGGGCGGCGGATTCTGATTATTCGATTGACCAGCGCAGCAGAGCGATTGCTCCGCCCAATCCCATCAGTTGCTCGCCAGCATCGTGGTCTCGGCTTGCTTGCACAACTTCTGCTCCACTCGATTTCACCTTGCGCGCGTAGTCCGCCCATGAGGTGTCAGATGCGGGGCCTTCGTCAGACCTCAACAAATCAGCCTCAATGACCAGTGTCTCCACTGCACCTTGTTCTGCGGCTGCAAGCATACTTTCCGGGCCATATGCAACATTACCCTTGGTCGCCAGTCTTGCTACCGCGTCTTCGATGGCCTTGACCTGCCTTACCACTGCATACTCGCCAAGCAGTGCATCAGCCACGCCTTCACGCAGCACTTCGTTGGCAGCAGCGCGACCGCCGATGCTGGTGGCGACATTGAGGGTTTGACGTGAGTCGCCAGTACTCCGAAGAACAGCCTCAAATTGCTCTCGAGCCATTCCCGGACCGCAGATGACCAGTGGTTTACTCTCATCAAAGATGAGAGCGGTCTGCTCAGCAGCCTTTCGGATGAAGGAATTGCGAACTTCGGTCGGATGTGATTCGCGCTTGCCACCGCCACGCATGGTGAACTGACTGATGCTGCGCATTCCGTGCTGTGCGACCTCAAACAGTAGGACCTCATCGCCTTCTACAACGATGATTCCTGCTCTAGCCTTGCCGCTGTCAGTGCAAGCCTCAGAGAGCAGAGATTTGTCCTCATTGGCCATTCCTCCAATCCAAGTTATTTCCAACTCATCCCCTGCCGATATTGAATGGGTATGATGGCTGCCCTTGTCCAATTGAGCTTCAGTGATTATTCCGTGAATGCGAAGATTGTCGCTGAACTGTTGGAACTCGGTATGTTCCACTTCAAGCACAATCCACATCGGTTTGCGGTCAGCCGACTTAGCGCGCCCTCCCTCCTGTGTGCCAGTGGTCTGGTCGCGCCGAAAACCAAGCATTCCGACTTTACATCCACCATGCACTAGTTTGGATAGGGTCCACAAGTCATCTTCGTGCTGAATTCGTAGACGAACTCCATCATCACTACGCTTGAGTCGCTGCATTATTGCCCACCACCCATTGGCCCGAAAAACCGCTCAAGAGCGGCTACAACTGACTCGGAATCCTCACCGGCACCTCCATCGTGTTGGTATTGATGCCAAGCCACGACTCCATCAGGACTCAGAATGACGAACATCGGCGTGCCTTGGCTATGAAATTCGTACATCCAGATCTGGTCTCTATCATCGACGTAATCCCAGTTGTGTGGCTCACCCGGCCTACTGGCACAATCTTGGCTATTACCTCTGCATCCTGAGTGCGACGTCTTGTCTTGGAAGGCTGCGATTTCCTCAAGGCTTGCGTTGAAGTAATCTTTGGAGGAAAAATTGACCGCGAAGGTCAGGAAGGTGACCTGAGCGGAGTAGTTGTCGTGTAGTGTACTCATGTCGTCCGCTGCATTCCAGCAATGACTGCAATCTGTGCTCACGAACTCGATTAACACCCATGGGCTGTCGCTGCCGTTCGCAACTCCATCCGGAGTGCCATTCCAAGTTGTATTCAACAGATTGGACAGCGACCACTGCTGCCAAGTGCCGCCAAGTGACCTCGCTTGGTCCTCGATGTTTGGAACACGCATTCCTTCCCATGTGCCGTTGTCCAGTTCTGACTCAATCGGAACCGTCTCTGTAGTGTTCTCTGATGTGTTGTTTTCTTGCTCTGGTTGCTGGTCATCAATACAGGATTCTGGCTCAGCACTAGGGTCTCCCTCACTGCAGCCTTCCCACTCTGATAGGTCTAGAGGTTCATCACCGCCTAGGCAACCGGCAAGGCTTGCGCCGAGCACGATAAGGGCAAGAGCGAGGGCGTGACCGTGTCGTGCCATCAAACCGGTCCTGTGCTGCTCAACTATCAATCCGACGCTCTGTCGAGCGTCGCATACACACGAGGGTTTGGCCCCAATTATCAGCCAAAGACACCGAGGATGTTTCCATCCTCGTCTATGTCCATATCATCGGCCGCCGGTATTCTCGGCAGACCGGGCATTGTCACAATAGTGCCGCAAACCGCGACCACGAAGCCCGCTCCTGCGTTCAATCTCAACGAACGTATTGGCAAGGTGAATCCTGATGGCGCTCCGATTTCACGTGGTACATGACTGAAAGAATACTGTGTTTTTGCCATACAGACATCGAGTCGGTCATATCCCCAATCCTCAAGTCGTTTCAGGTCTTTGAGAGCTTTGGATGAGAAGTCAATCGAATCAGCACCGTAGATGTTGGTGGCGATGCGGAGAATCTTCTCCTCAATCGGCGTATTGGGCGCAAATAGTGGCTCAAATGGGCGACCGGCAGCTAGGTGTTCCTGACAGGCTCTGACCACTGCGTTTGCTAGGTCGATTCCGCCTTCACAACCCTTCTGGTGAACCTCACACAGCACGGCGTCATCAGCCCCCTGTGCTTTGGCACCGGCTAGTAGAGCCTCGATTTCATCGTCGGTATCGTAGGGGAATCTGTTGATGCTGACGACAATAGGGGTACCGAAGCGGGCCATATTTCGGATGTGTCGGGCGAGATTCGTACTCACACCCTCCTTGACTGCTGCAACATCCTCGGTTGCAAGTTCGCTAGGCGACGGCCTTGTTCCGCCAATTCCAGCAAATGCTCCGCCGTGTAGTTTCATGCTGCGACATGTGACGTTGATGACTACGCAGTCGGGGGCATCTCCACTGGCGGCCGTCTTGATGTGCATCATTTTCTCTGCACCCATGTCAGCTCCAAATCCTGCTTCTGTCACCACATAATCGGACAAAGTCAAGGCGAGGCGGTCCGCAACAATGCTCGAATTGCCATGAGCGATATTTGCGAATGGACCGCCATGGATGAATACTGGGTTATTTTCAAGAGTCTGAGCGATATTTGGCAAGAAGGCTTGACGCAACAATAGTGCCATCGGACCCGCTGCACCAATGTCATCTGCCTTGACCGGATATCCTGAGCGGGTTTCTGCAACCACAATCTCACCGAGTCTTGTCCTGAGGTCAGCGTAGTCAGTGGCAAGGGTGAGTATTGCCATCACTTCACTAGCCGCAGTAATATCGAATCTTTCCTCTCTCGCTACTCCATTATGAGGTCCTCCAAGCCCAACAGCGACGGAACGCAGACTTCTGTCGTTCATGTCGATGACTCGAGGCCATAGAATTCGGTTGGTGTCGATGTCTCTTTCATTGCCGAAATAAATGTGGTTGTCGAGCATTGCTGAACAAAGGTTGTGTGCCGAAGTAACAGCATGTAAATCGCCGGTAAAATGCAGGTTAATTTCTTGCATTGGCAATACTTGTGCATGGCCACCTCCTGTAGCACCGCCCTTGATTCCGAAAACCGGTCCCATGCTTGGTTCTCGGATTGTGCATGTGGCAGTTTTGCCAATATGGTTCAATGCCTGATTCAGGCCGATAGTAGTCACAGTTTTCCCTTCGCCAAAAGGCGTAGGATGCACCGACGTAACCAACACCAGTGATCCACGTGGGCTATCGAATCTCGCTTTCAATGAATTCCATGCTATTTTGGCGACCCCAGGGCCCTGAAAAACCAAGTCCTCAACACCAAGCCCAAGTTTCCATGCAACCTCCTCAATAGGGGCCGGACTGGCGGCCAGAGCGATCTCGAGGTCGGTTGCCATCGCTGTCCCGGGTTACAGGCGGTATTCAAGCATTCACACACCAGCGCACCGAAGGTGCGAGTACGTTGGGTTTGAGAAGGTGAGGCGAACAGGCCGTATCGGGCCGGTGGCTCGGTGGTCGTTGTGAAGTTCAGGTACGCTGTTTCAGGCTCTCCAATCACCCATTCGTTGTCGCCACTATTGGCCGCGATGACCGCTGCTCATCTGCGTGAAGCTTCAATGAAAATGGAGTTGAGTGGACTAACCCTTCTCAAGTCTGATGAAGTTAACACTCCGATGGCATGGGCATGGGCGAGTGGCAGGAAGAAGCGGGCCGCCAGTGAGTCTAGTCCGTTGTATGGCAACCCTGAATCTTTCGTGGATAGTTCCTCTATCGAGCGCGCTGTAGGGGGCGTTATTGACTCAGTGCAAGATTCTGACCCATTATTCATTGAACATGGTGAAACTAAGTTTTCCGCGCCTGATGATTATTCTAAATTGGCGCGGGGTGAGGAAGAAACTTGGATTTCTCTCACCAGTCCGCTCAAGCACCAGTTGAATTCGCGTTCCGGGGTATTATGTGCGGATGATAGTATAGCGAACGGAGCAGTCAATCAACTGCGTTGGGACGGCACGCGCTGGCATTGTGCGGGTACTGATGGTGATGGATTGCTCGCAGTCGCTCGCCACTTCGGATTTAGATTCGATGAGAGCGGCATATCGTCCCCGCTGCTTTGCTTGCGAGGAGGCGGCGGAGCGAGTCGTTCTTGCGCTGCGGCTTGGACTAAAGAAAATGGTAATCTTTGGTGGCTTGGAGGTAGGAGAACGCTCGACAACCGCGGCCCGTGGGTTGATATGATGATTGACGGTGATGAAGTAGCAGACCATCTCGGTCCGCGACTATTGCTTGATTTTGATGTCGAACCGGGCATTGCTGGCAATGCCGGCAAACACATTGGCCAACCAGAAATCCTTGTTTCAGCCAATTACTCCCCACTATACCAAACTCCGATGATTGTACGCGGTGAGGAAAGCCTCTACCTTGACGGAAGGTGGTTACTGGCTGCACAACATCTTGCGGCATGGTCTCAGTTGTTTTGCCCAGAGTGGGCGCACCTACTCCCCGGCCTTGGCCTGACGATGACGCGATTGGCTGCTGTGGAGGACGTTCTTCGCAGCAAGTGACGGTTTACTCGGTACGGCGAGCGGTTCAAGTGCCGAGGACGTGTGTTAGCATCCATGTCATGGGGGCGGCAGCATAGTACTTCGCTGCTGATTGTGCTGTTATTGCTCATTCCTGCACTTCCGTCGACCGGTGCTACTTGGGCACCCGAAGTGAACCATGATTACCCGTCATCACATGAAAATGGCAGTTTTGAGGTCGGCACTTCTGACCTGAGATTTCAGTCATCAGAAAGTGAACTGTGGGTCGGTGAAATCTACTATCCAGCGGACGCAAGTGCCGAACGGTCTGACCTAAACAACTCCTCGGCCCCCTATCCTGTCGTGGTGTTCATTCCCGACGAGGATGAGGATACAGACAACTACGATTGGTTTGGTACCACTGTGGCCTCTGCAGGATACATCGTCGTAACCATTCCAGCCGAGCGCAGCACATCAGAATGGGCGACCCTGATGCAGGATATTGACTCGATGTGGAATAAATTACGGTATCTAAATGCCACAGGTGGTCAAGGACCAGACCCACCGAATTTCGTTGGAGCAGTTGATTCTGCTCACTGGGCTATCGGAGGGCATGGCATGGGCGCGGGTCAGGCATGGATAATCCAAGACGCATGGGGTTTGAAGGCCTCAAATCCAGTCAACCATTCCGCAATTCCACGAGCGCTTTACGGGCTTGGTCTTGAGATAACAGACCTTCCCGAGGCCGGCACTTGGGACCACAGGTGCGCTGAGCCCTCCTACTCATTTTTCTTGACAGGTTCTATGGATAATACCGCTCCGCACGATGACCACGTCGTGCCTTTACTGAAGGATTGGACCTGCGGTTGGCAGTTCATGGAGGTGGTCGGTGGTAATCACATCCAATATGAGGACGACCCGGGAATTTTCGAGCCTCTATTCGATGGGTCTGCGACCATAAGTCCGGAACAGCAGCAGGGTCATGCTACAGAGCATCTGCAGCCATATTTCGATTTGGTATTGAAAGCGGATGACAGCAAGTGGGTAGCAGCAAGTAATCGAGAGAATGGGGCGAGTTCTCCCAGTGACACTGACGCGTACGTATACGAGGATTTGAACACAACCAATCTGTATAGATTCGCAATTCCACCCGGCTCAACATGGAATGAGACGGAAGATGCGGATGGCTGGCACGTCAATGGAACCATGCGCATCACCGATCGCGACAGTACCACTACCTCAGATGCAAACGTCACTTGTAGTATTGACAATGCCCTCAATGAGGTGGCAGGGGTTCATACCCCCAAGCCGGGCACTGGTCCCTGGAGCGAGATTTTCTGTGACGTCTCAACATCTGGTGTGATACCTGGCCCACATCGGTTGACCTACCGGGTCTCTGGCGTGAACGGGATGCCGGGGTGGACTTCAGTTGAGTTTGAGCGTGGAAACAGGGCTCCAGAACTGATTTCACCACAACCTGAGATTATGATTCCTCAGCACGGTTCATCCTCGGTTGCGGTTGATGAAGTGGCAATCGACCCCGATGGAACTTCTCTTGAGATTACATACGCAGAGTTGAATGGCTCCGGAGCATCTGAAATGAGTGTAGAGTGGAATAGCACCCACGTCACCATCACCCATACTGGGATCCCGGAGTGGGTTGGTAGTGCGACACTGAATCTCAGCCTTATCGAATCTGTCGGGAATGCACCTGTTGAATTGAACACCACACTGAATTTGACAGTCACGCCGGTGGATGACTCAGTTGCCCAGATAGCACCTATTCCTGGCTATTCATTTGACGAGGATTCTGGCTCTCATACAGTGTCGGTTGCTGGCTACTTTGAGGACCCAGAAGGGCAGGATTTCTCAGTCATTGAGGCGAATGCCACAGACGGAATTATTGCCACCGCCAACGGAGCAACAGTGGTACTTGACTCTGAACCAAATTGGAGTGGCGAGGGTACTGTGAGCATGCTGGTCGGTGATGGAACATCAGCACCAATTACAGCGACTCTATCTGTAACTGTGATTCAAGTGGACGACCCACCGATTATCAACAGCACAGTTTTCATTCTTGAGGAGGATGGCTCGATTGAGGTAAATCTTGGCACCTTGGTTTGGGATGAGGATGGTGAGCAGGTCAATGTCACTCTTGCAGGGGGGGATGCGAATGTGACGGTGGCTATTCTGACATCTGTACTACGAATATTGCCTCTGAGTGACTGGCATGGTTCTACTTCGGGTTGGACTTTGGTGGCAGAAAGCAGTGACGGATCCGTTTCTTCACCGATTGACATTACCGTGACTTCTGTCAATGATGTTCCGCTTGTATCTTGGAGCACACTCAACGTCATCGAGGACAATATGACTACTGTGAGTTTCGATGTATACGACCCAGATGGCAGTGAACCGTGGATAGCCCAGTATCAATGGGATATGGGACAATGGCTGAACTCGACATCTGAATGCGTACAGAATAGTGAAGCCGATTGGAGCTGCAACATCACCGTCTCCGCCAACAACCTCGTCGCTGGTCCTCATCGTTTCGCTGGGAGGTTATTGGATGGTGAGCAGTTATCAGAAGAAAAGGTGCTGTTCATTGACAAACCTACCGATGAAAATCCGGATACGTCTTCACCAGAAGCCACCATCAGCGACCCACTACTGATTATGGCAGCAATTGCAGCAGCCGCTCTGCTGTTTTGTGGCGGTGTTTTCCTGCTCATGGTAATGAGAAGAAATGACGACTCGTTACTGACCGATGAAGAACTGGCATCACTCGATGACTAGTTCACAGTGGTATGTTGCCGTGTTTCCTTGGCGGTTGCCATACACGCTTATTCAGCAAGGGTGTCAGCGCCCTGATTAGTTTCACGCGTGTTTCTCTAGGCTCGATTACGTCATCGAGCCAACCATTGCGAGCAGCCACGTAGGGGTCACCAAACTTCTTCCGGTAATCCGCGACAAGAAGGGCGTGTGTTGCATCCTTGTCCTCTGCTCTTTTCAACTCATCTCGATGGACTATATTGACTGCTCCTTCGGCCCCCATCACGGCCAATTCTCCGGTAGGCCAGGATACGTTGTAATCAGACTGCAAATGTTTGCATGCCATTGCAAGATATGCACCTCCGTAGGCCTTACGAGTTACCACAGTCAGCATTGGTACGGTTGCTTCAGCGTATGCGTAGAGTAGTTTGGCTCCGTGCCGAATTATCCCTCCCCATTCTTGCACTGTTCCCGGTAGGAATCCCGGTACATCTACGAAAGTGAGCAATGGGATGTTGAAACAATCGCAGGTGCGAATGAAGCGAGCAGCCTTGATACTTGAGTCGATGTCTAGGCAGCCAGCGAGAACTTTGGGCTGGTTAGCGATGATTCCCACACTATTGCCACCGAGCCGAGCAAATCCAACGACGATATTTTCAGCATACGTTGGGAACAGTTCCACGAAGTGTCCATCATCGACTGTAATATCAATCACTTTGACTATGTCATAAGGGCGGTTACTGTCACTGGGTACAGCGTTTTCCAATTCCGAGCAATCCCGTTCCACCGAGTCCCCACTGTTCAGAATTGGAGGGGAAGCATCGCAGTGATCTGGGAAGAATGACAGTAATTCAATAGCAATCTCGAAGGCCTCATCTTCGTCATCTGCAATCATGCAGCAAACTCCAGAGCGCGATGCATGTGTATGCGCCCCTCCCAGTTCACCTGTTGTCATCTCCCCGTTGACGGTTTGTTCAGTCTCAAGTGGAGATGATAGGAAGAGTTGTCCGTGTTCCTCACCGAGTACCACGAAATCAGCCAAAGTTGTGGCGAGGGCAGACACTCCGACGACCGGGCCAAGTACCAAACTGATGAGTGGGATTTTTCCAGAACAGGCTACCATCCGGTCTAGCATTTCACCTGTGGCAGCCAGCGAGTGAACCCCATCATGGGCCCTTTGTCCACCACCATCCCAGATACATATCAATGGTATTCGGGCACGCTCGGCCATCTCAATGACCTTGGTGATTTTTCTTGCATGGGTTTCACCCATCGAGCCGCCGAAAACTGTGAAGTCTTGACTGAAACAGAATACTCGTCGCCCGTCAATGGTGCCATGACCTGCAACCACACCGTCTCCAAAATAAGGGTGGACGTGCATATTGAAGTCATCATTCCGGTGGGTGACAAAGCTGTCCACTTCTGTGAAGGAATCAACATCTAGTAGTGCACTAATCCGGTCTCTCGCTGTTCCTCTGCCGGTAGAACGCAACTGGTCCATCTTGTCACGACCACCCCCTGCTTTAGCAGATGACCGGCGCCAAGACAGGTCCTCTCGCCGTTCGGAGAAGTCAGCCATTGTCCGCTCTCGTAACGAGAGAGGTTCATCATCAAAACGGTCGGTTCAACATTGCGTTTATGTCAAAGAAATCAATTAGAAAATCAATTTTTCAATTGGAATCATCAATTTGGAATTGAAGCCGGATTTTCACCGCATAAGTCTGCGGACCAACCCTCGGAGACACAATCTCCAATTTGTTCACCAGAGAGTTCCTTCAATCTAGCTACGCTGAGAAGATAATGCAGCTTAATCAGAGCGGTATCTGGGCTGGTCGATGCATGATTCCCCATGATTCCTAATGCCTGTTGGTCTCGGCCCTTGCTGTAAACATCCATGTGAACTGGTCCGTGAATGCATTGTGTAGCCATCACGGCAATACCACCTTGCGAACAATAACTCCGAATCGCTTCGAGCAATTCGGTATTTTCAGGTGCATCACCGTTCGCGTCTTCAATCGGTAAGTGCCCAAGACCAGTGCCGTGGAATAGGATGGCATCGTAACCGCCGTTACCAGCCAATTCAATCTGGTCAGCGAACATCTGGGAGCCTGCTAGCAGTTGTAAGATACGAATGTCCGGTGAGAATTGGCTCGGTGACTTAGTGATGGCTCTAGTGGTATTGTATGACTCAGCGTAAGAATCGCTCAGGGTGATTTCGCAGAAACCTCCACGCTCAACACTGATTGTAGCGATAGGATTGCGATTGATTGCGGCGAAAGTATCTCGTCGACTCGAGTGAAACTTCCTCACTGAGCAACCAGGTAAAACCGCACATACACCATCATCGCTACCTGCGTGCATGATGATGACCGATGCATCTCCATCTTCCCCGCTTGGTTCGGGACCCTGCGCGGCCCAATGTACCGCTGCGAGCAGATTTTCTATCCCGTCAGTTGAACCCCTGTCACTACTGCGCTGCGAACCTGTGAACACAATTCTTCCCGACGGCCTTTCTCCACCTCCTGCCCAAGAAAAAGCAGCGGCAGCAGCCGAGAAATGCATTGTATCAGTTCCATGAGTGATTACCACACCGACAGCACCAGCCGCAAATGCATCTGCAGTTGCTTCCATCATCAGGTTCCAGTGCTGTGAGCGTATGTCGTCAGACCACATATTACCTAACTTACGGGTTCGAATTCGAGCATGCGTTGCTAACTCGGGCACTGCATCGAGTAACTCCTCAGGCTCAAATTGCGCTGCGACAGCCCCCGTCACATAATCAACCTTGGAAGCGATGGTGCCACCAGTATGCAGAATCCAGACTTCTGGCAGTGAATCATCCTCCGTGGGAGTTTGATAGGCCACCTCCATACTTGCCTCAATTTCGCTGAGAATCTCACACGAGGAAACCGAATCATCGGGGTATGATACGTTGTATCCATTGACGAGTTTGACAGTCACATGACCTGGACTTGCCGGTGAGAGAAGAATTCCTTCATGGGTTACCTCTCCGGAGTGAGTGGCAGCGACTATGCGCACTAGACTACCCCTTGGTGCACCTGCCATGCCGACCTCGCAGCGCACTCATCCCATCAACCGCACGGTTGCAAGGGACCCATTAGCCATCTGGATGGGAGTGATTGAGCGCTGCCGCCGCTAATGTGTGGAGTGCCGGGAGCGGGACTCGAACCCGCGACCTTCGGATGTCTCAGACTTCTCGAAGGGGTCATTGCGCCTCGTGTTACCTTTTCAGGCTGCCCTATGAGTCCGACGCGCCACCAACTACGCCACCCCGGCAGGCATCCCGGCGACCTGCCTGCGGGTTTTGATAGTATCTCATCGACAGCGCGCAACGATGGGGTGGCAGTCGCCCGAACTGTATCGCCGAACGCTTCATGGAGGGTACGCGTGCCGTGGTCACGAGGACAATGGTCGATCTTGCTACTGCCCTGAAGGCCGCCGCTGCTGATGACCGCAGGAAGCGCGGTGGTTCTGATGAGAAGAAGAAGCCGGGTGGCAAGGTTGGGGTTGAACCATTCAACCCGGTAGAACAGTACGAGAAGGAAGTAGCTGACAGTTGGTCTATGTGGCTGGTTATCATTTACGGATTGAGTGTAGGCCTCATCATGCGTTATGGTGTCATGCCGATGCTTGATGGAGAAGCCAATGTGCTCTGGTCGCTTCCCCTGTTGCTCGTATTCACTGTTCCACCATTGCACAAGACCATCCTACGCAAGTTCGCGGACAAGTACACCTTTGGTAATTGGTTTCGTGCTACTTTCCTTTACGTGTTCACTTGGCTTGCAGTGACTTTCATCGTCGTCAACCCACCTTTGGCGGACATTGCTCCACCAGAAGTAGGCGGGAAAATTTTCCTTGTCGATGCCGACGACCTTGATTCACTACTAACCAGAGACCTTACCATCACTCTCGATGAAAACCAAAGTGCGACGGCAGAATCTACAGCACTTGTGTTCTCTATCCGAGATAATCTAGACACTGATAATGTGATGCTGGAAATCACTATCAGCAGGGGTGTGCAGGAAAATGAATCTCGTAGTCTTTCAGGGTCGGTATCAGATTTTAGTTCAGGTTGGGCAGAACTCGATGGCCTTGATGGCAATGAATCGAGAGTGTCCCCGCATGAGACCGATATTCCTGTAGTTATTCCCATTGGTTCACTCGATTCAGGTGTAAATCAGGCTACTTGGGAAGTCGAGGTGACGATGTCACAACAAGGCGACCCTTGGCATTTGGTGTATGTAAAAACCATTACAATCACTGTCGTGGCAGCATAAGTCATTTTTCCTTGCATAGAAAGGACACTGAGCGGTATTCACCTCGCTCAGTTTCAGCTCCACTTTCAGTTGGTAAACGCAACACTGAATCACTTTCAGTTTGTTCTTGATAGAACTCTCATCCGAAGTGGGGTGTAGGTGTACCTGCTGAGGCGGTTTACAAGAGGGATGTAAAATGCTAGACAATGAAACCAAGGAACAACTGACAGAGATGATGACTGCTCTCGCTCGCAGAGCGCAATTGGACCGTGCAGGAACAGCCAGTGATATGCTGTGCTGGACTCCGTTCGCCCCAGTAATCCGTGCTGCTCGCCGAGCGCGAGTAAGTGAGGAGACGCGAGCGGTACAAGTGCAGAAAAGGGCTGCACGAATGTGTGCAGATTTATCGGTAACTCACAGTGATTTGATTCAGCCAGCGTGGACCTGATTCAAACAGTGAGTTGTGCGCAGATGGTTGCTGTCAAGGCATCTAACTGCAGGCCTTCTCCTCCGCCTTCAACAAGCCGGAAGTCTATCTCGGCCATCATCTCGGTCAGGTCGAGTTTCTGTTTTTCAGTCAGGAACTCGGCCGTATACAGTGCCCTGTGAAGTTGGTTGACAAAATCTGTCCCAGCAAGTCCGAACTGGTCAAGAATTTGGCGCAGTCGCCTACGCGCTGGATGGAATCCATCCTCGCGGCAGGCGAGCAAGTATCCGTGCAGCGCCTCAGGAGATGCTGTTGCAGTAGTCTCGTAGATTAGTTCACGAGTTACATGAGTGGATAACGATGCGCTAACTTGCAGTGCAGTAATCGCTTTTCGCAGGTCTCCAAGACTAACATGGACAATCGCATCGCATGCATCTTCGTCCAATTGTACGCCTTCGACCTCTGCGACCATTTGGATCTGTTCCCTGACCTGTTCATCTTCAATCGGGCGGAATCTGAACACTGCACATCGAGACTGAATTGGCTCGATGACTTTGGAAGAATAATTGCATGATAAGATGAATCTGCAGGTCCCCGAATACTGCTCCATTATTCTCCTGAGAGCCCCCTGAGCATCTGCTGTCAGTGCGTCCGCCTCATCTAGGAAAATGACCTTGAATTTCGCTCCACCAAGGGGGGTAGTTCGGGCGAATTGTTTGACCTTGGTTCGAATACTCTCCAATTTGCGCTCATCGCTAGCATTCATCTCAAGCAAATTGTCGCTGGTGTTCTCGCCGAACACGTCACGGCACAGTGCGAGGGCAGCCGTGGTTTTACCAGTACCAGGTGGGCCAGCCAACAGCATATGCGGAAAGGTTCCTTGTTGGCTGTAAGCGGCAAGCCTGGCGACAGTCGCCTTCTGGCCTTTGATGTCGCCAACCGTCCGTGGACGGTGCTTCTCAACCCACATTTCGCTCATCGTAACGGTAAGCCTTGCTGAGCGAGCGTCGATGAACCCTTCGCCGCATTCTCCCTCCCTTATCGATGCTCTTTCACTACCCTTACTCCGTAAGGTAGTGCACCGTAACTAACAAACAGGTGGTCAGACTACAGGCGCTGAGGCGTATGTCGAGCGGAGCGAATGTATGGAAGTCAACAGGTGGAGCAATCCTGTTGGTTTCAATGATGATATTGAGCGGTTGGATGTCGGTATTGACCGATGTTGAGATGCTGCAGAAAGATAAGGGTCCGATGTGGATAAATACAACGCAGTCGGTTGGTTATGATACTCAAACAAATTCTAGTTTGCCAAATAACACCTATGGGAGTTCACAGAATCTGATGCTCGGAGATTCTTCGGTCACCCACGCTCGCCTCTTGATGAATGTCGCCCTCACCACCGCCGTAGGTGGGCCGATGCCATCGACCGCAGTGGTCAGTGAAGCACTACTGAGCATCTACTGTGTTCGTTACCCCAACGCTCCGTCAGAGCGAACTATGGTCTATCCAGCCAGATTACTCACTGGATTTGATGAGGCTAACGCCACCCACAACCTCAACGACACCAACAGCAATTGGAGTGTTGGTGGTGCTGACGACGAAGGCGTCGACCGTGGGGCTTGGGAGCCACCAACACAATCGAATACTGCTTCAGGTTGGGTTGACCTCAACGTCACTGCCATCGTACAACAGGCTCTTGCCGATGGCGATTCCAATTTCTCTGTGGTGATTTCTGCCGTAGGCATTCCGTTGGTTTGCAAGTCCACTGAACATCCCACGACTGCCTTGCGACCTGAACTCGACCTGACCTACGCAATTCAGACCACACCCGCGTCCGGCAGTCTGGTAGTCACTTCCCCTGAAGACGGCGAGGTATTGGCTGACTCAACTTCATTGGCAATTGCACCAGACACAACTCCAGAAATCGCTTGGGATAATTTTAGCAACGGTGATGGGGTTGTCGTTCAGTACTCAACTTCACCTGATTATCGATCCAACGACGACGGAGCAAGTTGGCACTGGAATTCATGGGATAATTCCGGTGCGTTTACCATTTCAGGTATTGTCCCCGAGGGCACTTTCGAGACTCCAAATGCAGGTCTCGGAAATAGCACTTGGGTCTTCTATCGAATGCGTGTTGCCAATGGAGCCATCCTCGGACCTTGGATTCATGGCTACTTTGCAACGGCGGCTGACATCGGAGCAGTCAACTCAAATGGCGATATTGATGCACTGCTGCGCAATGATACAGTTGGTCTCGGCATTGGAACTGTTCACGATACTTGGGTTACCAGTGGCAACACATCGTTCAACGGATACGATGACACGCGAATGCTTGTCGGCAACTCCAATAACAGCAGTATTGCGGATTCAGTAATTCATATTCGAGTCAATATGGGTTCTGTAGCACTGCACGACAGTGCTAGCATCTTGGATGCAACTCTCAACCTCCGTCGAACCGGCAGGAATGGAGAACCAATTGTTTCAGTATACATTCAGGATAACTCAAGCTCCCCGAGTTTTGAAACTATGAATTGGACACACGACGGAAAAGGCAACACTTGGCAAGAAGGTGGCATTTCATACTCAGATGACTTCGTTCAAGCAGTAGATGGTAATCAGTCATTTTCTACACTGTCATTTGATGTAACAACTTGGCTCCAGCAATACCTCTGGGATGGTAGAACCGATGATATTGACTTCTTGATTCGTGCTGAAGGCCTACCCGGTGAATGGGTAGAGTTTGCCAGCGGTTCGGAACCAATTTCTTATCGTCCTCACCTAGATTTCACATACACTTGGGGAGATAGTGTACCTACGTATTCCACGGTGGGTGTAACTCCAGAAGGTGGCCAAGCATCGTGGGAGATGACTGACTGGAATCTAAGCAGTACCGTCACGCCGACTCTGTCATGGAATGCTACTGCAGCGGGCAGTGTGAATGACTTGATCATACAAATGGCCACTAGCGGTGGCGACCCGTCTCAGTCAATCACTACTATTGTAGACAGCAGGGTTGACAGCGGATTCAACTTGAATGCAGGAACTTACACCGTCCCATCCTCATGGAATGTTCCATGGTCAGAGAAGATTTGGTGGCGAATACAAATCGTCAGTACAGATGATGAGCGTGGCCCATTCAATACCGAGGGTTTCTTCACAACTACGGTCAACTCGACCTATTTGGGCAACTCCGAGCATGAACTTCGCTATCGGCATGCAAACGGCAGCGGGGGGAATCTGGTAATTCAGAGCCCTAACTGTGGTGATACCTACATCGAGGGTGGCACAGTCAATTCGTCCAATTTCGAGTCATCCGATATCATCGTCTCGAGTACTCAAGTAGGCTTGCTCGGTTGTCAACTTCAAACTCACAAACTCCCTGATGGTCTCGCTGTTGTGTCGGCCACTCTCCGTCTGCGCACAGACCCACAAGGTGGACTTTCACAAGGCGTGCCAATCACCGTCCATGAGAGCCAAGAGATGGGCTGGAAGCCGGATGCTGCTAACTGGAATACCTACGACGGCACCAATTCTTGGAATGGGGCTGGAGCAAGTGGTACTGAGCGGGTTCAATCCCTAGATACAACCACGGTTTCTTCCGATGGAACTTGGTATGAATGGAATGTAACCTCAGCGCTACAGAAGTCTGCACGTTGGGGATTACCTGCCAACTTTATCATCACAGGCAGCAGCACTACCGCTGTTCTCTTCTCAGACAACCAGCAAGGAGTCAATGGCCCTGAATTGGTGGTCGTATACACTAACGGCTCAAGCAGTGTGCCTGTATCACCAATCGGTTTGAGTCCGAGTAATGGTGAATGGACACTCTCCGGAGATGTGACCTTCGCGGTCGACCAAACCCCTACATTCTCATGGAATGCTTCTGGTACTCCTCCCGCCGACCGTTGGGAAGTACAAATGGACGCGATTGGAACAATGGATTCGGCCGAAATGCGTCATTACACCTCGTGGGGCAATAGTAGCCTATTCAGCGGCGGTTCTCTATCGATTGATACTGCTCTCGACAATGGCCAAGTTTGGTATTGGCGTGTTCGTGGACTGACTTCGACCGGACAGGTAGGAAATTGGTCTGCAGTAGCGGACTTTGTCATTCCGGACCTCACCAGCGTCCAGATTGACACCGATACTTACGAATTCGAGATGTGGCCAGAGCAGATATTGCCTGCTGATAATTTCCCACAATTCTCCGATACTTGGGTCACCGGCCTTGCCAGTGCTCGTAATGATAGCCATGCAGGCGAACACTGGCTGTTCGCGAGTGGAGTGGGACCTGCAAATGCTCTGATTAGCATGCCAATAGATGGGCAGGATGGCATACCTCATCCAACTGGTGCACGTCTAATCGGTGCTACATTTTCAATCTACGTGATTGCCAACAACACCACTGACCCGCGAGTATCTGTGCACGAGATATTGCAGGATTGGAATGAGTCAGCAACTGGTGTGACCTATGACGGCACAAACAACTGGTCGTCGCCCGGTGGGGCTGGTGCTGCTGACCGCAGCAGTCTAATCGACGTGAGCAGCGATACAGACGCTGGCATATGGCTTGACCTTGATATTACAGAAATCGTACAGGGCGCAATCGCTCGAGGAGAACACGATGTTTCATTGATGTTGAGTGTTGACCCATCATCAAGTCAATCGATTATTTTCGCTTCATCAGATTATCCCTGGCAGAATAGTCATCCACATATGACGTTGCGTTGGCGCAACGGTTCTGGTAGCGCAGTGACTACGGCCGCTTCGCTGGTAAGTCCCGCAGATGGAGAATTGATTTGGGATACCAGTCAGCCACCAGCACTCCTCTCCTCACAGATGCCGACCCTGAATTGGTCTCACGCTGCATCCTCAAGCATTACTGATTGGCGTTTGTTCTTCTACAATGATACCAACGATGAGCGCGACGGATTCACTATTCATGATAGTCGGTACGACCAAGGATTCGACGTTGCAAACATGGAGTGGACACCGACCAGCGATATGGAAATCGATGAGGTGCATCGCTGGTTCGTACAACCAATCAGCGACGATATGTTGGGTGCACGCAGCAGTACTCGTACTTTCATCATACCAAATGAAATCAGTGGGACAATCAACTCAACCCATGCTTGGATCAACCTGAAACAAGGCTCTGCATCGTCCACCACTGGTGATTACAACATCTATTCATCCGCTGGATTAGATGAATGCCTACCAAACACGGCGCAGTCACTCATGTATGTTGGTTATTCTCCATCAGGAGGATTTTGCTCTGCTAACGGGTATGAATGGCGCAGCCTGTTGACTGTTGATATTTCACAGGTGCCAATACCTGAACCTTGGCAGGTCACACATGCCACCATTGAGATGTATCGGAATGCTGGAAACGTCGTCG
This sequence comes from uncultured Candidatus Poseidoniales archaeon, assembly GCA_964647665.1. GTDB lineage: Archaea > Thermoplasmatota > Poseidoniia > Poseidoniales > Thalassarchaeaceae > CAUZSM01. The sequence goes on from CAZYIX010000005.1 coordinate 23,865, forward strand.
AGACCCCAGTCTCTGTTCAGGCGGTTCACTGTGATTGGAATGCTACTGCAACTTGGAATACGTGCAGAACTGGCTTGGGCTGGCAGAGTAATGGGGCAAGTGGAAACCAAGACGCTGACCTCCCAATCGATGTTGTGATTGTCAATAATTCCAATTGGTATTCATGGGACATCACGCAATTGGTGCAGCAAGCACGAATTTCTGGCAATGATAAACTCAATTTGATATTCCGTTCTGAAGACCCAGACCTTAACGCGTATCATCAGTTCATTCACCCATCTGCGAGTGGATTCGGTTTGCACCTATTCCGCCCTATGGTCAACATCACAATGGAAGTGGGAACTGATTGGGCGCCAGACGATGCAACTGGACTTACTCCCGCATCTACTACAACCATGTGGGATTCAAACTCGCTGCTTCCTGCCCCACTTGACCAAATTGAACTCTCATGGGCACACTCGCACTCTAGCAACGTGTCTTTTTGGGAAATTGAAATTTCAAACAATGCCCGATTTGCTGATGACGTATACTACATCGACAGCAGCAATTCTTCAACATATAATGGCACATTCTCGATGAATGGGTTGACCTATACTACACCTACTGGTTTGGATTGGCCTGATGCTTGGCAACATTGGCGTGTGCGCGCTATTATTGACGATGATATTGGTAATTGGACCAATGGTGGTAAATGGCGCGTTCCTGCTGATTTCGGTACGGATGATGGCGCAGGCAATTACACTGTGGAAATGGAACGTGGATATGTGTTCGAGGATAGCGGACTTTTGCCGACCATGCCCGATACTTGGATTGGTTCTAGCACCATCGGTGTGACTCAAAATCACGGTGCTGCCAATTTCATGTATGTTGGACAGAGCCCAAGTTCAGCAACGTCGAGCGCGGTTTCCCTCATTGAGATTGATCTTACTGAATACCCATATCCAACGACGATGCTACCGACTAATGTAACTCTGGAATTATATGTCGCAGGCATCACTGGAACTGGTGCTCACAGCATTTCGGTTCATTCATGCAATAGTTGGAGTGAATACACTGTCAAGTGGTCCAACTTCAATCCGAATACCGAGTGCAATGGCAATGCTTCAGCATCGATGACTTCAGCAAGTGCATCTGCTGGTGTTTGGTATCAGTGGGATGTCACCTCTCTTGCCCGAGACTCTTGGGCTGGGAACGGTGTGATGTCTTTGGGTCTGATGAGTAATTGGTCTGGTACAGTCACCTTTGTGGCTGCAGATTACAATCAGCTCCTCCCGAAACTGACTGTGAACTATGTCGATAACCCAAATGGTGCAGTTCCGCCTGCGCAGGTGACTCTGTTGTCGCCGGACCATTTGAGTGCGGTGTATGCAGAGGATCCCAACGATGAGAACTTGATTGTACCGGACCTAAGACCAATACTCAGTTGGACACCGCTTTCAGATGCTACAGGCTATGTTCTACAGTTGTCCAGTACCACGTGTCCACCCTTCTGCCCTTCGGAGACCTATCAGTCGTGGGACAGTACCGGTGCTAACTTCAACATCAGTTCATCCAGTGCATCATGGACGCCGGAATTCGACCTAAATGCTGGCGAAATTTATTCGTGGAACGTACGGGCAATAAACGGCTCGATTCCTGGCGCAACTTCAGTGACATGGACGTTTGGTATTGGAGACCCCAATAATTGGTACAGCGGCAATTACGTTTACGGAATTGAGATTATTGAAGGCGCAGATGTCAGTTCACTGAGTTTGCCAAACGTAGAGGATTCATTCGTCAGCGCTGGCTCACAAGGCCAGACCTCAGGCACCGACGTCATGGAAATTGGTGTGGGTTGTGATGGCAGCCCGGGTAATACCAACAATTGCATAGGCATCTATTCTGTTGATATGTCGCAACTACCGCTTACAGAATATTCTGATGTCAACCCGCATTCTGCAAGTCTTGAACTCTATATGAATCAGATTACCTACGTCAATCAGGCTTCCTACCTAGACCTGACAGCTTACCAACTACTCGACCCTAATTTCGATGAGATGGGGGCGTCTTGGACAGAAGCCGCCATCGGAGTTGATTGGAATACTGCTGGTGGAGGAATGATTGCTGGTGTGGATTATTCGACAACGCCATTGGACTCTGTTCGTATTTCTAACTCAATGATGGGTGGCTGGATTTCCTTCGATATCAGTGGAGCGATGACTACAGCAAACGGCTCTATTGGTGTCGTCATCATAGGTACTGTCCCTACTGGACAGATGCTCGTCGATGTGCTACATAGCGAATCAACATCAGCAAACTTGCGGCCAATTTTGACTTTCAACTACACCACTGTTGACTCGATTGCAATAAATGGTCCCAGTTCGACCGATGCAGACACTGGGGTCTCATTCGCAGCAGACCTCTATGACACAAACAACCAGCAACTTTCTGGCTCTGTTGAATGGAGTAGTTCTGATGGAACCATCGATAGTAACGGTTGGTTTACCCCTGACCATACTGGCCAAGTGAACATCACCGCCGGTTATGGACAGGTTCAGGTCACGCATACAATCACGGTGACATCTGGCGCTCCGGTCAACCTTGTGATAATGCCAGTATCATTCACTTTGACCGCTGACGAGTCGTTGGTCATACCAACTGTAGAAGTGCAAGACCTGCGTGGTAACGCGGTCTCGGGACAGGTCATTACATTCGCCATTACCAACGGTACCTTGGCTCCTTCTCTATCGGTCACTACTCCAGTATCTAGCATGGCTTGGGTGGCTTGGGCTACTGGTCCACAATGGATTAACGCAACTTGGGGCACCCAATCAATCACCATCACAGTGAACGTGCTAGTTGGCGCACCAGATTACTTCATCATCGATGGATGTGATGTAGTTATCGCGGCAGAGAGTTGTCAGTACAACTGGACTCTGTATGATATGCATGACAATGAGGTGCCCGACAACCAGTCTGGCTCGCTGACTTGGGGAGTGGATTCGCTGGGTGGGGCCATCTCACCAAGTGGTCTGTTCATTGCTGACCAAGTCGGTGATTGGGACATCACCCTGAGCAGCGATGGCGGTATGACCGGTTTGTTCTCTGTGGAAGTGGATCACGGCGCAATTGCTGACCTTGAGGTCGTCTCAATCAGTGGAAGTTCAATCCTGACAGTACTTACCGCAGGTACACTGGATAGTCTGCAAATTACTGCGGATGACCAAGTGACTTTGACGATAACAAGAATAGACATACGAGGAAACAGGCTACAGGTAGATCTGCCAATCACCTCGTTCACTATGAGCAATGGAACCATTGATTCTGGCCCACCATCGGTGTGGTCTCCGTGGCGTGCAGCACCGCAGTGGGTTGAGGTCACTCTGGAAGGGAAAACGACTCGAAGTCACTATACTGTGCTCGTGGGCGCTCCAGTAGCGGTTGAGGCTCGTACAGACAGTATCGTATTGGAAAACGGTCTGATTAGCGGAGACGCTGTCACCATCGAGGCATTTGCTATCGATGCCCACGGCAACCAATGGAGTGAGCAGGCAGAGTCTTGGAGTATCATCACTCCCGGTTCAGAGTCCTCATGGCTTGAGCAATTCCCGACGTATGCCGAGTTCTCCGCCGCCCGAGTCGGAGACTGGACAGTACGTCTCGTTTTTGTCTGGAACGGACCTAATGGTGTGCTTACGCTTGTTGACCAAGTGACAATCACGGTTATGCCTGGACCACTTCACGACATCACAGTCGCACAGTCAGAGGTATTCATCACGGCTGATGATTCAGTCGATATGGACCCAGCAGCATTTGATTGGGCTGACAATGTTCTGCCAGTTGAGTCGTTGACTTGGTGGGTTTACATCGGAGATCCAAATACTGCTACAACTGAATGTACCTTGACTGGTGGATGGACAGACATTTCCACCGAAATTCGTGATGCTAATTACATTTGGAATAGTGATGCGTCTGCGCTTGCCTCAGACCACGTCCTTTGTGCTGCAGGTCCGTTCGTGGAACCGGCGAAAACTATTGTTCACGTCGCAGTTGGTGAGCCGATTGAAATCTGGCACAATGCCAACTTGACTTACGAGGGAGATGGTACATGGGGCGCAATGGCCGACACGGAGATTACCGCTGGAGAGACCCCATTCGTCGAGGTATGGGTCAGGGATGGTGCTGGTAATGAGTACCAAGTATTGGTCAATTGGGATAGCACCGCATCAGACTGGAGCGAAGAAGGTTGCATGGCAGAAGCAGGCGACGATGGCAACCATCGATTCCAGTGCTTCCTCAATCAGTCCTACGACCTCACTTACAGCCACGGTACTCTGAGTGGAGTGTGGAATGTGCACGTCAAATATGATTCGTTGTTCAGAATTTCAGCAGAAGCCAGCGCACCCGGAGTTCAGGCTTCAACATCTATCCAAGTGCCACAGCGAACTGTGGTGACTGTTACAATCGAAGGATTCGATAAGTTTGGTAACCAGGTACCTGTAACATCTTCTTCGATAATGTTGCTGGAAGACAGCAAAGAATTGAATTTGGTCACTGAGATTGATGCGACCAACTATGAGGTGTATATGCTGCTCACTGGGACGAATACATTCCATATGACCAGTGGCACAGCAACCGACAAGGTCAGCGTCAATGTTGACAGCACATTGCCTGGATTCTACGAAGCCAATTCACCTTGGTCCTGGGTAGGCACAGCCGTGCTGCTGGGTATTATCATTAGTTTGGTTGTATTCCTAGTAATCGTTGCACGTCGACGCGGCGGTGACGATGAGGATGATGACTATGATGACTATGAGGATGACTATTTGGATGAGGAATATGAAATGCCCTCAGCACCATCGCGCTCAGATTCGTTTGATGGTGAATCCTACACCTCAGAAGGGGCTGGTTCTGATGAACAGGAAGAGCAACTCGATACTGGCGAGGAGGAGGACCCGAACTACAAGGTCGATGAAGATGGTACCGAATGGTGGCAGGACGACGAAGGTGTGTGGTGGTATCGAGAGCCAGACATGGACGACTGGGCAGAATGGACAGAGTGAGGATTTCATTCGATTCAGGCCGACGTAGTCGTCGGCCTGCCCGCCGTTTGTTTGAAGTCGGATGAGATTTCTGCCTTTGGCAGATGCAGAGAGCCCAACGTGTCCGGTACGCAGCAATTGCCATGCTGTTCTTGCTTGTGATGCAGGTCGTATTGGCTGCCGGTGGCACTATTTTGCAACCCACAATCCCTGAAGAACTGGCAGAAAATGCCGAGCCAATGTTGGTTGGCGACACACTCACCGACAATGGAGATGGAACCTGGACAGTGGTCTACTGGGATGACCCACTGGGTGATGGCATCCTTGCCGACACTTGGCTTGATGCTTCGACACCTACGACCAATTACCACGATGCAGACAAATTGAATGTGGGAAATGTCGCCTCATCTGGACGACGATGCGCTCTGTTATCACTCGATATCGAACAAGCGGGTTTCTGGACCAATGCCACAATTATCAATGCCACATTGGAACTGAAAGTCACCCAAATGACTGGGACTCCTGAATTGTCATCATGGATGGTCTATCGCCATAATTGGCAGCCGATGTTCACCACTTGGAATGAGTGGGATATGGGGACTAATTGGCAGAGTTCTGGAGCCCTTGGCAATGCTGATTCTGGTGGGCTAATGGATACTAATTCTGCCATGAGTAATCAGTCATGGCAGGCCTTCGACATCACTCGATCGGTTAATCTGGCTCAATATCGCTGGATGAACTCACTTGATGCAAGGGCAAGTGTTCTGTTGACCGGCGCTGCTTTCGGTGACCATCATGTCGAATTTGCCTCCAGCGATGCAATGTGGTATGACCATCGTCCAAGATACAACATCACCTTCACTTGGGGTACACCTCCACAACCGACTACTAGCCCACAATGGCTTGATATCTCTCCCAAGTCACCCTTTGTGCTCGACGCTGACTCACAGATTACCTTCTCGGGACAGGTTCACAACGGTCGTGGAAATGAGATTTCATCCGGCATCAGTTGGTCGGTGGACAAGGGAACTATCGATTCGGGAGGATTGTACACACCCTCGGATTCTGGTATTGTGGAAATTACTGCCACCGGCTCATCTCTCAACTCTATGATGTCATTCGATGTATTCCCAGGCTTCCCAGTTGGAATCGATGTCACTCCAACTCAAGCTTCCATCACCATCGATGATGTGCTCGAAATCGACGCATATGGGGTGGACCAGCATGGAAATCCAATTCCCACGTTGCCAATGATTTGGGGTGCGACAAGTGGCATCATTGCGTCGAATGGCACCTATACTCCGACTCAAATTGGTGTGCATCAGATAACGGCGAGTTGGGGGTCGCACATTTCTACTGTCATTGTCAATGTCAGTGAAGGCGCTCCGTACCACATTGTCGTACCCTCCGGTCTGACTGTACCTGCTGGTGAGGGTATCCAGATTGTGCCAACCATCACTGATAGGCAAGGCAACCTCCTGCCTTTGGAGCGAGCCGCTGGCATCGATTGGGAAGTTGAATCAGGTTTAGTTGATGCTGCAGGTTTCTTCATGGGCGAGGAGATGGGTGTTTGGCAGTTGAACGCCACCAGCGGCTCAGGGGCTACAGGCACCGGTTTGATTACGGTCACAGTCGGCTCGCTTGCATATCTGGAGATTGTTGAACCAGGTCGTAATATTTCAGCGAATGAGGCCGTACCGCTCCCAGTTAATTGGACGGACTATATTGGCAATAATGTCGAAGTGATAATACCGCTATCCAATTGGTCAGCCGACGATGGTACCTTCCGAATGGGCGATGGCGTTGTTGAATGGGTACCAAGGCTTACTGGGACTTGGACTATCTCAGTTCAGACTGAGGGGATTAGCGACTCAATCGATGTCAATGTCACACATGGTGTGACTGACCGGGTCTCTATTGAGGTCGGAAGCACTACCGTTAGTGCAGATGATATTATTCCGCTCCAACTCAATGCAGTAGATATCCGCGGCAATAGTTGGCCTGTTTCAGCCTCTTGGTCGACTTTGGATGTGGAGATTTCTGACTCATTGATTATCGATGAAGGTGGGGCCTATTTTGATGCAGGTATTTCAGGAAATTGGACTATCAAAGCAGACCATTCCGGCCCTGATGGCAATTTCTCTACCACTGCAACTTTTGAGGTTGTTCCGGGTCGATTAGCAAGGATTACCATTGCAGGTCAAGCACTGGAAATCAGCGCTGATGATGCTTTTGACTTCGCACCTTTGATGGAGGATTCTGATGGTAATACAATTGAGGGGATCTTACTCAACTGGACAATTGATGGTGAGGATAAGACCTACGACCTCAGACGAACAGAGGGTGTATGGAATCCAACCACTGCTGGCGACCATGTTATCGAGGCTGACGCTGCGGGTCGCTCAGCGCGAATAAACATCCATGTCACACAAGGAGCCCCTTATCGCATTGCCATCGAAGCAGAGGATGGTCATGCCGGCACATTACGTAGCGGTGATTCGTTAGAGTTGCAAACCTTCGCAGAAGATATTGATGGTAATAGGATGCTGTGGCCTGTAACTTGGAGTATACCAGACGGTGCAGTTGAAATCAAGGAAACCGCCTGGACAGCCACATATCTGATAATTGGCTTATCCGAGGGAATCTGGACACTAGAGGCTAGCAATGGCACCGCATGGGGTGAATTCACAGTTCAGATTATCACTGGAGAACCGTGGTCGTTACAAGTATCCACTGAACAAGGGCGTGGCCTACAAGGCGACCGAATCGCCATGACCGTACGATTGCTAGACTATGGTGGCAACCCTTTGATGATGCAGCGCAATCAGGTCGAGTTCACCACTGATGTCGGTCGGGTCCAGCATGACGAAGGAGACCACTGGTGGCTGTTGATGGACAATCCGGGGGAATCACAGATTGTCACGATTGAGTATGATGGTCATTATGCTGAGACTTTCGTCGATGTGGAACCCTCTGGATTCAGTAAATTGACTGGTACCGTTTGGGGTCGTGTGCTGCTTGGAGGCTTTGCAATAGCCACGTTGTTCATCGTGCTGCTATTGCTGATTGTTAGGAGAAATTCCTCACCTCAGCAGCATTGGGAGGATGAGTATGTGACTCTAAACGACCATTCGGCTTTCGTAGAGCAATCGTTTTCGGCTGCAGTATTCGATGGAGCCTCCACCTCAAACCAACCGATGTCTCGCCGCGCTCGCCGTCGTCTGTCGATGCAGCGGCAGCGCGAGAGGGAACGTGCGAAGGTCGCTATGATGGCTGCCAGCCAACCTCCACTGCCAGAACAAAGTCAACAATCCACTGCGATGCCGACACCATCTGCACCTGCACCATCTGCACCTGCACAAACTGCACCGCAATCAATCGTTCAGCCGCAAATACAGCCGCAGGCCGCAGAAATCGCACAAACGCAGCCTGTTGCCATTGCTCCACTCTCTATTCCTGAACAGGCAGCAACAGAAACCTCACCGCTGAGTAAGGGCGTGTTGCAGGCGATGTCGGGAACGATACAAGGGCAGACCGGCTGGTATCAGGACAGCCAAGGTACAGCCTCGTATTGGAATATTGAACAGGATGGTTCTTGGACCAAAGTGAAGTGATAAGATGCGCAGATTACTACTTATCCTGTTCACTGTGTCATTGTTGTTCGTTCCTCCAATCACGGCTCCAGTCAATTTTGAGGAGGGCTGGTTTACTGAAGCTCGTTCTTGCTCTGTGAGTCCACCAGGAGGGGCGCAGGTCGATCGAGTGGAAATATCCCCGAGCGGCCCGATTTCGATTCCCTCAGACCAGATTTTGAACCTAAATGCGTCGGTTTATGATTCGTCAAACACTGAGTTGAACGTGGTAGTTTCTTGGACCCAATCCAACGGTTCCCTGCAGGATATGGGCAATGGATGGGTACGGTGGGCTCCTTGGAGCATGGGGGAGCAAAACATCACCGTTTGTGTAGGTGAATTTTCTGACATCATTGACATCAATGTAATGCTCGGGACCCCTGTATCTTTCGAATTAACAGCTTCTACGGAAAACGTAACCGCCGATGAAACAGTTCTGATTACTCCGCGGCTGAGTGATTTGTTTGGTAATAGCCAGATTCCCTACATTCAGGAGTCTCATTGGGCCAAACCCGCCGGCTCATCGCTGATGGTACCAGTCGATGCACAACCTGCAGTATGGACTCCTGGTCCTGTTGGGGCATCCATAATATCAGTAGATCACGATGGCTGGCAGTCTTCGGTCACCATCAATGTAAGTCATGGAGATGCGGTATCTCTCTCGATTTCAAATACGGCATCGACTGTTAGTGCTGATGACGATTTGGAAATGTGTGTAGGCATGATGGATCAACGTGGCAATTCTTGGTCAGTCGATGCCGATTGGTCGATTGTTGGCGAACCGACTGGCTCGAGTTTGACTAATTCCTCCGGCATCTGTACTAACTTCGATGGTGGTCTTACCGGCGAATACGTAGTTTTGGCAGAACACCTCACACAGGAGGGGTCGACAGTAAACTCCAGTCGGTCCATCACTGTAGTACCGGGGCGCCTTGCAACCATCTCATTGGATGGCCACGCTACAGAGATGAGTATCGGTGAGACGTATTTCATCGAACCACAAGGATTCGATAGTGGAGGCAATCCTGTTGAAGTCGATGCATGGAATTACAGTGTAATCGGTCCATCCGAAGATGCGGTGGCAATCTATCCTGATGGTACGGTTTTTGAGCCCGATGTCACAGGTTTGCACAAGATTCGTGCTAGTGCTGCAGGGCGTGTTGCTGAGATTAACGTCGAGGTTTTCGCAGGAGACCCTGTAACATTGATGGTTGTCAGCACTGAAGGTGAGACTCCTATTTTGGTCACAGGCTACTCGATTCCCTTGGAGATAATTGGTATCGATTCCTACGGTAATGAGGAACCCTCTGACGCCAACTGGACTATCAGTGCCGGTTACGGCACTGTGGTTGAGGCAAGCACAGGTGGAGTCGGTCATTACGTATACACCGCGGATGGAATCGGATATGTGGAATTGACAGCAATCAACGACGAAGCGGTTGGAACATTGATTGTCGAGGTGCTGCCCGGGGAATTAGACCATCTTGAGGTGCTTCTGCCAGAAAGAGCAGCGCAAGGTGAGTCTGTCGAGTTTGAATTGCGGGGATTCGACCTATCTGAAAACGAAGTGAGTATCCATCCATGTGCTGCTACGATTATTACTGATCTTGGAGAAACAAATTGTAAGGATGGAATTTGGTCATTGAAACTAGAGGAAGAAGGTGACCAGATGATTGTCCGGGCAAATATTGGGTTGGCCAGTGGCGTTGGATTCATTGATGTTGACCGAACATACTTCGAAGGCGTCCTCGGTTCCAATCAGCAGGTGATAATGCTTGGTACCACGTTGACAATCATCGTCATCGCGCTGATTCTTGTAGTGGTATTCGTCTCTCTTGGCTCTCGCATCAAGGCTGAGAACGAATTGTTTGAGGATGAGGAAGAAGAGGATGTACCAGAACCAACACCTCCTGCCCCACCCGGCTTAACCGTTGGAGGCCTCCCTCCGATTGCAGCGCCAACAGCAGCTCCTGGCACGTTGCCGGTATTGGCTCCCCTCGGCACTAGTGTGCCAGCACCACCGGGGCTTTCTCCGATGCAGGCTGCGGTCGCCGCAGCCCCGGTTGCTGCACCAACTCCTGCCCCTGCTCCGGTCGCTCAGCAAGTCTTCGACCCCAACGCCATTCTGCTTGCCTCTGTACAGGCAGAAGATGTAACAGAGGAGCAACCGGCCGAATCGCCAGAACCTGAGGAAGCGACTGCGGAACTTGAAGCGTCTGAGGTTGAGGTTCAGGTTACGGTGGGTGATAGTGCTGAAGCTGAGCCTGAAGGGCAAGATGAAGCAGTGGTGTCTGACGATACTTGGGGTGATATGACAGCGGATTGGGAAGGGTCACCACAAACCCTCAGCGAGGCAGCGGAGTCACAAGCCGCAGATTTATGGGACAAGCGACTTGGTGAAGGTCCAAGAGATGATGACGGCACCACTTTACGACCGCTACCCGGCACTGAGTCAGGTAAAGATGGATGGTATTTCGACGCCGCTAATCGGCCTACACACTGGACTCACACCGACGAAGGTGGTTGGGTAGTGTCTCCCAAGTGAGTCAACTGTATTGCTCATCCTCGTTAGGAAAGTCCTGGTTCCTCACGTCTGTGATATATGCCTCGACGGCTGAAGTCATCACATCGTAGAGATTCATGTAGCGGCGCAAGAATCGGGGATTAAATTCGTGGGTTAATCCAATGAGGTCGTGCACAACTAGGACCTGTCCATCAACATCTGCTCCCGCTCCAATTCCGATGGTAGGTATTGTCACAGCTTCGGTAACTTGCGCGGCCAATTTAGCGGGTATTTTTTCAAGAACGATGGAGAAGCAACCCGCTTCTTGCAATAGAATGGCGTCAGCAATGAGTTTGTCCGCTTCCTCTTCCTCGCGTGCGCGCACGGTGTATGTACCAAATTTGTAGATTGACTGCGGGGTCAGGCCTAGATGCCCCATCACAGGGATACCGGCACTGAGAATCCTCTCAATTGACTCAACAATTTCGGTTCCACCCTCAAGTTTCACCGCATGCGCTCCACTCTCCTTCATAATACGAATCGCACTGCTCAACGCTTCCTTGGAATCGCCCTGATAACTACCGAAGGGCATATCGCAGACAATCAATGCTCTGTCCACTCCGTTGACAACACACTGGGCATGGTAGATCATGTGTTCAAGGGTGATTGGAACTGTGGTATCGTTGCCTGCCATTACGTTTGAAGCAGAATCACCAACTAGGATTACTTCTATTCCTGCAGCATCGATTAACTTCGCCATAGAGTAGTCATAGGCTGTCAGCATGGTAATTTTCTCACCAGCATTCTTCATTTCCAATAGGGTGTTGGTGGTGATTTTCTGTGCCTTACCTGCGACCGACATGAGCCAACCTCCGCCCCGTCGAGCGGTGCATCAGCCTTCAAGGCCTCGGCGACTATCATTCTTCTTCGCCGTTGATTGAAGCTAGCTGAGCAAGCAAGTCATCGATGTCGACGACTCCATCATTGTCGCTATCAGCATCGTGGAACATGTTGCGCAAAACGAAGGACGAATGGTCGTGACCAAGTGTGCGCATCGCACTGGTAAATTCGCTGAGATTCAGATGGTTTTTCTGCGCGATATCCGCTGCGTGGAAGGCGGTGTAGCGGCGGTTGGCCTCGACCTCATCTGGTTTGGCCATCTGCTGCCGTATCGTGCTCCATGGCGTCAGTTTTGGGTGGGCCCGGCTGCGACCGTACGACAGGTAGACCGCAGTTCCCATCACGATGGCGACCGCTGCACCGATGAAGGCTTTCTCACCCATCAGTAAGACGAGGAAGCTGCCTCCTAGAATGCCGATAATTTGGGTTAATGGGTAGAGTGGTGAGCGGTACTCCGGCTGATACCAAGTATGGCTGTCATTCACTTGACGCATGACGAGCACACACGAATTGATGACGATGAAGATCATAATCTGAAATCCGGATGCCAGTTTGGCGATGTCTACCACATCGAGCCAAAGAATCGACGCCCCCATCACTACCCCGGTCAGGATGATTGCCCAATGCGGTGTCTCATATCGCGGGTTGACGTTTTCCAGTGCGGCAGGCAGCAGATTGTCCCGTGCCATCGCGAAGGTGTAACGGCTGGCTGCCATGATGCCAGCCAACGCCATGCTTGTCATCGTCAGGATAGCGAGTATGGCAGCGATGTAACCGACCACGCTACCTCCAACCGCATCCGCGAAGATGTAGAGCGGGTCCTCCCTTGGTACATCACCATCGAAGTAACTCGCTTGAGGTAAGGCGGCCAACATCACATAGACGATGCCGGAGTAAAGCAGGGTGCTAATCAGCAGACTGAACAACATTCCGCGAGGAAGATTCTTGCCGGGAGTCTTGACTTCCTCGGCGATGGCGGCGATTTTGGTCACTCCGGCATAGGATACGAAGACAAAAGCAGCGGTTTCAGCGATGCCGATCCAACCATTCTCTCCGAACGCATCTCCGCTTAGTGGTCGTTTCCAATCCATCTCCATCGTCATCGCAGCCCAGACTGCGATGCCGATGATTGACAACACCGCTGCTGTCACAATCGGTGTTTGGACGGTCTTGATTTTCTTGACGCCAAGGATGTTGATAGCGACAATGATGACGAGTAACCCTAGGGCTGCTTCCCGGACATCGATGTCAATTCCTAACAGTGGCTGAACAACCGCGAGATATGCTGCGAATCCAATCAGGGCGAAGGACGCTTTCAGCAGGAATGATGCCCACAGACCGATGCCAGAGATGGTGCCGAAGAACGGCCCATATGTTCGCTCGATGTAGATGTAATCTCCTCCGGATGTTGGCATGGCGGTCGCCAGTTCAGCCTTTGACAATGCGCCAGGTAGAACGACCAGTGCGGCTAGTGCATAGGCTGCCCAGATGCCCTCACCCCCGAGGTTTGCCATGGCCAGTGCGGGTAGGACGAACAATCCGCTGCCAATCATCGCTGACAGTGAGATAATGACCACAGACCAGATGCCGAGTTTACGCTCAAGGGTTTGGGTAACCAAATCTACCTCGTCGAAGATGAAGTCTACCACAGCACGAGGTCCTCTATTCGACATCGCTTCGCGGGCGCTAGATGGAGCCTATGAGGATGCGCCTGTGATGCGACCACATTAGGGCGCTCTAGCGATGACCTTCAGTTCGACGGCAATTGGGGTCGGCAGGGCTTGAATAGCCAAAGTCGTCCGCGTCGCTTGGATTGGTTCAAAATGCTTTGAATAGACCTTGTTGTATCCCTCAAAGTCACGCTTCATGTCGACTAGAAAAGCCGTCACGTCGATGACATCATCCAGAGTCGATCCACTAGCTTCGAGAATAGTTCTGACATTGCCAATACAGGCCTCAGTCTGCTTCTCAATGTCATAATCCAACGCGGACCCGTCCTCATCTTCGATGGGTCCTCCGGGAATTGAATCGGTGCCAGGTTGTCGAGGTCCAACCCCTGAGAGATAGAGCAAATCTCCTTCCACCCTAGCATGTGGATAGGTGCCTACTGGCGCGGGGGCATCTGAAGTATGAATGACGTTTTCACTAGGTCGAGAGGAGATTATAGGGTGCTTCTTACTTCTCTTGCTGCCCGAATCAGCTGTAGAATTGACTTCCTTCATTCCAGCCGGAGCATCGACGTCTCCAGCACCACTCACCAGTACGTTGCGGTCACCACGGTAGACATCGACGTCGTCCTCATCAAACTCCTTGTCGCCGACCGAATCTGCTGTCGGTGTGAGTTGGATTACCGCTCCACCACTGCCATGTAGTGCTGCATAAGCCAACACTTCTCCGTGGTAATTATTGTGTTGGCCCATCACTGCAGCCATCCACCAAGCCGGTTTGTAGGCAACCACTTTCTGTACTCTAATCTGACCGTGGATTTCCCGACTTAACTGGCTGATATCCTCAAGTCTTCCATCAGCGAAGAATTCTAGAATCTTCTGATTCCATTCCTCGTCCTTCTGACTGTGGATTCGGTCTTCATGCGGCTCAATGTGTTTGGTGAACATTCGGTTGGACATTGATGAAACTACGACAACTACCGCCTTCTTGCCCTGCTCGGTCAGTGCATCTTGTGCTGCCTTACCCAGAACGATGGTCTCGGCTCGGTTGGCGTACATATTACTCGAGACGATACAGGCTGGGATTCTATTGTCGGGATTCAGCAATTTGAGTGCGACTACAGAGCCGGTATCGATAGGAAATCCATCGTAAGCGATGGTCCTTGCTACTAGGCCACGTGCTTCGCATGTGTCCCGGTATGTTTCAGCAAATTCACTATCCATTCTGAATTCGTACGGCATTGAGCCCAAAAAGTGGAAATCATCATCGACATGAACCCATTTCGGCTCTGGGTGAGCCTGAATCTGGTGTCCGATGATACTTGGCCAAGTTGTTGAATATACCAGAATGATGTCTGCATCACTCTCCTCGATACGCGTGCGTGCTTTGTCGTAAGCATCTCTGAGTTGTCCCCACCCCTCGTTTTGGTTTGGCGCAAGCAGAGGGTGGGGGTGAGGTGGCACATAAAGTCCGAATAGAACGCTCAAAGTACCACCTCCCGCGTATTGGCGTTAGGGTCCCAAGCCGCCACAACGTTCCCAGTGCCAATTACCGATTGGTAGCCATAGATTTCAGCTGGGTAGTCTGGAAAGCCCATCGCAGTCATCATCCAACTCAAGCCGCCACCCTCGGTTTCAGCCATTGTTTGCTCAGTGAATTCCGGCATTAAATCGAATACCTGCTTCATTTCACCATTACGCATCAGGTCAACCATTTTCATGTCCCATACGTATTGGCTGTGATTGTAGATGTGTTCTCTGCTCATGTCTTCAGGTAGTGGTGCTTCCTCGGTGAAGTGCCGGTGAGAAAGGCTGTGACTCGCCACCAGCACGACTCGCTTGCCGCTGTTCTCAATCGCTTTTCGGCAAGCGGTACCCAGTGCCGCTGCTTGTTCATTCATCACCTCTACCGAGTAGTAGTGCCGATTGCGGTTGCTACTGATACAGACAACCGGCTTGTCCCATTCAGGATTCAGCAAATGACACGAGGTGATGGTACCATAGTCGACACGAAAATCGGGATTCCGCATCATTTGGGTGACGATACCAGCCTTGCCTGCAGCATCGCACATCGCCTCGGAAAGAGCAACATCGACCTCAAGGTCGTAATTGTAGCGGAATAGGTTTGGGAAAACTGGGTCTACTGACAAAGACTTGAATTTTTCACAACCAAGGAAGTGTGTTCCAATGTATGTCTGCCAGTGAGGTGTGAACAGTACAATGACATCATAGTCAATCTCCTTCAACTTGCGAGCCAACTTTGCATAGCCCCATCGAAGAGTCTCCCAGCCTCCTTCCGATACCGGCTGATTTTGCGGTGGATTATCCGCATAAACGAGGTGAGGGGGGTGTGGAGCGAGACATCCTAGCACTATCTCCCCCTTGCTCATACACTACGTTCAGCGGTCACGGCCCTTCAATGACACCCCTAATCCCATTCGATTAGGTCAGTGGCCATTCTTGCGTGTCAGGTGGACCGACGTGGGCCAATCGTGATAGAGGGTCGGCTTGGGCAACCGGGCGTGAAATGGGAAAAACCCCCGCTATGGCCGGTCGCCGGGCCTTCACTCGCGGGCTTCGCCTGTGCGGCGATTATCTTCATTGCATGGCCTCGACTAGGTGTGGATTTAGACAGTCGCTATCTGTCTAACATCGCTCCGCTGGTATTGTCATGGCTACTGTTGTGGCCAGTTGGGTTAATTTTGCTGAATTTGATACCAGAAGATATCGGTGATTTAAACGAGGTACGAAAAGGTACGGCGGCCGCACTGCTAGTCGGTTTTCTGCCACAACTGCTTGGCGTTGCCCTGGTTTTCTGCGCGTTTTGGTTTCTAGTGGTCATCGGCTCATGGATATTTATCTCAACCTACCAGTGGAAATACAATTTCCCGACCTTTCGTACAGGTTTTTGGCTTGGACATGGTGCGATGGTCGGATGTTATGTGGGTGCCTTCGTGATTGGCATGTTAATGAGGTGATGATTCGATGAATGAGCAACACTTACACAGGATTGCTTTCTGCTTGTTACTACTTGCACTAATTCCTTCAGTTGTCACCATACCCAAACTAATGGTAGGTGCTGACCATCCACGCGAGATGTCGATAAGTCCCCCTGAGGAGCACGATCCGCTTGCCTCAAAGGTGCTGCTCATCATTCTTGATGGCCTTCCTGCTTATGTCATGGACGACCCCGAGTACATGCCCAAATTGGCAAATTGGAAGGACCATGGGGCGGTGATGGAGGTACACACGAGTGACATCACCTTAACTGGCGCATGCACTAAAGAACTCTCCACAGGGTTGCACTCAGCCCCAATCGATGCAGTGCGGAACTGGGAGGTAACCTACGATGGTGTCGATGACCCATTTCATTACGCCGAGGCTGCCGGGCTAGATGTAGGTTTTACCGGATTCTATGTTTGGACTAATCTGTTTCCAGGGGAACAGTTCGAGCATCGCACTATCTACGACAGTGGATTCAGCGACATTTATGATGCGGATAATCGGACTCTCGAAGTGGTGGATGAGTGGATATCCGGTGTAGGCCCAGACGTTATGATTGCTCACCTTGGAGGTACAGACCATGCTGGGCATATTTGGGGTGTTGATTCAAATGAATACAGGACAAAGATGAACATTCTCGATACGCAATTGGATGTCATCCGCCGGTCGCTTCCCGATGATTGGGCTCTGATGGTAACTGCTGACCACGGAATGACAGTTATCGGTGGCCACGCTATCAGCACTGGAGAAGACGCCATGCGCGTCTACCTACTCGGCACAGGTTCGGCGTTCACGCCAGGTTCGACTGCTTTGATGGACCAGAGAGACATCAGTGCGTTGTTTATTGTTCTTCTCGATTTGCCGTTCCCAGTGTCTGCTGACGCCAGAATTCCCATCGATACCTTGAACCTCAGTGATGAGTCAAAAAATGGTTTAGAGCAATGGAATTGGGAGGCTGCTGTGGCACGCCAACAATGGTTGGGGCAGGAGGGGATGCGACACGCTGCAGACGTATCTGTGGACGTAATCGAATGGGAGAAATTGCCTGATAATGAACAACAGGCGGGGGTGTTGGATGTATTGGCAGCATTCACTGCATTGGTCGGTGTCGCCGCACTGTTCGTGAAATTCTGCGGGGTGAGGCGCGAACTTGTTCGTGGCAACCTTACGGCGGTAGGGGTCATCGCAGGTATTTGGCTGGTGAACCATTTGTTGTACACTTCGGCGTATGAAATGACATTTTTTGGCACCTCTACAATGTGGCTTCGTAAAGGATTAGGGTTAATTCTGCCAGCGTTTGCCTCACTGCTGATACTAACCTCAGCGTTCAGACAGGTCCGTGAGAGGATTGAATGGTTGGATTCGTCATTGGACTGGTTGGAACAGAAGACCACACCATGGTTCCTAAGTGGTCTGTTGGCAATCTCGTTGTGGCAGCCTGATGCGCGACTCAGCCCAGCATTGTTCTGTCTTTTCTTGGCACTGTTAACCATCAAGAATTTTGAGGGAACTGAGGCCAAAGAGGCCCGTTTGACATTCTGGGGATTGCTGATATTCTCTCTTTGGTCAATTTGGAATTACTTACCTAAGGTCTTCACTGGAAGTTCGCTACAGCAATGGCTTGGAATTGAATTCCTGTACAAATTCCAACAACAGATGGTTGAATCCTTCATGACAGAGAATACATTACTTGCCATTTTGGCTTTATTCGCTGCACTCTGGCTTTGCTCACGCATTAGCATATCAAACTCGGAACAGGTTTGGTGGTTGGACGCCACCCTGCTCTCGACAGTTGTTTTCATCCATGCAAATGGAAATACCATGTCCGATTGGTTCCTGCTGTTGGTAGTCGCAGGGTGTGCTCTGACGGCGTTCGTGGAGCGAAGCAGAGGTATCGAACTCAAACCGAAAAAACTGATTCTCACATTGGCTGAATTGGCGGTGCTAATCCTCATCATTCCGACTTGGGGGGTTTGGCCAGCAATCTGTACGCTGATGCTTTCTCGTTTGGTTAAGGAGCTGTTCAAGGATGAAGCGATTCTCAAGCGGTCCGTCACCGAGCATGAAGGATGGGCGCGCTCGAATCAGATGCTCGCAACTGCGCTAATCCCATTCTTGCTGGTTTGCATCGTTTGGATATCCTTCGGTCAATTGACGATGGTTGGATTGCTTGAGTTCAACCCAACTAAGTGGGTGGTCAAGGGAGGATTCTTCGGGGCGCGGGTAGCTCCTCCCGCATTATGGATGGTATTCATCACCGTGATTCCAATCTTCTTGGCTGTCGTACTCGTTCTGCATGCTTGGCTCAGAACTAATAGAACATTGTCATATTTCTTCGTGCTGCTGGGATTCATTATTGTGACCAATATGTCCCATCTATGGTTGTCTTATTCCCATCCACAAGTGATGCTAATGATGGGCTTTAGTTCTATTATCATCATTTCTTGGCTGGGCGCCTATGCTGCTGCACAACTTGCTAATCGGGTAAAACAGGCTCCAGTTAGTCGTGCTTGACGCAGATATTCATCGCTTCAGAGTAGAAATCAAGACTCCATCTTCCACCCTCAAGTCCAACACCGCTTTGCTTGACGCCACCGAATGGTACCCGCAAATCTCGGTGTAGCCAACAGTTGACCCAGACCATTCCGCTGTCGATAGCAGCAGCAATTCTCTCACCCTTTGCGAGGTCTTCAGTCCATATCGACCCCGCCAGTCCGTACTGCGTGCAGTTGGCCATTGCAATCGCCTCCTCTTCATCGTCAAATGGGTGTAGAGTGACCACAGGTCCGAAGATCTCCTCGGTAGCGGTTCTACTATCGTGACTAACTCCTTCGATGACGGTTGGCATCAACCAGTTGCCGGCAGAAAATTCCTCAGGAATGTCTCCGGGAGCCTCACCACCGCAAAGGATTGACCCACTTTCAATTCTTGCCAAATCGATGTATGAGGTAACCTTCGCAAGGTGCTCAGGGCTAATTAGAGCCCCGAGTTCAGTTTCAGGGTCGAATGGGTCTCCAATCACCATCTCCTGCACCGCCTGCAGAAATTCATCTCTAAATTCTGGATAGATTGACCTCTCGATGAGAATACGTGAACCGCATAGGCATACTTGTCCCTGATTGAGGAAAGCGGCGCGCAGCACTCCGGGGATGGTCTTGTCAGCATCAGAGTCGGCGAAAACGATACTTGCGTTTTTGCCGCCGAGTTCGAGTGAGAGTTTCTTGAATGCAGGTGCAGCAGCGGCGGCTACAGTAGCGCCGGTTTCGGTGCCACCGGTGAATGAAATCAGGTCAACATCCGGATGCTCAACCAGCGCCGCTCCCGCATGAGGGCCGGTACCATGAATCAGGTTGAACACACCATCTGGTAGGTCGGTTTCTTGGATGATATCGGCGAGCAGGCTTGCTGTCAGAGGTGTGAGTTCACTTGGTTTAGCAACCACAGTATTTCCCATTACGATGGCTGGAGCAACTTTCCAAGACAACAGGTACAACGGCAGATTCCATGGGGTGATGAGTCCTGCCACACCGACTGGCTTGTAGACGACGTGATTCAGTGCATCACTCATCTCAAAGGTTTCAGATTCGAATTCGCGCGCAATTTTAGCGAAGAATCGGAAGTTGGAGACACTACGGGCCGCATCAACCTCTCTTGCCAGTGAGATTGGCTTGCCAGTATCTAGTGATTCGAGCGCAGCCAATTCCTCAGATCTCTCCTCAAGTGCATCGGCAATTTGGTCGAGATAATCTGCACGCTCGTTGATATCGAGTGCTGCCCATCCTGGCAATGCTTGCCTTGCAGCAGCAACTGCCTGATTGATATCGGTTGAATCGGAACAGGGAATCCGAGCAATCAGGCGTCCTGTTGCCGGTGCGATATCATCTATCCAATGACCGCAATTAGGAGGCTGTAATTCTCCACCAATGAGATTCGCTAGTTCGATGACATCTTGCTCTTGCTGTTCAGACATTTTCGCACCTCACTCGATGCCACCTTCGTTGGCGAAGGGGTCCGGTTTGGTTGTTTTCGCACTGTATTGTTGCCAATCGTAGTACCAGCGGTCGCTGTTCGGGTCCCATTCATCCCAAGTAACGACTCGCTCAAGGCGACCTAGAAGCCTCTCAGGAACCACTCCGGGGACCATGAAAGCCTTCTGTCGATGCAGTGGATACGGATTTCGTAACTCAAATCCGAGCACACCCAACACTGCCCGAGCCACATACCAAGTGGCCTGTGCATTCCAACCGTGGGCAATTTTGACAACGACGCCAAGCCCATCAGGGTAGTCATCGTGGATGATTGACAGTCCGAGCAGTCCGTCTGCCCCTTCCTTTGCGAGGACGTTGCCCTCGTTGGCCTTCAAAATTGTCGAGTCGAGGCGATTGAAGCCACCGACTAGGTCCGGATGCCTCATCATCGACTCCCAAATCCAATCATCATCTTTGGTTGTTGCAAGACCTGCAAACATCATGGCGAGTTCATTGACAGTGTTGCTGACAGTTGGCAGTCCGCAACCATCCTTCGATACGCGGGCTGGCTGCCATTTCTCGTCACCAATGAATCCACGAAGAACGTCAAGATACAATTCGAACCATTCAGCTTGAGGTAAGGTGTATCCAGCACGATTGATGCCCATCTTGCGCAATGCCCGGAGGATTGCTGCGTGTTCGCCGCTACAGGTGTGGAACCAGCGTCGTGGTCTCCTCACCTGCCTTCCGAACTGGATAAGGGGAACATCAAGGGGACATTGCATCAGTCCCCATTCGGATTCAGTCAGAATGCTCTGGGCTGCTGCCACGTGTTCTGTGTCTCCATTATGTGAGGAGCAGGCGATAGCCTTCTGTTCCCAACTCAACTCGTCATCGAGCACGTCAACGAATGTTTTCATCAATAGTGGCTTCATCATGCTGCGACCATAGCACAGCACATTTCCGCCAAAAGAATGGATGACTTCGCTTCCATGGGCCCATGCAACAGCGCCATGGATGGTATTCTCAGAAACGTCATTGCGTCGGAAATCGACAAGAGGTTCCCATTCAACATCGCGGCCGGTTGCAATACCCCTAGCCCCATCTCCGAGCGGGCTATTTGGGTAGATACCGGAACCGGGACGCCCCGGGGCGACTGAGGATGGACGATGCGACATTAGACACCACCTCTGTTCACCAGTGGAACGACTTTTTCCATGAATGCCTGCATATCCCTACACACTCGCGCTGAGTCGTGACGGAAGAAGTCGAACCATAGCATCAGCCGGTCATCAGCATCAAACCGTTCACGAATCTGCGCCGCCACAGACTCTGCATCACCGATGACGGCGTTATCGGCAGCTCGCTCAACTTTCGTTGGGTCAAGAGTTCCCTCCAAGGCGCGCCAGTAGGAATTCAGCCCCGCAGTTGCTTCTGACTGCGCCGCTTTGTTCCGTTCATCTTCGCTAAGTCCTTCCTCCTCATTGAGGAAGACCATCACGGTACGTGGCATCATCGAGCGTGTCCACGCCCCTCCGTCGGGATGGTAAGCGTCGCGCATCCGGTCATGTGTTGCGTCGATAATTTCGGGTTGAGTGATACTGAGATTGAATACCTGAACAGGCCGCCATTTGTTGACCTCTACTTGCAGCGCTGCTTCGTGGCTGCCCAGCACAAGGTTGAGCAGGGAATGGTCCCAGTCCTGCGGGATGGTTTTGATGTGTTCAAAGGAGTAACGATTTGCAATAGTTACCTCAGCCAATTCATCGTCTGATTCACCGTTGATTCCGTGCCACGCTGCCTGAACCGCTTGCCAATCCTCATCGGAGCGGAAGTTGGCGCGGGTTAGCGTAGTGCCACTAATATCGTCGCTACATATCTCCTCGCCGTTGAGCAGGCGCAGCATTATTTCAGCCGCTTCCCAAAATACCTGACCGCGTAGAGCCGGCCATGCAGCTACCTCAACCGCGTCGCGCGGCACTACTCCGTATGGAGATGCCATGAATTGGAAGCGCCCAGCACTAAATCCCACATGCAGCCGTCGACTGTTTCCAACCAACTGCTGCATTGCGCAGAAGTTACCTATTCTCTCAGCGACGGCGATAGGCCCACCGTTGGCAAGGATACTCAGGACAGCAGAGCCGATGTCAATTTTATCGGTGGCAGCCATCGAAACCTGTGCTAGTTGAAAGAAGTCGGTACACAATCCGACCTCACCCTGCCAGTGGGGGATAACCGGGCGTTTGTTCCGCTTTTGGGCTTCGGTGGATAGATGGGCTTGCGCAATCCAAGCGACTCCATACCCTAGATTGTCTGCGACTTTCAGTTGTTCGAGATAATTACGATACATTGTTTGCTCATCAGGACAATATCCGTCCGAGTCGGGCGTTTGGCTGATGGAGAAGAAAACGTCGAACTCCATGCTAACACCCTCTCAAATTGACCTCATCCTTCCCCCGTCTACTGCAAGGCTGACTCCACGGATCCCACCGCTGCTTGGCAAACAGAGGAAGGTGACCGCTGCGGCGGTTTCGGAGGGGTCAATCAAACGGCCGATAGGTACCTGGACAATCCAGTCCGCTTGGATATCCGCCGCATCCTTACCAGTGCGATCACTGATGGAATCAGCTAGTGATGCAAGTCTGTCAGTATTGGTGAATCCCGGCAGGATGTTGTTGATGGTCACACATGCCGGCAATTCGCGGCTCAGCGACTTGGACCATGCTGCCATGGCACCACGAAGTGTGTTTGACAGCCCGATATTTTCAATCGGTTCTCGCACGGAGGTTGAGATGATGTTCACTATGCGGCCAATTCCTGCTGCTTCCATACCAGGTACCAGCATGCGGGTGATGGTATGGGCAGCGTGCAGATGGCGAGCGAACGGTGCCTCGAAATCCGCCACCTCATTATCGAGTAGCGGGCCACCGGGGGGGCCTCCTGAATTGTTGACTAACAGGTGAATTGGACCGTCAGCAAGCAGGTTACCGACGGCGGTCTTGACCGCAGCAGTGTCCTCAAGGTCCAATATCAGTGAGGTGGCACCAGAAATGCCAGCCTCTGTTCTTGCCACTGCGATTACATCTGCACCAGCCGCTACCAGCATTTCTGCTGTTGCGCGGCCGATACCCTTCGATGCACCACAAACCAATGCTCGATAGCCGGAGAGGATGTCTCCAGCGAACGGATTATCTACGTTTTTCATCTTCAATACCTCAATTGCAAAATCGATTTTTCAATTGTATTATCCATGCCTCATTTTCGTCAATTCTCGTAGTGTGCATATTGCTGATTGGCCAATTTCTGGCGTACGGTCTCAAGAATCTCCTCAGACGCGTTGCGGAAGGTCGGAAACTCAGATTCACCCTGTGGATGCCGCATTTCACTCCACCCTCCAGCATCGTATGCAATCAATGCCTCTTTCATCAACACTCCTGCAAGCACGAGTGTCTCGTAACACAGGTCCTCGTAAGTCATTCCGCGTCGAACCGGGACCTCTCTACGAAGCAGAAGATCGCCGGTGTCTATCCCATTGTCACAGAAATGCGTTGAGGATCCGATCGGAATGTCATGATAGACCGACCATGCGGGAGAAGCTGAACCTCGGCAGTCGGGAAGCAGACCCGGATGCGAATTTATCACTCCGTCCTTAGGATGGTCCAGAATGTCGCCACGGATTATTCGGGTGCCACCGAACACGATGAGGTCGAGGTCAATATCACGGATGTGAGGCATCACCTCGTCACTGTTGTGTATTGGTACTTCGACGTGCGGGACCTCGACTCCACCCGCGGACAATTCAGCCAATTGCGCCTCTATTGTAGGTGCGATGGGTTTGCCCTCGATTCTATTGAGGAACTTCTCTCGTTCTTCATCTCCGATGGCTGAATCCTCGGTGATAATGATAGCAGGCACAAATTCCTCTGAGAGGATTTGCCGTAGCATTTCGCGACCGTATGGATGTTCCTTGAGCAGTAGAAATGCGAAGGTCGGCTTGGCCATCTTCTCCCTCCTGGTAGTTGTGCGAAAGGGCCGAAGATACCCGTTCTTTTCGGTGCTGGTTTTCAGCCGTTGCAAGAGAAACACTGATGCGTGAACCACCCCAATCACCCACTGATGGTTTCATCTCGCAGGCTTCTCACAGTTTGGCTGTGCGCCCTGCTCGCACTATTCTTGCTCACTGCCAATGTCACTGCTCAGAATGACGCTGATGGTGATGGGGTGGGGGACTCTGAAGATGACTGCCCCGATACTGCCGAGGGTGAAACAGTCGATGAGGACGGTTGTTCGGAGTCACAGCGTGGGACATCTGGTGATGGCGGTGGCGGTTCTGGCCCCGACTCAAGTGGGGCTGACGGTGACGAAGATGGAGTCGATGATGACGAAGATGCATGTCCAAGTACCCCTACTGGCACTGAGGTAAACTCAGATGGTTGTCCAGACAGTGACAGAGATGGCGTTATCGACGCAGATGACCAGTGTCCGGATACTCCGCATTCCGAGCGTCGAGAGGTCGATGAAACTGGCTGCACTCCGTTTTTTGATGAGACATTTGTTGAATCTGCACCCCTTTTGGGCCGCATCACCAACGCCAACGCCATCAGTTTTGGTTCAGTATCGATGGTATTGGGTGGCTTGGGTTGGGCGATGAGAGCGGGCCGCGTGGTCGGTTTGACCGGTGGCTCAAGCAAGCGCCGAAAGCGGCGATTCCTCCGCCGAATCAACAAGGCAAAACACAGCAATGATTTGGAAGGAATTCGCCAAGAATTGAACAAGGCCAATGAGAAGAGCAAGTTGCCAGATGGTGCATTTTCGGACTTGATGACGGCACTTGAGCAACGGCTTCGAACATTGAGCAGCGCTCCGTCTGAATCAACGAGAGAGAGTAGAAAGCCAAAGTTGCGACCTTCGAGTAAGCCACCCAGTCGCTGATTGGTTAGGGTGTGACTCGGCTTCGGTCACGCGGGAACAGCACGACTTCGCGTACATTGCCCGCGCCGGTCAGCACCATCAGAAGTCGAGCTACTCCAAGCCCCCATCCTGCATGAGGTGGTGCGCCGAAGCGGAATCCGTCTGTGTAGAAGGTGAAGTCAGCAGGGTCGAGTCCCATTCCGACCAAATTAGACTCCAATACCTCGATGCGATGTTCCCGCTGACCACCACTGGTCATTTCATCACGGCCATAATTGAGATCAAAGCCGCGTGATAGTTGGTCGCCGGAGTCCGACTTCTCCTCCTCGTTGTGATAGATGTAGAATGGTTTCAGGCTCATCGGCCATCGCGGCAGGAAGTGAAATCCGGGATATTTTGCTGCAATCAGGTCGCAGTGGTGACTCTCGATGTCATCACCCCACTCAATATTGCCTTCGCCTGCCTTGACAATCTCGACTGCCTCGCAGTATGAAATGCGTGGGAACGGCAGACTTGGAACCTCGACTACAACTGGATCTTCACCCTGACTCTCCTTGTACTCGTTGACGGTATCGATGAGCCCTTGGTCGTTCTCTGCTACCGACTTCCAGATGTGGTGAATCATTCTCTCTTGAACTCCCATCACATCCTCATCGTCCATCCATGCGCCTTCGATATCGAATGAAATGAATTCATTGAGGTGGCGATAGGTATCGTGTTTCTCTGCCCTGAATGCCGGTCCAACCTCGAAGACCCTTTCGAGGCCACCGAGGATTGCGAGTTGCTTGTACAACTGCGGTGACTGGCTGAGGTAGGCGGGTGTATCGAAGTACATTATCGGGAATAGATTGGTGCCGCCCTCGCTGGCGCTGGCGATTATTTTCGGACTGTTCATCTCTGCGAATCCCTCGGTGATGAGGTGGTCGCGTCCATACTGCAGCACCTTTGAGCGTAATTGGAACATTGCGTTGACGTGCGCTCGACGCAGGTCGAGGTGGCGATTGTCGAGCCGAGTATCAAGTCCGATGTGCACGTCATCGACGACACCAACCGGAAGTGGGGTTTCCGCCAGCGCGAGGATTACTCCAGAGGTGACATTCACTTCAAACTCCGCTGGTGGCTCTGGCTCACCTTCGGCAACCTTCGGAGGTCGCTTCTGTGCCACAGTTCCCGTGATTTGGATTGTTGATTCACGACTAGCTGCTTGGATTGCGTCAAAAGCATCTTCGTCCATGTTGTCCTTCTTCAGGAAGGCCTGCAGGTGTCCGGTCCCGTCGCGCAGCATCAAGAAGCATATTGCGCCACGACCACGAACAGCCTCAGCATAACCAGCCACAGTAACTTCATGACCAATCATCTGAGCTCCGTTATCACGCACTTCTCCGAGAGTATGAGTTCGGTAGTGGGTTGGCTGCCAATCGCTGCCGTCGCGCCCTGACATATGCCTTGGCGGGTGCGTAGGGCACTTGAACCGCTCGGATTACCAATCAATATGAACGTGGTATATTTGCGATGAGATATGGTATCCGAGGCCCATTGTCCATTATAGTGGTGAATTCACCGAATGACTGGTGACTCAAATGACAACCAGGAGATACGCAGTAATTTTGCCGATGGCACTCGTCGCACTGATGCTGCTTTCCAGTGCTTCAGCCGTAGCGCAACACGCGCGAGGCGCGCATGATACATCAGAAAATGAAGAGATAGACTATACTAAGCGGGAATTAGTCATCGTTAACGACCCTGTTGAGGGCATCATCAAGTTGAAACTTGGTGAATCCGAGATGCTGGTATCATATGGCGACGGGCGTATTGAACTGGCAACAATTCAGACCAGATACCTTGGAGTAGCTGACCTATACGATGAAAGCGGCCATTTTGATAAGAGAGTCGGAATCCCTGCTGAAACTATTGTGTGGCAGAGATTAGTCGGTGTGCTAGAATATGCCGATTCCAACAATAACGGACTTTTTGATATTCATGGCGCGAAGTTGGTCGGCACCGTCAAAGAAATCGATGACAGTGTCACGCACGAGGAAGTCATGAAATACATCGATTACGACGATATTACTTGGTCCCTAACCGGATATCAACAGGTTCAGAGCGGCCATGAAATTGACATTAGATTCACCATCGGTGCGGGCGATATACCCTACCAGAGTGATGATGGCCCAATAGACAGCAAAACGGTCGCAAGAATAGCGTACAAGTTCCACGTATCTACTGTAGAGAGTGAAGTTCAACTCGAGATGGTCCCCCACTACCGCATTAGATACAATGATCGGGGCGTGGTGGGTGGTGAGATAGATGAATCTCGTCTGTCATCCCATGCAAATGTCTCTGGACATGTGCTGAATTCGGTATGGAAGTATGACCAGATTATCCAAGGATGGGACGTTGCGACTGACAATGTTGGAGTCGAGCGCAATGATACACGTCTATTCGTGATGACTGAAATGGCTCATGGAGTTCACCTCAAAGGGGCGGTAGGTGAGTGGATGAAGGAGCAGTACGGTGGACTGATGTCCCCTCGTGCTGTTGCTGGCGACGCACCTCCTAACCCACCTCCTCACCAACCCCCTTCGGACCAGCATAACGAAGACTCAGCACCTGAAGATAAGCCTGACCACGATGAGAATGGCAACCCACTGCGTTGTGGGCTGGCCTATGTCTCCTCTGATGGCCCCGGCACTGGGGCACAAGCACCTGAAGATGAGCCTCCCAAAAATGAGTCTGAAGAGAAGATTCGAGAGCGCATCCACAAGTACAAGGAAACTGCTTGCCGCCAGCGTGGTGACGATGTTCAACATGATGGTGCTGATGCACCCGAAGCGATTCGTGCAGGTGCTATTCACTTTGCAGATAAAGGCGCTCGCTTCGGTACAATTCGCTGGGTATCAAATGCTACCATCGATAATGGAATCGAGACTGAGGTGCTTTTCCAAATCGCTGGAATGCGCCCGGTATTGCCAGTCGACATCGAAGGAAGCGATGGCTTGTGGGCCGGTATCAGAATTGTAGGCGGTTACAACTACGTGCTAGGTGAGCGAATCTACCACGACCCCGAGTTCTCATCTGAAGTGGTGACAGTACAGACTGAAGCCTTCGGTGAAGCTTCATCGACGTTCAACACGCAGGGTCTGCTTCGAGTCCTGCTCGGTAGGGCGCTGCCCGTCATGCTCCTGATGCTCGTTGTCGCGGTAGTTATCGGCGCTGTCCGCAGCAATGCGAACAGAGATGCGCCGATGCCCGGTGAAGGCTACACACCCTCGGGTGGATGGCAGGACCCAGGTTCTGATTGGGACCAATATCTGCAACAATAAGTCGTCTGTTCAGCGACCTATTCATCAACCCGGTGTTATCACCGTATGGTGAGTGCCCACTATGTCCAGCATGCCCCGCATCACAAATCGCGAGAGAATTCTGCTCGCTCTTGAGGATGCGCGCAGCCATTTTGAGCAGTATGAAGTCCCTCGCCGCTTCTCGCAGCCTGGAATGGCGAGTAGGTTAGGAATGGCCCAATCTCACATCAGTCGTGCAATATCAAAAATTGCCGATGAGGGCCTACTCATTCAAGAGAGGCGTCGAGTATTCGGCGAGCGTCGACGCATCAATGCGTACTCACTCACCGAGAGAGGCGGAGATGTGGTGTTTGACCTTGTTCAAGCGATGAAGGCGGCAGCAGTACTTGCGCCCGGGTCAGAGGGCACTCTTGAGCAATCCTCGTTGCTTGATTTACTCAATACTTGGGAGGGTGATGGAAATTGGCGAAGGCCTGCGGATGGACTTGGACTTGCTGACTTGGTGCGAGACGCTGAGAGACACGATGGAATGCCTATGTTCACTTCACCTCCCGATGCAGAGGTTGAGTTGGAGGTGGATGACCTCTCGAGCGAAACCATCGGCCTTCATCTAGAATTAGCAGACCTCAGGCAAACTCAGGGTGATCTCACTGGTGCCATTACTCATCTGGAGAGGGCGGCTAATCTTCATCGTAAGAGGGGCTCTAAGCTTGGTGAGATTCGCTGTTTACTCGCTGCGCATACGTTAGGGCGCCCACTTGATTCGACAGAGAAGATGATCGATACCATCGCAGGGATGAGAAATAAGCAGGCTCGTCTTGACTCAGCCCTGATGCTTTACGATGCGATATCGGCCTCAGGCGGCAACCTATCTTCCATCACAGGTTTACTTGTTCAAACCGATGCAATACATCCCGAGGTGGCGCTTCGGTGCTATGAGGCCACACTACTTGCCGGAGTAGCTGGAAAGTGTGAGGGTTTCCCGGAGATTCTAGACACTGCTGATGCACGTAGGGCAGCGATATGGTGCGCGAATTTGCTTCGAGTCCGATGTCTTGCTGCGTCCAAAGACCTTGCAAATTGGCCAGAACCAGCGCATATCAAGGCGGCGCTAGTCGGTATTTCGCCAGATAGTGTTGCGCCTCGGCCAGCACTGGCTGCCCAACTGGTGCTGTCAGCACTTCCACACCCGGTCATTGACGACAGCGCTGGTATACATTTGTTGGAGGAAGTATGGCAGATGCAGTTACCGATGCCACAAATTGGGCACATCGGTTTCCATCTATCTGCGAAACAAAACGCAGCCGAGGCTTTGGTGACCTTAACAAAATTACAGAATCGGTTTGAAGCGGTTAACGATGCTAGGGGCATCGAAGTTTGTCTAGAGCGTATTGCTTCTCTTTGAGATTAAAAAGGGAAAAGACAGATTTGATTGCACACGTTGATATGCCGGCGAAGCAACCGGACACTACATGTCGGTCGAGCGTGTTCTATTTTCGTCGGAGTCAGTGACCGGTGGTCATCCAGACAAATTATGTGATGCAATTTCCGATGCAATTGTTGATGCCTGTATTGAGCAGGACCCACATGCACGAGTTGCTTGTGAGACTCTGGTGAAAGGTACTGATGCCGCTAGTCTGATTGTGCTCGCTGGCGAGATAACAGTGGCTGGAGATACGCCAGACTATGAGACGGTAGCACGAAGGGCAGCCGCTTCAATAGGCTACACCGACCAAGATGCTGGAATGGACGCCAATAACTGCGATTTGCAAGTCCACATCACCACCCAATCACCACATATTTCTCAAGGGGTATCTCAGGGTGATTTGAGCCAAGGTGCGGGAGACCAAGGGCTGATGTTTGGTTTCGCTTGCCTGGAATCTGAACATTTCCCTCAACTCGCTGGTACTTTCATGCCTCTACCTGCTTTGTTGTCTCAGGAACTCACTCGTAGGCTGAGCGAAGTCCGCGAGAATGGATTGATGCCGTGGGCAAGACCAGACGGGAAAAGTCAGGTCACGGTCGAATATGGAGTGGACGGACGCCCTAGTCGATTGTGGGCGGTCGTCATCGCCATTCAGCACGAGGACATGGAGGAGCAATTTGGTAGTGAAGCCGCAGAGCACGCCTTCATTGAAGCCGAAGTGCAAAGGCTCGTTATTGATGCAGTGATTCCAACAGAACTCATCGATGAAAGAACCGACATCATCGTCAATGGAACTGGTCGTTTTGTCAGAGGAGGGCCGTATGCCGACGCTGGCTTGACAGGCCGCAAAATCATTGTTGATACATACGGAGGAATGGGAAGACACGGCGGCGGTGCATTCAGTGGAAAGGACCCCTCAAAGGTGGACCGCTCAGCAGCCTACGCATCTCGATGGGCTGCAAAGCACGTGGTAGCCGCAGGTCTGGCAGAATCCTGTGAAATTCAACTCGCTTATGCCATCGGGGTCGCTGAGCCAGTCAGTATACGGGTGATGACAGCGGGTACCGAGGCTGATGGGTTGGATGAGGATGAAATCAGTCGTCGAGTTCGTGAGACTTTCGACTTCCGACCAAAAGCGATAATCGAATCGCTTTCCCTACTGCGTCCAATCTATTCGGAGACCGCCGCAGGCGGCCATTTCGGGAGGGATGCAACCGATGACGGACACTTTTCCTGGGAGCGCATTGACCCCCTGATTGTCACGGCTCTACAGGACGGAACACCGTATCTTCAGGCATGAGAACGCTATGCGTTCTTGCGCCAATGTCAAAGAGGACCGCATTGTGGCATTGGTTGAGGCACTGCCATGGATGGTTCTCAAAGAAGCAGCATTTCGTTAGCCTTTCTTCTGTTGGCCTCGAGTTTGCTCGCTGCCTTTGTGCCGACTGCTGCTGCTGACAGCCGCATTCTGCTTGACTTATCCGAAGATCACGTCATCATGCTGCCGGGTGCTGCAAGCAACGTGACCCTCACCGTGCACAATAACAACACTTCAATTGCTGATTTTGACCTAGCAGTTGATGCCATTGGCACTCCATTGGTCTGGAATGTCACCCTTGCTGACGAGCAGATGTCTCAGATGATTCCGACGTTCTCTGATACAACAACTGTGATTATTCGCCTTGATGGCAATGCGACGATGGCTGACCATAGCAGCGTGGATTTGGTGGTCAGTCACAGTGGCGAAAACGTTTCATCTCGCATCACTCTGTATCTATCAGTTGCTCCTCAATATGAACCGTGGATAGGTCATCATGCTGTTGGTGACAATGGCCTCATTACCATGCCAACCAATTCCTCAATTGATGTTGATATCAGCATTGATAATCGCGGCTCAGCAATGGATCACCTCATTCTATCAGTCGATGATGAGCCGGACCTTGCAGATTTCTGGGCTAACTATAGCGGGGGGGGCAACGGCACTGGAGGTAATGGAACTGGCAATAATACTGGCGGCAACGGAACCGGTAACGGAACCGGTAACGGAACCGGTAACGGGACC
>CAZYIX010000005.1:56359-94422 GCA_964647665.1 uncultured Candidatus Poseidoniales archaeon
ACCGGTAACGGGACCAATACCAGCGCTCCGGATTTGCTGTTGAGCATGTCTGTTACTGGTAGCAACCTGACCGCTGACCTATCTTCGGTGAATTTGACAGCAAATGCCTCCTATCTGGTAAATTGGGCACTGCAGGAAAACGGCTCATTTTTCCCCTATGATAGCGGTTTGTACAATTGGACCTCTAATGGTTCAGACCATACGTGGAACTCAACGTGGAATCTCAGTACTGGATTATGGTGTTTCTCAGCATCTTTGTGGCACAATTTTACCTCGGTTGCCAACGAATCACTTTGCTCACAGGTGCCTTCAGCAGGCGGTGGTGGCAATGGTAGCGGCGGCAATGGTAGTGGAGGTAATGGCAGCGGTGGCAATGGCACTTCTGGACCACGAGCGATACCCTCCGGATGGGAGGTTCGCTGGCTTGATTCAACACTTGCCAACATGACTGCTGGCGAGTCTAGACAGAGCACATTGCGAATCAGCGTGCCTGCTGGTGAGAATCCCGGAGCGTATGGATTCAACCTGTTTGCCGGCTCTGCATTAGGAAATTTCAGCGTGCAGGAGACTATTGTGGTCAATGTTTCAGGCAACCAAAACCTCAGTTTTTCTTCAACGGATAATGGCAACCTCTGGCTGCCCGGTGAGAATGGCTCACTGTATGTTACCGTCAGAAACATCGGAGACTATCAAGCCGAGTCTATTCATTCCATAGCCGGCGTTTCCGGTCAATGTTCGGCAAGCATCCCAGATGGGGATGGTGACCGACTAGACCCTGGTGAGAACGAGACATTCGAGGTGCTGGTAAGCATTGATGCCACTGCGCATGAAGGAGATGATTGCGACCTCACCATGCATTCCTGGGATGAGGTCGCAAACCGAACCTACCAACACTACGCTTCACTCACCGTCGGCTCGACATCTGCACTCACTGTAGATGGAGAGATTGCTAACCTCACGATTATTCCCGGATACGGTGACACTGGCACGGTGACGGTGTGGAATGACGGAACTGAATCTGAGCAGGTTCGCTTGAGCATGGCTAACAATGGTACGGATGGATTAGACGTAACTCTCTCTTCCAACTGGCAGCAGGTTGACAGTGGTGCTTCAACAGATATCACATTCTCTGTCAGTGTAGACGCTGGAACTGAATTGGTGGGTGACTACACCATCTCGTTGATGGCTATCACTTCAAACGGCACCGAAAGTGCAGCATTTTCAGCCAATGTGCACGTAGATGCATGGTATGCCCTCAGTATGAGTGGACCACAAGGTGGCTCGTTCACAGTATCTCCAGATTCGCCTGCAACAGTCATTTTTGCTGTGAGTTCAGGTGGTACAGGTGACCTTTCAGTTGATATCGATTGGAACGGCGCTCCGGCTGGATTCAACATTAGCACCACCTCCCCCGTCAGCGTATCAGCGGGAGAGGATGCCAACGGTTCTCTAATGGTCTCAGTAACCACTGAAGTCGCTTCGGGAACCTATCAGTTCAACGTCAGTGGCACCGATTCCTCCCGCGGTCTTTCCGACCAATTCACCTTGTCCGCCCATGTCAGCCAGCAGGCTGCAGTCAGTCTGTTGGTGGCGAGTGACAGTTTAGCGGTATCCACTCGTGCGCAGTCAACATTCACCGCGACAGTCGTCAACGACGGCAACGAGCCCGATTCAATCTCTATGTCGCTAACCGGCACGACCGGATTTGAGGTCGATATCTCGCCTATGCAACTCACTCTCAACGCGGGCGAGAGCGGCGAGGTCACGGTTAGCTTGCGCAGAGCCGGCTCGACAGAACAAGCGACTATGACTCTGACAGCAACCAGCCAATCGGATGCTGAAGTCTCTGATTCCTTCCAAATCACTGCTACTATTCCGGCAGTAGGTGTTCGCGTAACCCTCGCAAGCACCTCCGCTTCAGTCGATGCAGGTGGTGTTGCAACTACCACGATGTTCGTCGAGAACCTTGGTGAAGCGGAAGACACCTTTGTCATTAGTGTCGAAGAAGACTTCTCCTGTGATAATCAGGGAACAGTGATTCTTGCTGCTGGCAGCGGTGCGACTGCATTCGGTTTGAGTTGCACTGCAGCCAATGGACTGCTTGCTGGTACACACTATCTCAACATCACAGCAGTCTCGCTCGCGGATGCAAGCGAAACTTCGACTGCGAGTGCAACCATCGATGTCAATCCCGAACGCCAATCGAACGGCGACCCAATTCTCACAGTCACCATCACCGGAGATGTATGGACTATGCCGTGGAATGCATCGGTAACCTATGGAGTACACGTGCAGAACAACGGTAACGAAGAGGTCAGAGGCTTCCTATTCATGTCTGGAGAGTATGCTGCTGAACTCAACGCATACTGGGCATTCATCGAGGATGGAGTGCCCAGCCAAGGCTATGCTCTGGACCCCGGAGAATCCTCCTCATACATGCTGACACTGCGCCCATCGGGTAACAAGAACGTAGGGACAGTTGAGGTGGTCGTGCAGGCAACCGGAACTCTTGACGATGGCCACTCTTACCAAATCAACTCCGAACCAATGATTTTGACGGTGGAATACGAACCTCCACCCCCCACCACGGTGGCTCTGTGGGATGGTGGCCCTGAAGTTTCTAACAGTGCACTCCTGTGGATTTTGCTAGCTGGTTGGATGCTGTCAGTACTGCTTGTTGCAGCGATTCGCTTCATCACACGTAAGAGCGGCAAGGATTCCGCTCGCGATGCGTGGGATTCTGCTGCTGGGGTGGAGGAAGAAGCCTCAATCCTTGCCGAAGAACGTTCACGAGGAGAGATCCGTCCGATGGAGGATGGTACAGCCCGTTGTCATTCATGTGAGGCGAGAATAATGCTACCAGCCGACAAGGAGCCCCCGTATCGATTCAAGTGTCCGACCTGCGAAGAAATGAATCGTGTCATCCCCGCCGAGGGTGAGGATGAATCGGATTAGGGTTTGACTGCAATCAGCAGGAAAGCTGTGTGTCCCATCGGGGTATTGCCCGGTCTTACACCACCTCTGCTCGCCATTGACCAGCGTCTCTCGATTATTTCGCCGGCCCACTCGACTTCAAGTCCGGCGGCTTCAGCGGCTTGCCAACTCTTCTCCAACTGGCTAGAAACTGGACAATAGCAGCCAAGTCTACCTGATTGTCGTAATCGCTCTGCAATTCCGGAGATTGATTCCCACGGCTCGGGGAGGTCGAGAATTGCAGCATCTATTTCCGCTCCGTCAAGTGTTGCGTCAAGGTCCTGAAGCAACTCCTCGTCCTCGACCGAACCTTCGAGCAGTACCCATGTTGGGAACTCCTGAAAGCAGCCTTGCGCCCGCTTCATGTTGGCTGCTCCCACCTCAGCGTGTTCGCTACGATTTTCCGCTGAGATTAGAGTGCCAGAGTTGCCGAGGATGCGGGCTAGTTGCATGGCAAGTCCCGCTGAACCATGACCGGCCTCGAAAACAGTGTCACCAACCCCAATCCCCATCCACGCTAGGAATAGACCTGCATCCTTCGGGTTGATGATTTGGGCACGTCGAATCATTCCCTTGCGCAATTCGTGGAGTCGAGGTTCGATACGTGTGAATCGCTTCTGACCGATGATGACCTCATCACCGTGTTGGCCTATTCCAATTGCATTCGCAGGGTTGAGTCTACCCACTCCTTTGACCTTGATTTCCTCATCGATTAATGGGATAATGAATGTCCTTCCATTTTCTTCCCGCAGAGCAGTGAAACTCGGCGATGTAACTTGTTCGTCGTCTGTCATTTCGATACCTCGGTTCAGTGAACCAGACCCTGAAGCAGGGTGCCGACCCTCTTGGGCGGCTGGTTATGGGCTGCGAGTGATGATATTGTTGTCAATGTTGCGTATTATCTAGTCAACAGAAAATTGTTACTGTTTTGGCTCGCCCGTGAGGGCTACGCCCTCTCGGGCGGCAACTGTTCAATAACCGCACATTAAAGTGGGTGGCGGTAGGGGAGAAGATTGACGGAGGTATCCCGATGAGTGACGAAGCCACTGAAGAGCAACCGGAAGACGGTAGTGATGAGGAGGCTGTAATCGATGTCCTCGATGCTGAGGCACCTAAGGAGGTGACCGTCGAATCTCAATCCAAGACCAAGGATGACTTGATTGAGGAATCTTCTGTTGATGTTTGGTTGAATAACATAGAATTTGAATCAACCAGTGAGGTACCCATCCCGGAGCGTTTGGTCGATCAGGTGATTGGTCAAGAGGACGCAAATGTTGTCATCCAAAAGGCAGCGGAGCAGCGTCGCCACATGATGATGATTGGTGACCCCGGAACTGGCAAGAGTATGCTCGCCAAGGCGATGACTGAACTCATGCCCTCTGAATCGTTGGAGGATACCCTGTGTTACATGAACGACGATGATGAGAATGAACCTCGTATCCGAACCGTCCCTGCGGGTCGTGGCGACAAGATTGTCAAAGACCGTCGTGCTCAAATGAAGCAGCAACGAGAGAGGACCAGTAGGACTCTGCTATTCGTTGCCATTTTGATTGGTGCTGCGTTGCTGCTCGCTACAATTCAATCTGGCGAGATAATGATGTTCATCTTTGGAATGTTCCTACTTATCTTTGGATATATCTTCATCCGGAACCGATTGGTTTCAGGAGATGAAGCGCGGATTCCCAAGTTATTGGTCAAACGTGAGCGAGGCGAGATGCCACCGTTCATTGATGCTACAGGTACTCTTGCTGGTAGTTTGCTTGGAGACGTGCGCCACGACCCATTCCAATCGGGTGGAATGGAGACCCCGGCTCATGAGAGGGTTGAGGCTGGAGCAATTCACAAGGCTCACGGCGGAGTGCTATTCATAGATGAAATCAATCTATTGCGCCTCGAAGAGCAGCAGGCACTACTCACTGCAATGCAGGAGAAGGCATTCCCAATCAGTGGCCGCTCAGAGCGTTCCTCTGGCGCACTGACCAAGACCGAGGCAGTTCCCTGTGACTTCATCCTCGTCGCAGCCGGCAATCTCGATGCTGTAGGCCACATGCATCCAGCCCTGCGCAGCAGAATTCGTGGTTATGGATATGAGGTCTATGTCAACAGTACGATGCCAGATACTTCCCGAAACCGCCGCCGCATGATTCGTTTCATTGCTCAGGAGGTAATGAATGAGTCAAAGAAGAAGATAGGCAAGCCAATTCCTCACTTCGATAAGTCGGGTGTCTCTGTCATCCTGCGTGAGGCACAACGCCGAGCCGGTAGGCGCGGTAAGTTGTCACTACGTTTGCGAGAACTCGGTGGATTAGTCCGTATAGCTGGCGACCTTGCAATAGAAGCCGAGGATGATTTTGTCTCCGACCATCACGTTCTCGCAGCACGTCGTATCGCTCGTCCGCTTGAGCAGCAGGTTGCAGACCGCATTATCGAGCACAGACAGGACTACGCTCTATTGGTGAATAGTGGTGAGCGTATTGGTCGGGTAAACGGTCTAGCGGTACTCGGGGCCGACTCGGGTATGTCGGACTACTCTGGAATCATGCTGCCCGTCGAGGCATTGGTTACCCCTTCACAGAAAACAGGAGGTTCGGTTTATGCTACAGGGGGGCTATCTGATATCGCCAAGGAAAGCGTGACCAACGTCAGCGCTGTCGTGAAGAAGTTGACTGGTAAGGACGTCTCTGATTTCGATATCCACATTCAGTTTGTGGATACCCACGGCGTGGATGGTGATAGCGCGAGCATCACTATCGCTACCGCAATCATCAGCGCATTCGAGGAAATTCCAATCGATCAAAACCTAGCAATGACGGGTTCGCTATCGGTACGTGGTGAAGTTTTGCCCATCGGCGGAGTGACAGCCAAGATTGAGGCTGCTGCGAAGAGCGGAATCAACAGGGTGCTGATTCCTCGAGCCAACATGAAAGACGTGCTCATCGATGATGCTTACAAGAATGACATCGAAGTCATCGCAGTTGACTCACTTGACGATGTGATGAACTACGCATTGGTCAGCAACGAGCGCAAGGTCAGCCTCGTAGAGCGTCTTAGTGGTATCATCGGCAATCTCGGTTCATCACCAGACAGCCGCCCATCAGCGTGAATGATTCAATCCTCATCGGCGCTGTTTTGTCGCCGAATGTTTGAGATAACCACGAGTGATGGCAATCTCATGTCCGAGCAACAAAGCCCTGACCGCTCATCGATGGTGGTGCTATTTCTCGTCGTTCTCGTCGACATGATTGGCTTTGGAATCATCATTCCATTTCTGACCTACATGGTCGACAGTCTCTCTGAGCCTGGAGCTGACATTGGCCTTTGGGTCGCTTCCCTGATGGCGGCTTATGCTGGCGCAATGTTCATTTTTTCTCCATTTTGGGGTGCGCTGTCAGACCGAATTGGTAGGCGCCCAGTACTGATGATTGGTCTGACTGGTAATTCGCTGGCTTTCCTAGTCTTCGGGCTGTCATCTTCGCTGTGGATGGCACTGGCAGCAAGACTGTTTGCAGGGATGGTCAATGCCAATATGTCGGTGACACGCGCCTACATCGGAGACATATCCAAGCCTAGTGAAGTTGCGCGACGACAAGGTATGCTCGGAGTGGCATTCGGACTTGGCTTCTCACTAGGGCCAGCTATTGGCGGCATGTTGTCTGCACCAGCAGAATGGCAGTGGACAACAATGATGCAAGGCACCATTTTTGAGACATATCCATACTTACTGCCTTGTCTTGCCTCAGCAATTCTATCATTTTCTGGATTCCTATTTGCAACAACCAAACTCAAGGAGAGCCTGCCAAAGGAGAACCGACAAACGATAGAAAATCGTTCTCCAATCGAAACCATCGGTAAAAATCTAACCAACGTTGGTAAGATGTTTGGCCGACCCGTAATCTCACCATTGATGTGGTCGATGACCTTCTACTGGGCTGGATTTACTATCATGCACGTAACATTCATCCTATTCACCATGCGTGCGGTTGATGCTGGTGGATTCGGCTTCAGTGAGAGCGATAATGGCTGGGTTTTTGCTTTCATAGGATTATGTGGAATAATCACCCAAGGCAAACTCATTGGCCCTCTTACCGACCGATTTGGCTCAAGTCGATTGATGGCCTACGGTCTGCTGATTTCTGGTACCGGGTTGGCCTCAATACCATACGTCCCATCCGCGTATGCGATGATTGGTATGCTATTTGTTTCTGGAATGATTGCCTTTGGCAATGGTTTGGTGACCCCATCCAATATGTCGCTGCTCACCTTTGCATCCGGTTCCGACGAACGTGGAGTCGTGATGGGTGTGAGTGAGAGTTTGCGCGCCTTGTCCTCATTCAGTGGAGTGTTAATCGGCGGTTTGGTTTGGGATTTAACTGTGAACCGCACGGATTTTTTCGACTTCCACACCGCCTTCCGCCTCTGCGGTATCTTTGCGGTGCTTGGCTGGTTGTGCTTCAGGTTCAGTAAGGCTTGGAAAGCAGAAGATCAACTCCTCGGTGCAATGGAGGCAGAATGATGTCGGAGCCAATGCTTGTTTGTCACGGTGGTGCTGGTCACGGTGCGAGGGACCAGCCTGGCGTCGAATTGGCTGCAGATGCCGGTTGGGATATTCTCGCTGATGGCGGCACTGCACTCGATGCAGTTATCGCGGCTGTCTTGATTATGGAAGATGACCCGCGTCTCAATGCCGGCACCGGTGGCCGTAAGCGAGATGATGAGTCAGTGCAACTGGACGCTGCTGTTGCTACCTCCGATGGACGGCTCGGCTGTGTGATGTGCATTGAAGACACACCTAACCCGGTGCTCGCAGCCGTCGCTCTGCTCGATGAGCAGGTCAACATCCTTGCCGGCGACGGCGCCCGTACTTGGGCGGATGGAGTCGGCATCCCTAGTGCCCCGGTCGTAGGCAGCACCCGCCCCGCTTCTACCGACACGGTCGGAGCGGTCGCTCGTGACTCAACTGGAGCGCTCGCGGTCGCCTCATCAACGGGGGGCTGTACCGGCCGTCCTCGTGGCAGAGTTGGTGACACCCCGGTATGGGGGGCTGGCTTATGGTGTGATGAGAACATCGCGGTTGCAGCGACAGGAATTGGTGAGGATATTACCCTGAAGATGCTATCACATAGCGTTGCAGTCCAACATCAAGTACTCGTGGCATCGTCAGAGAAGGAAGCATTGAGTTGCTCGCTCGCTCAAGGAATCGCAATGTTTGATGCAGACATTCAGGTTGGATTGATTGCGATTGATGAAAATGACGGCTGCGGTATTGCCAATACTGACATGCCTTGGACTTGCAGGCAATAGCGTCAATGAATTTCAGCGAGCATCTGCTCAAGAGCCGTGTTAATCTGCAGAATCAAAGTGCCGAACTCCATCGGAATGTTGGGGTCCTCGTAGAGTTCCTCCAACTTGTTCTGTGTCATGGCGATTCGTACATCTAACTGCTTATTCTTGTTCAATAGCCACTGTTCAACAGCGTCCTTCGAGCCCTTTCGAATGTTGCGCGGAACCTTCGGGTCATCAAGTTGA
Organism: uncultured Candidatus Poseidoniales archaeon; assembly: GCA_964647665.1. GTDB lineage: Archaea > Thermoplasmatota > Poseidoniia > Poseidoniales > Thalassarchaeaceae > CAUZSM01. The sequence goes on from CAZYIX010000005.1 coordinate 64,859, forward strand.
GTGATTACACCGGCTATCTGTACCAGCCTGCTCTCGATATCTTCGGACATCGTATTCAACCTCACGAACCTTCATTCTGTTGCGACGGCAATCGGGCTTGCTTTAAGTCGCTTTCCGGTGCAAGCCTTGAGTGTCATGCCAACAGAGGACATACTGGAATACGTCGGCTGGGCTCGAATCCTGCTTTTAGCCCTCTGCTTCGGTGGTGCCGCATGGCTTGACCACAAGTTGAGAAGGGTTTCCAACGACTGGTGGGATTTCTGGGCAAGGCCGACTCTAGCACTGCTTGTATTGGAGTTGTATTTACTCGAAGCGGACCTCAGCGTTTGGCTGACCGCATCGGCAGCAGTAGCCTTCGCTTCCACGGCTCTGTTTGGGCGTCCAAGTCTAACCGACATCAAAGCTGGTAGTCGCGTTGACATTCTAGTATCCATTTGGTATCTAGTCAGTGCAGCGGGACTTGTAATGGGCGCAATGAGTCACGGGCAGGTATTGCTTGAGTATCTTGAACCATCAACGCCCGTTGCCTCTGAAGCAGAGCGGATGGGGCTGCTGTGGGGTCGAATGATTGTTTTGCTTGTCGTACTGTTTTTCTTTGAGATGGCATGGAGATTCCGACTGCTGCATGGAGGCGCTGATGCAAAGGCAATGATGCTAGTCGCTCTAATGGTCCCATCATGGTACGCGATGCCTTTCCCAACTCACAGCACACCGGTTGAGATGGCCATGCCACCTGCACTTTCCCTGATGATTTGGGCTGGCTTGGCTTTCTTGCTGCTGCCAGTCATTATGCTCGCTCGCAACCTCAAGGCAGGCGATGCAGGTAACCTCAGAATGGCTTGGCATTCCTTCCGGATGCCATTGCAGGATATTCCGAACAACCACGTATGGCTGCTTGAGGAGATGGTAGACGGGGCTGACGGCGAGCGCAGTATTGAGATTAGCATACGTCCGATGCGAGGCAGCAGGTCTGAGACCGATGTCGAAGCGGTATTGGCTGAACTGGCCGAGGCAGGAAGTGAGAAGGCTTGGGTTACCGCGAAGTATCCATTCCTGCTCTTTGTTTTCCCAGCGATAATTCCACTGATAATCTGGGGTGACCCAGTATCGACAATACTCGGATGTCTTGGACTCATCTGAAGCGAGTTTCAGACGATTCTCTCTACGGTCTCTGGAGTGATGGCCTCTTCTGTGGTCACACGGAAGGTGACCGTTTTCAGATTCTCAGGTCCATTGCGGAATTTTCGGATAACCATTCGCGTTTCGAATTCGGTACCGAGCATCCCCACCTCAAAATCTAGAACGATGTCAGCAATTGCGTGCAACTCCCTCATCACCGATTTATCAACCATGTCGTCTGAGCAATTGAGTAGTAATAGACCTCGATTCATCTGAGTGTGTGCCTGCATGATTCGCAGCATTGAAATCACACGATTCGCGTCATTCCTTGCGAAGAAGAAATCAAGGTTATCGACGGTTGCACGGAAGAAAGGTGGCAACGCGGTAATTTGGCTAGTCAAGTCGGTCAGGAAATCGTGGTGTTCGATTTCAACGAATCTAGTTTGAGCCAACCTTTGGATATCCTGCATCGAGAATCCCTCCAGCCGGTATCGGCTGGCTTGCAGGTCTCTCTCAAGTACAGCCGAGTTGTATTCCTCACCCATGGTGCGGACCATGATGTCCGTTGGCCAGTCGTATTTCTTGTACAGGTTGAGAATTTCTTTTTGACTCTCTGCAGTAGATATCAGCAGAGTATTCTCTGGGTCTTCAGCCACAGCGGAGAATTGTTTGCCAAACAAGTCCATTCCTGCACCTTGATTGCCGGTGGCAAGCATGGTGAAGCCGCGCGGGATACTGCCATTGTTACGTTGCGATCCGGTTAGGAGGGTATCGAATTTTGTTGAGCCAATGCTACCCATATCTCCGTAGAACTCCTCATCATCTGAGTCGAATTGCACTGAAGTTGTCATTTTTCATCCCCTCAGTTGATTACGACCTGTCCTCTATCGATGAGGTCTGTGCAGTATAGGTCAAGATTCGCGAGCACTCCAGGTGGAGTTTGGTCTGGCACATTTACAATGGCGGTGAGCACCTCGCGTGCGCGGAAGGTGTTGATGAATGTGTGAAGGTACTCTGCAAGCATTCGTGACTCATTGTAAATAGACAGTGCATTGACTGAGTCAATCACCACGAAGAAGGGTGTTTCGGGGTCTGCTTCTAGCCAATACAGCGTTCTCAGCATTATCGATTCGAGCATGATGGGAGAATCGATGTATTCGATATTCTCGTAATCGTTATTGGTTCCACCAATGAAGCCGCTTGAGACCGTGTCGATGAAGTGGATGTTGGTTGAATCGATACCGACTGAATCCAGTGTCTGAATCATTTCCTCTGCGCTCCTTGATGCACAGATGTAGATGCCGCGCATCCCGAATTCTTGCACAAGTGGCTGTAGCAGAGAGCACATCACAAGGAAGGAGTTACTGGTTCCAACCCTGACCTGAATGGATGATGCCGGGCCCACCTCTGTGAGTTGGTCCGCTATGCCAGCATCTAATTCAATCATTCAACGCACCCCATTTCAACATCGGAGTCATCATCACTCCATTCGGAGTCAATTCAAGAGCGTACTTAGCCCGTGAATGGCGGGCCCCTCTCATTTTGACCACTTGAATGAATCTGAGTAGGTGGCCCATCCTCTCTACATCCCCCAAAACTATGATGCCGTCAAGGATGGCTTCCTCTACACCGAAAGAGGACCAATATGACTTTGCTCCAGCGGAGGTAATTTCAGAGACGAGCAATGAGGTGCACCCGAGGGTTGACAGCGACTTTCCGAGTTTGAACAGGAAGTCACGAATTAGTTGCTCATTCGGAATCTTGTAGCACAGAGTAGTGACCGAATCAATGACTAGCCTAGTCACGCCGATTGTATTGACAATGTCTGTGATTGCCTTCACCATCGCATCGATGTCGGCGATGTCAAAACTTGACTTGCTCATACCTAGCCATGAGAATAGAACGTCCATGTCGAAGACGTTGATACGCCCCTGGTCAACCATTCGCATGTCGAAGAAGTTGAACTGGCGCACGTTCTCAAGCAGTTTAACAGAGGGCTCCGTCGCCGAGAAGTGAGCACAAGCTTCACCCTGTAACGCTCCCTGCACCAAGAATTCCATTCCAAGTGTAGTTTTGCCTGAACCACATGTCCCGGCAACCAGAACGGTCGAGCCATATGGTATGCCTCCGCGCGTGATTTCGTCGAGTCCGGCAATGCCTGTGACACAGCGGTCACGCTGGTATTGGGACTGCGGCATCATGGTGAACGGAATGTCGATAATGCCAGCCGTTGATAAGCCGATTGACTGAACAGGCCTCTTTACGCGCACTAAGTAGGAAGTTACGCTTCACCAACCCGGAGTTCCAGATGGTTGTTGAGTCCAGTTAGTGACGCTGCCCGGATTCCCTCCGTAGGTGTACTCCAGTGACGAGTTGTCTCCGATACTCCAAGTAAAGTCCCAAGAGATGACTTCGACGTTTTCTGTGTCAGCGGTTCCCGGCATCGTCCAAGTGAGGCGGAGTATGTCTCCTGGCTGAGATAGTCCATCGATAGCGCCACGGCCCAGAACTCCTCCAGCCCCGAGGTCACGAATCAATGCTGATTGCGGATTCCATTGCATCGATGGATTGCCGCTACATAGCATCAAATCGCCGCCTGCCAGTGCCCCGTCACCAACTAGTGATGACGCTCCGGGGCGTGAGAGTCCCCAGCCTGTCAGATTCAGAGCAAATCCGTCTGGATTGTACAATTCGACCCATTCTGGGGCACCATTGGTAGGCTCGGCCATGAATTCGGTGATATGCATCGCCGATGGCACCCTGCCAGCATCGTGGACTTCAAGGGTGATTGTCAAAGTCTCATCACCCATGTGCAGGGTGCGGGTGGCGGTTGAGCCTTGAGTGGCTTGAGAGCGTGATGAGCCGTCTTGGAATAGCACTGTTCCAACCCGATTCTCATCGGTGCTATCGGATACGATGACTGTCAGGTTCAGGCTCGCCCATTCTGGCAATCCTAGACCATGTAGCGCTTTGTCTTCGGTAACGTTGGCAAGACCAGCCAATCTTGCCGGGTCCACCCTACCATTTCCATCACCTAACCCAGGTAGTAAATCAGCTCCCAGTAGCACGGTTGCATTGAAATGATGCCAATCCACAGTGCCGTTGGCAATATCCCTTTGTCCAAACTCATCTACGGGAGTTACGAAACCCTTGGAATCAGTTAGTCTCTCAAGTCCTTGCACTGCCATCCTGTCAAGACGGTCGAGGTCATTGACGTTTGAGCCAAGTTTCAACTGACTGAGAGCCAGAAACGCGCTGACAATTACCAAAAAGAGAACGAAGGCGGAGAGGAACTCTACAACAGCCGTCAAACCACGCTCATCTGAGCAGATTCTGCGCGTTATCGCCTCGTTCCGCACTCCGCACGCCTCACACTGCCGTATTTCGTTGCCATCCATCAATGCTGTGGCGTGGTAATACCGCAGGTATTCAATAACAATAGCACTACTTTTCAGCGAGGGGTATAAACGAGTTTGTCATCATCGAAATGCGATGGGTAGTGTCCACCGGCCCCTCAGGGTGCGCTCTGAGTCACGACTATGTCGTGTCGGGAATCGTCATCGAGGCGCTCGTACAGCCTCTGGAATGGTACTGATAATGCTGGCCAGTATCATGTTTGCATTTGCAACACCTACAGTGTTGGCGGAACCCGCTAATGATGATCTGGCGTTGGTTGCAGGTGTCCTGCCGCTTGAAGGTGTACACTACGACCTTAATGAGGCGATGTTCCCCAAGGTGCAGATCGAGAATATGTTGTTCTTCTCATCATCCAATCGCCAAGTAAATGCCGAGATATGTGAAGGCGATTACACCGTTTCAGCCTCATGTCCATCATCGGGAACCACATCAGGCTCTACTTCTGTATCGAGTATGCCAGGAGATACTACAGTAACTGTGGAGTTCATCTCGTTGTTCTACCTGGCGTTCAATGCAGGTATCCACACCATCATTTTTGAATTCCCATCTAACGACCTAGATACTTCCAACGATGTTCTGGCATACACTTTCTGGATTGACTCGCCACTGCGAGATATTATTGTCCACGACTCCGATTTCGATTCTGACGCGATTTACAATAGCGGTGCTGCGATTCCAACCAATCTCGACCTACAAGCCCGTTCTTGGCAGAATGAGGAAAACATCACTCTCGGTTGGGAGATGGTGCATGAGGTTCCGGTTGTTGCTAGCGCCAGTGATTGTATGGAATGGACGCAGGAGTGGCTTGAGAACACTACAGATGAATGGGGAAACATGGTGATGGTTGAATCTGTCACATATTTCGATGGAACTCAAGAAGACTTCTACAGTCCGTGGAATGTGTCAATAACGGTATACAACGATTCTGCCAGTCCGAGTTATATCATCGCAGATATTTTTGTGACAGGCACCGCTTTTGGAGTGGACCATTCGCTGCCTTGGTCATTAACTAACAATGGAACTGAGGTGTTGAGTGACACCATCGAATTCATCGGCGATGCCTCAGGCATGTACTATGAAACCCTCTATTTGAATCGGATGAATGGTACCACATGTTTCTCTGTTGATGTTACTGTGCCTGAGGTAATAATCGCCACTGACAACGCGGATGTCAGTGGTATTTCGGGCTCATTCACTTCCCGGACGTACTCGATTCCTGACGTAGTTGCCCCATTTGAGGGCGTTTTCTTGGTACGAGCAGGTGTGATGGCAGCTGCGAGTGATCCTAACATCCACAATAATTGGATTGAATTTCCCATTACAGTTGACGACACAGTTGATGTGTGGATTCGAGACGTTCTTCCAGCACGCGGTGCTATTTCCTATGCTGAGTATCTTGGTGAATTCCTGACTCTGTATCCATACGGTAATGACTCAATCAAGGTCATCGCCGGGAATATTGGTTACAAGCCAGTGACTGGCGAAATCACAGTTTGGCTGTACAATTACGCCACGCTCAGCATTGCAGCAGGCCCACTAACTTGTATCGTGACCATTGCGCCGGGAGAAGAAGAAGACTGTACATTCACAGTTACTATGACTGGCCCATATATCCTCAACGCTTCCTTCAACGGGGAGTTGAATGCTATCGATGTAAACCCTAGCGATAATTGGTTTGAGGACGCCATCAGCATCAATATGTCAGCGATTGCTCCGCAGATACAGAACCCGCTTGCCAATGACGTATTCCTTTCTGGAGAAGATATTCTGTTGGTCGCGGGACACGGACCGATGTCTCCATTGCCGTTGAACTTCACTTGGAAGCTGAATTATCAGGGGATTCTAGGATACGGCCAAGTCGTCACCACAACCCTGCCTATGGGCGAGTGGCTGATTACCCTCTATGTCGAGGATGAGTTTGAGAACCGCGAGATTGCAGCCACTCCAGTTCGTGTGCTGAATCGCGTAGAGTTCAGCCATCAGCCGTATGTTGAATCTGGAACCGCAATTTCAGTTCAGGCAATGCATTCCGAATTCGATGGCCCAATGTTGCCGCAATCCGGGCGAATGTATCCCATGGCACGCAATAAGGGCAAGGCACCGTTGATGATGTTCAATCTCTCGATGGAATCGAGTAATGGACAGAATCTGACTATTGATAGCATGGAATCTTGGGTGTCTCTTAGCCAAATAATTCCACCTCAGATTAACCGCAGTACCATTGAATTGCTGCGGGTGTTGAATTTTGATGAAACTCCAATGGAGGAAATGCTTGGTGAGGACAATTGGGAATTATATCCCGCCAATGACACTCTGAAAATTTCCCTCAGCACTTATCGAGGTGGCACATTCATGCTCATCGGTGCATTAGATCCGATTGTGGTAAACCCCAAAGATTTGGACGTTACTTTGCTCAAGGATGGTCAAGTCAAACTGACATGGGAAAACGAGGGTGATATCGATAATCCATATTTTGGCGGTTGGCGAGTATACCGCAAGGTAACGCTCCGTTTCGCGTTTCCCTTTGATTCAGAGGGCCAATTCAACGCGGTAGTTACTGGATTCGAAGTAGTCGACTTACCTACGGTTGCGACAAGTTGGGAGGACCCAACTGACTTCGTGCAAGGAGATTGTGTGTCTTATCTGGTAATGTCTACAGATAGACAAGGGCTGGTCGATTGGCAGCATGGAAATGTGACTGGAGGTGTATGGAACCCAATTCTGCAGCAGATGGACGTGCCAGAAATCTGTGTTGATGATGCAGATCCAGACACTCAGGTTGACTCGATGTCTGCTGAATTGACCTTCAACAACGGAAGCAAACTACACACAGTCCGTCTCTCTTGGCAATGGCCTGAGGTTGCTGACGGTGAACATCTATCGTGGAATCTATACCGGGCTCAGGCGAATGTTCAGTCGGTGCGATTCCTGACTCCGGTGTTGTCTGGACTATCCGGAGAGGCCGGAGAGTCGGCGTGGTACAACGAAACTGAAGGCGGCCTTCACGAAAATATTCATCTCGGCCAATTCTACTTCTACGTGCTCGTGCCCTTCGATGATGTCGGCAATAGCGATTATTTGGTGAGAGGGGGTAATGCGCGCAGCATTTCGGTTGATGACATGTACTGGGATTACCATATGGCACCACCCGAACCGACTCCTCCTCCACCGCCTGAGTTGCCATTGATTGGTCCATCAGAGTGGTTTGGGCGGCTGCAAGATGACTTCAACAATCCACGCTTCCAGCAGGCAGGAATGGTATTCCTTGGGATGTTCGTCATCAATCTGCTTGTAGTTCCCATGGTAATAAATCGCTACAAAAAGAAGAAGATTCAGGTCAAGAGAGCCAAGATACGGGCGCAGAAGCGTGCTGAAATGATGGGTGATGACGCAGAGTTCGATGATGACTTCGATGATTTCTTCAATTGAATAAGTGATTCACCATCAGTGTTAGTGGCGCGACGTGGGAGATTTGAACTCCCGCGGGTAGAACCCACTGGATTAGCAATCCAGCGCGATGGCCAGGCTATGCGAACGTCGCAGCAGCCGCGCCCACAAATGCGACCGACTTAAGACGAGCGGTAGATTTCACTCTTCATCGTCGCCAAGAATAGCCTCATCTTCAACATCGACAAGGATGTCATCTTCATCGATTAGTTCCGCTGGCAGCCGTGCTGAGAAGATGATTTCATCGATGAAGCCACCTTTCTCTTTGTTGCGTAGTTCCATCACCCGGGTTCCCTTGGTGGACTTTCCGCTCGTCTCCTTGGTTTGGCCAGCACGGATTCGAATCATCATTCCACTTGCCGTTAGCAAGAATAACTGGTCATCGAGGTCAGGAACTTGTCGAACACTGACAATTTCATCTGCACTTTCAACATCCAGTTTCATGGTTCGGACACCACCAGCTCCGCGGTTGGTCTTACGGTATCCATCGCGAACTTGTTTGACTTCACCCTCTTCTTCCTCGTCTCCGGAAGTGGACATCATTTCACCAGTACCAAGTCGTGAACGCTTGCCCATGCCATACTTTGTCAGGGTGAGAATTGAGGTGTCGATATTGCTGCTGACGACCATGCCTACTACTGAATCTTCTTCCTTGAGTCGCATTCCGCGGACACCTTGACTGACACGGCCTTGTACCTTGACGTTGTAGTAGGTCCTGATTTCGCCGGTTTCTTTGTCCTTAACCTGCCTTGTATCAGAGGGTTTGAATCGGCAAGCCATTCCATTCTTTGAGACCAATACCACGTGGTCATCGCTGTCCGCTTTGCGCACTGCAATAAGATGGTCTCCTTCTCGGAGATTAATCGCCTTCTTGCCATTGCGATTGATACGGGCGTACTCGGAGAGTTGACTTTTCTTGATTCGACCGTCTCTTGTAGCGAATATTAGGAAGCGTCCCTCGGTGTTTTCCAGATCTTCTTTGCTTACTGGGAGAATGGTGACTATAGTCTCCTCATCACCGAATCTATCCAGAAGATTGCGGATGTGACTACCACGTGAATGACGACTTGCTTGTGGGGTTTCCCACGCTTTCATGCCGTAGACTCTGCCCTCCATATCGCCCTTGTCATTCATCCTATTTGTAAAAATCAACAAGCGGTCTTTGCTGAAACAGGTCAAGATGGATTTCGGGAAGTCCTCATCCTTTGTTACAACACCCTTCAGGCCTTTGCCGCCACGGTTTTGAACTCGGAAGGCTTCTACCGGAAGATGCCGGATGTAATTGTCATCGCTCAGTGAGATGACGATGGCTCGTTCGGCAACCAGGTCTTCACGGTCCATTGATAGCGGCATAGGGTCGATATGAGTGCGCCGCTCATCTCCGTGGCGGGCAACCATCTCATCCAATTCCTCAAGAAGGATTCGTAGTTGTCTCTCTCTGCTGGCAAGAATGGCGTTGTATTCCGCTATTGCCTCACGCAAATCAGAGAACTCATCTTCAACCTTTTTTGTATCGATTCTTGACAGTTGATACAATCTCCTTTCGGCAATCGCTTTGGCCTGTGCTGCGGTGAAGTCAAACCTCTTTTTTCTGCCAAAGGCGACTTCACCCCTCAGAATCTGCTCGAAGTGCTCACGACTATCGCTACCTTTGCCGGCTGCGACCACATCATCGATTCTAGCATGAGCCTTGACCAATCCCTCAAGAACATGGGCTCTTGCCTCTGACTTAGCCAATTCAAATTGCGTCCTTCTCTGAATGACTGACTCCCGGTGGCGAACGTAGGTGTGCAGGATATTGGACAGGGTGAGCAGGACTGGCTGATTGTCAATGATACCCATCATGTTGGCAGAATAGGATTCCTGTAGTCTGCTAGACCGGTAGAGTTGGTTGAGCACTGCGTGCGGGTCAGCATTCTGTTTGATTTCAATGACTACGCGAATACCTTCCTTACTTGACTCGTCACGGATATCACGGATTCCTTTTATCGTTTCCTTGCTGACCAAATCAGCTATGCCTTCGAGCATTGAGGCTTTCTTCACTTGATAAGGAATAGCAGTGATGATGATGCGCTTGCCTTCTGCATCGTCGAGGACTTCGCATTGCGAGCGTACATGGAATCTGCCGTGTCCGGTTTCGTACATATCGGTAATTCCATCGATTCCGTAGATGGTAGCCCCGGTTGGGAAATCGGGCCCCATCAGGTGTTCCATATATTCGGCAACTGTGATCTTGGGTGGAGTGTTAGGTCGCCGTTTGTCAACTCCATGCTCAATGATGCGCTCAACATGAAGGTGGATTGCGGCAGCAACCTCAGTAAGGTTGTGCGGTGGAATCTTTGTTGCCATCCCTACGGCGATTCCATCGCTGCCATTCAGCAGTAGATTTGGCAATCTTGCAGGTAGGACCGTAGGCTCATTCTCAGAGTCATCGAAGTTAGGCTGAAAATCGACGGTATCTTTGTTGATGTCCTGCATCATATGGGAAGCGAGTCGGTCCAACCTACTCTCAGTATAACGCATAGCTGCTGGAGGGTCTCCATCAATACTACCGAAGTTACCTTGTCCATCGATGAGCGGATATCGCAGGCTGAAATCCTGCGCCATCCTAACCATGGTGTCATAGATTGACTGGTCGCCGTGAGGGTGGTACTTACCCATCACCTCACCGACTGAGCGGGCTGATTTGGAATAAGACCGGTCTGGGGTGTGGCCCGCCTCGTGCATCCCGAATAGGACTCGACGGTGAACCGGCTTCAGCCCATCACGTACGTCTGGCAACGCCCTGCCAATGATAACAGACATTGCATAGTTGATGTAGGAAGTTCGCATCTCATCATCGACGAGATGACGCACCTGCGTATCAGCGGGATTCTGTTGTTCTTCTTCGTCAGCCATTCAAACACCTCAAACATCCAAGTTGGTTACTTCAGCAGCGTGCATTTCGATGAAGGCCCTTCGCTCAGCAACATCTTCGCCCATCAGGGTGATGAAAAGATCAGAAGTCACACCATCGTCTGTGAAGTCCTCAGCAGTAACCTTGAGCAGAGTTCTAGTTGCGGGGTCCATCGTAGTATTCCACAACTGGTCCGGATTCATCTCACCGAGACCCTTGTATCGCTGAATCCCAACTTTCGCCGCCTTATCTTTACCACAAAGTTCCTTGGTCAGGGATTTTCGTTCTGTTTCTGAATATGCATACCTGACCTGCCTGCCACGAGTGAGCATGTAGAGTGGCGGTTGTGCGATGAAAACATTGCCGTTCTCAATCGCAGGCCGCATGAATCTCCATAGGAAAGTGAGTATCAGAGTGCGGATGTGTGCGCCGTCGACATCAGCGTCGGTCATCAGTATGACCTTGCCATAGCGCAACTTCTCGACATCGAAGTAAGAATCATCATCGTTCTCCTCTCCATCGTTAGTGTCAGGACGGTTGCCAACTCCAGCACCGAGTGCCTTTATCAAGGTCTGAATCTCCTGATTTTGGTAGACCTTGGCCTGATTGCGTAACTGCCGTTCCACATTGAGAATCTTACCCCTGAGCGGCAGAATCGCCTGAGTCCTTCGATCCCTACCGGTCTTGGCCGAACCTCCAGCCGAATCACCTTCCACGACGTAGATTTCACATTCTTCGGGGTTGCGACTTTGACAATCAGCCAATTTGCCGGGCAAGCCTCCTCCCTCAAGCACGCCCTTCCTTCGGGTCAGGTCGCGTGCTTTGCGAGCCGCTTCTCGAGCCTTGCTGGAGAGAACCGCCTTCTCGACAAGCATTTTTGCAACAGCAGGGTTTTCCTCTAGGAATTCACCTAATTTGTCATTGATAATTTTTTCAACGATACCTTGAACCTCTGAAGACACCAATCTATCCTTGGTCTGGGATGAGAATGAAGGATCTGGGTGTTTGACGCTAATCACTGCAGCGATGCCTTCTCGGACGTCATCACCCGATAATTTGTCAACATTTTTCAGCAGATTGCGATTTTTAGCGTATCGATTGAGGGTGCCTGTAAGTGAACCGCGAAGCCCGGAGAGGTGGGTTCCACCGTCACGATTCCTAATGATGTTAGTATAGCAGAGGATGGTTTCGTTATACGCATCGGACCACTGCATTGCCAACTCGACTTGCACCTCTCCTACATCTTCCACGTCGAGCGACCCATTGAGGTGAATAACTTCGGCATGCAGTGGATTTTTGCGCTCATTCAATTGGCTGACGAATTCAGTTATCCCACCGTCGTACTGATGAACTACTACCATGGGTTCTTCGGCTCTTTCATCGGTGACAGTGATTTTTAGTCCCGCATTGAGGAATGAGGTTTCGCGCAGTCGTGTATTCAGTACATCAATATCAAATTCGGTGATGGTGGTGAAAATGGTAAAGTCGGGCTTGAAGCAGATGGTAGTGCCAGTTTCATCGCTTTTCCCGACTGCAGTAATCGAGTCTTGTGGTAAACCCTGAGCGTAGTGTTGCTCCCAAATCTTTCCATCTCTGTGAATAGTCATCACTAGCCACTCAGACACAGCATTTACGGCAGAAACGCCGACTCCGTGCAGGCCACCAGATACCTTGTAAGACGAGTTGTCGAATTTACCACCGGCGTGTAATTTGGTCATGATGACCTCAGCAGCGCTCACTTTGAATTCAGCGTGCTCACCAACAGGTATGCCCCGACCGTGGTCGACAACAGTTACCGAGCCATTATTGTGTAAGGTTACCTCAACCGTCGAGTTGTGTCCCGCCAGATGTTCGTCGACTGCGTTGTCGACGACTTCCCAAATGCAATGGTGCAGGGCTGAGCCATCGTGAGGGTCACCGAGAAACATCCCTGGTCTCTTGCGGACTGCCTCTAGACCTTCGAGCACTTGGATGCTTTCAGCCTCATATTCGTCAGTCATTTTCGACACCTTTTCCGACCATTCGCCTGAGGGTTATGTAAATAACCCTCAGAAAGATAGTATATTGTGGTCGTCCGAGGCATTTGAATGATTCGATGAGGGGGACTCCAAAAGTGCTGAAACTGAAGAGTTTCGAGTATCCGGCGAATATTTCACCGGCACTGAAATAACGCCGATTATAGCCTAAAGGGAGCATAATAATCGATTGAAAATGGCCTCAGCGCGACCCGTTCAGCGCCCACGCTTCTCGACATGGTTAAACAGAGGGTGTAGGTCGCCGCCACGATGACCCTCCCATTGGTCTGTGTTTCGCTGCGCGGGAATTCCGTCGAGGACATTATCCGCGACGCCAATCGAGCGACTTCAGCAGAAGCAGATCTAGTCGAGGTCAGATTTGACAATCTCTACATCACCCGCATCAAACAGAATCCAATCACCTCTGTCAATAGCGACGGTGAGGAGGTACTCATCAAGGAGCCAGATATCCTCGAGCAAAAAACGGTTGAGGACGTCGATGTTGAGGCTAGCATTAAAGCCCTCAAGAGTGGAATCCAAAAGGCGGTCATTTTCACCTGCAGAAACAAGCAGGAAGACGGGCACTACCCCGGTGATGAGGATAGCCGCGCCGCTATCCTGAAACAGGCTATCGAGAGCGGAGTATCATGGGTGGATTTGGAAGTCAACATGGACTCATCTTTGCGAGGAGAGTTGGTAGAAACTTGCGGCGAAGAAACTCAGGTTATTGCCTCTATTCATTCTCGGGAGGTTCCTTCTGCGGATGAGATAGTTTCCCTTGTCGAGGATAATGCAGACGCTGGAGCCATTTTCAAGGGTTGCTGGAGATCCCCTAGTCACAGTTCTTCTCTCAATATCCTTGAGGCATCTGAGACCCTCAGCGATAGTGATTTGCGTATTTCTCTGATGGGAGATGGACCCGGCGGCGATTGGTCGCGAATTCATGCACCTCAGCTCAAACAAGCACTGGTTTACACCACGCTAGACAGAGACCACAGCTTATTCAGTAAAGGTCGCATCAATATCAATGACCTGAAGGCTGCTTGGGAACTTCTGGAATACAATAAGTAGCACACCAATTCTTCAACACCTTCGCAGCACAGCGATAAGTTGCATCGAAATCAAGTTGGGGGCGGCAGACTCTGTTGAGGTTCTGCAGATTGGTGTTCGGGCGGATTCTCTGGTGCTTGCTCAAGCGATATCATCAGATCAGCGGTTTCAGATTGATTAGCCAACCCGGCTTTCATGTAGCGGCTGTGTAGGATGAAAGGTGCAGCCAACATTCCAATTAGGGTGCCACAGCATACCATTGAAACAGTAAAATTTGGTAGTGCGAACCGTTCCTCGACCATCACGGTGATTTCAGCGGTGAAATTTCGATTTGGGGCTGGAGTGTCATAGTCACGGATATTGTCGTAACCATCAATCATCAGGTACATCCAGCGTGGGGAATCGTCGCCGAACCATCCGCTTTCTGTCTCCTCGTGGTCAAGACTAGTAGCAAATGTGAATTCATCTTGGCCTTCGTATGCGTGAACATCGCGGTAGGGGTGCCAAAGGATTGCTCCCTGCCAATAAACCGGCATAGAAGCGAGCCATTCACGGGCCCCTGAATCATCATTGCGGGAATTGTAATCATTGCGATATGAGGTGTAATCTAATTGTTGTAGTAGGTAAACATCTGCTAACGGAGGATTTGCGTGTGGGCTGTTCGCCTCAGGATGCAGGGTGATGCAAAAGGTGTACCGATAGTCGGTCGTCATATTGATTTGCAGCCCAATAGCCGAGTCATTTTCCAAATTCAGTGAAGTGTGGAAAGAAAATGTCAGTGGTCGCAGTTTGTTTTCATCGATGAATCTGTCATCCCACTCAGGTTCCCCAAAGATTCCGAAGCCGCTGTCATCAGTAAGGTTGTTCGCGATGACCGAACGCCCCCAATCAGGGTTGCTCGGGCCGCTGAGTTTGCAGCCAGTTGCCGCCTCCGCTTCAGGAATTACATCGATGCCAAAAGCGTCGAGAGCGGAGGCTAGAATCGGTACTAGAACAAGGGCAACGATGCTGAGCGTGAGTCGCTGTCTGCGTCCGAATCTCATGCGCGCATCAATCATCCGTGCCTCACCGTCGGCGGCGACTGGTCACTGGACGCACATAACCCGATTCCCTGCTACGCCTGTCATCCTTGGTCAAATGCTTGGGTTTGGGCGGCGGCACATGCTGGTCCATCCCGAGGATTCCTCCTTCGGTGTGTACTTCGGCAACATCGTATGTTGATGCGGCATCCTCAGCCGCTACCTCGACTTCCTCGGGCTGCCGCATCACCAACCAGCCCAATAGGAGAACCATAGCAATCAGCACTATCATCCACAGGCCTCCATCGCCGGATGGTAGTAGGTCAGACCAAGACAGGTCACCCACACCTTGGTCGATTGAATCGGGCGAGCGCACCGTTATGACAAAGGCTTGCTGAGTGCAAACATTGGTATCGTCACATACTTTCAAACTGATAGTGACAACCGTGGACTCATTCCATAGCACATCGATACCTTTGCCCTCTCGAGCTATTCCTAGTTCCCAGTCATCATGCAAGTTGCCATTCTCATTAGCATCAACCGAGTCATCGGTATCCCACCAGTAGGTCAATTCCTCATTTAGTGGGGTATCCGGGTCGTTATCGAGAATGCCGTCTCCATCGGAATCGTTGGTCACATCATCGTCGCGCCATGCAAGAATACCACTTAGCAAGTCAGCATCTTGTGCCAAACCCTCGAAAACGTAGGTCTGTTCAGTCAGGACGTAATCTGAATCAATGATGTTGTCAGAGAGGATTTGTGGTGCGTGTGAAACCCATACAGAACGTTGGCTTGTGTTTGTATCTCCAGTACCGAATCCATCTCGAACAGTTAGAGTGATTGTGTACACTCCGGGAACGTCGAATGTGTGCCATGAATTCGGCGAGTTAGAGGGAGGCGAGGCGTCGCCGAAGTCCCAAGTATATTCGACGATGCCATTCCAGTTTGGTGAACTGATGTTAGAGTCATACATGCCATCAAAGGCGGCGTCGGCATCCCTGCTTCCATCTGAGGAGAAGCGCAGAACAGTACCCGGTGCAACGAATATTCCCCCAGTTGAAGTGAAGGAATGCCGCCATTCGTACGGTAGGTCATCGGGGCCTGGTGCAAGGATTGGCTGTCCGTCAATCCAGGCCTCATACACAGACATCACTGGCAAAGGCAGGGGGTTAGCGATGTGGATGATGTATGTCTTGGCCAGAGAGTCCAAGTCGCGCTCATCAGTCACAATCAGGGTGACGGTGTACTGTCCGGGCTCGGTGAAGGTATGGACCACGGAATTCTGTCCAATAATCGATGATTCCATGTCTGACAATGTCCAGTTGTGGGTCAGGTTACCCGAGTTACCATCCGGGTCGAAAGACGAGGAGTGGAAGGCATACTCAGTCTCAGTCGTGCCATCTGATGGCCTCTCAAAGATAGCGACCGGCCGTTGATTGAGCACCGTCACGGTCAGAACAGCGACAGAGGAATTTCCAGCATCATCAGTCGAGGTGACTGTGATGTTCTTCACTCCGGGTGTGCGCCATGCCGGAGTCGGGTTTGGTTCAGCCGAGAAGTTACTAGAGAAATCACTCGACATCGTAACGATTCCACCAGCGAGATTGACACCTTCATCGAACTGCCACAGGGTTCCGACAATGATTCCATCATCATCGGTGAACACGTTAGGCATCGGTAGCGGAGTGAGTGTGTAGGCCGTCATAGGCTGGAAGAAAACCTGACGCGGCACTCGGTTATACACCACTACTGTGATTGAAATATTGCCAATGTGGGTGCCGTCATCAACTGTCAGAGTCAAATTGTATGGGGTTCCATTAGCTGAACCAATCGCCCATTCGTGGGCTGCTTCGTATTGGCCAACACCACCTTCTGTAGTCCCATCTCCCCAATCCCAAGTGAATGTCAAGTGGTCGATGGGAACGTTGTCCTGAGTAGTAATTCCACTGAATAAAACACGTTGAGAGGTCAGTAACGACATAGAGGTTTGAACTTCTACACCACCGACAGTAATCTTGGCAATTGGAATTTGGGTGTCTTGCACATCAATCGTCCAATTCTGTATCTGGCTCACTCCATTGCCTTGGTCAACCACTTGCAAGGTGACGTTGTATATTCCTGGCGATTGCCAAGAGCGGAGTGGGTTCTTCAAGCCAGAGCCGGGCAGACCGTCACCAAAGTCCCAGATGTATCCAGTCGGCGACACATTGTGGCTGAATGACATGTTGTCCATCGCCAATCCCCACAGGTCATAGCCCGCTCCAAAGAATTGTAGCGGCAACCAAGTCTGTGTACTGTTAGCGGCGGCACTTCCAGCGGCCATTGGCGCCATATTGTAGAGGTGTAAAGGCAGAGTGAGTTGCTCATCGACCACAAAGCCGAGTTGGTCGCGCATGCGGAATGCCAGAGTCCAATCACCCTCCCACGGTGGCGTGTACCAGACCTTGTTGGTAACGTCGACACCGCCACCGGCTTCGACTTGCATGTCGATGGTATCGTGAAGTGTATTACTTTCGAATGCGAGAACTTCTACGTCGAGAACTTCGTAGAATGCAGTTGAGTTGACGCTGAAGGTCACCTCGACCGAATCGTGGTCCAAGTCGCCATCTCGGTCGTAGGTGTATTCCTGATCAATGCTGATTGAAGCCGGCTGCGTAATCAATCCAGCAAAGATGTCCACGCTGGCAATCGGATAGGCGGTTGAGCCGCCGGGGAACGCGCAATTAGGTGAGGAATAGTCACAGTCATCAACCCCACTTTCGTACCAAACCAGCAGATAGACATCGTCGCTCTGGTTACCGAATCCATGCACCAATCCAGTGCCGACCCCGGTAACTGGGTCGAATCTCAAGTCCTCCATCACCCACGCATTGCTTGCGACATCATGCCGGAGAATTTTGCCGTTGAAGCCATATTCAGTTGGTAGCACCATGATGTTGAGAGGTGCGCCTGTGCCACCGAGGAAGCGGAATGCATGAACCCCCCAACCTTCGAGGTCATGATTGGTAGATTGCCACATACCCCCCCAATTTTGGTTGGTATCAGAGAGTTGCAGCCTACAGAATTGATTGCCGCCACAACTCTGATACATGTCGATATTTGACAAACCGAACTGGGTTGTAGTAGCATCATCAAGGGTTACGGCAGCTGTGAAATTAGCGAAAATCGATGAGAAGTCAGCGCCTATGTCGTTGGAGCCCGGTCCGAGTGTATTTGCAAGGTTGACGATGCCGCTGCCGCCGGTCGCTGAATCTGCGACTAATTGCTGGATGGCTGCACCGCCACCCAATTTGTCTGCGAGGAAGAGCATGAACAGGAAGCCCGAACCATAGTCACCGAGTCGCTGATTCCACCATCGCAAGGATTGGCTGGCATTCTGTGTCCATGTGTTTGCATGTCCAATGACGGCGTTAGTAGCGCCGAAGCATAGGTAGGCTGCCATGTCGGCATTGCCCTCATCAATCCAGATGTATTCAAACGGGTCCCGGGCGTTGTGTAGTAGGTGTTGGAACTCGTGTGCAAGGATGGTGTCTCGCCACGAAAGGTCATCGATATCGACGTAGATTACCTCACGCTGCCCCGACATTGAGGGCATGAAGTATCCACCGGTATTGCCGCCACCATCTATGGCGTAAATCATAATCTCGACTTGGCAATTGTTGTCTACATCGGGTGAGGCACCGAAGTAGGTGGTATCGGTCGGGTAGATGGTGGTCTCCCATGTCGAGCCAATATTGTTCAATGTCGTCGATGACACTGACTGGCCATTCTGAATGAGGACCGCTGAGTTCATTGTCACCTTTTGAACGGTGAATGTGACAAAGCCGGCAGTGGTCTGTACTTGCCCGGTCTGGCCAACTTGCCACGCGTTCTCACAAGCCCTTCCCGCAGTACGCCCATTGCCCTCAGCACTCTGCTGATGTGCCTGTTGGCTATCGTCATCACCGTCGGTGAAAGGCAGAACCAGATTCGGGTATCCTTCGTCGCGCCACTGTTGTTTGAGATGTCGGGTGGCGCTGTAGATTGTCTCACCATCTTCACCAGCGAATAGGTATGGTTTACCCATATCTTCAGCGTTGAATTCAGTAAGATCTCCAACAGCGAAGTATGGCTCTGAGACGACCGGCTCCTCTCCCTGACCATTATTGTCAGCAGCAGCGAGAGGGGAAATAGATGCAACCAGCATCAGTCCAGCAAGCAGGACACTCAGAGACACGCTTCTTAGGGTCATGGAACCACCGTATTGTAGAACACTGAGGTGTTCTGATAATCACCGGTCCAATGAGGTATTTAACACACGATGGAGCATTGTTCGGACATGCTAAGGGTCGATGGTGGTGAATCCCGGACTCAAACTCCGCGCAGTGCCTCGTTTTCGCCGGTAATTACAACTTCAATCCTATTGCTCCTCACCGCTTGTTCGAATACCGTGCTCGGTTCGATTCACAATGGGGACGGCTCATACCATTTGGCCGTCGAAATAGTGGAAGCAGTCCCACACGATAATCAGTCATTCACTCAAGGCCTTATCTTCGACGACGGCCGGATGTACGAGAGTTCAGGTGGCTGGGGTGAATCCTCATTGCGAGAAATTGACGTTAACACTGGTGAAGTACTTCGTTCAGCCAATCTCTCCGAGGAAGAATTTGGCGAGGGCATAGCGGCAGTGGACGGTCAGATTATCCAACTAACATGGGTGTCAGGTGTAGCGCATGTATGGGATATTGAGACCTTTGAGATAGTGGGTAATCACACCTACGAAGGACAAGGCTGGGGTCTATGCTTCGATTCTGGACAGGATAGATTGGTGATGTCAAATGGCAGTTCCGAACTGACCTTCAGGGACTCAATTAATTTCACTATTATCGGCACGATTCAGGTGTTGATGGACGGTAATCCATTGTCGAGTTTGAATGAACTGGAATGCGTTGATTCAATGATATGGGCCAACGTTTGGCATCAGGACATTATAGTCGTCATCGACCCTGAGACTGGATTGGTCGTGAATGAAATCAATGTAACAGGTCTTCTGACGGCAGAGCAAGCTGCCGATTCCGATGTTCTGAACGGAATTGCCGTCAGCGATGATGATGCTATTTGGCTGACCGGCAAGAATTGGCCGTCGATGTTCAACGTAACACTGTACGATGTACATAATCAGACAAATGACTCACCAGATGTCATTGAGCCGGAGAACGACGATGGTTGGAGCGGGGTGATTCTGTCAGCCGCAGTAGCTCTGTGTCTGCTATTATTGTTCTACACTGTTATCAATCGTGTACGCGCCGCCATGAAATTGAAGGACGTCGAGCCCGCACAACGGAACGAGGGGGTCGACTATGAGCCAAGATGAACACGAAGAACGGCTTGAAGCTCTACGTAGCCGAGTCCGTGATGAACTCGGTGATGAGGATGAAGTCGAACTGGTTGTTTCAGTCGACAAAAAGGCGGAGAGTAGTCGTTCTCGACGCAGGAGCAGACGTGAAAGTCGGACCAGTGACGAATACGATGACGATATCGCAGAATCCATTTCCAAAGCAGAGTTCTTTGTTAGCACAGCTCAGGCAGCCGGTGAAAACGAGTGGGCCCGTAATCTGGCAGGGGGATTGATTCTTGCTGGCAGCATCCTCGGCCTGCTTTTTGGAGGGATGCTAGTATCGGCTAACCCGGACGACCTGCTAACCTCGCCGTTATTCGACAATACTGAAACCTCAGACATCTCAGGCCTTATCCAATTGGCCATCGATGACGATGGAAATGGTGGCGACCCTGTAGAAGGGGTGGAGGTTGCCGTATGGAAGGTCGATGGAGACGAGCCTGAACGGACGACTTGGACCACGCGGGAGGGTAGATTCTACCTGCAGGATTTGGAGAGGAGCGACCATGTACTAATCGTTAATCATCCAGGAAATAATACCCTGAGAATCCAATTCGTACCCGGCGATTCCTCCGAATTAATTCTCACCCTGCATCCCGGCGAAGATGTGGAGGAATTCGACTGGCGATTAGGTAGTAATCTTGCGGAATCAGTTGCTCTGGGAACCGCTGTTGGTGCCATCACAATCCTAAGCGCGTTGCTTGGCATCCTCGCATTCTTTGAAATACGCAGGGCAGAGAAATACCGCCGAACACTCTATCTGTCCGGCTTAGCAATGTTCAGTAGAGGCGGTATCTTCATCGGACCCATGCTCATACTGCTCGGAATGGGGCTGCTTTCGTTGACCAAAGCGCAATTCGCTGATGCCGATGCAGAACCCGACCCATTCGAGTGAGTTGATGCGAGTATGTACTTGATTTCAATAGAAGGTGGCGACGGTTCAGGTAAGGGACTTGCCACGCAAATGATTGCTGAAATTCTTGAGTCAGAGTTCACCTTCACCGGCGTCGATATGACCGCCGAACCCCGACGCGATGCCGCATTGGGGCAGATGGCGGTAGAGGCGGTTAGAACAGGTGAGGCCGGCCCTGTTCGAGAAGCGGTTTTCTTCGCAGCAGACCGCCTCGAGCATTCTCACACTTGGATTCGGCCTCGGCTTGCGGCTGGCAGAGTGGTGGTTAGTGAACGCAACATCCACTCATCTCTTGTCTATCAAGGGATAGTTGGTGATTTGGGTATCGAAGAAGTTGCTAGGATGAACGCAGCCGCACTTGTCCCAGACCTGTGCGTTTGGGTTGATTGCGACCCTGAGGAGGCACTGCGCAGAATTTCCACTGGCGCTATGCAGAGAACTATTACCACTCGCAACCCTGATGATCAGGAGTACTTCGAGACCGATGAGTTCGCTCCTCGCATCAGACAGGGTTACTGGACGTTGCTTGGAGGAGAGGTGCCGATGCCCGAGCCATTCGATACAGGTCAGGTGGTCGGTCCGATAATGAACACCGGCAGCAAGGGAGAACTTCGTACCGCCCTGCTTGAGAGCCTACGTCGCTTCCTGCACAGTCGTCCTAAGCCACTGAACATCGAGACTTCAGAGGTTGAACACTTGTTGATTGCGCAGGCATTGGTAGGTCAGCAGGGCCAGACCACACTCGATGTTCTACCTGAGCCACCGACCCGTTCAAACGATGATTGGCTGAATGAAAGCAACCCGTGGGAGGTTGTACGTGATGGCTGCAAGTTGTATACAGATGCCGTTACCAAGGTCGATGCAACCAACAAGATGCAGATTCCCGGTGACCCGCTCTCTCACACCGTTCTCTCCATTGTCGGCACACTGTCTCTGTTGCCTAGCGCCGAGGTAAGTGAATTGAGGCGCTGGTTGGGGCCGGTTCGGATGGTGACTGAGCGTCACACTCAGCGTATGGTGAAGTTCCTGCACGAGCAATCGGGCTGGCTTCGAGTGCACCGTCCGCTCATCGGCACCGATGCGCCACGCTCTGAATTACGACCCGACTGGCAGTCATTTGGGCGGGTTGGGATGTGTATCTGGCCACTGAAAGAAGCGATTGAGGATTGGCGCAAGAGCAATCCGCGTTCTTCGTGGAAATATGCACTCAGTGGTGTGTGTGGGCGCAATCCTGGAATAGACATTCGTGCTGCATTGGATGATTGCGTAGCCCGCATTACCATCCTAGGCTCTGGTAAGGAAGGCGTTGATGCCCCATCGAGCCACGCAGAACTACTCGCTTGGTGGGCCGAGGGTCCTGCTTAGGAATTCTGTGCTTTAGCCGCGGCAAGGTCCTCGGGGTTAGTGACAAGTGCCGCCCCGGCAGGTAACATGACGTTGCGCGGGTCATTATCGAATAGATGTGGTCGAGAAGATAGACTGGCAGAGAACCACCATCCTATGATGAATCCAAATGGCAGTCCTGTTACAAGCCGCAACATATTGTTGGACTCATATGAGGTGATGGCTTGGATGCCACCATCAAGGATGAGTGGAACTACAAAGCAAAATCCGATGCCGAACATCGCCAGCATTCTCTTGTCCTTCAGATACAAGGGTTCAATCAACTGGTCGGGGAATAGAGTAAGGAAAGTATCGCGTACAGTCCACCGGTTGTGCCCGAATCGCCAAAAGGCGAGAGCGGCGAGTGTGAGGCCAGAGAAAATACCGATATCTCGCGAGCATAAAGCCATTTGGTTTTCGTTGATGAACCATGACCTCTGGTACTTCTGGTGGCAGTTGAAGTCTCCGAATCCGTAAACGAAAGCAGCGTATGGATTCAGTTCTGACCAAGCGAAATTACCGCCGTGAGCACTTTGATTGTGACCAAGGCTCCCACCATCCTGCCGGTCATTATTACCCCAACTATCATCGTTGAAGTAATCGAAACTATTAGCGCGCCCCGATAGTTCTGGAATAGACCCTGTCGGCAGCAGGGCTGGCACAAGGAATAGCGAGAGCAGATAGAATCCACATATTCCTCCTATCCAATATGCGACCTTTTGTTCTCGACTCCGCTCAGTTCTACCGTTGCGAAGAACAGACTCATCTTCGGTTTCCGACGCCTCCTCGTTAGCGACAGCGCGTTCCGACATGACTCCGTCCAATCCGAACAGCATTGAATAGGCATCGGAGGCCTTCCCTTCTGAGACTCCTTGATAGATGAGGGGCGGGGTAGGATAAGCCTGGGTGAGACAAGTTGGTGGAGTTGCGGGTTCGTGATTTGTTCACTATCTCGCTGGTTCTTGGCGTGATGGTTGCAACCATGACATTCTTCATGTACATGTTTGCCAGTGGAATTGATGTAAATCTCCTTGAGTTTTCTCTCCGCCTTTCTCTGACGACTGGTAGTGCTACCTCACTGATTGTGTTGGTCTACACTTCGATGCGATATATCGAGCGTATACGCAAACTCGCGACGAAGGATTTGGAGGTTCCAATCGAGGAGCGGCTACGTGCGCAACTGATGGATGTGGAAGATTCAGCAGCAGACTTGCCGTGGGCGCAGGACTCACCATGGACTTGCAACACCCATGTCCGAGTGGAACGTGGCACCCTGACGGTAGACCTGCACGATCTCAATGTCCCGCTTGGCGAGAAGGTAATGTTGCGTATCATGGCGGGCCGAGCATTCCTTGGTAGGGTAAGGGTGGTCACCGGTCGCGGCGCTCATTCTAAGACAATCCCAAAATTGCGCCCGCTCGCACTAGAACTGTTTCGCAATGTCGAGCGGGACCTTGATTGGCAGGTGATTCAGAAGCGGGCATACATCACGCTTCGACCGCTGGGTAAGGTGCCGACAGTGAAACAGTGGCTATTCCGTTTCATCGTGCTCGGTGGGCCTATCACCGTGGTCTTGGCCTTCTCATTTCGTGATCTTGCCGGAGTGGGTGCGCATGAGCAGGGAATCGGAGTGGGTATCGGTCTTGGTCTGGTGGTTTCCGCATTACTCTCATCGTATCGAGATCGTGCTTGACTCAGCGGCTTGCTCAACTGATTCGAGAGGGTGGTGACCCTTGTGGGTCAACCCTTGAGTCTGGACGCTTGTGGGTCCGAACGTCATGATGGCGCCCCTAAGGGCGCCCAATCTATCATTGCCAACTATTATGGCGACGCATTGCAAGCCCCGCCCAATGGGTGAGGCGAATATACGCAATCGGCTGGCGCTGCTGCTGACTTTTCTGATGCTGAGCAGCGTCATCAGTCAGATTCCATTATCACTTGAGAACGGTAGTCACCCTTGGGATAGTTCGCACTCGAATCAATTCGGCAAACACATTCCCAGCGCCACCCTGCGCCCGGTTCTCAACGAGACCACATCGATTGATTATGAGGACGGAACTCGCATCACTGGAGTAGAGTTCGATTTCAGTGGCGCACCACAGCAGGAATGGCAGAACGGCACACTCAACGCCAGCAGTCCGGCGTTCTCTAATGGCACATTTGAGCAGACCACTCTAGGAAGTTCAGGTATCGAACTCTCAACAATCCTCGCCCCTGGTAATGGCTCGAGTATTGGCGCCGGCACACAGAATATGACCGTGCTTGGTCAGACGTTTTGGAACGGTACCCACACCTTCGACGTGCTGCGGATTCAGTGCGGCATCATCGCCCCTTGCGGCACCATCATCGCGGATGGGCCTCTCACAATTATCGCCAATGATATTGTCATCACCTCGGGTGGTTCCATCCACTCGGACAGCAACACTTGGGCTGGCAGTGGGCAAGGCGGCAATGGGTCGTATGGCTACACTACGCCTACCGGGCCCCAGACCTACAACTACGGTGCTGGGGGTGCAGGCCATGGCGGAGCAGGAGGCGATGGTGGCAACGCAAATGCCGCCGCTAATCAGGGAGTCGGAGGGTCTGCATACGGCAACGGCAGCGAAGCCGGCTCCAGCGGAGGCAACATCTCGAACTTCGGCAGTGGAACACTAGCTGAGGGCGGCCGTGGCGGAGGTCAGTTGGCGCTGATTGCCCGTAACATCACAATCACCGGAATCGTAAGTGTGGACGGTGAGGATGGCCAAAATGGAGCCAGCCCCACCACAGGTACAGGCGGGCCGGGCAACCATGGTGCTGGAGGTGGCTCTGGCGGAGGCGTCCAGATTCAGGCTCACCAACTGACTGTGACCCAATATGGCGAAGTGACTGCTCACGGCGGCGACGGCGGCGACGGCAGCGCGGCGCAGCCGGGTTCGAGCCAAGGCTGGGGTGCTAACAATCCAGGAGGGCATGGTGGTGGCGCCGGTAGTGGCGGCCGCATATCCATCATTACACTAGCCAACGGCTACAGCAATCAGGGAACCGTTTCTGTAACACCGGGCGCGGGTGGTAGTGGTGGAGCAGGTACTGGCACCGGCTCAAACGGTTCTGCAGGCAACAACAGCCTCGCCGGGGTAATCACGACTAACACCTTCTCTGGCTGGGGAAATAACTCGGGAGCGCCTTGGTCTGGTAGTTCGGGAACGTTGAGCGTCACTGGAGTCCTCAATATGCAGGGCAACTATTCGTACAGCACCGTTCACGTTTTTGGCATGATTAATGCAACTGGGTCGCGGTTGCAGATAACGGCTAACACAATCATCGTCGAAGCCAATGCCTCGATTCGCTCAGATGGCAACACTTGGGGTGGACATGGACATGGTGCATTAGGTACTCATACCGGAAATGCTGGCTTAGGTGCCAATGGTGGAGCACATCGTGGGGCAGGAGGGGTTGGAGGTGGCAACACCAACTCGACCAATATGTCGTACGGTAACGGTACCGAGCCCGGCTCAGCAGGAGGCAATGTCACCCAGACTACCTCTTCTGGAGCTACGACAGTACATTCAGTGGGTGGTCGAGGCGGTGGCGTGATTATCCTGATTGCGAATCACATCTACATCAACGGTACGATTTCTGCAAATGGCCATGAGGGGCACAACGGACCCGCTCCAGCCAATGGTGGTCGAGGCATCGCTGGAGCCGGTGGCGGCTCAGGTGGCTCGGTGGCAATTACCGCCAACAATGTCTGGTGGGGCCAAGCCGGCTATGTCATGGCGAGGGGTGGTGGTGGAGGTGACGGTTCAAACGGGATGCGTCGCACTCCGATCAGCCTGTTGATGTATGACGGCGGCGATGGCGGCGGTGGTGGCGGCGGCGGTGCCGTGAACATCACAACCACTGCAAATGGCATCCATGGTACAGGCAGAGTATCTGTGACCAGCGGTTCTGGAGGAAACGGAGGCCAACCATATGGAAGCGGTACTGCCGGCCAGTCTGGAGCCAGCGGTGCAAACGGCTGGTCACATGTATCGACCTCCTTCACTGGATGGACTGGTACGGCGATTGTTCCATACGGGACTTGGACCAGCGCACCTCTCGGTGTCGGCAGAATCGTCGAGGGACTAACCATCCAAGCCACCTACGTCACCCTTGCGGGCACAGCGGTCAGTGGGGAATACCGCACCACTGTCGACGACATAACTTGGAGTGATTGGCTGCAATTCAACTTGAATAGGCAATCCATTGACCGCATGAGCCACTTCCAATTACGCCTCAGTATGAGCACTAATTCAAATCATTCAACTCCAACCTTGACCGGCATCTCCTACGAGACTTGGTGGTGGGCAGCACTGGGTGGTGACAGTCCACTCTCTTTCTCCACCACTAGTAGCACACCCCCAACTGGGGATTGGCGCGCGGGCAATGCGAGCGGGCAGGACCCCCTTGGCAATGGTGTGAGATTATTCCACAGCACTGAATGGCGAGAAATTGCGGGTCCCCCACCATCATCGGGCAGCCCGTATACCGGTACACTAGAGGTCCCGGTACCTCTCGCAGCCACTCCACAGAACGGATGGATTCATCTCTCCGCGTTGGGCCTTCTCCAGACGAATAACGTGACACTGAGCGTGGGCCGAGCGCAACTTGCCTCGGTCTTCAATGATGATACATCCTATGACATCGCCCTCCCCGCACAGTCGCTGGCCGCTGCATGGCCGGTCACCGGAACTAGTGATATCTCGGGAATCGAATGGGGCTGGTTGGAATTGAATTGGACCTCTGATGTGCCCAATCCTGTTTTCGGTCACCTCAGCATGCCGTGGAACTTGACCCAGCGCGTGGGTTCCGGTGGCGAGTTTGTCACGGGTATCGAGGCGATTGTGCACGCTGAATGCATCGAGTGGTATCTGGTGGAAGGTTGCCGAGACCACTTCCCGCTGATGGCTACCGGTAGCAGTTCATTTGTCGATTTCCCCATCACCTTATCCAACTTCACAGTGACTGGCATCGACGATATGCCACCTCGTCTAGATGAGGTGTGGATGGAGGTGAGTGGAGTCGAGACCTCAGAGGCCCGTCACACTGACATGCTGAATTTCTGGCTGACCGATCAGATTGACGAACCGGACCTCATCATTCTCTGCCTAATCACCTCGGGTGGGCAGAACATCACTGCTCCCGACCAAATGCAGTGGCAATCGCAGCAACAAGCGTATCAGTATCAGTTTGATTCGTCGCAGTTGGCCAGTTCCAGTTTGGTGACCATACTCAATTTCTCTTGTGATATTCAGGATGCTGATGGGAATATCGCTAATCCTTCTGCTTCTTTGCAAGTTAGCATCCTACCCGGTCCACCCGAGGTATCAGATTTCGCCTTGAGCAGCATCAGTGGACCAGTTAGCGGTGACATGCTGGCCGGTACCTGGCGTCATGATGAACCGATTAATTTCATGGTAAGGGAGGTAATTGACCGCTCTGAACTCAATGCAACCGTTGAGTTATCGCGTTCCGGAGGTGGCTCGGTGACCTCGATTCCACTGATTTGGGATGACTCCACTACCAGTTACACTGCGGAGTGGTCACCCGGTCGCTACAACTTCGGTGTGTGGTATATCGAGGTCATTCTGGAAGACTCCCAATTGTCAGATGTCGACGCAGATGGTGCGCGACCTGGCACCGATGCGACCATCAATATCGTTGACCGGCTTGCCCCGAGTCTGACCGCTGTATCGTTTGATTGGTCACCGACCAACCCCGAGGTTTGGCGCACCACCATCGAATGGTCTGCTGAGGCTGATGAGAGCATCGATGCTTGGGTGTACGTTTCCACTTCTACAGGAGAACACGTCGACATACTGCAAGTCTACAGCACCACGGAAAACAGTGGTTACGCTGACTGGTACACGACCTATATTGAGCCGGGACTTTACTATCTGGATGTGTCACTGCAGGACAGTGTCGGCAACCCCGCTCCTGACTGGCTTGCCGGTCCTGACGGTGTACTAATGATTAGACCACCAAGGGAACTTACACTTGAGGTGCTGGAACCGACTAATTGGACCGAGTACGTGCTCGGTGAGACCATCACCTATCAACTCGCCATTTCTTGTAACGACGGCTGTGAGATGTCCTTGGAGGAGGAGGGTCTTACCGGACTGTCCAACGGAACCATCGAACTCAATCGGACGCCAACCGACATCGGCGATGTAAGTCTCTACTTCACGTTGAGCGCGGGTGACCTGAGTATTTCCGTAGCAAGCCACATCTCAGTTGTCACTCCCCCCGACCCGCTGTTTTCCTTACCGAATTGTGTTGAGGGTGCCGTGAATGACTCTGAGAGGGCCCTTGCTGGGCATACTGAGTTCGTTTGCGATGTGAACAATATGGGTGAATATCCCACTACGGTCAGGCTCAGGATTACGGCCAATCACCAGAAATTCACCTGTGCTCCGACCACTCCACAGTCGTTGCTCGCCAGCGACACATTCGTAGTGACCTGTCATACTCAAGGGGATGTCACAGAGGATACCGAAGTCAGCACCACAGCCGTCTTTGAATGGCAGGACCATTCTGGCCGCTGGCATAGAATCGGTTCGGAGCAGTCGTTTAACGCCTCTTTGACAGCACCCATCGATGAGGCTCAAGGCCCCGTCGAATCTTCGCAAGAAGGGGCGTTGTCCCCACTGGCAATCGTAGGTGCAATCGTTGCGCTGTTCGCGGTGATGGGAATTGGTACAGCAACCGTCCTGTTGGTGCGCCGGAAGCGACGCGACGATGAGGATCCTGACACCCCTGCGGACAGCATCACCGGTTTGGGTGGCCAAATTGAGGCACCCGATGCAATCGAGTCCGAGCCGCCCGCTATCCCGAAACCTCTGGACTGGGTCGATTCCTACGAGGATTTGCCCCCGGGTGGTCGCTACGAGCAGGTGCCTGAGGGTAC
>CAZYIX010000006.1:0-26397 GCA_964647665.1 uncultured Candidatus Poseidoniales archaeon
TCGCGTGTGCGGGAAAGAGGAGGCTGGATTATGAGGGATTCAATAACTCAGCCAACTGGACGTACTCGCGAAAGGTTGCGGCGAATAATTGGGTTAGACGGTGACAGGGTGTCAGCAGCGGCGAGATGAGTCGCTGCTGAGTCAAATTCCCCAATTGCCATCAGACTGACTCCCTTGCCGTTGAGGGGTGCAGCATCATCAGGTGCTAGCACAGCCGCGGCATCCCAAATCTTCAGGGCTACCCCATGACGGCTGCAGGAAGCGAGAGCGGTAGCGAGATTGTACATCACGGTAGGGTCATGGCGGTCCTGCTGAGCAGCCTGTCGCAGGGCTAGAACAGAGGTTTCGAAATGCGGTTCTTCAGCAGGAGTGGCGGTTGGACTTTCATCGTGAATCTGAATGCCTTGCTGCAGAAGTGCTAGGCCGAAATTATTGAGCGCTGCTGAATCTCCCGGGAGATGTTCACACACTACTCTAAAGGAATCTGCAGCATCCTTCCAACGTCCATTCTGCAGCGACTCAAAACCACTCATTATCGACGATGCAACTTCAGCGTTGCCGCCATCATCGATGGGCATCGCTCGAGCAGGCATCAATTCGGGCTCACCCTCCGACAGAGCCTCTGGGTCGAAGGAAACTGTCTGCTCAGCAGGGTCGGCCAAAACATCGAAATCGACCATGACCTCTGAAACCTGCAACTCGTCGCCGAAATCGTGGAAGACTACTTCCTCCTCGACAGAAAACACTGAGTCGGTATCGAAGGCACCTGCATTGATTTGGAAAGTGTCACTAGGAACCGCTGCCACTTCCTCAATAACAGGCGCAGGAAGCACCGTTTCCTCCTCTAGCAATCGTGCGTGAAGTGACAAATCATCTGAAGCCTCCACGCTGACCTGTACTGGTTCAGGTGCTGGTGCAGGTGCTGATTCGACAACAGGAACAGGTGCAACTTCAGCGGACGTCGGAGGTGCTATTGGCTCGATTGGCTCTATACTTGGGGCTGGGGATTCTTCTTGCGCAGGGGCATCGATGACATCTTCCCATTCGGTAGCATGGTCTGGTTCAGCCTTTCTTTGAGGGATGTCGCTGGGAATCTCAATGGCAACCCGCATCGGAGCTCCCAGGCCAAATGGAAGAGCGCTGGAGCCAACCATTTGGCCCTCACCACCCATCCCGAAAGGTAGGCTGTTATCCACCTGCTGGGTTTTGCTGCTGACTGCGTCTGGCACACCTTCCAAAGCATCCTCTAGAGCAACTTCCCCAGGAAGTGGGCCGTCAGGTGCGCTCTGCACACCTACTGAATCAGCCTCGACTTCGCTGGCGATACGACTACCACATGACGGGCAGTTATCACTACCTCCAAACAGCAGACCACATGCTGCGCACTCCTGCATGAAGGTGAACGATGCGTTGGTGGCTTTCATGCTGCCGCAGAATAGGACACGGCTCAAGTTGGGGTCTGAACGCCGTACAATGACTGAGTATCGCCATCAGAAGTCCGGATTAGAGTAGAGGGTGCTGTGGAACAGGAACAGGAATACAGATGCGACAACGCAGGTAATCACCATCACTGGCAATCCCACACGTATCCATTCCTTGGTGGTAATCGGATGAGGTCCACGCTCACTGATAGAGACGGTCATCACATTAGCGCTTGAGCCGATGGGTGTGGCATTTCCTCCGAATCCCGCACCCATTGCAAGAGCCCAGAATAACGGTGTGATGTCAAGGTTATTTTGTTCTGAAATCTCTGTGATTACTGGAATCATAGCTGCGGTGAATGGGATATTGTCTACAACTGCACTTGCGATGGCAGATACCCAGACAATGGCGATTGCAAGCGCAACCTCATTTCCACCAAATGTTTTGAAAATCCATCCTGCAAGGTCAGAAAGATATCCAACGTTCCCAACCCCACCAACCAAGATAAACAGGCCTGCGAAGAACAGCAACGCCGCCCATTCAACCTTCTCGGTTACCATGTGCATGAATCCATCTCGAAGTTCATGGTCCGCTGGCCGCGCAGCGACAAGAGCGATTCCTGCGCCAGCCAGTGCAATAGCGTGTATCTCGATGTCTAGATGGAGGAATTCCTTGGCAGAGAAAGCACATACTGTCAGACCGAGAATTATCAGCGTGCTGAACATCAACTGCTTATCCTCGACGGCATCCCACTCATCTTCCTCAAGCAGTGACTCGACATGGCTTGGCTTGGATCCAAGCCATTCACGATAATACCAACGTAAGTAGCCAAGGGTAGCCACCCATGCAATCAACGTCAGGATGCCAAGTCGTAGAAGGAACCCGTTGAATCCAAAAATGTGGTCGAGGTCCATGTTCGCCGCTTCGGCTGCTATCATCACATTGGGTGGGTCGCCAACCATTGAAGCAACACCACCTGTGTCGGAAAGTATTGCTTCAGCGAGTAGAGGAGGGACCGGATTAATCTCTAATTTCTGACAAATTTTCAGAGTCACCGGAGCAATGATGATAATCGCAGTAACATTGTCGATTACTAGCGATATCAGAGTAGTGAAGGTCCCAAGATAGACGATAAGACGCCATGGGTCACCTTTGCTCATCTTGGCTGCCTTGATGGCGACGTACTCAAAGAATCCACATAATTCTAGGATAGCGGCAAACACCATCATACCGAGAAGAAGTCCAATTACTTCAAACTCAATCCAACTCAACATTTCATGTTCCAATGAGTGATCTCCGCTTGGGGTGAATACATCCATGGCATGGCCGAGAACGAGTAGAAGAACCGCTCCAAACCATGCGGCTATAGTACGATGAATCTTCTCAGACAGTATTAGCACAAAGGAGGCAACGAATACTAAGAGGACAAAGACTTCCTTCTCCATTTTCCCTCCCAATTGAAAGCCACTCTTTATCTTGTGTACTGAAAAGACTGTAAACATATAAATCCGGACCACTCCTCCAAAAACTGATGGAAATAACCGCTATGGCAGTAGTTTTCTTCCTGCTCGGGTCCGGGTTAGGCTATCCAGTAATGGTGTTCGCCAAGAATCGAGGTCCAATTCCTTGGCTTCTGATTCCGATGATTGCTTACTCAATTCCATTGTTCACTATTGGTCCTCATCCAATCATACTCGGGCTATACCTGCCACTAGCTGCTTACCTGCTATATGTTGGTCAGATGGTGATTCGCAATCCGAGTGCAATCAATGAATTCTGGCTAAACATTGGAAGCAAAGGATGAAATGAGTGCTCATTCCTCCTCATCCAACTCGCTCAGAGAGACTCCTGTGACCGATGCGGTATCTTCTGGCACAGGTGGTTCAGGGGATGCTTCACCCTCTTCTTCGGGGCTCGGAACTGTCGCACGGATGGCCTCACGGGTGAACTCACTCTCGGATAGCGCTTCTTCAAGACTTGACAAAACCCTGCGCGCTACCAATGTGGAAATGGTACCCTCGCGCTCGGCTTCCCGTAGTGCTTGTATTTGGGCGGTGAGCAAGTCCCTTCGCGCACTCTCGACTCTGCCTGCATGAACCACTGAGGACTCTGATAGGTCCTTGACCCTAGACTCGGCCGCACTCATTCGGTCTCGATATGGTTCTGCCAACTTGATGTGGTCCTCGTCGCTGATGCGGCCTTGCATATGCAAGGTAGATAATCGACTCAGAGCCGCTCGTGACCCGACGACATCTGCTAGAGCCCTTTCGTACCGAGCCTCGGAATCGGATAGAACTCCAGTGATTCCGAGGCGATTGAGCATCGGCTTCATTGTGAGACCCTGCACGATGAGACTGAACAAAACTACACTGAATCCGAGCACCAGCATGTCCTCGTAAACCGCCTCCGGGAGAAATATCGTATCTGAGAATCCCTCAAGAGCCGTGCCATCATGTACGATGTGGGAGAGCAATAGCAGCAGAGCGATTGGGATGCTTCCTCGTAGACCACCCCACCACATTGCGGTCCGCCAACTAGTGGAGATTGGATTGGTTGAGCCGATATTGGATAGTGCGGTGAGTGGGAATACTACCAATCGGGCCAACAATGCAGCCATGATTGCGATGCCACCCAAAGTCCACATGTGTGTATCCATTGACATGACTGATTGCAACTCATAGCCAACCAGTAGGAATAGCACGCTGTTGACCAAGAAAACAACGACTTCCCAGAAATGATGTAAGCCGATACGCGCGGTCAGAGTCATGCCATGTTGTACACCGTGATTACCTACCAGAAGGCCAGCAACAACTACTGAGATGACGCCGCTGCCACCTAGTGTCTCAGCGAGAAGGAAGGAGCCGAAGGCGAGTGCCACCGTCAGAGCAATCTCGACTAGATGGTCCTCGGTGGCGGCTAGCAGATGATTCGCCACCATCCCACAAATCAAGCCTACTACGGCCCCAACCGTTACAACGAAAATGAAGGATGAGATGCCCTGAGTAAGCAATTGTGAGGAATTCAGAGAATCGCCTGCAAGAGCAGTCAATGTCGCGATAAGAAGGATGTTGAAGAAAACCACAGCGGTTCCATCGTTGAATAGTGATTCACCCTCTAGTAGCACCGACAAACGTTTGGGAGCCCCAAGAGATTTCACCAATGCGAGTACGCTGACTGGGTCTGTAGCAGCGAGTACGGAGCCAATCAGCAGGCCGTACAACATACCATACTCTGTATCGGGCCACACCAATTTCCAACAGATGAGGCCAATGACAGCAGTATTGAGTATCACGCCGGGAATCGCCAACAGGGTGATTGGCTTCCAATTGGCACGTAATTGGTTGATATGCATTGCAGATGCGCCTTCAAACAGCAGAGGTGGAAGCAGGATGAATAGAATGACCTCGGCCGACAGCAAGCCACTCAGTTCGATACCTTCAGGCATCAATCCCTCGCCAAGCCAGCCCACTCCCAGTCCGACGATGACTAGGGCAATGGTGTAGGGTAAGCGTATCCGACGAAGGGCGATTGCCACCAGCAATGAGAGGATGAGCGCACCCAATACGCTCTGGAACCAAGTTGGTGGGATGGCCGCCATATTGGTAGGGGGCGAGTATGCCCCTCAAAGACATTCACGCTCGCGCACGAAGATAAATTGCGAGTCAGAGGTAACTCAGGGGCGCCAATAAATGGCAACGTTTCCCCTGACATCGACAAGACGGGACTTGGTTTTCTGAGATAACTCCTCAAAAAGTGCTGATTTGGATTCCCGGTCGTCAACTATGCCCCTGTTCAACTTGGCCTTGACTACCTTGCGGCTAGAGAGTTGAGCGTTCAATTCCTCAACAGTGGATTCGCTAACCCCTGACCTGCCGATTCTCAACGAGACCTTGACAGAGCGGTCATGGGCAATTTTCCGTATGTGTTCGGGGATATCTGCGCTCATCGTCCCTCACCTCCATCGGAATTCTCGCAGGGATAATCAGGCCCTCTGCGAGAAATTCGTCCACAACTCAGGCAGGTTGTGAATCTACGACCTCCGCGTACACGCACTCTAGCGGAAACACCGGGCCTGAGCAACCCGTGGCAGCCTCGGCAAATCCAGATTCTGACATCTTTGGGCAGACCCAACTGATGTCGTCGGCCGACGGCCCACAATTGCTGGGCAGCAGCGTCAACCTTCTCAGATGAATGACTCCACGGCTGATTGAGAACGCGTGTGAGCCGTGCCTGTGCCTTGCTAGCCCTATCTCTGCGCATCGAGGCATTGAGGGCTCGTCGTCGCTTCGAAGCCATGTGTAATCCTCCGTTTCACAAAGCAGCAAGAGATGATGCTATCTCGGTGCCAACTTCATCGATGCCCTGATCTCCATTCACGACGACGAGCAGACCGCGCCCGCCATACCACTGTGCGAGTGGCGCTGTCTGAGAGTGATAGGCTGAAAGACGAGAGCGTACAACTTCCTCGTTGTCATCGGCCCTGCGCTTCATCGAGGTGCCTCCACAGGAATCACATACGCCATCAACTTCTGTTGTATTGAATGAGTCGTGATAGACCTCGCCACAATCTCCACAGGTGAAGCGACCGCAAATCCTCTCAACAATTCTCTCGTCAGGCACTTCGATGGAGATTACCACACCAACTTCAGCAATTTCGGCGAGAGCCTCTGCCTGAGGAATAGTTCTCGGAAACCCGTCAAACAGGACGCCGTCGGTCGCATCGTCATCGGTAAGTCGCTCAGCAATCAGTCCAATGATGACTTCATCAGGAACCAGCGCACCAGCGTCCATGTACTGCTTTGCAGCAATTCCTAGCGGTGTTCCTGCCGCAACTGAAGCGCGCAGCATATCGCCTGTTGATACCTGCGGTTTACCCGTTGCTTCAACGATGCGACCCGCCTGCGTACCCTTGCCCGCACCG
Organism: uncultured Candidatus Poseidoniales archaeon; assembly: GCA_964647665.1. Taxonomy (GTDB): domain Archaea; phylum Thermoplasmatota; class Poseidoniia; order Poseidoniales; family Thalassarchaeaceae; genus CAUZSM01. The sequence continues at coordinate 6,344 of CAZYIX010000006.1, forward strand.
GGTGGTCCAAACAGGACCATGGAGACTACCATGCTGCGGCGTGAAGGGCAACCCACTTCAACGCAACGATGTGAAAACGACGACTGACGGTGTCACTTCATGCCAGTTCTCTTCAGATACTCATGTCCGTAGTGTTTCCACTGTTCCATTGTCCACCCATTAGGCAGACCACTGGCAGGAACAGGTGGTGAGGCAGAACCAATTCCCTGTCCGGCTGGGTCGGATTTAGTCGATGGCATCGGTGGCAACCCGGTCGGCAAAGCACCCTTGCTCGGTGCGGGCGGCAATCCAGACGGCAATTCTGGCAATCCGGACTTGGGCTTCTTCTTTACTGGCAGAGGTGGGAGGCCACTCAACTGAGGTTTGCTTTGTGCGATGGCTGCTTCAACCTCACCTTTGGTAACTGAACCCGAAGTCTGATCATCCTGCTTGAGGCCGATATCGAGTGCAGCATCTCGACGCTGCTCCTGTGCACCGAGAACCTCACCGGACTGAATCAATTCCTCACCTCTACCGATGGAATCACCGGTTCGGCCGAGAATGACTACTAACAATACCACACCACCGATCAATGTGAACACTATGAGGATGACCGCCCAAGTTGGCAGTATGGAGTTCATCCAGCCCAATAGGCCACCTCCTTCACCGGCTCGAACTCCTTTCACCTGCACAGCCACCCCATCTTCAGTGACTGAAACTCCCTCACCAGCACTCACTGTGACGTTGAACCATACATTGCTGATTGAGCCGGGGTTGGGGCCGGCAGTTAGTTGCCAATCGATGTCCTCACTCTGACTCTGATTCAATAGTTGCCACTGTGTTCTGTCAATCGTTAGGTTCCAACCATCAGGAACTGCGATTGAAATCTCGGCCGAGCAGGCGGTGTTTCCGTTGTTACTGATGGTAATTGTTCCAGAAATCTCTGCTCCTTCTTGTAGTTCGATGAGAGTGGTGATGTTTGATTCAAGAGCGACCCATGCGGTCGACTCTACCACCACACCTAGCATACCCACCTTCTGCAGTTGCTGTGATTGGTCCAAAGTCTGTGCATCGATGATGACCGACAGGCTTCCAGCCGGCCCAGCATCTGTTCCTGCTGGTACGAATAGGGTGATACCCACCGATGCATTTCTTGCTTGTGCGAGTGTAGTTGGAGGTGTGGACGAGAATCCGGCAGTCCAACCGTCTGGCAGTGTACCAAAGGACCAGTTGAGCAATAGATCCACATTGCCGGTATTTGCCACGGTAACCAGCGCTGAACCATACTGACCAAGAGGTGAGACGATGGTACCTGAGGGCGGCATGATGATGTCGAAGTCTACTCGCTCCTCAACTATGAGTCGAGTTCGATTCAGTATGAAATCTCCAGTGGTGCGCTCGGTTCTGACGTTAATCTGGTTCTCGTCACCATCTGAAACTGTGCTTGGAACCAACACCGTGATGGTGACGTCCACAATGACTCCGGGTTGCAAAGTCAAGGTCAGAGTACGGTCATCTGTGAATGGTCCTGCAGAGACTTCCATGCCCCAGGTGTTCAACCCGGGAGTGGCCCTGACAATCAGGTCGAACGCAATATTGCCCTCGTTCTCCAATTCCAAAGTGTGGATTACAGTCTCGCCATTTTGCACTGAGACTGGTGTCACTGTTGCAGATGGGCCTAATGGGTTATGATTGCCGTCGAAGAATTCGGCTCTAAAAGAAGTGCTCTGGAATACCTCGACCGTCGCAGATTCTGTCGTAGCCATCAACGGGTCGTTCAGACTTGAAGTAACACAGTCAACCGACTCGGTATTCCCCGCCGCTGGCTCTCCATCGCTAACAGCAGGCACGCGTACGCGGACCTGTAAAGGCAGGAACTGCAGACGTGTCAGCGGCTCGAGAACCAAGGATGAAGAATTGCCATTACCCAACTCAACAAGCCATCGATTCGGTGTCTCGCATGATACCTCATAGCTAGTGGGGCCGTTGCCAGTATTCATCACTGACAGGGAAAACGAGGCATATTCACCGGGCTTAGCACCGAGTCCGGAGACACCAGCAAGCACGGTTTCGATACCCTCGACTCTCTCAACTTCGATAGTTAGTCGGATGGTATGGGAGACTGATGGCGTCATTCGATAGAAAGCAGTGAGGTCAACAATGAATGTGCCCGGAAGTGCATATCTTGCCCCGTTTGGGTCATCGGGGTTAGCGTCATCATCGCGCAGCAGCAGACTGACTTGGATGGAATTGCCGGTTCCACCGGTTGCATTCAGCATCCACGGTCCGTCTTCAGACAGCATCTTCGTCCAGTCATCTTGAGGTGCATTGAGAATACCGCTTTCACTCACCTCCTGCACTGGTGTCACTATCAATTCAACGTCCTCATCTGCAGTTCCTTCATTGGCGACGGTTAGTTCGAAGGAAACTTCCGATGTAGTTGATGGGTCCATACTACGAGTACGCGCTTCGGCGTTCTCCTCATCAGTCGTTGGTAAAGCACCTGATTCCAAATGAGGTGTGATTCGAACCCCGATTGCTGTCACGTTGATTTCGAGGGTTGCAACATTGTTGTTGGTACCATCTACCTCATCATTCAATTCAACGACATCGTTGTTAGTATCGAGTTTGAGTTTGATGATGTGGACACCAATAGAGACAAATTGGTGCTGGAATGAAAATGTGTCAGTTGTACCGCCTGCAAGGCTGCTACGGTTACCCTCCCACAGCAACGTGGAGGTTGTAATGTCCTCAACGGTGACATAGTAGGAAGGAGTTGCTGCAGGAGCTTGATTGACCCACGCCGGTCGAATCAGCACCCAATCATTCTCCAGTGGCGAGGTTTGGCTAGCCCATAGTGAGCCACTGAATACTGCAAGGTCGCTCATCGGATTTTCATTACCGACGCCGCTGATAACCACAGCATAAGATTGAGAGTATCCACCTGAATGGCTGACTTGAATCGACCAATCACCGGCCATTCCTGAATCAAGACGCACTCTCTCGACATTATTCAGAGAATCCTTGCTTCCACCAGTAGTTGAAAGGCCGCTAGAGAATACATTGCCTTTGTACACCGTTCCATCAGGAGCGGTTACTGATAAGTCAAGGTCATTGACCAACCTTGGTGAAGATTGGGAAGCAGAGGATGAACCCTCTCGGTCATTCCAAACTAGTGTAACATCGACTCCATAGGACACATCAAGATTGTACGTGTAGAGATAAGAGTAGCCCGGGTTCAGACTTTGACTAGTATCCCAGAAGATATTTTTCGCAATTATTCCACTCTGTGGGTAAAGGCTCTCCTCTAGGTCCAACTGACCCCAACCTTCGTCCATGTTGGGTATGTTCTTGCTACCCAAGTCTTTGGCCCCATTGATTAGGATGGCCTTCACTAGGTCAGAGCGAGGACTGGTAATACCAAGTTCCTCGCGTAGGAACTGACGGGCTAGCATGGCAGCACCACCTACCACAGGAGTTGACGCTGAGGTCCCATCGGCCTGCACGTACATGGTGCCGCCCGAATTGTGCGATGAACCTGAGCAGGATGGGCCGATGTACTGGGTAGCCTCCTCAGCTCGGGCTGAGCAAATTTGAACTCCCGGTGCCACGATATCAGGCTTGATTCTGCCATCAGCAGTAGGACCGATGCTGGAGAATGAGGCAACTGAACCGGCTGCGGCAGTTCCGGGCCTTCCGGTAGTGGACGCTCCGACAGTCAGGACGTTTTTCGCTGTGGCAGGCGGCGCGATAGACGACGAGCCTTGAGCACCTTCGTTGCCAGCAGCGAACAATACTAGGAAGTCAGTATAGTCGTTGATGAAAGAATCAGCAGAACGAGAGTCAGAAGTGTACTGACCCCATGAAGACTGGGCTCCCCAAGAATTGGACTGGGTACGGGCATTGTTCTGCCAAGAGTGGCGGAACATGTCGTACAGCGAGCCCCAGCGAGCCAGTTGCCCCGACTGGTCGTGCTCTAGTTGGTAGAAGTGGAAAGACGCAGCGTGAGCGATGCCGCGAGCGTTGCTGTCACCCGTGCCATCCCCAAGCATGGTAGCGCTGACGTGTGTTCCATGTCCGGAATTCATGTCAGAGGCTGAATTATCTGGGCCGTAATTGTTGTAGATGCCCCTAACCCGGCCGGTGAAATCACCGTGGTCGGAATCAAGGCCGGTATCTGAAATCGCACCGACCTCACCGGTGCCATCAAGCCCACCATTGTGATTGACTCGCAGTGCATCGATACGAGTGATGCTGCGAGCGTAGTTGTTGACGATAGCAATTTCATCGGCCGCAGCAGTGAATAGCAGACGGTGGTCCCAAGACAGAGATGCAACCCAACGTGAATCAAGCCCTCGTACTTGACAAAGCCACTGATCACAGCGTACCTGTTCGGCACCGGTTGCGAGCAGGTCGGATTCAAGGGTCGCCACATCACTCAAACTGAGGTCTGGAACCGGGATTAGGTCAAGGTCAACGATGAATGACACATCACTTCCGGCCAACTGGTGCAACGATAGGTCGAGTCGCCAAGCCGGATGCTGGCTGCCTACCCATCGCACTTGCGGATTTTCTGCGAGAGTGAGAATGGCTGCGGCTCTGTGAGCGTCGCCTGACGGTAACTGCAACACCCATGCATCTTCAGGCAGAGTGTCGATGACCGCTGCGTTGACCGACGCAGCGAGTGAGTCGGCAATCTCGCCATCATTCCGATGCAACTGCATGATGAGGAAGCCTGTGCTGAACGGGTCTGCATCGTCAATGAGAGTCGGTGGGGTCGAGGAAAAATCAGTCGTCTGCAATAGCGGGTCGAAGTTGCCAGTCTGTACCCATAGCATCCCCGAGCCAGAAGAAATCTCTACGCTGACTCCTTCAGCACCGATTGCAGGGTACCAATTGAGGGCAGCCTCCTCAGCGGTCCAAGAGGGGGATTGTTCGTCAAAACCAGTGAAGGCAGAACCAGCAGAATCCTCCGAGTTCACCATGGAAGCCCAAGGCATTGCCACCATCAATACAACCAGTGAAAGTGGCAGCCATGCTTTATGCATGGCTTCGCGGAACAGCATCCCCTTTTTGATGCTTGACGCATCGAGGGCGGCACCTGCATCCGACTCAAAGGTTGTAATATGCGGCAATTGCGGCATCAGTTTTAGCCACTGAGGTGCGCCAATCAGCCTCGGTACCCATCAACGCTCGAATCGCATCGATGTTCTCTGGAATCACGTCGCTCTCCTGATGAATCGCTTGGAAATAGTAGAGCCTGTCATCTTGCAGGCTGACCCCATCCTCCCAGACGAAAATCTCGTGCAAATCCCCCCACTTTCGACCAATGTCTCGAGCCAACTCCATCACCTCAGCGGTGGTTGTGATTCTGTTATCCCCACCATGCATCACGATGACACGAGGAGTGCTCCTCCACATGTCGAGAATTTTCTCAGTAGTCAGGCCATGACCAGAAGGCAGGTCAACGATTATTGAGTGCAAATGCATGAGGGTTGTCGGTACTGCTACAGCTAGGGAATTGATGTTTATTTCAGGCTTGACCGTCATCACGTCGGGTCCATGATGACTGGGTACTTTCAGCACAGGTTTGATTGCGTTAATTGGCCCCTTCTTTGAGTCGCCGGGGTCAGCCGCTCGTCGTATCATCGTGCACTCGACTGAAAGCGAGCCGCAGTGCTCGTAAAGTGGAACCAATGTTCGTGAAAGGCCGGTGGTGTTGCACGAGACCACTCGCGTACCTGCAACGTTGAGATTCTGCTCGTGGTTTGCACTTGAGGAATATGATTGTCCAGTAAGTGCGTGTTTTTCGCCGCCTTGGAAAATATATTTGATTCCGGCCGCTTTGTATTTGGCGAGATTCTCATCACCCATTTTTCCCGGCGAACAATCGATGACAACATCGGCGACGTCTAGCAAGTCGGAAAGACCGCCTGCGCAGTCGTAGCCCTGCTCAGCAAAGCGGGCAATACGCGCCTCGTCATCGAAGGTGCAGTATAGCGGAAATCCCTTCCTTACCGCTAGATCGCAGCCAAATGACGGTCCGGTCTTGGTTACTCCAACGATTTCCATGTCCTGCTGTGCATCGACAGCATCCGCTACACGCTTTCCGATAGTTCCGAATCCATTGATTGCAACCTTGATTTCACTCATTCACGCCACCTCGTCTACTGTCTCCAGCAGGCTGAGGCCGTCCGACTACCGCCTATGAATGATTCCGTATCCATTCATATTGTACTTGGAGGGGCCAGAGGCTTGGTTGAACCGTCCTCTCAACATCTCCGCTTAGGGTCAACATCAAATCGGGCTTCGCCCCGGAAGGGGCGAGGGAAGGCCATGGCTGGTGAGGTAGGAAAGAGTCTCAAACTCAACAATAACCTGTCAAATAACCTTGAAAAAGCCATCAAACTCGACCGTGCCATCAAAATTGGATGGGGCTCTCAAGGCGATGCAAAGCCCAAGGATGGCGAAATCGGCATCGCTCCACATCTACCCAAAGGCGCACGCATACGTCTACTAGGAAATCTGGGTGATTTCACTGCCGCCTGCTGCAACGGCGGCTCATTTACTCTTGAAGGCAATGCGATGGGATGGTTCGGCGCTTGGAATCGAAATGGGCTGCTTGTGGTCGAACGTGATGCCGGTCACCGATGTGGTCACGGCATGAGTGAAGGCAGAATTGCTGTGCTGGGTAATGTCGGAGATGAAGCCGGGGCCGCGATGAGTGGAGGCACTCTGCTGATTCGTGGTCATGCTGGCCGTCGTGTCGGTATGGGAATGAGCGGGGGCCTGATCATAGTCGTAGGTGACTGCAAGGCAGACGCCGGACAGGGAATGAGCGGAGGGCGCATTATCGTCAACGGCCGACTACTACCTCACGGTGAAGGCGCAAAGCAGAGGTCACTGAAGGCAGCCGAACACAAAGAAACAGTGTCGATGCTTGAGGAACATGGGATGCGAATTATTCAGGACTCAGCGGTTGTGGAATCAGACTCTGAGCGACCTATCACTTGCAAGCAGCCTGAATGTACTACTTGGGGAGACTTCAGCGGTATCGGCCTGATGGGGTCTGGAGCAAGATTGGCTGGACTTGCTCCAATAGACACTGTTACTCTACTCACGCGCGAGGGAGAGGAGAAGGGAATGGTTGTGCCTCTGCCGGTTATTCCAGTGATTGAATCGGGTAAGGGGATTTCAGGAAGATATCTGAGTGAACAACCATGCTTGGTTCGAAACTCCCCTAGAAACATCGACATCCTGCTCATCGATGAAGACAACATCACCATCGCAGATGCGCTTCTACCTAATGCTGGAGGGTTATGCCTTGACCTCGATGGGCTACCAGTTGTCCACGATGGTGAGGCCAATGCGCTGCTTACGGCTATGCGCAGCCATCTAGGTGATGACAAGCCCGTCGCTATTGCTGGGCGGGTAGATTCCATCGAAGCTATTCACAGAATGACAAATGACCAGGCGATTGACGCAGTGTTCATTCGGCTGGCAACACCAGCAGGAATTTCCGCACCCGCCACACTTCCTCGTATCGGACTATCTGCCAGAGACTCGGGGGCGGCCGAATCAGGATTGACTCAGGTTCTGACAATGCCTTGGCGCACTACTGGCTCGGATATCGCCATCAGTGTTGCAGCAGGCTGTGGTCTGGTCTGTGCCGACCCATTTGCTGATGCAGAGAATGTGCCATCCTCACAGAAAGCGATAGGCGCTGCAGTTGAGGAATGGCTCACTGAAGTTGCTGCAGAACTCAGAGGATGCATGGCCGACCTCGGCCTAGATAGTCTAGAGGCATTGAACCGACGTCATCTTCGTGCTCTAGACCATGATACAGCATCACAAAGTGGGCTGCGACTGGCGGGGTATGATAGACCATTGCCAGAATGGCTCGGTCAATGAGAGCGATGGGTTAGTGAAGCCGTGTGATGACTTGATTCTGACCGGGAGTGATTGAATGCCAACAGTTACCTTCGACCATGAAACCTTGAGGATGTTGCAGGCTCGTCATGGGGTAGAGCACAATCGATTCTTGTGGGAAGATTCTCTTTCTGACATCGGTTGCGTTGTTGAGAATTGCGATTCCACCGAAATTGAAATTGAGATTTTCCCAGACCGCAGCGACCTACTCAGCCCCGAAACCATGGCGCACGCAGCCCGCTCCTTCCTGCACCGAAACGGGGCTGAACCGGACCTAGCAACCGTCGATGGGCCTGTTGCGATGAGTGTCGATGCAAGTCTTGAGCACATCCGGCCGTTCATCTACGGAGCTATTGTGCGCGATGTGGATACTGGAAGCACTGATGAGGAGCAGGATGTCTTCATTCAGGCCCTGATGGACCATCAAGAGAAATTACACTTCAGCCTAGGCAGAAGAAGGCGACGTGCATCGATTGGAGTACATGACCTTGAGCAATTGATTCCGCCGTTCAGGGTGGTCGCTGTTCCTGAGACCTACTCTTTCATCCCGTTGGCAATGACCGAGCGGATGTCAATACGAGAGATTCTACAGGAGCACCCTAAAGGCGTTGATTATGCCCATTTATTGGATGGCTTCACAGAATTTCCAGTCATCTTGGATGCCGCGGACAGAGTCCTCTCATTCCCGCCAATCATCAACGGCTCACACACCACTGTCACTGAGAATACTCGCGACTTCTTCATCGATGTCACAGGTTGGGACCAGCGCGCCTGTGAGGCATCGCTACTGCTGGTCTGTCTTGCCTTCTCGGCGCGTGGTGGTACAGTAGAGACCATCGAATTGACCGATTACAGTGGCCAAACCTTCCGCTCACCAAACGGAAAGGCGCGCCAACTTTTGCTACCAAAGCGACTACTGGGTGAGATTCTTGGGCGCGATTTCACCCGTTCAGAAATCAGAGATGCCATCGATAGAATGGGTGGCCGTTTCGTCGAAGAGAGAACCATCACTGATGGGCCGCGTAAAGCCACTAGAATGGCAGACGGAGCCATTGGGGAGAAGGAATATCTCATTGAAATGCCGCGCTGGCGCGCTGACATTCTGCATCCTGTCGACCTTGTGGAAGAGGTTGCAACCGGAATTGGCTACGAAGACCTTGGTAGCAGCCTGTCATCCCAATCAACCGCAGGTATCCCGCTGCAGATTTCACATCTGTACAGGCGTGTCAGAGAGAGTATGCAAGCAAACGGCCTGCAACAGGTCACCTCTCTCACGCTGTCCAATGAGACTGACCAATTCGACAAGGTCCGTCTCTCACCACCTTCTGAGGTGACTAATATTCACAACCCAATCACAGTCGACCACACCATAATGCGCCAAAGCATCCTACCTTCGCTACTGAATCTACTCTCTGCCAATCGTCACCACGAACTACCGCAAAAAGTGTACGAATTGGGTACAGTGGTTCGAGACCACCACAATGCAGAGCGGGTGGGGTGGGCCTGCGCAGAAGTTGGTGGAGGATTCACCGCCTCAAAGGGAATTGCGCAAGCTCTGCTAAGAGACCTCGGTGCTGATGCTAGAGAAATCGAGGTCGGATTTGAAGCGATGGATGATGATGAAACCGGGCCCTACCTTTCGGGCCGAGCCGCAAAAGTGCTGGTAGGTGGAGAGTGGGTCGGATGCTTCGGAGAGATTGACCCTGCCGTTTCCGATGGTTTTGGCTTGAAGGTACCCATCCAAGCAGGAGAGTTCGATGTTGTCGCACTTGCTGACCTGATTCCGGACCCAGTCCTCTGAATCAAGATTTGAACGGCTCCATCGTCCCATCAGGTTTCTTGATGTGTGGGGTGTCATCAAAGGAGCCGTCTTGCTTTTGCAAATACCAATATCCATCGTTGTTGTATATCCACTCTCCATCTTGTTCGCCTGTGGTATCATCGACTAGAGCAGCGGCGGTTTCCATCAAATCGCCCAAAGCGGCCTCATGAATGACCTCTGATTCGACAACTGTCTGCTTTATCGCCTGACCTGCATCATCCAACGATACACCTTCCAATTGCATCAGCGCCTTCTGGTAATCTCCGTCCTCGATATGAGAACGGTCACTCAAAACATCCTCCGTGTCCTCCTCGGCCGTGTAATCAACGGTATCATAACCGGTGGGCACCGGCTTACGGCGTCTGAATGGCCAAGGTAGCGGCATCGCAGGGCAGTATGCCTGCACGTCCTTGAATCCACCGGCCAAAACGCCACCTTTGGTGGCGATACTGCACTGCACGATTCAGGCCAACGGATTAAGTGCGCATCAACAACCCGAATCCATGCGCAGGCAGGCTCTCGTGGCTTTGTTGGCGCTCTTACTATTCACCGGCCCATGGTTGTTGAGCGAATTTGAGGCACCCCTCTCAGATGTTGGCAGTGACCCTAGGCTCTCCGATTCAGCGGGCCGGGACACCGTGATGATTGGGCCCTCAAGCAGACAAGCCGAACTGCAATCTCCTTCCGACCAAGCAGAAGGTGAACTTCTACCGCTAGTAATAGCATTGCATGGATTTAGCGAATATCCAGAGTATGTACACGACTACTTCCAAGGTGCCGACAGTGTTGATGACAACCGGCATCTGCTTCTGACGCCATATGGAACAGAAAACCCAGATGGATACTACTTCTGGAATGGTCCACCGGCTTGCTGTGATTTTTATAATCAGAACATCGATGATGTCAGTTACCTCTCATCACTCATTGATACTGCGGTGGCCAATCATCTGGCTGACCCCGAACGAGTGATGCTGATTGGCCACTCAAACGGCGGCTTCATGTCGCACAGAATGGCCTGTGATGCCGGAAATAAACTCCACACCATCATCAATTTCGCTGGCGCGACATATGGAGATTTCAGCGATTGTAGTCTAACTGGATATCCGAATATTGTCAATGTTCATGGCACTAGTGACAGTGTTGTAGATTACAACGGTGGGAACTTTGGTGGAGAATATTTTGCCTCTGCTCCCGATGGTGCTGCATTCTGGGCTCAGCGTTCTGGATGCGATTTGACCTCAACGCAGGTGGGAACACTGGATTTAGTCGGTGCTGATGACTTCAACGAGACCAGCCAACTCCAGCACCTCAATTGTACACAGGGAAACAAAATCTCCCATTGGAAATTATCTGGCGTGGGCCACAATCCATCGTTCCCCGAAGGCTCGCTCATCAACGCCGCCTTCGACTGGGCGTTCAATTCCGATGATGCACAGTCAACAGATGGAGGCGACAATAGTTCGGAACCTAGCAATTTAGCATTTGGTAGCCAATCAGGTTCCAATTTCAAGATTAACCCCGGAGTGACAACATTCGTCTCAATGAACATCACAAATCTGGCGAACTTCTCTGATTCTGCCAATGTCTCGGTCAGCACGCAAACCGGCTGGGAAATTGCTTGGCTGATGGGTAATGGAGATCCGACCGTACCAGTAAGCATCCCGCTTGATGCTGCAGAGATGGAATGGGTGAGTTTCAGCATCAGCGTGCCGGAGGTGGTGAATGGCTTACCACTGGCTCACTCAAAGCACACCTTCACTGTGCATGCGTTATCTGCTCACGATGGAGCGGAAATTCAATGGTCGTTCACCATCGAAGTTTTACCTTGGCATGGTGCTGTCATCGAATCTTTAGGTGGAGAATTAGTAATTAATCCAGATGATAAGATAAGTATTCCAGTGACTGTTCGAAACATCGGTAACATAGAGAAGAGCATCGCGGCTAGAGTTGTTCCTATCGATGCAGAAGGAAATCCGCTGGATGGATATTCTCCTGTGATGTCATACGTCTACAATGACTGGGGGGTAGGGGTCGTTGAGATACATAACATCGGTGTACTAGGCCCCAACCAAAGCGCGACTGTGCAGGTAGAAATCGCATCACCATTACTCAATAATGGGTCTATTCGGATTGGCTTCCAATCCTGGAGTGCAGGTTCTTCATCGCAAGTAAGTCAGATAAATTTCGACGTTAGCATCGACTGGCAACGAAACGGTGACATCGCGGTTGCAGGTGATTGTGACATCATTACTCCCGAAGAAGATTGTGAGTTGAGTTTACACATAACAAACATAGGGAACTTCGTTGACTCATTTGAGTTGGAGTTCTCTAGCAGCAAATCCTGGTTCACAGGATCACTTTCGGACAGTGTATTTGACCTGCCGATGAACGATTGGACTGAAGTGACTCTGACATTATCCGTTGCACCGAACACTTCAGCATTCCTACTCACCAGCGGGGATATCATCCTCTCTACATCTGATGGCACAGTCGTTGACAGTGCTCATACTCAAGTTAGGGTTGGGGCAATCATTGATTGGGAAATTGCAGCCGAGGAGGAAACAATAGACGATATGGACAATATCACAATCGCTTTCACTCTACATAATATTGGCAATGCCGACGATGGTCTCGATGTGACAGTTTCAACGAATGTTTACACTGATTTCGGCCTAATTCCGCCACAAGGTGCTAATTGGTCAAGTTTAGACAATTCGCCCAATCACTTCGAGATGCTGGATATCCCCTCACAAACAACTTTGACTTTTCGCGCATGGATGCAAATACCACGGGATCAGGAATCAAATGGTACAGCGTTGCTGACCATAGAGATGCGCAGTGTACTAGAGCCCGACATCTTGTTCACCAATTCCACCGCTCATGACTATCCTGGTGAGAAGTGGCGACCCGAAAATATCGAGGAGGACGATTTTCTCGAAGTAATAATGGAAGGAATGCGACTATTCTGGAATAATTGGAATGACATCCTAATATCTGTAATCGTGGTGATGATTGGTTCTCTTGCCCTACATCGAGCAGTGTTGCACCGACAGACAAAGGACGAGCAATGGCGGAAGAAGCAGGAACTCGAAGCGCAACCGCCAGAGACTTCCGATGACTGGATTGGTAAATTCGATGGAGGAGAACGCGCTGGAGAGGCTGGCGAGGGCGCAGAAGAAGTAATGCCCGAAAGCCCAGAAATGGATGCAAATGCGTTCACTACGGCATTCAAAATGCGCTCAGGCAAAACTCGGCCGGTTCTGGAAGGACCCGATGAAACAGTTGTCAAAGCCGCCACCACAGTGCTGGAACATCACGACAAGAACGCAGACATATCTGCGATGGAGAATTTAGCCTCAGACCTGCTTACAGATGATGCTGAGCCTCATCCAGCTAACGTATCACTACCAGAAAGTGAAACGGAAACCACTCGAACAGTGCGTAAGGAGAGAAAGATATCCAAGGAGCCAAAGGCCAAGAGCGACGATGATGACCTCGACCTCGACCTATGAGGTAGGATTGAGCCGTATGTGGGCAGTTGGCATAGATGAAGCGGGACGAGGGCCGGTGGTTGGGCCACTTGTTGTCGCTGCTGTGCGAGTTCCGCTATCTGACGTTGAATTATTAGTCAGCAACGGGGTGACTGATAGCAAGTTGCTCAGTGCAACGCGCAGACAAGAAATTGCTGCTTGGCTTTATGATGAAGCGCGGGAAAGGAATTGGGGCATTGCGGTCCACTCCTCATCTCCTTGGATGATTGATGTAGCGATGCAAGCAACCAACCTGAATGATCACGAAGTAGAAATCTTTGCTTCTCTCGCTCGCTCGGTAACACCAACAAATATCAGAGCAGAAGGAGGTATTCTGCAATTAGATGCGTGTGATATCAACACTAGACGCTTCGGTAACAACGTCGCTAGTCGCATAGCGTCGTGGCCTTGGCAGGACTGGACCATTACAAGCGAACATGGTGCGGACCTCTCTATGCCAGCCGTCGGTGCAGCTTCCATCATAGCTAAAGTTGCCAGAGATGAAGCGATTAATGCCCTATCTGTGAAGTTGGGGATAAATTTGGGCTCAGGTTATCCCTCGGACCCACTGACAATCGCAGCAATACCAGAACTACTCAGTGGAAATGAGCCGCATGACGCACTGCGTTGGCGATGGGCAACCGTTGAAGAAGCGTGGATTAAATTGCATGGAATCGAACCCCCCACTAGGCAACTTCAGGCTGATGGAACAGGGCTTGGTGGCGGTCAATCGCGTTTGGAACTGCTCTGAGAATCTGCACCCTTTGGGTGCATACTTTCCCCAATGGTCAAGAAGCGTGGTCTTGACGAGGGTGCATTCACATGACGGAAGAACTGGACTCCACGGTCGCTGCTCTGCTGCGCAAGTATGCTCTGCAGAACGCCTTGGAATACGACGGCCAAGGCCAGGTTGGCTCGGTGATGGGCCGCGTAATGGGTGAAAATCCACAACTGCGTGCGATGGGTAAACAACTCACTCCATACATCGCAAAAGCGGTCGAAGAGGCAAATACACTGGCCAATAGCGAGGGGATTGATGCCATTCGGGAGATTCTAGAGTCAGAAAGTCCTGATGCCCTTGTCAAGAAGACCAAGGAAAGAAGACAGGGACTCCCCCCTCTGCCAAATGCCACCGATGGGGCTGTAGTGTTACGTTTTGCACCCAATCCAAACGGTCCACTGTCGTTCGGTCATGCCAGAGGTGTGGTCATCAATGCCGAGTTGGCTAAGATGCATGGAGGCGAGGTGATACTTCGCTTCGATGATACCGACGTCAAAATCAAGCGACCAATGCTTGAAGCCTACGAACTGATAGAGCAAGATTACCAATGGCTGGCCGGCAGAGCTGCCGACCGAATCATCATCGCTTCAGACCGAATGCCGGTCTATCTTGAGTATGCCAAGGAGATGCTTGAGAGGGATTTTGGCTATGTCTGCTCATGTTCTTCTGAGGCATTTCGTGAGCATAGGGTTGCACAAACTGATTGCCCATGCAGAACACGCGACTCCGAAAAAAATCTCAGTATGTGGGAACAGATGAATGCAGGTGAATTCGAGGCTGGCAAAGCGGTTGTTAGAATCAAGACCGACATGAGCCTACCTAACCCAGCGTTGCGCGACTGGCCAGCACTGCGTATTCAGCACGAAGAACATCCTCGAGTTGGTAACTCATACAAGGTGTGGCCACTGCTCGATTTTCAGAGCGCGGTTGAGGACCACTTACAGGGTGTTACCCATATAGTACGAGGAAAGGATTTGATGGATTCGACCCGCAAGCAAATTCTGCTCTACGAACACTTCGGATGGGAATATCCAGAAACCCTGTACTGGGGCCGAGTCAAAGTCCATGAATTCGGTGGATTCAGTACTAGTGCGATGAAGGAGGACATCAAAGCGGGACGATTTGAGGGCTGGGATGACCCGCGGCTGCCAACACTACGCGCACTGCGCAGACGTGGATACAATGCTGAAGCAATGCGAAACTTCTGGGTTGAACTTGGTCTGACCCAAAAGGACATCTCCGTCCCAATGTCGAGTCTCGATTCCACAAACGCCAAGACAATTGATGCCACAACCCCTAGGCTGACTTTCGTCGCGGATGGACAACCACTGCTCATCGACTGCAATACCTCTCGCAGCGGTGAGGTTGTCCCTACCTCCGCTAACCCCCCGGTCCATCCTGAACACCCCGATAAGGGTGACAGACACTGGCCTTTCGGAGATGGCAATGAATTGGAAGTGCTCGTTGTGGCTGAGAACCTCACTGAAGCTCGAGAAAGGGGTAATGTGCGACTCAAGGACTTTGCAGACCTTGACCTCAGCGCAGAAACCGCGCGAATCATAGCGGTTGCTAGAGTTGATTCAACACCGATTATCCACTGGCTGCCTGTAGGACATTGTGAGCCAGCAATACTACTGACGTCAATTGATGGTGAATTAGTCGAGGTTGAGGGCTTCGTAGAGTTCAATGACCATCAAGAAGGGACCGTAGTTCAACTCGAAAGAGTTGGCTTTGCGCGCATTGAACGCAGAGGCGAAGACAATATGTTCAGACTCATTCACTTGCACAGTTGAAATGAGTCGATGACTACGTTGGATTGAAGGGCATGAGGTTGGTCGGACGAATGGGGATTACTCGATGTCTTGCACAAAGAGGAGCAGTACCACGTTCGTGCTGCTCATTCTGCTTTTCTCCACCCTCCCATTGATTGGGCCCTACACACCAACAGTGGCTGCACAGTCACAGTGTTGTACGGCCATCGATTTTGACCTGCACTTGAAAGGTGAGGAAAGCGCTGCGACCCTTACCCCATTTGCCTCTGAACTCTCAAATGTCTACGAATCAGTAGTCACTCAATCCCTGCAAGGAGAGACCGAAGTTGGCTCTTGGTCTCTGATATGGGAACAAGGAGCCATGATTCCGGAATCTGAATGGACATTCAGTATCGATTACATCGTTGAGAACGCTGCTGGCGTGCATGCAAATGCAACTGTAGAAGTTGGAATCGGTGCAAATACCTACGTCGGTGATGCTGGTAGCCCAGGCGCATACTTCCAAGGTGAAGGCTCCGTTCAAGTCAACGTCGCTATTCCTGAGCGTGCGGTCTCAAGCGGCGAGACAATCAGCATCACATTCTCAGTTCGCAGTTTATTGTTCACCCAACCACAAGATGAAACGGCTTTGCGCTTCGTCTGGGGTGATGGCACTAACAGCGCAATCGCTGTTGAAATGCCTCTACTCGACATCGAAATGCAACAGGCATCGGTAAATGGACGCGAGGTCTACTTCCCGGTCAGAATGACCTCGGGTTTTGGAGAGAGGATGTGGACTGCACTATTCGACTATCAATTCAAAATATCTGGGCAGCCGTTGAACACTGCACCGATTGCCACCATCATACCCGGTGGAGTTGAGATCACTTTTGTCTGGTCGGCTAGCGGAAGCGAAGCGAACGGCATCAGGTCTTCCAACCTCTCGATTTGGATTGACTCTGGTAGTTCACCGGTACAAGTGGATGCATCACATGACCTGACTTTTGGTGAGGAGGGTAGTGGTGAACAGAGCTGGTACCCAGAACACGAGCCTATCCGAACCGGCGGTAGCAAACTGTCGGTGGACGTTGCTGTTCACTACGATGGCTCGCATGTAGATCGGGTAGTGCAACTTGAGATACAGGGTTCAATGTCTCATTGGATGCGCTGGGGTTTGGACAATATCGGCAACAACAGCCTGAGTTCCACCTCATGGTGGAGGAGCCCGAGTGGAGATGGACTACCGGATGGAGCAATGAACAACGCACAAGTTGATGATGCTGAGATTACTGCCTTCCTATTACATCTCGACTCATCAACCCGCAATTTACGTGATTTCCTATCACTGGGACTTGGTCTCGATACCGATGGACTGTTTGAGGCCGACCTTTTCGACTTGAATCCGGAGGTCGACCTCGACCTGATGGATGAAAATGGGTTCTCAGATGCGCCACTGAGCCTGACCATCGAAACCTCACTTCTGCTCAGTGGACAGGACAAGTTGATGCTCATCGAGGACTTTACTAGAGCCCAGCCAACTTCGATATGGACTGAGATAGACCTGTCTGTTATCCTCACGACATCGACGTTTGCTGGATTGTATGACGTATCGGCCGATGGTATTGATGCACGTCACATTCGCGCAGTTCTGACTGAAGTAGTTTACATCGAGGAGAAGGGGATTTCCGACAATACACAGTTCCAGGTGCAATATGCAGTTGCTCCAAATGCGCTGCTCTCTCCGTTTATCACCCTGCTTTGCATCGTAGTGATGCTTGTTGCCACCATTGTACTAGGCTTACGGATGACTAGAAATCGCTCAAGAATCCTGATGGGTGTGTCATCAGTTCTATTCACCGGGCTTGCGGTATTCATCTATGGATTTGCATCCGTGCCGCCAACAATTGTGCTGTCTATCGTTGCTATATGTCTGCTACTGATGCTTCCCATCACCCTTATCTCACCAAAATTACGCGGTGAGGGGGATGAATATATCCTCACTGAAGGTTCATTGGAAGATGACTTGGCCGACAGGGCCGAAGAGGAGAGAATCATCCCTACGGTGACCTGCCCGGCCTGTGACACCGTCAACCCCGTGGTTAGTGAGGAGAGGCCACTTCGGCTTCCTTGTGGTGGTTGCGGAAGCAAACTGCGCATTGATGAGTGAATTTACCCAATAATTCCTGACTTCAACAGTTCTTCGATAGCCTTTGCACTGATACGGCGCCTCGTATCGGGCTCATTGCGCCATATTTCTGAGAATCCATGTAATTGGCTGGCCAAATCCACATCCCATCCTGCGGCCACTATACGATGCCAACCCAATTCTTCCAAGCGGGCTGTAGATGGCAACGCTTCGATTAGCAACGGCTTGACTAGATGACTCAACGACTGGGCACGGCCTTCAAGGTCCATGCTTGCCCAACGGTCTCGGATTGCCTGAAGTGCCACCTCATCCACACCGGGCATCATCGCTGTGCTTGGTGAATCGACTTCTGGAAGCGGCACTACCCGAATCAAACCGCGGTCGCTCATATTGTCTCGTAGCGTAGTGTAAACCGGATCATAGGTATGCTCCAAGGCATCTCCTAGCCAATTCCCAGCGAGTGACCATGGTGCCAATACTCTGGTTTTGGCACCGTCAGGAGCGATAAGTTCTGCTAGCGCAGATACCTGAGCTGAAGTTGATAATTGCCCACGCCGCAAATCTCCTTTTGAAGAACTCAAGGCATCGACCTGCAACGGTGCGATGCTAACTTGCAAGGGTGAAGTAACAACCGAAGTGACTGACGTGGCTTCATGCTCAGATATTGAAATGCATGCACGATTGTCTGGGGGGGCAGATGGTGCGATGCGTCGCTGGTAAGGTATCCCAGCATCGAGCAGTGCGGCCTCGATAATTGCCAATGAAAAAATCGAAGGTTGGGCAAGGTCAGCAATCAGGGTGATAGATGAATTACTAGCGCGGATTTTCAAGGCTGCTTCACGCAGCATCGGTGCCACGCTGGAAAACATCTCTAGTTCAATGAGCATTGCAGACCCACTCTCTGTCGGGCGCT
Organism: uncultured Candidatus Poseidoniales archaeon; assembly: GCA_964647665.1. GTDB lineage: Archaea > Thermoplasmatota > Poseidoniia > Poseidoniales > Thalassarchaeaceae > CAUZSM01. The sequence continues at coordinate 25,195 of CAZYIX010000006.1, forward strand.
CCCGGTTCAAAGACCTGCGCTAAAGGCAGGAAAGAAGGCTGTGCTGAAGGGCACTCACTCTACTATGAGGCGGAGTTGGTCGCGCTTGTACGCCCAATCTGTCTCGAGAAGGCCGCGTCCTTGGTAGTAACTAGCTAGTCTTCGGATGCGGCTCTCGCACAACTCGAGTTGTCGACGATTGTGTAAATCCTTGCGATTGTTTTCGAGGTGGTCAATGAGTCTCAGCCCCTTACGCATGAGATTCATCATGTCTTCCGGGTAAACTGGAGCAACATCATTTTCTGCCAAGATTGCAGAAATACGCTTGCCAGTTGCGAGTTTGACATCGGGTACTGCATGCTGGTCGCGCAAGATTGAACCAATCATTGCGGTAGAAGTTCCATCTTCTGCAAGAGCAAGAATTAGGGCTACGATTTCCTTCTCATCGGTCAAGGACCAGTCCGGCGCAGTATCAACAAGAGGCTTGGTAGAACCGCTCTTTCCACGACCGGGACTATGCATGCGCGCCATGTTTGTTCACCTCGAGCGACCCGGCGACCTGCTCCCCCTTCATAACCGCTGCGCATGGCGCCAGAAGCGAATCCCAGCTAAAGCACTGTTAATCTGACTTCAATCAAAGTACTGTGAAGCATATGCGCGAGCCTGCTCAGCAGTATAGCCCATCTCGACCAACTGCTGCTCATACTGCTGCTGTTCAGGTGATATTGAACTGGACCAAGCAACTTCCGTGGCGTCGCCGCCCTTTCCGCGACCGCGTACAATGAGTAACGTCGCAAGCAGTACCACGATGAGAGCAACTACTGCAGCAAGTCCACCGATAATGTACACCATGTTGTCGAGGCCGCCCTTTTCCGAGGAGCCGTCGCCAGTTCCGTCGCCTGTACCGTCACCGGTTCCGTCGCCAGTTCCATCGCCAGTTCCATCTCCTGTGCCATCACCGGTTCCGTCTCCGGTTCCGTCCCCGGTTCCATCACCGGTTCCGTTACCAGTTCCGTCACCGCCGTCGGTACCATCATCGATAGCGCAACCGAGCGCATCAACTGTGGCTCCGGCCGCAGTTCCCGGGCAGGCGTCATCCTGATCGATGATGCCGTCATTGTCGCTGTCCGGATACCAAATCGGGCATCCGGTACCGTTGGTGCCAGCAGCCACACCGAACTCATCTGGACAAACGTCGCCATTCACTCCTGAGAGGTTGTCTCC
>CAZYIX010000006.1:26497-79478 GCA_964647665.1 uncultured Candidatus Poseidoniales archaeon
GGGGTGTTAGGGCAACCGTCTTCATCGTTAGGGACACCATCACGGTCGTTGTCGTCAGCCCACAATTCGTCGTAATTTTGTATGAAGAAAGGCTCCGAGATGAGTTGGTTGTTGGTCTCGTTGGATTCGGCAACAGACATGCCATTGTCTATGTTCATCACACAGGTGTAATTACCAGTTGGAATGGTGTGGTCAAGCATTACCCATTGACCCTTGGTGATGATGACACCATCGAATCCATCGAGGTCGTCGCTATACGCTCCTTGTAGCATCAACAGTTCTTGCGAACCATTCTCTGCCACCAGCCAGAGGTCCCAAGCAAAGTCGGAACTGGTTGGTCCTCCAATGCTGCTTCCTTCAGCACCAATCCAAACATCGGCGCCAGTCAACACTTCCGAGCCAGCAGACGTGGTCGGGCAGTTCAGGTCAGAAGGTGCCAAATCAGGCTGAGGTGCGGCGATATTGGTGAAGGTCAGGTTGTACCAACCCTCCCCCCCATTCGCGAGCACACGCACAGTGTAAGCACCATCGAGGTCAAGATAGGCAATATCGCTCGTGTTGAGGGATATGCTCGAAGCATTCGGCATATTCTCATCGATTAGGACGGTTTGTTCACTGTCGTAAAGAACAAGATGCATATCCATGCCCTCAGGTTGTCCGAGGGTGATTTCAACACCATTCATTCCTGAGAGTGTGAAGGCGAAGGAATCGGTCTGGTCCTCCGGGTCAACGCATCCCATTCCCACATTAACTGGGTTCTCACCGACACTGATACTGGTAATCGCATCAGAACCGGCATCGCTGGCCGAATTCCAATCGTTACCCGGTCCACAATCATATGGTGGCACGAAGACGGTGCCGTTAGTCCATATCTGCAAGGTGTAATTGGCCAAGCCGCTCCATTGTGTGACGTTGATGAAATAGGTGTCAGCAGCACCATCAGCATCGGTACTAGCGGTGCTCACGGTTTCATTGCTAGTCATTGTGGCGCCCGAATCAATTCCGGGACTTGCTCCCGAAGATGCGTTCCACAAATGAAGGTCGAGATCTGCATCCCAGTTGTCAGCAGTAAGAACGGCAGTGATGTTTTGACCTCGCTCCATCGAAAGTTTGTACAAGTCGCCTTTGTCATCTCCAGAAACACAACCGGTGATGATGCCTGAGAAACCGTTGCCAAGATCGTGTGCATCTGCTTCGACATCACCGATATCGGCTCCAGTGGATGCATCATCAATAACCGAGCAAGGCATTGCTGAGATTGTCATTAGATTCGCGCTAGCGTTGTTATTGTTCAACTCATCAGCTTCTGTAACGTTGCCCCAGCCATCAGGCCAGACAATCCAATAGTAGTCATCACTATCCATGCTGGTTGGAATGACCACCGAGGAGGTCATCGTCTGATTGGTTCCTGCAGTCAGGTGAGGGCCTGGAATATGTGAGTCGACAATGGTATCACCCCAATCATAGGTGGTATCTTGCGAGAGAATGAAAACAACATCGTACTGATTTGTGCTGTTCAATTCACCTGGTCCGAAGTTATCGACAGTATAGGTCACATTGACCGTGTCACCAGCCATTGCAGTCGTTGGACTAGAGATGTTGCTAACGCTCAAATCAGGCTTGGGAACCGAGTTGTTGACCCAGAAATCCAATTTGTAACTACCATCACCGTTGTACTGCCAAATCTGGATGTAGTGCATTCCCGCATTGCTGGCATTCGTGGTGAACTCCACTCGCTCGGTGGTCGCATAAGACATCGAAAAGCCGACGTATCCAGTGCCAGTCTGTTGATTGCCACCAGTACTATCAGAAATCACTAAGTCGAAGTCAATCGTAGTGCCATCTCCAAAATCACGAAGAACAACGACAACATCCTTGTTGGCAGAAATTTGCAGCCCATACCAATCTTCGGTATCTGAGGTGTCGATGCATCCGTCCAAGTCGAGTACTGTCGGATCGCTGCCCTGTGACTTTGCAGTAGCAGTGGTATTGCCGGCATCACCAGCGGTGCCACCGTCACTCTGCACAGCAGGACAATTAGCGCGGCCCGCGGACTGCATGGTGTGGTCGGCTTGCTTCAGCGCATTCGGAGAGGATTCCTCAATAGATGCAACTTCAATTCCCATGTGTGGTGCCAATATCGGTGTTAGAGCCGAGAAAAGCATCAGCAGTACTAGGGCGGTACTCAGGCGGTTAGTTCGTATGGCAGCGGCCATATTCCATACCGCCCTTTGGGGCGGTATTTAACACCCGTCCTAGTTGTTCATGAGCACTCAAAGCGGAAAACACCATGAAATGATGCTCAAAGTCGGTGTTGACTCTTGGCTAATCGACCGGGGCTTCCACCCCACTCCCAACCCGATGCACTCGCTCTAGCAGTACCGAGCAATTCATCGCCGTTCTTGATGAGAAGCTCCTCACCAATTCGAATTTCGGGGTCAAAAGAAACCACCATCTGCTGGAAAATATCCCCCTTCCACTTCTGCTCTCCGCCAATCTCGACAGTGCGTAGTGTAGCAGTCTCGGCCAGTCTTGGTAATACGGCTTTGGCAAAGGCGAATCTACCCGAGGCAGGATGCCACTGGGCCATTTGCTGCTTACCCTCAAGGATGAGCCAACGCGGAGGCCTGCCACCGATTCGCAACCCAGACATCCAGGCATCAGAACCATGCAGCCAACGAGAGGTGGATGCCATCTGTAGTGCTAGTAGGTGCTTCTCAGAAATACCAGGTACACCAACAGCCTCGACCGCTGCTTCTACCGCTGCGCCGAGTCGCGCGCAGGCGGCCTTGGATGATGCTCCCTCATCGGGCCGCCTAGTGTCCTCCACAGGAATGCCAAGTTCTGCTTCATCAAACGGAATTCCTGAGTGATTGACTACTGTTGAGTAGCCTACCCTCTCGACCAGTGTCTTGACTAGATTTCGAATGGTCTCGACTTCATCAGAATCCCAAGTACCTGTGACTGGGACATCGTAGTGTGCAGCAGGCCACAGACACTCCAATTCCCTCGGAACCAAACCAAGTGGTGAGGTCACCATCACCTGATGCACGCAGCGGTTGCGGATGGCTGAGCGGAAGTAACGATGGCTTTGGCTAGAGGAGTATGGTTTGCGTGCTGAGCAAGGTAGTAACACCAATACTTGGCTTTGCTTTTCAGCAGGGGTGTAGTCTTCACGAATCCTGCGAATCCAATCGACGACTAGAGGGTCCTCGCGGCTGACCGGTGAATGACAACGAAAGCGCTGTGAAGAAGCAACATGTTGTCCGAGAGGTGCATTTGAGTTAGACAACATCGAATCATGACGTCGCAGATGTTCAACCAATCGTGGGCTGTTTAGAGACTGCTTCTCAACCAATTCACGCAGTGTTCCTTGTTTGATTGCCGAGCGAGTTGCAGCCAATGCTCTCCTCCACTCTGCGAGCTGAGACACCATATCACTCGACTCACCCAAATCCTCTGAGATGTTGCGTGGACCTTCATTGGTCAGCAATAGTCCACGCGCCATAGCCTGCCTTGAGCGAGCGAGGTCGAATAGGTCCACTCCAAACCAAGCGAGTATTGCGGCGTTGTCAGGTCCACCGATACCAACTGCCCACAGTAATGCGCCGGGAAAACGCTCACGAATAATCCGTAGTGCTTCTCCAAGCCGCCCTGGATGGCCGGCCAATTGCAGCGCGTCCTGCAATATGATGACCTGTGGGGTGAAATCAGGGTCGTTAAGCGCAGCATCATGTACCAAACGCTGCCAAGTGATTGGGAGCAAGGACCCTGTGCTCTGTCCCATGCCGGAGTCTGCATCGTCAAGTGAAGGGGGTAAGGTGTGGCCTTCTTCCGCCGTCCACGCAGGGATGTCATCATCGCCAAACGGTGGAGCCCATGCTCCGCGTGCCTGCATTGAAATTCTAGCTGGTAGGCTTGAGGAGTCATGCGTTGCAAGCAGGGGAGCCATTTCGATGGATAGAGCATCCCCCAATTCAGCGATATCACCCTCTGTACCCACCAATGCGGGCGTGTGAGAGGCAGGTGCGGCGCGATCACCTATGCTGAACACGCGCGCATGACGCCAACGTGCAAGCACGGTTCGAGCGAGGTAAGCCTCCTCCATGACGAGTGGGGTCCACACACTTGCCTTGAATGATTCTAAAGGGGGTGGCTGAAAGGCCCATCCATGCGCAGTCGTGGAGCAGTCGTTATCCTAGCGATTCTGCTGCTATTGGTACCACTGCAACTCCCTCCTGCACACGCCAATCACAGTAGTGGTGAGCAGGGTAACTTCTCACTACCCGCGGGTGGAGAACTCTCTATCGGCCACGTATTGGTCGGAGGAGCATTCTGGATAGATGTCAATTGCGAGATGGGAAGCGACTGTGTCGACCTTGAACTCTCATTTGCTGATGCAGCCGGTTCAGTCTGGAATGATTCGGGTAGATTTCATCTATCTCTTCGTGGAATTGCCTCAGATGGGGTTGCATATCTGAACCTCTCTCGTACTGATTCAGAAAATCACACGGTATCGCTGTGGACCCAATCGGTGCTACCAAGGGAGCAAGCGGGTGAATGGCTGAATGGTGAGGGACTAATTGATGATCTACCCGATCAACTACCCGCTGCTGAAGACAATCTTAGTGAATGGAGGTCAATGGCTGCTCAAGGCTGCCAGACTCATATCCACTGCGGGGCGTATTTACCCGGCATGGTAGACTCACTGGCAGTGCGGTGGACTGGCGCACTTTCCGACGTGAATGATACCGATGTGATTCGTCTGCCAGACCTCAACAATGCTATTCACTCAATCCGAATGAGCAAGCGGGCTGAACCAATGCGCCTCGAAGCATGGAGTGCTGGTGAGGCACCATTACTACTGCTGCGAGAGGACCTGAATGCAACTACTGGTCATGACATAGAGCCACCGTTTTTCCTGAGCACTCAACTAGGAGACCCGATTTACTTGCGCGTTAGCGCTCTTGGTGGAAATGTACTCGCACCCTACGAAATATCTGTCAGCACTCACTCTGACCAGCCGGATGAGGCCGGAAGCAGTCTCGAATTACCCGGAGGCAGCGAAAATAACCCCTCATCAGACCCACCTGCTGGAGTGATGGGCGGATATCTGCATAGTTCCGATAGCGGAGATGAGGTCTCATTCACTGTTGGTGGAGGAGGGCAAATGCACGTGCGATGGCTATCGCTTGGTGATGTGGATTTCACAATGACTCAAACCGCTAGGTTCGACACCGGGGATATTGATGAGGATGTCCCTATGAGTGGTGGAAATAGTGAGATGACTTTCCGAACCATGTCACCCGATTCTTGCCACATGGTGGTCGAATTGACGGTGAATGTAACTGCGAACGGAGAAGGGCAGTGGTGGGTGTATGTTGACCCACTGGAGGGGGTGGATGAAGGCTGCCGTCAAGACAGGCCGAATCAACCCTATCTCGATGCTGATTCACCACACCAACCAAGAGGTTCTGCGACGTTCCTAGAAGAAAATCAACTGATGTTCTTCGGGCAACTGTCAGGAAGCGATTCGCGGGACGTGTATCCAGTGACCATCGTCGGAGAGAGTTGGGAAGTACATCGGCTCATCGCATCAGTCAACACCGAGGGAGTCGAGGTTCAGGTACAGCGTTGGGAGAATGAAAATGGCACGTTGTATCCAAAGGAAGTGATTACTGGCACTGGAACAGCAGGTGTTGAGGTTTCACCCGGTCATCATTTCGTGGTAGTGGAACTCGTTGGAGCCAGTTCGGCCACATATTCCATTGGAATGCAAGCACTGGATGTCACACCTGAGGAAAATGTGCCAACCGACCCGAACGACTGGCAAGATATGTCTCATCTTTTCACCAACTTCTACATCATCATAGCACTCGTACTTCTTGCTCCATTTGCCTGGGTATTGTGGAATCGCAAAAAAATTGAGAGCGAGAGGGATATTCAAGGTCATGAGCGCTGGAGATTGCAGCGACTCAAGGAGCGGCTTGCTGAACTACTCTCAACTGAGGATATCGATGAATCTCTAATCATCGATGCGTTGGCTATGCTGGCAGATGTGCAGTGGGCAGCGATAGAGGCCGAAATGGGCGAGGCACTGCTCAGCCACCATACTGATGCTATTACTCTTAAGGCGTGGAAGGTGGGTACTGATTCTATCGTGGTAGGAATTCATGTCTCAGAACAGCCATGGAACTTGGCTGCACTCCGATTTGAAGCAGCGCATGGTCCAGAATGGAAAATCACAGAAGTAACTCCAAGCAAATTGTTTGATGGTGACGAAATCTTCCTTGGCACGCTGAAGCGAGGCTCTACCACATTCCTACACCTGCGTCTAGAAGGTGAAGCCCAGGCTCTCGACCTGCATCTCTCAGGACTTGTGGATGATGTACCGCTTGCTGCGGTTCCGGCACACGCGTTGCTGATGCACGATGAGGAAGAGTGAATCAGCGGCGTCGCTCGTCTGTTTCCTTGCGTACAGCATCCTCAATCTCATCAGCAGCAAGACCGAACTCATCCTGCAGCGACTCTAATGTAGATTTCATCGACTTGCTGACCTTACTCGGCGTGTGCATCTTCAACAATACTGTAACCGAACCGCGACCGCGACCTCTGCGCTTCTGCAAACCTCTGTTCTTCACATTGATAGTATCCCCCGGCCTCGAACCTGCTGGGACATTGATTTCTAGCGGCTTTCCATCGAAATGAGGTAGTGAAACTGTAGTCCCAAGCATCAAATTCGGATAGCCAAGTGGCAATGCCATCAACAAATCTGCACCATCTCGCTCAAACCACTCATGAGGGTCTACGTGTAATTCAACGAATAGGTCACCACTCTCTCCACCTAGTTTTGCGGGTTCCCCTCTACCACGCATGCGCAGGCGGGTTCCGCTCTCGGCCCCAGATGGTATGGCGAGCCTTACAGTCCTCTCATTCTGCTCGCTGCCACCACCCTTGCAAACTTTGCAAGGATTCGAGATGGTAGAACCCAGTCCACTGCATGGCCGGCAGTCATTGATTACCTGCTGCACGAATGGGCCAACTCTGGCCTGTTGAGTAATCCGACCGTGCCCATCACAGATCTCGCAGGTCATCACATCCTCGGGGGTTGCTGCACCGCTGCCACCACATTGCTCACAAGATTCAGTCAACATCAAATTGATTTCGAGTTCCTCCTGATCGAAAACCTGTTTCAAAGTTATTCTATGTCGAACCAATACATCTGAACCTCGGCGAACTCGACGCCTTCTGCGACCACCGCCGAACATCTGCGAGAAGATTGACTCAAATCCGCCACCGAAGAGGTCATCGTGGAAAATATGGACACCGTCAAACCCAGAGGGGCCAAAAGGAGAACCGCCCGGTCGGTCATGTCCAAACATGTCATACTGGCGACGCTGTTCCTCATTGGAAAGAACTGCATAAGCCTCCTGTACCTCCTTGAACGCTTGTTCAGCAGTGTCGTCATCGGGATTCTTGTCTGGATGGTGACGGCGTGCTTGCGAACGGAAAGCTCGTTTGATATCGGAATCAGAAGCGGCCTTGTTGATGCCGAGAACTTCGTAGTAGTCCCTCTTGTTCGCCAATACCTCACCTCCAGTGTCGCGGCCTACAGCCTCTCATCTATGAACCCGACGTGTGAAGTGGTATCATAGCATGGTGCCGCAATGAACACAATAACTCTCATCAGCAGTATTTGAATTACCACAGGAATTGCAACGATTACCGCCGCCACCGACTTGAGCAACCTCCGATGCTGTCGTAGTCCCAGCCATAGCGACTTCGCGCGCATACCAATCGTCCTCTGTGGATGTGCCAGCAAACTCTGAATCTGGTTCCTCCGGCTCCGGCTTCGGAGCATTTTCTACAGTGGGTGCTGCTAGGGTGGAAATTTCGTCTGCCTCGGCTTGCACCGACTCACCCTGCAATTCCTTGACACGGTCGAGCACTCCGCTGATTATGCCGCCTTCTTGCTCCTCTTGCTCAAAGGTTACACCCTGTACCGACTCTACCGGTTCGTCCTCTCCTGTCACTCGCGCCATTGAACGGCGAACATGCTCAGTATCCAGCAATAGGTGAACTTCCTCAGAGTTATCTTCTCGGACAATCTCCCCTGTGGATTTCTCTGAAATCATCTCACCCACACTACCATCAAGTCGCTGCAGTGCTTTACGGGATAGGTCTCCAACCTCTACCGAGGCCGCCTCCACCTCCATCTCTGTCATCGTCAGGTCTGCTTTTGCCCAGACACCACGGTCCTCAGCAGTGTAGGCCTTCTGCAAGGACTTGATGTTCTTTCGGCGGAACCATTCGTGGTCACGCACAATGCGGGCGTTACGGAAAAGCACGAATCCGAGGATTAATGCAACAATATAGTAGACCACAATGCTGAGTGTATTGTTGAGCAGACGCTCTCCGATGGCCGGAATCAACTGGTGCAGTGTTCCGAAAATCAATACCGGAGTTGCCAGTAAAAACCATGACGAAATCTCGTTCTTCCCTTCCGCCATGTTCCTCAAACAGTGGCGGTTCAGATTTCAACGCATCCCTCAGTCGTCCCCGGGTTCTGCAACGCGGTCCTGGGGTGGCTTGCCCTTGCGAATCAACCCATCTAATAGACCGATACTGAACGAGGTATGGAGTAATAACAACATCAACGGGACACCATAAGACAGTGACCAATCCTTCACCCGATGCGCCTCACTAACACCAACTCCAGTGATAGCGATTAGATATGCTAGAACGGGCATTAACACCCATGGAATTCCCACTGGCCCTAGGTAGAGTGATTGGCCATCAATCGCAAGTCCGAGAACCAATGCAAGACCCATCCAAGGTAGGAATTCACCCACGCGTGCCCGACTTTGCGCGTTGATGAGATGCTTCATCCTCCAAAATCCATATCGGTGGCCAAGTCGCCACCATTGGTTGATGGTCTTGCGCTTCGCCATGCGAACATGTGTATCCTTGGTTCTCCACATCGGCCGACCCATCTGGATGATGCGTAAATTCAGTTCACTGTCCTGTGTCGTGATGAAGGCCTCATTCCATCCTCCTGCCTGTAGAAGTGCATCCCGCCGATATAGCACAAAAGGCGGGATTTTGGTTGGGCCGTCCTTTTTGAAGCGGGCAAATTGACCTGAACCACCAAGTGGTGAAGCTAGGGTCGCTTCCACCCAAGATTCCACTTTACCCATCGGTTGGTCGCTCTCCAATACAAGACAACCGAGACCACCGAGCCGATCTCCTGTGTTCTTTTCGATTTCCAACAACCTACGAATTCGAATTTCAAGATGCTGTTTTGGTACCCATGCATGACCAATCATCTCGAAAACGAACTCCACATCGTCACCCATTAGGTCCATTGCGAGGTTTCGGGCCTGCGGAACGTATCGGAATGGATTGTAGTGCAACTCAATGCTTGGACCGTCGGACTGCATGGACTCGGCGGCTAGATTTTCGACTATTTCGACGGTGCCATCGGACGAGCCACCATCCATCACCAAAATGCGATGTGCATGCGAGGGGTGAGTTTGCTGCATCAGGCTACGCAGGCAACGCTCAATGTGCTCAGATTCCTGCCATGTCGGAATCACGGTGACGACATTAGCTAGCGCATCCATCTCACATCCCCACCACTGCCTCCTAGTGCTACCACCTCAAGGTTACCGGCCCGAAGAAGCAATGAGGGGCTGTCGTGGCGTTAGCAGCGATGTCTGGAGTGAATTCACCCCGCTTGTCGGTTTCTACACGAATTCAGCCACAGGATTCTCCGCAGAAGGTTGCCGAAGCTGTGCAGCGATTATTCCCTGATTGGGTGTCTGAGACACCCTTACCGGATTCGGAGGCTTTTCCAGTGGCACGGGTCTCTCTCAGAGTCAATTGTGATGGCTGTGCTCCAGACCGACTACTTGAGCAAATCGAATCGCAGCGGATTCTTGACACCGCGCTGGACGTGATGAGTCAGAACCTGCGCGGTGATTCATCCTGGTTCGACCTTTCACTACAAGCGGCCGTTGCTGGAAAGGTCGCTTTCAGCCTCGCAGACGAACCAGAGAATGCCGGCTCGATTCGCGTAGAGATGGAGGGCAAGGGCCTAGCAGAGTGGTTGGAGTCAGTAACTTGGCATCAGGGAAGGAATTCTGTACCTCGCACCGTGAATGATGACCTGAGAATGCAAGCAGATGGAAGCCCGGGTGAATGGTTCGACGGGAAGGGGCGACCTACCATCAACAAGGATCAAGAATCACTGGATTGAAGTCATCAATGCGATGATATTCTCCAAAACATGCTCGATTCTGCCTGCCCCCAACATATCTTCACTGGGTAGGTGAACGAATACCAACGGTAACGAAATTCGCTTTCGATGCAGAAATTCAAGCGCACGGAAGTATGACTCATTGCAGACATATGAGCCGCAATCATCGCTCATTGTTGCGTTCTTCTCATTCGAACATAGATCCTCAAGCGCAGCAAGAGGTGCGGTTGAAACAAGATGATTGCTCGCTCCTTCAATCAACAGGCCCTGTACAACCCTGCCGCTGTTGTCCGGCATACGAAACGCAGCGAGGTTGTTTGCAAGTCTCTCGATATGGATTGTATCCGCTCGCTCATGCAGACCGAGCATCACTACCGCATCAGGCAACTCGTCTGCCTCAAATCCGGCGGCGAGCATCTGTGGAACCATACAGGAACCACTCTCGTCCACGCTCAGAACGAGTCCTTGTCGATTTTGAAGGTGTTCGCCATCTCGACATAGTCGTGAAACCATCTGCTCCGAAATGTTGGTCCGGTGAGAACCGAAGACCTCGAAGCCGGTAATCAACACCTTCCTCAGCATGTTTTCACCCGGGATATCAGGGGGGACCCCGAGACCCCCTAACATATGCTTATGGGCAATAATATGCAAATAAGTGGTGTGAACGATTACGAGTTGGAACGCGTTGCGCACCTGCACACGTTACGACACTTCCGTGATGACAAAGGCGAAGGGGCCGCGGATAGCCTACTCATTCTAGCCGATGCTATGACCTACATGGCTGGTATTACCGCAGTTATCACCGGCCTCATCCTCGCTGAAGAGGGGGCATGGGTCATCGACGGATGGTCTTTGGTCCTGTTAATCTCAGGCGGCGGGCTATGGATTTGTAGTCAATCACTCAATGACTTTCGCCGACTGCTTCCACTATGGCTGAGGGCTGTGCTCAGCATGAAGACCTTGCCAGCATCTTATTCTGAACAGACGACAAAAGCAAGGCATCGCAGGGTTCGAACGATGATTATTGCAGCAGTTCTGACTGCTTTGGTGGCAAGTCACTACTCATCGGTAACGGAAGTTGCCACAAGGTCTGGTGTTACTTTCGACACTGTACTCTGGGCAATGGTAATTCTCGACCTAGTCGTAGCCGCGCAGTGGGCTAGATTGCTCAAGAAAGGGCAGAAGGTGTCACAACGCCCTGGTGGCTGGGCTGTCTAAACGGCGTTTTCGCGCATCTTGCCATCCATTAGACGGCAGGATTCAACAACGGTCACGCTCACGGTGAAGCGTGGACAAGGATGAGGGCTCTCGCACCGAGCGTGCGAAAGAGAAGGTCTTGGAGGTTGCAGAAGATCTTTCCGAGCACGAAAAGTTGCGCACTCCAATCGGTGTTCTGAGAGTTATCTGGCACGAATTGACCGCGGGTGTAGGGGCTTGGGGCTCGATTCGTCCGTTGATTGCTGCTTCGCTCGCGTTAATTCCATTCCTATTTCTTGGTCAGCACTTCAACAGACATCACAGAAAGGCGTTCGATTGGACGCTATTGCAGGTTCCACTGCTGCTTTCAGTGCTGCTGTGGCCAGTATTGTGGGTTTGGTCAGTCATCGATGCCTATCAGGTAGCGATGTTCAATGTAGCAGAGGCCGAGAATAAGCGACGTGCCCACTTGGCATCTCTGTGATTACCATTCATCTGGTACATCGAGTGGGCTGTACAATTGACCCGGGCCAGTGGCATCAGCAAGTTGGCCGCGCGCGAGATGTTCCCATTGCCGCAATTGCATCAACGCATCGGCTAACACCAACTCCTGCTGATGTATTGCGGTGCGCAATATTGTATCGAGTATATCCATGCGGTCTTCATCTAGATTGTCGAGCAGGCGCCCCAAATCAAATTCCACTGACGACTCCTCTCCATCTTCTCCAACTCCGAGCAAAGGCCAAGGCTCTCCGAGGATTTCCGGTACGGACTCATCATTTTCCTCAGCATGACGCTCAAGTTCTTCAGTGAGGCTGCGAGTATATTTTGCCAGTACTAAACTGACCTCGACAACGGGCATGCGATACTGTCGAAGGAAATTCACCATCTGCTCCTGTAAGAAAACCATCTTCTCACTGGAATCGGATTCAACGACAGGAATACGTCGTTCATCCTCATTGGGCTCCCGGGTCATGGGAATTCCTCAATTAATTTTGGTGTTCTTTATTTCGGCAGCGGCATTCTCCAACTCATCCTGCTTGAGGTACTTGTTGCCATCTGCATCGAAGAATTCCGCATACCTCAGAAACTTCTCTTTGTCGGTAAGGCCATATTTATTCATCACACTAGCTACAACTGTCTCGCTATACTGCATTGTAACCTGTGAGCCAACCGCTTCGCTGACAACCTCTTGAACCCGATACGCATCGACTTGAGCCTGTGACCAGCCACCACCTAGCAACTGTTCATCGGTGAAATTACCTGATGGCTGAGTTGGAGTAGGTGGAGTTTCGGGAGCGGTTGGTGTTACCGGTGCGGGTGCTGATGGTTCAGGCTGGGCAGCCGCTTGAGCCGCAGGGGATTTGGCTGGAGGTGGTGGCATGTCGTTCTTATCGGGTATCGGTGGCATGACCACACCGCCCTGTGGAGGGGGGAAATCACTTTCTTCGATGGTGTCAGTTTGGTCTAGCATATCGAGTTCCTCGTTGATGTTACGCTGACGTTCCCTTCGGTACATCACCATCATCGAAACCGCGAAGGCAAGAGAAGCCAAAGCGATGATATAGAGCACAAATAATCCAGTCGATGACTCAATCTGATCTCCAAGAGCCTCGCCATCACGAGCGGTCTTGGGTTCGACAGTCAGCGGCTCAATAGTCAACCAGTCTATGTCGACATGTCCGTCTCTCGCAACAAGTTGGAATCTACGCACCTGGTTTTGCTCAACTTCTTCGGTAGGGACTTCGATGTTTACCGACCACTCAGAGAGTTCGTCTATTACAATCACCCCGCTTACATCCGGCACTTGCAACCATTGCCCGTTATCGAAGTTCTCAAGCAGAACAAAAGTAACTTCTCCTGATTCTGTGCCGGGATTGTTCCCATTGACAAATAGGGTGGCGTTATTTCCACCAGTTGGTGATGGATCAGACCAACTGACGAGCGTGTCTGCTGCGCGCAAGTCAATTATTGGCCCGACGCGGACTAATCTCCAAGTTTCCAATGGCGATGATTCAGTGTTATTGCCCGCCAAATACGGATTGCCTGCTTCGTCAGAACCGGTAATCCATACATCGATCAAATATCCTGGAAGTAACTCGATTGAATTCGCATCGGTCAGGTCGATTGTCCCCTCCCACATCCAGTCGGTTCCAACTGGTGAGCCAGAGGTGAATTGCTTGTTACCCCGGCTAATTTCGCTGGTTCCAGCCCTAATCATCCAGTGGATTTCAGCAGCCCTTTCAGGATCAAATCCGTGTTCATCTGCCACGTGTAGGCTGACAGGTAAACCAGTTGCTTGGTCTAGGCGAATATCACCAGTAGGTCCGATTGCACGAATCACCGGTGGAGTTCCATCAACTATCAGTTGAATACGCGGGGGTGTAGAGGTTTCATCGTCGGCAAGACCGGGCAGATTAGACAACCATGCATACATATCCAGTCCGCCACTACGAACATTGGGAACCAGAATATCGAGGGTGAAGTCACCGCCTTCTCTTGGAACAGCAGACCACTGCCTCTCCAAATCGCCTACAACGATGTCAAAGGCACCCTCAGGTGCGGGAGTGTTGTCCTCGCTGAATAGAATACGGCCGCCAACTCGCACCACTTGCCCAGCTGCAATCAGTTCTGGGTCTTCTCCCGGTCTGTACAAGTTACGCCCAGTGGCAAGAGCAATCGCTGTGAAATGACCGGGTGACATATCGAATCGCAAATCATTATCCAAACTCCATTCGTCGAAGCCCAACCCACCTCTATCTTCGTGGCAAGGCAGTATGGAATCGATGTCACAAGGCCAGTCGATAACCTCGACCACCGGAATGTAGGTCACTACACCATCGGTGTCGAATTCCTCAGGGAATAGCCAAGTCAACTGGAAACGGATGTCGAGAATCAGTAGGGTATCGTTCATTGGGTCTGTCGACCAAGATGAGTATAGGTTTGACACCGCAATCGCAGTACTCGCAGACTCCAAATGCATCTCATGACCTTGCTCGGGTGTAGTGAAATTTGCGAAAATAGACGCCCGTTCATCATCTAAGTCTCCAGTCAGCGAGAGATGGACGGACATGATGTCGTCGCCGCCATTACCATCAACCAATACCAATCGTGCCACATATTCAGTACCAGGGTGAAGTGGAGTGGAATCGTCGTGTCCGAGTAGACTGGAATTGTCGCTATCCAACTCGGCGGGGAATTCCTCACGAATTGTGTAAGTTGCAAGGTCAGCGCTCCAATCTGGCGGATGATTTCCACCACCAAATCCGCAAACCACAACCCCACCGGGACATACCGGGCCGCCTCCCATTGCAAGTTCGTTGTTCTGTTGGTCCTCACCACTAACGTAGAACGATACTATCTGGCCATGTTCATTCCAAGAATCATCGATGATGCCATTGAACACATTGATTCCACCATCGAGTATCTCAGGAGAGCGCAGGGTTGCGGTTCGGTACTCGTCTCCGTCAGGCATTCGGTTGTAATTCAGGTCATCTTGGTCTTCTACCCAATAATGCAGAGTAATTTGAGTCGGTGGGTCAACACTGTCCTGCACTACCACCGTTACCGCTTGTTGTCCAGCATGATGCTCGCTGCCATCTTCTGGAGTAGCCCCGATGGCTAGCGGACTATTTCCATCCAGCACGATACGTACGGTGTTGAAAGTAGGATTGACGTAATGTGAGCCAGACTGCATCCCAACCGCCTTCATCCGGAATAACATGCCACCCTGACTAGATTGAATTGGAGTCTGCAAGGTGAGGTAGTATTGCCCGTATGCTGGATTCGCTTCCATAATGAATGGATATTCCTCCTCCATCGGCACTCCATCTTGAGTCAGATTCTGGCCTGTTAGTTCAAGGAAGAACTGCCCGGCCTTAGGTGATAGTGAGGTGTCTTCGAAAGCAATACCACCGTTGAAAGTCAGGTTTAGGCCGCCTCGCATCCAATCATAATTCATCAATTCCCTGCCAGTCTCGTCAACTGCTCTAAGATCCAATAACTGAATGTCATTCTCGATTCTGAGGCCAAGTGTGTCAGTGACCCAGCCATCGACCACTTGCCCAAGGTTGTCATCGATGAAAAGGCGCGCTTCCATAGAAGATTCATCATCCCAAGCCCAGTTCACCTGCATTGGCATTCGCACATTCACCACATTGGAAGCGTCGAGAACTGCCGTGCAATTACCTGTATCGAAAATGATGTAGTCATCGGGATCAGAAGCCTCTGAACAATAATCTCCGACCTCCCAGCGCATCTTCGGGCTTGCACCATGCGAGGACTGCAGTTCTACGTCAACCTTGTCGAGCATGGAGGCATCATCACCCAATGCGATGTGAGTAACCAGTACTCTCCATTCCCCATCCGGTACAAGGAGGCCACCCTCCATCTCGATATCGAGCACTCTAGTGCGATAGCGATAGGTGATGTCTAGATCGGTAAGGCGGACCCTGCCGGGGCTGCCAGCCTTAATCACGAAGGTAATGTTCACCGAGCCTTCGCCATTCTGTGGAATATGGTCGTTCAGTGCATCGACCAAGGCTTGACTGGATACAATGACAGGGTCCTGCAACCCTCCTTGGCCGACGTATTCATTGCTTCCATCGTCACCGATATCAAGGCGTACCGCGCTTGGATAACCCTCCTCATAATGCATAATCATTGAGTCAAGAGATGGCGTTCTGCTAATGTTGGTTGAATTTAGTACGATGTTGTACACCAGTTGATTGCCAACCTGATTACCCCAATCGATATCCACATTGTTCTGCGCCCACATCCAGTTGGTTCCATCGTCATTTGACACCATCACACCGATTTCGGTTTCTGCCGGCTCAGTGCTGACCCATTCAGCGCGCATATGGCCAACTTGAGTCCCGGTCGATAATGTAGGAGAAAGCCATTCTCCGCCAGATGCGTACTCTGTTGAATACTCTATATTGACCCACCATGAGATTGCGGTAGTTCCGACCAGTTGCACCTTCCAGCGAAGTTGATCTCCTGGGTAATCGAAGTGTACTGTCTCATCGTTAGTGACGGTGACCCAATGGGTTCCATTGTCTGCTGAAACCCAGTATTCTACTCGGTCACCTGCCGCAGTAATCGACCAAGACACATCTACGTTGGCGGCGATAACATCCGAATCAAGCTCTACCGGTTCGCTTACCCACGTACTGGTACCCGGTGTTGGCGTGATGAGATAGGTAAGACCACTGCCAAACTCACGGTATTGCTGACCTTGAGACCATGAATAGTGGTCCAGTGTGTTCAGTCGTTGACCATCATATTGCAAGCCATAGCCATTTTGAGATATGCTAGGGCTGCCAGCCTGCTTGGTCAGAGTGGACCCTGCATCACCGGTGATTGCATATGCTGAGAGTTGGTCACTATTCCACGAAAAGAACGAACGGAAGTAAAACATCTGCGCATGGACAGCCATGCCTCTAACTTGCCCTGAGGACATGAAATATGTGTAGAAGTCCGTGCTATTTCGTGTGAAAGTCCCATCGCCGTTGAAATCGTATTGCACCAGCGTCTTGCGGACATTGTGGTTAATCCAGATGCTGTCTCGAGTCCTATCATACGATATCCCGGTATAATCTCCGTAGGATTGGGTGCTAACATCGTATGAGGCGATGCACTTCCATGCCAAGGGATCACGAATGTCCCACTCGACCACACGATGATACTGGACAGCGTTGCTTCCTCGATATGAGGACAAGATCCCAAAGACTCTCTCATCATCGGTAACAGCCCAATCTCTCCAACCATAACTCTGCCAGGAACTTGGCGGAGTGGGACCGCTGCAACTTCCGAAATCCAAATCCGGACGCAGCGGCGAGTTGTTTGGTGGTGTAGTAATCTGTGTTGCATTGTTTGTGTAAAGCACCTTCACCGTGTTTGAGATGGTATTCGAATCCCAAGTCGAAGCGAATAGCATACCTCGATACTTGAACACCGCAGCATTGTAGGTCGCAGCGGTTCCCGACTGCAAAGTTCTCTGACTTGAGAAGCGTGATTCACTGACGTTGGTAGTGTGAGGCTGGCGAATCGAGTACGAGCCATTGTCATACCAAGCAGTCGATGAGGAACTTTGTGAATTCAAATCATGAGGAATGAACCACTCCTCTGAATCACCCATTGCCAAAGTCAGTTGATTCTGCCTTGGATCTACATCGATTGAGGTACCATCTTCCCAATCAGCACGCAGGTTGTCGATAT
Organism: uncultured Candidatus Poseidoniales archaeon; assembly: GCA_964647665.1. Lineage (GTDB taxonomy): Archaea > Thermoplasmatota > Poseidoniia > Poseidoniales > Thalassarchaeaceae > CAUZSM01. The sequence continues at coordinate 44,172 of CAZYIX010000006.1, forward strand.
GGCTGGCCCATCCTGTTGCACTGGCTCCTGACAAAGTGACTTCTGCAGCGGTTACTTCAGCACCTAGCGGAACGGCGACCTTGACATTCCTAGCTGGAGTTCCCATCTGATACAGAGCGATTGCCTCACTACTGCCGTCGGCGAAAGTGTAGATGTGGCGGGTTCCGCCACTAGTGCCGGCAATTTCGTCATTAGAGAGATTACCTACTTCTGCTGGGGTTGGTATGGCTTGAGAAAAAACTGACATCAGCATAAGCAATACGAGAAAGAGCGGTGTACCAAAACGTGTGGAGTGCTCATTCATGGGAGTCCGCCTCAAAGGTCGGGGGTGCACTCGGGACTATCAAACCGTCCCTCACCGGGAATAGGCCCTATGGGCCGTATCCCGGTGCATCATCAACCGGTTGTAGTACGGTCATCGTAGCGTATTGGCGAGCCACCATTTCCGCGAATACCATCAAGCATATCATCATCAATCTCGAACCAGTCGTTCAGCCAATCGCCATCGGTATCAAAGTTAAGCGGGTCTGTTCCATCGGCAATATTGTCACCATCCATATCGAGATGCCACCAACCCCAGACGTATTCGCCTGCACCGATGTCTGGGAACTTGTCAAAGGTACCGAATCGGCGTTCATGATCATCGGTCCAGTCTCCCCTCGTCACATGAGTGTCATCGATTGGGTTCAGCATCATGTAATCCGTGTCATGGTCGTTGACGATGTGAGCAAACCTATCGTCGGAGTAGTTAACTCGGTACATCCTGAAATAATTCTCATACAAATCATCGGGTTGACCGATGTGCAGCAGCCACGAACGCAACTGCCACCATTCGGTAATTTGCTGGCCATTGTACAGTAACGGAGTACTACGTACATTTGTAGCGCTGGTCAGAGTAGTATTGCCATAGAACTCTTGGAAATTGTTGTAGGGGATGTAGATACAAGTGGGGCCTGAACAATCCCAGCCTCCATCATTGTCGTAATCGTTGACTGCGTCCGTAGGGTCTCGGGGGTCGAAGGTTACCCAAACCCACTCAAAATTCGGACGGGCAAGCACAAGACCGTTGCCTCCAAACGTGACATTTAATGGCTTCTTGGTCGCACCAAAATCTTCCCAAACTACCTTGATATGTCGATATGAAGTGTAGTTATCATTGGTTTCATTCCAGCCTATCCCATATTCGTAGTAATCAGGCAACATATCACCGTCGGTGTCATTGTCACCGGGATTAGTTCCGTACTTGTACACCTCACGCCCATCAGATAAGTTCCAATCGCGATGATAAGATACCGTGCCATTGCCTTGGCCAACGTGAATCATTGTGACAGAATCAGCATCGCTGTCATTGGAAATTGGGATTGTACCCCACTCCCATTCCTGAAGATTAGTGAAGAATATCGGACCATTGCCGGGACTAATCTGGTCCTCGACCGGTCCAGGACTGAACATACGCTGTGACCAAGTCCCTTGAGGTGCAGGGATATCTCCTGAGGTGCGATCAAACCACCCATCCTCATCTGGATCATAGTTGACATCGAGTGGATTCACAGGATTCAAGGTCCAACGCCAAGTATTGACAGGCTGGACCTCCCTATATCGGGAATAACAGTACTCCCAGCCATCGGGCATGCCGTCTAGGTCGCTATCAGAGTGAGTAGGATCACTAATACCTAGCAAACTGCGGTTCCAATTGTCCGAATTTGCTTCATTTATCTTCAGCATCCTCTCAGAACTCATTACGTTCTTACTGACGAACATATCATGCAAAGCACCTCGTGCATCGCCATAGGACATCTGATTCTCTTGCTGGAACGCAGTAATCGCGTCATCACCATAGTCAATCAGCCCGAAGGATGCTGGGATAGTAAATCGCTGATCATAGCGCCCGTAGATTCTCGCTTGATACTCCTTCAGATTGTCATAGGTCTCATTGTCGTCGATTTGACCATCACGGTTACAATCCCAAGAATCATTGTCGCTGTCTATTCCTACATCCTCATCAGTTAGAGGATTCATCTGCCAGCGATTGCCATCGAGATCCCATTCTGTAAACCAATACTCGTATCCATCAATCATGCCATCGGCATCAGTGTCATTATTAGTTGGATCAGTAATGCCGATAATCGTCTGTAGCAGAGGCATAGCAATGCCAGTCTGCTGCCATAGGCTGAACTGTTGCAGTGCAATCAGGGCACGGCCCTGCTTGTTGAATAGCATCGAATACACACGCGCGGTTGCTGCTCCTTGATTCAGCGTAATCGCCTCCTCCCACATCTTGGGAGCATCGGGCGGTGCTAGGCCCCCATTAACCGGGTTCTGCACCGAGAGATTGAGTTCTTGCAAGTCGGTGAGTGCATCCTTGTCAGCATCGTAATGGCCATCACCAGCAACCAGCGGATTAAGTGTCCAAGTCGCGTCAGATTGATTCCATTGGGTGAACAGAACCTCGATACCGTCTAGCATACCATCACCATCGCTGTCCGGGTTGTTCGGGTCGCAGGTCCAGCCGCTGCTATTGGCCTGAGCTGCATTGACAAATGCACCGAAAGATGTCAAACTACCAGCAGCATTCCACACTTGTAAGACAGCCTGCCCCTGCGCCACAATGACGTAATACTGTGGTGAAGTCTTCTCTGGGTCAGTCTCAGAACGATTCGCGTCGATGCTGTTATACTCCTCCCAGTTGGTCATACCATCACCATCAGGATCTCCGGAAGCATCCAATTCATTGACGGGGTTCAAGGTCCAATTCTCAACGAAGGTATCCCACCGCGCGAACCAGACTTCCCAGCCATCAGGCATTCCATCCCCGTCAGTGTCACGGTTCAATGGGTCGCTACTTCCTCTGTCTTCAAATGGAGCAGCTGGTGTATCGGAGAGGACTTCACCGGTTACGGTAGTGCCAAAGGGCTCGTTTGCGGAACTAGTCCACGACGAGTCCCAGAGGTCAGTGGAGTGTGGCATCTCAATGCCATCTTGGCTAACGTTGCCGAGCATTATCAGAGTGGAAATGTAGTACTCCATCCAATTATTGAACTGCTCTCCAGGTTGCAGTACTCCATCGTGGTCGATGTCGTATCCATCTCCATCCGGGTTGTTGAATGCATCAGAACCATTGAGCGGATTGATGCCAACGTTCTGAATGCTCCATACGCATGAGTAACGGGCTTCCCATCCGTCTGGAAGCCCATCCATATCTGAGTCCTTCAAATTCGGGTCGGTAGAAACCCAATTCTGTGCCGCATCAGAACTTTCATTGTGGCTGGCAAGTCCATTCAGTTGTGCTTCGTCGAGAACCAGTTGCCACTTGTATTCACAGAGATTGTTAAGTCCGTCACCATCTGCATCGTCATCTGCATCTGATGGGTCATTTGGGTCTAGGGACCATTCATTGCCACCGTGGAAGGAGGAGCCAATCCAACGCCTGTATTCTATCTCCCAACCGTCAGGCATTCCATCCCCATCGGAATCAGTATTGGTTGGGTCTGTGGAGGAATCTGTTCCGCCTCCAGAACCCGAGTTCTGCCAACCTTCGATGTAGACTTGACGTGCCGCGTTGCCGGTATCCTCGTCACAAACGTATTCTGAATTGAGATAATAACAGGTGAAATTGGTCTCTTCAAGGAAGAAGCCCCAATACTCTACTCCGTCGTATAGGCCGTCACCATCTGTGTCCGCCACTCTTGGGTCGGTGCTATTCCAGCCTTCGGATGTGGTGGCGACGTAACGGAACTCGTCTAGATTGGTCCAACTCCTGTCAAAGTAGTCGTCAACATCTGGGTCGAAGTTCACGCCATCGGCATCGGCGTCATCATCCCGGTCATATGGGTTGGTTGGGTCTAATCCAAAAGCGAATTCCCAGCCATCTGGCATTCCATCAGCGTCGGAGTCGTTGGAGAGTGGGTCAATGAGTATCGAGTTAGCGTAACGACCGGGGTCGAGGCCGGCGAAAAGAGTGACTGCGCCATTGATATCAAGAACAGCGAGGTCGGCAATCTTGCCGGGGATTCTCGTGTGATCAACATCTAGACCTGAAACAAAACCGTGGTCACCATCCAGTACCCAAGTACCCCATTGCGAGCCGATAACTACCTCTGTACCTAGTGGTAAGATATCGTACACATCGTTCGCGTCTTCATCTCCTGTATGGCGCATTCCTTCGCGGCTGAATCCAGAGAGAGGATCTGCGGGTCCTACAAGCAAGTCAAACTGATGTACTCCGCCAGCCGTGCCAACCCACAATACCTGTGAAGATGTGATTTCACCGTTACTATCACGAGGCCCATCGACAACAAGACTGCGTACGTTCGCGGAATGTGCTAGAACATAGATATCAGCAGGAGCAACGTAGTCCTCTGCGTTAGTCACATCGAAAATCCAACTGGTCGCGAAACCACCGGCAAGGTCGGTGCTATTTGCCATCAGCAATCCGCGATTCGTTCCTACAAAGAGATGGGTGCCTCCACCAGGAATTACAGTATGGGCAAAGGCCTGTACTGTGGTGTTGTTCTGAGTTTGCAAAGCCATCGTCAATTGATCGACAGAACTGACAGCGTCGATTCGACCTTGCTCATCCAAGGTGATTCGCCAGGTCATCTGGTCTGCACCGGCTGCAACGAGGTCCAGTGAACCGGAGCCGGTGATAAGAGGAGCCATGATTTCAACCGCTTCCATTTCGTATTCATCAATCATCGGCCCAATGCTGCCATCTGATTCCAGTGAATATGTGGCAAGGCCAGAGGTTGTTGCAAGCAATAGCAATCCTTCGGTACTTCCGGCTTCCCATCGATACATATCTAGAAGGTCAATCCCAGCAGGCAATTCAAGATGGGTGGAAGACCCTGCAACTGCATCAATCAGAGTGACGCCTCGCTGGGTGCCGACGTAGAGCAAATCATTCTCATCGTCGGCAGATAACGAATGCGCGTCGTGGTGCAATATCATCGGATTCGTGCCTTGGTCGAGTACTGTAACTTCCTCTCCAGACATTCCGTGTGATACAGATTTGACGCCTGCGGTTACCCAATTACCATCATCGAGGTAAACAAGGTACTCCTCGAGATTGCTGAATGCCTCACCCAGAGTAATTGTAGCTCCAGAAGTGTCAGGTGATACTGCTCCATCGCGGTTGTAATCCCAACCATCGAGGTCATTGTCGCGAATCGCATCGCTTCGGTTACGCGGGTCTAGGCCAAAGAAAACTTCCCAGCCATCTTCGATACCGTCACCCTTCTGAGTTTGCGCGAGTGCGCGGTTGCCAACCCAGCGATAGTAATCAGAATCATTGCGCATCGGGTCGGTTCCAAGCCAGCCTTCATCGCCGGTAGGCCGCTCACCCCAGCGCAATCCATCGAATTCAGTTGTCCAGTTGTCGGGTGCGCCCCACGAATATTCCTCCGCATTGGTGTAGAATTCATGTTGCTCAATGACACCATCGCGGTCTACATCAAAACCATCACCGCAGCCAAGAGTCAAGTCTGGGCAGCGGTCTGAGTCCAAATCACCATCAGAGGAATTCAGCGGATCAAAAGCGAGGCAGGTCCAGACATGGGATTCATTCAGGTAACCAGTCTCACCCATGCACATGGCCACTTCAAATCCGTCGGGTAAACCATCCCCATCAGTATCGGCAACACGTGGATCGAGGAACCAGCGCAAACCAGTTTCCGAAAGTGAAGGTGGCTTTCCTGGTAAACTGGTACGATTGCTGGAAAAACAGGAATCAAGGTCGTAAGGCCAACAAAATTCCATCAAGGCGGTTAAGCCATCGAGATCAAAGTCGCTGCTATTGTCTGAGCCATTCTGCCAATCAAGGCCGTTTATCGTCTTTGAGCGGTCTCCCAAAGACAGCTCAATCGCCTCACTGAAAGCCTCTTCATGCAGGTCCGGCATACCGTCCTTGTCATGGTCGGTAATCGGCGGACCGCCGCCGGTAGCATCGTCTGGGTGAGTGGATTCAACACCACTATTCGGTCGAATCTGTGAGACGAATACCATCCCACCAATGATGAGGAGAGAAATCAGAAGTGCTGTCTGCTTACGACGCATGAAGTCACCTGTGGGTGTAACCCACACTATCTGTCGAATCTCATACGCTTATGATGGTGATGGAGCACCGTTCGGACGCCAACATTCCACGGAACTCCGCGGAGTGTGCAAAAAACGCCCTGAATTGCTATCATGAAGCGGTTGATTCAAGGTATGTCGTGGAGCGGATGCGGTACGGTTGCAATGGCTCTCGAGATTACCCACCTCGGAACTGGCAGTCGTGGTAATTCCACGCTGCTTTCAACCGAGGATACCAAGGTGCTAATCGACTGCGGTTTCAGTGGCCGTCAGATGGAGAAGAGACTTGCAACAATTGGCGTAAAACCAGAGGAAATTAACGCTATTGTGCTAAGCCACCACCATACTGACCACGGACAGGGTGCAGCCATCTTCCAAAAGAGGTGGGGCGCAGACATTCATGCCAATTTCACTACCTGCGCAGGATTGGGTCTAGACCCAGTCAACCAATGCCAAATCTTTGATGCTCTGGAACGGATGGAATTTGGCGATGACATCTCGCTTTTACCAGTGCCAATTCCACACGATGGAGCAGAGAATGTTGGCTTCATATTCAGCGACCGCCGAGGGGCGCGAGGAGCGGTGGTGACTGACCTTGGTTCTGCAACAAAGGAATTGCTCGGTCATCTGCAAGGATGCAATCACATTTCAATCGAGGCAAATTACGACGCAAAACGGCTGGCTCTTGGCCCTTATCCACTCTCATTGAAAGCGAGAATTTCTGGCCGGGGAGGCCACCTGTCGAATACCCAAGTCTCTGAGATATTGACAGAGGTTGTCACCGACGATGTTGAGACCATCGTTTTGTGCCATCTTTCTGATAAAAATAACGCCCCACATTTGGCTGAAAGTGAAGTGCTGTTCGCATTGGAAGATTGGTCCGGAGACCTGCGTATATCCAACCAAATTGGTCCTGAGTTCAGCCATATACTTGGACAGTCAGCTTCGGAACGAATTGTCGCAAAGTGAATTCCCGTCACCGGTGCTTACTTACAGACACCTCCCGTTAGGAGGTGTGATAGCGAACCAATAAGAACGGACGCACTCATTTCGCCCTGTGCGCCCCGCCCTCACAACCCGCGAATCGCCCGACCTAAGGGCGGTTTCGGAGATAATCGGCGTGACAATGCTCCTTGCGATGGTCGTCTCAGTAATGGCTGGGGTCGTTTTAGTCATGCAACCCTTCCTCGAGGACCTTACAGACAACCGAGAGTGGGTGGCTGGAAGCGTTGCTGCGACCCAATTCAACGATAGGGTCCTCATCGCTGCTGATGCACCGGAAGGTAGTGGGATTGTTGTCCTATCATCTCAATTGGCAAACTCAATTGCACCGTTGGGCAGCGCCGAGACTTGGACAGTTTCTGCGGATCTGGCCGGTGACGACAGAATAGTGGTGCAGTCCTATGCTGGTACAATCAACGTCACCTCGTTAAACGGAACTCCGGCCAGCGTGGTGGTTACCACGGCAATCGCCAATGAATCATGGACGATATCAGGCAGCGGCGAACACGATGTCAATATTTCATTGTCAAACTGGTTCCTTATCGAGGTTAAGGATAGCAGTGGAGAAGTGATTCACAGGCAGATTCAGGCGATTCTAGATGGAATGAGACTGTCCACCCCATTAAGGGATGGTCCTTTCACTATTGACCTCGTCAATGGGGCAAGGGTGGAACAACTTCCCAATCAGCCACTTGAGGTCAGAGCATTTCCAAGACTCGACTTCGACGAGATGCTCGATGGCAAATCTCGTGTTAGCCTCGTGCTACTAGATATCGAAACCAGCAGTTCTATCGATTCAGCATTAAATCGAATCGAGATTACCAGCCAAGGTCAAATATCATTCTTCGATGATTCAGTACGCAATCTGAGGATAGAGATGGCGTTCCCCGGTGAATCGACCAGAGAGCCACGCTACCTCCACCATTGGAACGAGGACTTTGAGTTGAATCGTGTTACAGACACCCTCGATGATTTCGTCGGATTTGGTCCGTATGGCCGTCTATCTGGCAGCGAGGGCATGACGATACATCCAACCGATGCTACCATTCACCTCGACGTTGTGCTGCAGCAGGTGGTGGTTACCTGATTCGACGTGAGCGAGGCGAGGATGCTGTTTCATCCACCATTGCGACCGTTCTGCTATTCGCTGGAGTTCTCAGCATCATCTCAGGAATGATGGTGACCATCATGCCGCTAATCGATGAGTTACACGGGGCTGTCGAGCGAGAAACCATGGGGGCGCAGATGGAAGATTTGGCTGCAGAAACCACACGGCTTTCAGAGTCTGGAGTAGTTGGAGACGAGGCTAAAATGGACGTTCGACCACATACCGGAATTCTCAGTTGGAGCATGCTACAAGGTGGAACATGGTATTCTGCGACCCAACAACAGGATAGTGAATTCAGAATAGAAGGGGCGCTTGATTTGGATGATGACATTCGCATCAAATACCCACTATACGAAGTCGAAACAATGTGCATTACCGACCTTCGCGCCAGTACAGAAGCGCTATTCCATTATCGAATCCCATTGGCAAATTTGACCCTCAGCGCAACTTCGTACACCTCAATTGAATCTGGTTTGGGCAATTACGACCTCACTTTTGAGCAAGGTGTGACAGAAACGACCTACAAAATGCCAAGTGATAGTGTCTGGGTACAAACTGGAGTGACAAGCACTGCTGGCGAGGCTTGGATACACAGTGAAAGATCAATCAGAGTCGTCGCTTGGCGAGGAGATGGAGGTGCAATGCTAGTCACCCCAGATACCTCATCATACGACGACAGTGGCAGGGCATGGACTGTACCACTGATTGCCGGGCAACACCTCGTTCACCTCATCTCCGAGCAACCATTCGATGTTTCTTGGGAAACCTCTTCTGGAAGCGGTAGTGGCACTTCATCTGTGCATAGTGTTTCATCGCACCCATCCAGTGCATCTTCCAGCATCTATTCGTGGACCGGCAGCATCTCTGCATCAATTTCCGAGAGATTAGCGCTCAGCACCTCAGCCCCCGCGCGTATGGTGATTGCTACCGGAGAAGCAGCAGATTTGAACGGTAGCGGTCCCGGCAGTATCGCTTGGCCAGACCAACAGGGTTCCTGGAGTGGCCATAATTACCTCCCACCAGCAATGGACGGTAGTTTGCTTATCGAGAATCTAGCAACTACTACCGTGACTACTCGAATCAATGGCCTGTACCAGACTATCTCTGCTCTCGATTCTCTGCGCATCTCATGGGATGGTGATGCATCCAGTTGGATTGAGGCGAATGGGCCAATCAGGGTTCATTGGCTGACCGATTCCACTACTGTAGGTGGCTCTTCAGCGGCTGCCGATGGATGGCGTCCGGGAAGTATGGATGTTATTCCAGCGAGCGATACTGGCAGAACCAGTGGTGGTGAATGGGACCTCGAAGTGCCTGCAAGCGGAGGTGACTCGACAAATCCAAGCACTGGTGAGGTGAATTTGCTGTTACAGCCAGCATCGTTCACAAGCGGCTGGACCATCTCAGGAGGAATCGCTGATTCTAACCAATCGAGTGGGACATTGCTGCAGAATACCGATGGAGTATCAATTGCCCTTTCTGATACGGCCACTGGCTCCTTCGATGTAGATGCATCTAGTGGTGCAGGTCCGCTGCGTGCTTGGATAGTCAGCGGAGACCATGGGCAAGCAGAAGTGATGGAGGGTGGTGAAGACCGTTGTGTCATCATCAATATGCATGCATCCGGATGGATGGATACCCTGCTACCATGGAAAGACATCTCCTACATGCAAAACCACGATGTCAGGGCCTCATGGGCCGATGGCACCCATCCGTTTGGCTTCTCTATGCAGTTACGCGGAGAGGTTGGTGATGAACCGCAAGCGATACTCGGCGAGGCTTGGGCACTACATCTGCCACGCCTATCCTATGTTTTCGATTCAAGTGTTTCAAATCTTGAAATTGCCACACGAGGAGGATTTGTAGGAACAAATCATCCCGAGTACCAGCCAGACATCATCATCTCACCTCCAACTCGAGAAGGTCCTGGACCGAGGCTTGCAGCGACAATCCCAATTCTGATGCCGACAAAAGGCTCTGTGAGTGGGGGTGGCGCGATGGAAATAGTGCTGGCCCTCGAGGCTAGAGAGCAATTGGTCTCTACAAGCGCATGGCAAGTCAGAATGGGTTGGGATGGACCATATGGGGAAGCGGTCGCTGCAGAAGCAAGCAGTGAACTGACATTCTCCTCTGATTGGTTGACATTCCCAGGTCAATTGGACAGGCTTGAAGACTATGTCGGCTGGGTGCAACTCAACCCATCAATGTCTGAGATGGTCTACCATGCTGGAGACGGGGAAGTAATGTTCAATTTACAATATTCATCAATTTCAAGCCAATCAACGCGAGGTGAGTCCTGATGGCAAGGCGAGAATTGACTGGTCTAGCCGATGACGAGAGTGCTGCGGCGACTGAAATGGGCTATGTGTTCACATTCCTGCTGGGGATTATGTTTCTTACCACATTCAGTCTGTGGATATGGGATATTGAGGTTGCAACACAAGAGCGGTGGTCGGACAACGCGATGGAAGATAATCTGCTATCTATTTCAGCGGCTGTGGAAAGGGCGGATGAGGCTGCAAGATTAGATGTGAGCGCATCCTACTCGGAACCTGTGAAACTGCACATTTCAACTTCAAGCAGTCTGCAACTGCAGTTAATTCTCGATGATGAGGCAGTATTCATCACCGATGCTGGAGGCACCAAGCAATTCCGCCAACCGATTAGTGGTGCAGCAGCGACGACTCATAGTGGTAGTATCGATTTATCCGGTGTTGATAAGGTGTGGGTGGTGCTGAAGAATGGGCAAGTCACGGTGACAAATGAACACCCAGACTTCTGATTACCGGCCCATGATAGACTTGTGAACAGAATTCTGTACTTCGCGCATACGCTCCTTCGCGCCCAGTTCTCTGAAAACGGTAAGCGCTCGTTGCAAGTAATCCATTCTCTCGTGCTTTTCAGGAGCGGCTTCGCCAAGCCGCGCTAGCAACTCTCCAATCAATAGACGAAGGTCGTTAGCCTCTGCCATCGCCAAACCGTCGAGATAGTGTTCAGTAGCGTCTTCAGCCCGACCAGCATCCACTAAAATCTCTCCAAGCATTATCCTAACTTCAACTGCTGAATGTTGGTCAGTTTCCTCAGCCATTTGCTCCAATGCCTCAGAGTAATGATGGAGGGCCAAATCAGGGTCTCCAGAGCGTGCGTACATTCGACCAAGGACTGCTCGAGCTCGTGCGTGCCGAGAGATGTCCCCGCTCTTTTCAGTCTCATCGAAGGCGGTAAGCGCATGCTCTCTGGCTCTGTCAATCTCGCCCATATCTAGGAATGCAGCGGCCAACTTGATGCGAGCACCAGTCAATTCAGGGCCGGATTCGCTTTCAAGTAACTCCTCAACGTTACCATAGACTTCCAATGCACTACTTGTATCCTTTCGGTGGCGGAAAATATGACCCATATTGTTGTAGGTTCGTGCAGCGCCAATAGCATCACCAATCTCGATAAATATCGAAAGAGATTGACTATGCATCTCCAAAGCTTGGTCTAACTGACCTCGCTGCACACCAATGTCAGCGATCGATGAAAGCAAACGTGCCTCGCCATCACGTGCCCCATTCTCTCTTGCAATCGGCATTGCTTCACCATATTCTTCCTCTGCTTCGGCCCACTTGCCCTGCATAGCCAGAATATCACCACGAATTTCGAGAATATTCGCCCAAGTCAGCGGTGCGAAACTACCGCTATCTAAACCTGCTAGCAAACCAAGCAACTCAACGTGTCCACCCTTCAACAAATCTCGACCAAATTCGTCGAGGGCGTTTCCAAGAGAGTCGGTATCTCCACAATTCAAAAGATGGTAAATTTGTTCGACTTTCTGCTCGGGCTCATTATGGTGCCCTAGATACCAATCACAGGCTGCAGAGTGCAACTCCTGCCGAGTCTTTTCATCGAGAGTTCGCAAGAGGAATTCGCGAATTAGGTCGTGTACATCGTAGGTCTCACTGTCAGCCTGCCGCGCCAATCCCTTCTCGACTAAATCATCGAGAACGTCTGTTTGCACTCCATGGCTGGAAATCGCTTCAAGAGGCATCGGTTCACGATAAATTGCAATGGCACCCAGTACACTCTTTTCAGCACCTGTTAGTCTACTGAATATCTCCTGCTCAACGAACTTCTCAAGAGTCTCGTGGAATGTGCTTCCAACAGAACCTCGGTTAATCAATTGCAGAACTAGAGGGTGTCCACGCGACAACGTGTAGATGTGAAGGAAAGTAGAAGTGTCCATTTCAGGCAAGGCGGTAAGCAATGAACGACAGGACCTCTGGTCAAGTCCTTCGACAGGCATGACCAATGTCGAGATGTTGCCTTCTGCATCTTTGAGAGGAACCACGGGTCTGAATGAGCGACTAAACATCACGAAGCCGAACTCATCCATTTCGTTCATTCGTTGAGAAATACCCCGAATAACTGCGAATAACACCTCATCGCTGACTTTGTGCAAGTCATCAACCACGATGAGGGCTGGGACCTCCTGCAGTGCGCTTACTATGATGTTCACAGCCACTGCGGGCTGTGGCGCTGCTGTTGCTGAGAGGTAATCCGTTAGGCCATCATCACCTATTGCTGAAAGCCATTCAGCGCATGACTCAAGGAACGCTCTGCTTCCCTCCCAATCCTGACACCTATGATAGAGCAAATTCCGCTTGTGAGTAAAAACTTCGATGATTTTTCCTGCGAGCGCAGTCTTACCGATTCCGGCAATTCCTGGCAATAGCATTGAAGTCGAACGTGCCTCAAGTAGACTCTCTATGTTCTCAATCTCCTGCTCGCGACCAAAAAAGGAACGAGTACGAGGCAAATCTCCCAACGTCGTAACCAACTGTTTCTCCACATGTTTGGCAAGGTCTCTCAGTATCAAATCCTCATTCAATATCCGCAAGTCGAGCATTCCATTGTCGTCGACATAACGCAGCACATCGACTGGACGCATCTTAAAGTCGGCCATCTCAATTGAGCCGGCTAGTGTGGTTGTGTGTGTTACCCCCTCGCCGTCAACAAGCCGAATTGGGCTCTCGGAGAGTAAATTCCAAGTTTCCTCCGCCTGAACCACTCCTGTATCCGTGAGGAAATACGCCTTTCGTTTCCTGCTGACTCCGCGCACATGGGCCTGCCTCTCTACGAGTAGACCTGAGTCCTTCAGACCTGCAATTGCTCGAGGCACATTAGAGCGAGCAATTGCAACAGCATTGGCAATACCCATCTGTGATAATGCAAAAGGCACTTCAACAGAGTCTGAGTAATCAACATAATCGCGAAGGTGCAGCATTATTCGTTCCTGCACGCCAGGTTTTAGATGAACCAAATCATAACCTCCGAATACCCTTCATTGTCGGCTCACCTTTCAAACTCATGGTTGTAGGACCCTGAAACTGCCCAAGGTCACTTGAGTCACTGCTTGTTGTCCGGCACCCACTGGTTGGTTGCCGCATCCCACTGCCAACCGGGATAGCCTTGCTGGACTTGGCTGGCATCCTCAGTTGCATTCTGCTGCTGAGCAGTTTGACCAGCAGTCGCACCGGCAGCACTGGCCTGCTGTGACTGTTTAGCCCAAGCATAGGGATCCTCCTCTTGCTCAGGTTCTAGGTCGTCCTCGTCTTCCTCATCTTCGAATTCAATGAAGAAAAACATGAAGACGCCACCAGCTACTGCAAGAGCGACTATGACTGCCAATACGATGAGTACTGTAACCAACCAACTTGCACTGCCGTCATCTACAGATCCGACGATAACGACATTGTCATCTCCAGTAGGCATCGGGTTACCACCGTACTCAAACACGATGGTATTGTAGCCGCGGTCCATGCGGTTTCCAGGTAGCCCAAGCGTCCACTTACCATCATCACCTACCTCGGTTGAATTGAGGAAAAGTCCTGAGGCGGTTTTTGCTACGACAAGTTCAGTAGGGCGTCCGGTTCCGTTGAACATTGCCATTGCTGCCTGAGAAAGGGCTCCATCATCAATCCTCTCTGACGAGAAGGAAATCGGCTGAATCACAAAATCAATTGGCGTGGAATACGCTCTACTCCCGTCAGGGTCAATAGCGAAGAAAATCACACCCTGCAATCCCCATGAATCCATGTCGGGGTCGTGGAACGACATCAACAGAGGATTGTAGTTGGCGCGACCGTTGGAATCTACGAGTACTAGTTCATCATATAGGTCGTCGGCAGCTATCTGCTCATCATCCAAAACATAGTATTGGAGCGCATCTCCATCCTCGTCGCTGAAGAATATCGAAAGGTCGAGGTATGCACCTTCCCCACAACGATTCTGAGCGGTACTACCATCTTCACAGAAGATCAGTACTTCGCCGATTCGGTAGAAATCAGACCACATACTGCTGTTGAAAATTGGTCGATGGTTATCAGCGTCTGGCGGGTTATCAATGATAATCTCCGCTTGGGCAATATCACTATAATCGAACCCATCGAAAGAGCGCACCTGCACCAAATAGTGGAAGTTGTGCACGAGATATCTTGTATCCCACTCAACAGCCCAGCCACCATTCGGCTGCATGCTGGTCACAATGCTATGTGGGCCTTCGGGCAGTTCGAGATATCCGTCTTCTGTCGGAACCTGCATGTCAAGAATAGAAATCTCGACCTTTGTGACCTGACCATCAGTATCCCTCGCCACGCCTGAAAGGAGTGTGTTCTCACTCGAAGTGATGGTTTGGCCATCGAACGGACTCAGAAGAGAGACCCAAGGCAATGCGTTTTCATTGTCAATAGTCAGACTCAGAGTCACCGCGTTGCACTCGCCCTGCGTTTGAATGCAGAAAGACGAATCTGAAGCCCAAACTGAGACCTGATAGGCTCCCGAATCCAAATACTCGACATCCCAATCTGCCGACCATGACTGGCCACCGGGCTTCTCGAAATTGGTGTAGTAGCCATTCGGGCCACTCACATCGAACCATACAGAACCGATATCCGAGCCAAAGATTCCGTTGTAGGCATCACTGGCGCGACCAGAGAAGTGCACAACTCCATCTTCGATGACGGTACCATCAGCCGGTGAATCCACCCAAACAGTTGGTGGTTCGGTGTTAAGTCTGATAGTACGAGTGATAATCGGAGAGTAGTCGATACCGTCAAAGGAACGGAACTCAAAGGTGTAGTCTCCTTCAGGCTGGTTACTCATGTCGTACGAGAAGTACCAATTGCGGAATGGATGATTATTGTAAGTCACCTCTCCTCCAGCGTTGCTAGTGTCAACAGCCAATCGCATGTCAACCCAATCACTGGTGAATGGATCCTTGATCTGCACCTGTTCTACGATACCCTGTTCATCCCACTGAGCCAAGATGTTGCGGTCCTCTTCGTCCATCTGATTGGAACCATAACTACCAGCCCAGTCACCATCGTGGGCGGAGCCAGTGAAGTTGACAACGCGCTTGAACGAATGTCCGTCATTGTGGGTTAGAGTGATGCTTGGTGCCTTATTCTCCAGAGCAACAATCTCAGCAAGTACTCCGGTTTGGTCTGCCAAAATAAAGTCATAATTCTTGTATCCCTTACCAAAACGATAAGCGGTTACGTAATACTTCGACATCTCACGAGTTCCAGCTCCCTGCGCACAATCTGGATCTTGCGCATCATAGAGCAGGTCTCCATCATTATCCACGCCATCAGAACACGAATTCTCCAATGCATCGGTGGCGAAACCATCTGGATTGTCGCCTCCTTGTAGTCCTCGGAAATCTAAGTGGAAGTCGCTCGGTAACGATATTTCAGGTGTCCAGCCTTGACTATCCGTAGTCAGAGAATACAAGTCCCTGCCGTGTGCATCTTCAATCAATACATCAGCATCACTCACTCGAACACCATCGACAATGGTTCTGAAGCGAACGATTTCGGCCTTGCGAATCTGCACTGCCCACATCACCGGAGATGTGTCGATGAAAATCTTGGAGTTGTCTAAATTAGTTAGGTTGGCGAAGGTGAAGGTCGTCGAATTGTTGACGATTTCCATGGCCAACGGAAATTCTTGCGGAGGCCATTCCTTTGCCTGAGTCAAATGCACAGCAGAGTTCCAGCCATTGAAAGATTCGTCACTCGCCTCTGTGTCAGGCCAAGATAGGCTGACCGGATAAACTCCAGGTGCTGTATTCGGAATGGTTTCAGACTGCACGGTTACGCTGCTCTTGGTGATGTTATACCCTTGCTGAATGCTGGAAGACCAGCGGTTCATCGAGAAGAAAGCAAGGCTACCGTAGTCTGGTCCGGGCCAAGTGTTGTGATTAACAATACGAGCACCGATACCAGAACCGTTCAGATCGTTATCGCGCACATCGAGGATGGAACCAATCGCACGGATGACGTCTGCATCTGTACCACCCCAATTCACATCACTGTCAATCAAGGTCAATGAAGTGCGATAAGCGTGGATAGCAGGGCAAGTGAAATCCTCGCCTTCAGGGCCAATGATGGCACGCCAAATCTTCTCACTACTGCATTCACCACCAGAGCCGCTGATATCGACATTCTTCATGTACATTCGATTCTTCTGAGGTGTGGGGATTCCAGTCCAACCACCATCACCATAGTGGTATTCTCCTGCGATAATCGCCTCCTTTGCAGTTCCTTGAATTGTAGTGCCAATTATTGACACATCGGATTCGCCAATAGACCAGATGCCGTTCCAACCACCTATGGGACCAATTGTACCTCCGTTAATTTCAACATTTGACGAGGAAATCTGGATACCAGAACCATCACTTGCACCCTCGATGATATTGTTGTTGAAGGCCACCCACGCATGATTGAATGCGGTAAGGGGTGAGCGTTCATCGGTCAAAACATGATTATTTTCTACAAGCATCTGGTAAGGAGTATTTCCTACAACTCGCTTATCGTTAAGGTCCACTCCGTTGCAATCGGTATGGAAGTAGGAATTTCGAAGAAATCCCGCCGAGTCATCGAATCGCATACCATAGTCGCCAGCAGATGCACCAGTAGTTCCGACAACTGCGCCGGTGATGGCGAGAAACGACTTCTCGCCCCAAAGCACGTGTCGACCATCATCGTCTTGCGCACAGCCATTGCTTGTTCCAGAAAATATGGCGTAATTGATAGTCAGTGGGCTAAGAGCACTGCCTGCACCGTATGACTGGATGGCTGAACCAACCAGTTCAGTCGCATCCTTCCCCGTGGTGAATTCGCCACCAAGAATGGTCGGTGCTGCAAGGTCAAGAACCAACAAACTGGTAGTGTTGATGTCAGTGAATTTGATGCCAGTGATTGTGGGGCTTGCACCTTCTAGAACAACAGCGCCATAACGAACTTGGTTGATTTCATTGACCCAACGTGGTAATCCGTAGGCATTACTTATTGTGACATGGTTCAACTTGGTTTGACCAATATCAACGGTATTACGCATCAAAATTCCCTCATAGCATGAAGGGTCTCTATTCCAATGCTGAGGAGAACCACCTACTGGAAACAATCCGTAGCAGTAGCCAAAGGCTTGGTCGTCAGCAGGTGCATTCCAATTGAATGTGATACGGCTGCTGTTGCTGGCCATTCCATTAGCACCACAAGCGACATCGCCAGCGCACATTGCACCTCTGACATCTATGTAAGTCCCGTTTGGCATAGTGATAGTAGTACCTGGCTGAATAATGAGTTTGGCTCCAGCAGAAATTACCAAATCCCCGGTTAGAGAGTGTGATCCAGCCCATGTTTCAGTGCCACTTATTGTTCCAGCCTGCGTTTCATTGTTAGCCATAGCTGTCGGGACAACCCCAACGAGTCCTATCATCATGCTTGAGACAAAGAGAAGGCTCAGTAGCAGGCTCTTTCGGCGGTGTGATTTTTCCATTTTGACAACTCCGTCAAGGCATCCCCATCACTGCTTTCCATATAACAGCCCCCACCACTGCAATTGTAGAAGTATCAAAATCAACTAAAAATATCTTATGATTTTGTGGTTTTTTGTAATAAACTCTCAGGGAAAACTGTTAAAATATCATATTGCGCCTGTTAATATCAATTTATAATATCATTATTGCCCAATAATATCATTGATTTACCCCGGCCCTCTTACAGAAATCGCATCTGCTACTGCCCTTTCCCATGCGATTGCGTCTAGTGAGCCGTATCCGTAGCGCAAATGGTGTGAGTCGCCCTGCAAATCACTTCTGACACATGAATCCGCCAGGGCTTGCTTGACCAAATCGATGTCTGCACGGTCAGCACCAATGCCATCGCGAGTCAGATCCGCTCCGTGCCGTTCTAAGATTAAAGCAAGGGCGCCGGTCACGAAGACGGTTGCATCAGACGTGCCAGTACTGCTTGAATACGGGATGGCCAATGCTGTCGAGGAGGTGGAAATGATGCCAACGCCAGGGGCTACTACCTCAGGTTTCTGATGTGGTTCCTCTCGGATGTCTCCTTCTGCACCCTCAGTTGCCGAACCTGTCGCCGTCTTGTTCCATAGGTCACCACTACGGTCAATCGCCCCTACTGCAATCACTCCGTCAACATTGGCTGGAACTGACACATCGGTGACCTCGGTTCCAGCCCCGCCCGAGTTTCCTGCTGCAGCGACAACAAATACGCCAGACTCCAACGCCTTTCGAACAGCATTTGCTGTTTCTGAACCAAGAGGATTCTCTGGGTCTGGGTCTCCTCCCAAGGAGAGGCTGATGATATCGGCTTCAGCTTCTGACCAACACCAATGTACGGCTTGAGCTACGATTGATTCAGATTGTGTGGTTCCATCAGAACCTAGTGCAGCAGCGACGATAATGTCAGCTCCCGGCGCTGCGCCCCTCAAATGTCCGTCTGCAGCCAAAATACCCACCATCATGGTGCCGTGCATATCCGCACCACGGTCTTGCACGGTAGAATCATCACCCGAAATGAAATCCTTGTACGCTACTAGATTGATTTCAGTTAGATCAGGATGGCTGAGATCCACTCCTGTGTCGACGATACATATGCGCACACCGGCTCCGGTCAACCCGTAGTTTTCCTGCAAATCGGTGATACCGGTGTCATCGTAGGCCCACTGTGAGTCGGGAGTGAACGATGGCCCAAGAAAATCCACCACCCAAGGATAGGAGATTAACAAGACAGCGACCAAAGTTATCACGATGAAAATGCCAAACGGGCGTTGCCTATCTGGTCGGATCATAGCCTCTTGAGTGGCTTGACGCCATGCCTCAGCGTGCTCAACACTCACGCCGTATGATTCGGGGGGGTATCCCGGTGCATCGGGGTCAATTGCAGTGAGCATCCGAGGGTCTTCGGGCTCAGGGAGGTACTCAAGATGACGGTGCGGCCCAGTTGACATGGCTCTGCCTCGGGGTGGGGTTCCATCCTAGGTTCATCTCCCCTTCGATGAACGGGGTAGGTGCGTTGACTACGTCAACTGTCCAAATTGTGTGAACTTAGCAGTGCGTTGCAGGTTTGTGCTCACTGATCAGAACGGCTGTCCTGGTCGGCGTGAAGTGAACTTCCAGCCACCGTACAGCAGCAGTACGAAGATGACCAGTACAACTACGCCAATCCACCATTCCACTCCATCAGAGTCTGACTTCTGGATATTGATGGTCATAGTGTAATCATCAGGCTCTTCCTCAAGAATCACCCCTGATGAGTTGATTACAAAGTCGAAGTGATGGTTTCCGATTCCTAGTCCAGTAGTGTCGATGTCCATTTGGAATGAATACGAGTCTAACCTGGGAATTGGACCTGAGGAGTTGGCTAATTCATCACCATTTTCGTTGTAGATGGATACGGTGATGATGTCTGCATCGACAATTCCAGTATTCTCCACTGTGACGAAGAAGGTGTTGATTTCATTGGCAATAGCATAGCCCTTCTGGGCACCTGACTGTACTCCTGCATCAGTTATCTGCAGGTTGGGTAGAGCAACTTCTACTGGGATTTCGATTACAGGGTATTCATCGCCGCCTTCGCTTGTTACTGTCACCCACAAACTGAATGAGACGTCCTCGGTGTCGCTTGGTGCATGCAGACTCATCGAGAATGATTGCACGCTAGCAGCACCTATTGGCAGGAATTCTGCGCCAGCAGCATTCCAATCCTCTGGCATCTCACTGTCATCGATACTTACTGTATAGGTGTCATCGCCATTGCCGGTGTTGGAAAACATCAACGGAATAATCTCGTCAGTACCCGGTTGGATACCAATCACGTAGTCTGTTAGGTCTGTTTCCAATTCAAAGCCGTAAAACTGCGGCACCTTCAGAGTGATGTGATGCTCACTGCTTGAGCCGTCCATGTGTGAAAGTTCGACAATCATCGAATGGCCACTATCATAGGTACGGGCTGTGGTCATATTCGCCGGGATGATTCTGATGCGAATGGTTTCGGAGAGGTCATCCTCTAGACCCAATGTGAATACCACTCCAGTCAGCCACTCCTCGGTTCCATTCTCATCAGTTCCGTTGTAGGCTTCAATAGTCCAGTATTCAGCCTCAAAACCATTCAGCACCGCGTTGAATAGATACTCATCAACTGCCTCGTTACCTGCGTAGGTCACCTCAATATCCATCTCGACAACCTTGTACTCGACATCATCACCAGCAACCTCAATCAGGTGCCAGTCATTTTCCTCATCGTAGGTACTATTCGTGGCATTTCCAGTGCTGAACTCAAGAGAGTGGTCTAGCCTTCGGTTGAACTCAATTTGAGAATACTCAGGGGAATCTTGCATTGAAGCAGATGTTGAAGATAGTCCACCAGAGTAGCGCATATCTATGCCCCGTTCGACAGTCCAGAAAGTAGAGTCGAACGAGTAACTGCCCGCTGGCAACAGCATATCGAATCGACCGTCCTCATCGACAGTCACATTCCACTTGATGTCCGATCCAGCATCAACGATGAGTTCCGGTACAGTTGTCATCGGTGCATTTGATACATCTGTATCTGCGAGATGGTGCTCAATACCATCGAAATCAAACCAAGAAGTTCCAAAGGATAGACGACCACCCTCGGAGACGATTAGGTCAAGATTGCCGCCATCGCCAATAGAAGCGTCTAGAAGGCCGAGGCTCACATTGTAATGTCCATTGGTATCGTAGGCATATACAATCCACTTGCCGGGCTCGATAGCGGTCGACCAGTGTCCGGTCCAACTGCCATTGTCAAGAGTTCTATCTGGATTAAGGGGCTCTCTGTCAAGTTCGCCATACGGTAGCAATACAATCTCCATACGTTCTGCTATGACATCCCAGAGCTCAGGAATGATGTAGGTGAGGTTACCTTCGACATTCACACTGCCCGCAAGCAGCATCATGTCAGTAGAGTTCGCAGCCACTCCAACCTCGTAGATTACAGTCTCAGGACTGAATCCTTCCTTGATCGCTGTGACTGAGTAGTTCGTATTTATCGGGACAAAATGTGTCCAAGTGCCGTATTGTGTGGTTGTCATGTTAACTGGGCCGAAGTTGTCCCCTAGCAGTTCAACAGTAGCATTCTCAATGCCTTCATCAAAGTCCCAACCACCGTCTCCATCAAGGTCCCAGAATAGGTTCCCACCAACGGTGACATAGCGGTTTGCATCGAGAGTGAGGTTGTCATTAGCCCACCCCGCAGCCAAGGTAATAGTGACATTCTCCAGTACCCAGCGCATGTTATTGTCAGTCCGGTTCAGACTGAAGGTCCATTCACCGGGATAGATTCGAGCATCGATACTACCGGTGTCGTCGGTAGGGCCGAGAATCATCTCACCAAATCCGTCCTCGCTGACAGCACTGATGGTAAAGCCGCTGAGATTCTCATTCATCTCGACTTCGCGCAAGGTGATATTGACATGAGCAGATTCGGTGGTCTGCCACAGTATTCCGCTAATTGCAGCATCGATTGATATTGTGCTGCGCAACTCTTCCATCGCTCCTTCGCCCTGAATGAAGGGGTCTACGATGACAATCCATTCACCTTCAGGCAGATAGGCGAGCAGGCTACCGTTCTCGTCCATGTTTCGAGTGAAGGTACGAACACCGTCACTCTCCTCAAAGCGGACTGGCCAATTGGCCAATCCTTCACCAGACTCGTTATTCAACTGCGCACTGATTCTCCACTCGGGTAGCAAACCAATTTCAAGATTCCAAGTCTCGTTGTCAATCATCAACCCAAATTCAGTTTCCGTAGTTGCAATCTGCCTATTGTAATCAGTTCCATTGGTGACATCAGGTAACTCGGTCTCAAAATCAAATGTCCCCGGCTCAAGTGTCAACGAAATCGTTCCATTCTCCCATCGCGCATCATCTGCAGTGATGTTCACTTGTTCACCTGAACCAAAGGAAGTCGGAATAATTCTGAAATCGATACCCAATAAGGTCCCATTCGATATATTGGAATCCAGTGAATGGTCAAGGTAAGTGGTCACGACAACTGGAATTAAGTCAGGATACGCGATGAGGTGCACGCTGTTGTTGTCCTCAAACATGTATTGAATGACTGTTTCAGAATTGAAAGTGGGGTCATTCACAGTAATGCTCCAGTTACCATGAGGTAACATTCCTGTGTACTTACCTTGGTTGTCGATGAATAATTGCCATGTGAGATTGTCCGCTGTGGCCTCGATGAAAATCGGATTCATAATCCACCCCGGAACATTGCTAGTGTACGGGTTAGTGTCACGGTATAGGAATAGACTACCAGCGATGTTGTATGCTTCCTCTGGAATCAAATTCAGCATTGGGTTATCTTCCAACACATCGATATGGACGCCAGCAATATCGTGGCTTATTCCGGTTTCAGTAGTGATGTTAACACCAACTCCAACAGGTAATCTGATACTGAAAAAGCCATCAATCTCGGTACCATTTTCAGCTGTGAAGGTCTCGGTGTATTCTACAGTGGTGATTCCACCCCACTGGAATTTCACCGCAAGATTGTCATATCCAACTGGAGGATCACCTTCCTTCTCAGACTCGTGTACAACAGTGCCATTCAACCATGCACTCTGTTGGTAATATAGGTCCAAATCAAGGTCCTCGTCCTCGATGTTTATCTCCTCGTAAATCAGATGATTCTCATCAAGACTGCTGTTGATTATCCACTCACCCATTGGCAACTCAACATTGTATGAGCCATTGCCATTATCTCGAGCGACAATCTCTATCGGCATCAACGGGGTTGTGAAAGTAAGGTTTTGTCCTTCGACAATCTCCACGTTATCTCCTACTCGCTTGTACAATGAGATGTTGAGGTCATACATCGGTACGATGTGGTCCACATTACTTGCGCTGACATTCTGAGCAGAGTCACCCATAATTCGGATTTGTGTAGATTCGTACTCATTGAATCCATCATTATCCATATCCAAAGTCAGTATGAAGTCACCTTCAGTCAACGGTCCGAAACCGAAGCTGCCGTTCTCGTCACTCTCAATTGAGCACGGCGCCCAAAGAACATCCTGACAGAGCCCGGTAGGCTCGAGGTCCCTTTCATCTTCTAACAGCAACTCAAATGTGCTCTGAACAAATTCCCCATCAACTGTCTCTGCCACCCCGTGTACATATGAGCCGGGTAGCCATAGTTCGATATCAGTCAAATGATCCAAACCGATTTCTAGTGGCATCGGTAGTTGCCGAGTCTCACCATTGGGGAAATTAATACGCACGTGGTAAACTCCAGGAATCGCATCAACTAGGTGGAAAGTTCCGGGCTCAACCATTGGTCCGCTGTAGATACCAGTTCCACTGAATAGGCCAGTTCCATTGATGGTTCCATATGTATCGAGGGACTCGTTGCTAGCATCGATAGTGAATACCCCCGCACCGACAAACGTCTGTCGATTCATCACTGATGAAAATTGAGAGGTACCGTTAGCAGTGAATCGTCCCGCAGCGCCAATAGCAGTACCATCGATAATCCAATGTTGTTCATTATCATCGTAGCAGGCATCGAAACCATCGGGTACAGTACCATTGTCACAAGATTCACCAATGGCAGTTGCATTCTCATCCAAAGTACCTGCGAGTGTTCCACGTCCTGTGATATCTCCACTGCCAGTGAACGAATGTTCGTGCAGGATATCTCGAGTGTATGTCCCAGTGAAGTCAGTTGCAGTAACAACTCCATCGGATTCCACAAAACCGGGACCAGTAAAGGTGGCTTCACCGGTGCCACGGAATTCGCGGTCTCCCTCAATCAAACCGGTAGAAGTAGTGATGGTGTATGGTGGCTGGACGGTTTCCCCCCAGATATTGATGATGTCAACTTCCATGTTGGCAATCGGATCTCCATTGAAGGACTCATGACCCTCCCAAGTAATGCGACCAGTGGCACCACTGGCTTCTACAGTGACATCGCTGTTCAACACCGCCACGCCGTTACTGTGTCCATCAACTGCTGAGATGTTGATAACCGATTCACCGAGCCAAGTAGCACCGCTAACATTGGCGAGGATTCCGGTAATCGGATTAATATCGCGCTCATCATTACCTTCCTGCAATATGTCGGTAACCCAAGTGGCTGAGCCGGAAGTTCCAGACGAGATTAGGTCAGTACGAGCTGTATCAAGGTCCGAGACGCCCATGAATGCGCTGACTCGTATTTTCCCAGCAGGTGCTCTGAATGAGTAGTGACCTTCATCATCAGCCTGTGTAACACCTATCGGAATCCAGTATGTGCGCGGGTCCCTATCGGTTACTGTACCGTCTTCCGCTTCAACCTCCTCACCACTGAACGCGTCGCGCTCAATGAGAATCTTGGCATTGGGAACCACTCCGAGGTCTCCAAGGGCGACATCGCCCTCCAAAGTTGCACCAGAGTAGTACTTCAGCACCTTGACACCGGTATTGGCAGAGCCAACCGAGAATTCGTTCTCCAGTGCTGTAGAATCATACCAATTTGCTAGCACAAAGTGTTGCATCATCGCACCGGGTAGAGGTGGAGCATAGGTCAGTGCTGTCTCAGGTGTTCCCCTTCCACCGAAATGCTGAGCCGGTTGAGCCAGTCGGCCCTGAAGTCCAAGATGAGGGCCACCGTAGCCGACGTAGGTACGTGCAATCATCGTATCGAAGAATGCTTCCTGCTGGTCTACGCGAACGTCAGTCAAAGTGATGATGTCAGCACCAGATCCGCTTTGACTGGCTAGAATATCAGAAATGTACGCCTCCTCGTATTCTGCTGAGGTCATCTCCTGCTCGGGTCGATCGCCTCGCTGTGTGATGTACACAGTTTCGAGGTAACTGTTGGGGTCTAGGCCCGCAAGAGTTGTTGGGGCATAGAAAATACCAGTCGGATTACCGTAGTGGAACGATGATTCCGCATATTGGTATCCTCCAATCGGGTACAGCCTATTATCGACAGCAAAGTATCGAATGTCGTGATTTCGAATTATGGTCTCACCGGGTGGTGCATCATAGTTGACGACCTCGTAATCGATTGAGGTGAGGTCATGGAACAGCGCGACCATTACATCCATTGGCATGGTGTTAATCAGCAACTCTCGAGCCATGGCAAGACGCGCATTCTGTCGATGAAGTGATGTGCCGACATCGTTGAAATCTTCGACAATATCCTTGGTGTACCAGTAATCACCGATGATGTAGTGCGACGTTGTTGTATCAATTCCATCCTCGCCCCAATCGATTTTGCTGTTTACATCCCACGCCTGAATCATCTCGCTCTCTGAGGTGAATTCATCGAGTAACACATAATCCTCGTATAATCGATATATCGTAACGCTGGTTGCGACCGAACCGTCTTCGTTGATTGGATGGCCTTCAGCCAATATGACGTCATCTGCGGATGCGGTGACACGGAACGAACGCTCCTTAACAATGTCAATATCTCCAGCAGTGGTCACATCAATCCAAATGTCGTATGTGGTAGAATACTGGAAGTGACTGCGCATCGCGTTCTCAAACGCGTTGGTATGCTGATTGGTTTCATATCCAACCGGGTCATTGTTCAACTTGTAACGCCGGTCACCTTCATCAAGAGTCCCGATGAATAGCCCTAGAGTATCTTGCTCACTGTCGGACAGCAGCATATTTCCAGCAGCCGGGATACCTGACTGGAAGTTGTCAGCCACTGTTGGGTGCTGACCCTGTGTAAGTGCTTGAAATCCATAATCCCACCAAGAGACGAATGCCGGTCTCTCTGAGAAGTCCTCATCTGCGTCTTGATGCTCAAGCCAATCGTAGGCATCGTTCCATGAACGGCCGTTGAAACCAGGTCCGAATGTGCCCATGTACCAACATGTGCCTCTACAGGAGGTTACCTCTTCATCACCTACTCCGTAATCTGAGTAGGCATTGCCACCGCGACTATTCGGCATCAAAGACCAACCGAATAGATCAGCCCGCATCACATCTGGTGCCAAATCGAAGAAGGTCTGGTCGACGCGCTTCTCATTAGTATCACCTCTCGGTATGCCAGAATCAATTCCATAGATTGCGTGCTGACTGAACATCAATATGAACACCAAGAGCACTGCTGGAACTGCGGGGTGCTTCTTGCCAGCCCTGTATGTAGACTTGAATCGTGCACCAGAGGTACTGATACCACTTCGTCTCCAAGTCTTGATGAATTCACGAGAGCCAGCTAAACGCCAAATGTACACGCTCGCCCATGCTCCCATCACTGCCATCACCGGTGTGGCGTTGAACACGAATCGACCAGCAGACCATGCCATGTAGATACCGAGCAGGGTCCAAATTGACAAGAATAGATGAACAGGCTTCTTGTGGCGAATACCACTCCACAGAGCGCCGATTCCCGCGCCGAGTGCGAGTATCATTACAATCGGTCCGAACGAACCGAATAGCATTCCTCGACTCGGTGCTTGCGCTTCAGCAATGGTGCCGAAAATCTTGTTCTTGGTGAAGTAATAACCACCAGTGAACAGAACGTCCCATCCGTTGTACACGTTGAACACATTCTGCAATAGCCACAGTATGAGCAGCACTACGCTGAGCAGACCCAAACCGGTAACGATGACCATCAGCCATGGCTTGTCTCGGTATGATGTTACAACCCAGCCATTGGCGAGAACAGCAAACAGGATGTAGAACATCGGCTGGAAACCACTGGCGTCCAACAGTAGAGACAACTCTGGGTTGGCGTAGAAAGGCAGTGGCAGCAGGAAGGCGGTTGCCACCATCACAATCATCGCTGCGGTGACTGGCATGTTGTCTCGGCGACGCAGCATATTGACTGACGTCTGTAGGAAATATGCCACGAAGATGATAGCAAGAATGTAGACGAAACCTTTCCATCCTAATGCTACTGTCGCGAATGAGACACCAGCCAGTATCGAATAGGCCATCGATTTGGAACGATGTTGGAATGCGGCTGATATTCCCTGAACCAAATGTCGTGGATGCCAATGTGCATCTTCCAGCAGTTTATCGCTGCCAGCCGCACCGACCGCAGTCATCCAGAAGTATACTCCAAGAGAGGTGAACAACATGACAAAAGCGTCGTGGTCAGCCAGAGCGAAGGTAGAGTGGCCTACGTGGCCGGGCATCAGTGCCATTAGCCATGCAGCGGTTGCACCAGCACCCTTGCCGAACTGCTTGTGAGCAATTGCAGCGATGGGAAGAACCGTGAGAGCGCCGTAAATTGCTGGCATTGCAGTGGTTCCCCACCATGCAGCCTCGTTCACATCACCCGGTACAAATGGGTTGAGCAACTTACCAGCGAGGGCAAGGGTCCAGGTGAATAGAGGCGGTCGCGGGTTGATGGAACCAAGCGGGTAAGAGCGGTCCATGTCAATAACAAAATGGCTGTTGTGCGCGATGATGTAGTCGATTGCACGCTTCATGTACCACGGGTCGGAACCACCAGTCATGTCCCACTCACCAGGCCCAGAGCCATTGAGTGCAGGCAGAACATTCCACAAAGTGCGGATTGCTAGAGCAACTAATAGTGCACCTCCAACCGTAACGCCATACCAATTCGCAGACCACCATTGTCTTGCGCCGCCGTGTTCGCGACGCCCACCGGCATCACCAAGCTTATTGACAAAGCCGAGGTAAATGACACCAGCATTGAGCCAGAAGAACATCAGGAACCAAGTCAGGTTACCCATATCTCCCGTTAGGAATTCAACGTCGCCAAGGCCAAACATGCCCTTGGATTGCCAGGACCCCACACAGAATAGTAGGTAATTCAGCAGAACAATCGCACCGAGTGTGCGCCACCGTTCCGCCCAGCAGAAAGCAACGAATAGCAAGACCAAACCAGTGCAGAAAGCACCGATGTAAGTCAGATGTGTCCCAAGGAACATCACGTCCGGGTTCGACAATCCTTGCAGTTGAACGAGTGCAGCGATGTGAGCGCACCACCAAATTCCTAGAGCAATGTACAGTGGTAGGAAATTGTTTCCTACAACATTGTCCAAATTTCGGAACCATGGTCCTTTTCCGGGCTCGGATAGCCGACCCCTGAACAGTACTGCTAGTATTGCTCCATCGATAATCATCGCAGTCCATGCTCCGAAGAACAGGAAGACCGCAGTGGTTCTCTCGATGTCAATCAGATTGTATGACTGACCTGCAAACGAGTCCTCAGGTATCCATTCGTGGCCTGCAGCGGCTACTTGAATCGCAAAGATGAATCCGACGACGACGGCGACGAGGATGGTCTCCTCTTCATGCCAACCCGCCTTGTCCAGCACGTGCACACCAAGGGCTAGGATGCCGAAGGCAAGTGCGAGGAGAGACATGTCGTAGTACAGCATCACGTAGCTGATTGCAGCAATTATCGCAGCGAACAAAGCAGATTTCGAAGCGGGTGAGAGAGGAATTGAATCAGATGGGATTTGACCAGGTACCTTGCCGAGTACTGCGGCGACTAGCATGACGCCAGTCGCCAACAGGATGGTGTTCCAGTGGCTTGCATCATAGTCTATGACCTTCCAAGTCAGACCGATAGTAGTCAACAGCATTACTGCGATGACTAGTGGTGCTGAGAGCATTCCAAGAAACGGAATGCGATTGGTGGTCACAACATCTTCTTCTTCCATTATTGTCCCCTCATCTTGGGTTTCAAATGACAGCATACGCTCTCATCAGCGTCGCCGCCACCGGAGGCCTTGCTTTAATCGTTCTCCTTGTGCACGCGCGTGAGGGTGGGGCACAGTGAGCCGATTCGCACTTTCCTATGCCCACTAAAGTGCTCTGTGACCTATGTCATTGCGAAAGTGAGAACCCTGCAAGTCGATGGCTGATAACTTCTGATACGCAAGGTCTCTTGCTCCTTGCAGCGATGAAGCAATCCCTGTTGCTGCAAGTACCCGACCTCCTGTCGAAATCAGTCCCCCGCCCTCATCCACACCGGTTCCAGCATGGTGTACGAAAGCCCACCCATCCGTAGACCCAGTTTCTCCGAGTGCGGAAAGTTCCCCACCAATTGGCAGTCCTTTGACCGGTGGACCCGGATAACCCTGACTGGCAAGCACCACCGTCAATGCATGTGCATCGTGGAACGTAGTTTCGCAAGTTGAGAGTCTTCCTTCTGCGACGGCGAGCAGCAACTCACATAGGTCACTAGCAATCAGCGGCACGGTTACCTGAGTTTCGGGGTCACCGAATCTAACGTTGAATTCGACTACGCTGGGAGCACCACTCTCGTCAATCATTAGGCCAACATATAGGCAGCCTCGATACGGTGTTGCCTGCGATGACAAATGTACGTGCATTGGCTCAACAATTTCGCGGATGGCGCGTGCTCTGACCGCCTCCGTTGCGACTGGAGCGGGGGCATATGCCCCCATTCCACCTGTATTCAACCCGCTATCTCCTTCACCAACTCGCTTGTGATCTTGACTGCAGGGTAGAGCGAGGAAACCTGATTCATCCATCATTACCAGCATGCTCGCCTCCTCACCAGGTAGAAATTCTTCGAGCAGTACAAACCCGTCACTATCTATGCTTGAAATGATGAAATCGCGCGCATCGTCGCGGTCTTCGGTGACGAGAACACCTTTTCCACCGGCTAGCACATCACGCTTTATGACCCATGGAGGTGCGAATTCATCAAGGTCAGAATCCAAGTCTGAACTAGTATCGAGTCGGAGAACTTGTGCGGTTGGAACTCCAAGTTTCTGCATAGTGGATTTCGCCAAAGTTTTGCTGCCTTCAAGCATCGCACCTTCCGAATGGGGGCCAAAGCAAGCGATACCATCAGCGCGCAACGCATCAGCTAATCCCTTGACAAGTGGCCCTTCGGGACCAACAACGACCAAATCTGCGCCCAATCGGTGCGCAAGAGCGAGTTGAGCATCGACATCACCATCACTGATTTGATGATTAGTGGCTACATTCGCCGTGCCAGCATTACCGGGTGCGACATGGACCTCGGCTACCGAATTGCTCTGCGAAAGCCCGATTGCCAAAGCATGCTCGCGGCCTCCTCCACCGACCACCAATACACATCGACCCATGCGTTGACCGAAGTGCTTTCAGCCCTTCAATAGTGCCTTTGACCATCCTAGTAATTCTGCAAGATGAATGGATTAGTATGGCACGTCCTTGAGTTTCAATCGGTAACCGAGTTTGTTCACACCTCTATGGATGAGAGGAGTGAGCAGTAACAAGAACAGCATCGCGGGCCGGACTTGTGCGCTACCTGCCAAGGTATCTGTCAACAACAATTGCCCGAACAAGAATGTGCTGATAGCAAACGGCAAAGTATCCAGAAGTAAAGATTCGCTGGAAATATCTCCTTCACGCTTCAAGCCGCGACGACGCTTGAGGAAGGAACCAAAGGAATCACCAAACAGGCAGCCAAAACCAAGAATCAGTCCGATGATGAAGGCCGCACCCCACTCATTTCCAAACCAGAACCATGCAGATGCATCTACACCAGTCAACAGGTCAACGAACGGCCTTGAGCCGGAGTCATGATTGCCATTAGCAAGCGCATGCAGTACTACACCCCACACACCTCCGGCGAATGTTCCACCTATCAGCCCCTGCCAAGTCTTGCCATCACCAAGAATGCGATAGCCATCCTTCAGGCATCTCCCTCCATCGATTGGTTTGGGAGCCATCCCGACAATACGTGGAATTGCTCGGCCCCACAATTGTGCAGCCGAGTTAGACAGGTAGCCGGGCAGAAACAGCCAGAGAACAGTGAGGATGTCAAGGCTCCAACCGCCGATTGAGCCGCCGCTGACTACCTCAATACCACTCATGAGAGTCGCGTGAATGCATTCAGCCTTCAATACATCCGGCAGTCGAATGAGCGTGAGATTCATACTGATGGGCCGCTGAGATAGGCACGATGACCCGTACGGCACGCCTGCAATTCACCCTAGTTATGCTGATGACAATCGCTGTGCTGCCAGCCATTCCAGTCGGAACGGTGTCAGCCGGTTCAGCCCCTATGAGCGCAACGACACACGACATTACCGGGGATGAGACTTGGGATGTCAGTAGCCAGTTGAATGCACAGGTAGTCGTTCATAGTGGCGCATCTCTCACCATCAGTACTGACATCACGGTAGTTGGGACTGATTCAAGCATCACCATTCTAGATGGTGGCCAGTTGAATATGAATAGCGGATCGCTAACTGCTGAGCAGCGGCCACAGTCTATGCGCGCGGATGCATACTCGGTGAGCGCTGGTGCACCAACAATGATGATCCCATCGGATCAAGCAAGCGGCGCATTCACTCTGAGAATCATCTCACATGCAGATTCATACCTCACTGGATGGACTGTGCTTTGGGACTCCTTTGAGGAGGATATGACCGAAGGTGTACACGAAATAGAATTCACAGCACCCCGCTCAGATTTCCAAGTGACCTTCGACTCCAATTGGGCACCGAACAGCCTGATTATTGACCGTGTGGAAATTGTTGACCATGGTGCTTCAACCACTTACACCACGCCAGCAGTTGGCCTTGCCCCATACAATATGTTCCTGTACGGGGATGCCGGATTTAACCTGACCATTGACGGCAGCGCCGACCTTGTGTCATCATCAGTTGACGGGGCTGCAGTCCTCATTACTGGAGACGTGTCAATGGACAGTTCTGCATTCAAGCGCAGTGGTCCTGTCGAGGTCATCGGAACCGAAGATGACCGGGCATCCCTAACTCTGACCAGCAGTTCATTCTCTTACACGCGTGACGACCATGAGATTAGTCTCAACCATGCTGCTGACCTCACTTGGGATACGAACAGCAACGGCGGCGGCGGTATCATCGACTATTGGGAGCAGTGGATGGAAAACCAAGAGGTGCAGGTTCCAGCCAAGGAGATCTGGATGCGATTCATCGGTCTAGGCTCTTACGAGGAGACCACCAACAACTACACTTCGAATGACACTGGTATTGTCAAGGTGAAGAGTGGTGCAAAGCGAACCATAGGAATTGGTTACGCTGATGGCACTGTTTGGACTGAAACCGCAATGATTGAGGTCACTCGATTCCGCACTGCCTGGAATATGAACCCGAACTATATGCCATCGTATAGTGAAGGCGAACTGTTCTCATTGCCTCACCAACTACTCGTTGATCTATCTGATGAAATTAGTATGCCATATGTCGAGGTGACTGAAGTCTCTCCGCTTGAAGAAGAAGCGCACGCAGGTCGCTATGTTCGGGTTCGCGTGAAATTAGTCAATAGCGGTGATGAACCCGCATGGGTTCCAATCACTTGCAGCGAGGTTGGCAACGATGCCGGGGCTGACATCAGTCCACTGAACCCAGCCATTCTAGTTCCTGCACAGGGATCCAATACCACCGAACTCTCTTGGTATCATCAGACTGAAGGGGAAGGGGAATTGGAGTGCTGGCCTATGACCCCATTACAGTTGATAGATGAGAACTCGTTTGGCAATGGAAGTTCTTCCAGCATCTCGGTCAGCTGGACAGTTGCAGAAGAATCATCCATGCCTATTGCACTGGTAATCGCTGCACTGGTAGGGGTTGCCATCGCACTGAGTGTAGTCATTGTCATTGCGACGCGCACCGCTAAGGACGAACTACGAGATGAGTCTGAACATGACGAAGAAGATGATGACGAAGACGAGCGATTCGACCGATTCTCAGATATGGGCGAAGACTAATCTCAGCAGGATAAGACCTGCTTGAATTCCTCTGACTCATAGTGGCCGTTGCCATCATCAGCAATGATATCGTTCCACTCGAAATGGGTGGTCTCACTGACAGTGCCACCACCCCATTCCGCATCGTTAGTCGCAGACACCGTCAAGGTGTAACAACCGTAGTCGTCGAATACATCCTCACGGGGGAAATGCAGCCTTTCTAGAGTATCTCCTTCAGAGGTCGAGCCCTCCAATATGAGGTATGAACTGTATTCACCTACTGTGCTCGCCCCATCACCGAATTGATCGTCTGTGCTATTCCAATCAGCAATAGTCTCGGTCACCGTGATGGTGGGGAACGTAATCATCGTCTGGTCGCCGTCCTTGTAGGCAAACGTGGCATCAACGGTATACCAACCAGAAGTTCGAGCGGGATAGATGTTGGAATCTACAGCTGAATTTCCGATGCCGAGCCATGATTCTAGAACTAGACCTACGACGCAAGATTCCTTGTCGCCATCGCACTCACTATCACTCTGTGAGTAAATAGGGTCGGCATCGCCATCGACATCGTTGACTGTTCGCGTCATCTCACTGGATGAAATTGACGCAGCGCCTGCATCGGAATCTCCTGCTGCGACGTAGATGTGGTATGCACTTTCTGACACTTCTGGAACCCAGTCACCATCAGCATCCGCCATCTTACCAGTGACCTCGAATGCGTTGCTATCATAGATATCCACAATCGATACAGTCACTGAACCCAAAGCTCCGTATGCGGCGTTCCCCATCGTCGCTTCAAGTGATTCTCTGTAGGTCTCCGCTGAGCCATGCTTTACCCAAACATCGACATTACCTCCATCGAAGGTATCGCCGAGTAGTCCACCGGTTTGGCGGAACTCAACTGTCATCTGCATGCCATCATCACTGAACTCAATATCTGTGATGGTAGTAGAACCACTCCACTCCATCCCAGCGCCATAGGGTACGGCAGATAGCAGCACATATGCAACAGCGATTGTTGCCCATTGTGTCGATTTGACCGCAGCACCATCATTGGTTTGTTTGGCGTGTAGAGATGCAAGATAACCAGAGAACACGATGAGAGCGAGAACAGCAAGTCCGCTGTAAGCAGGCAGTGAGCCAAGCAGATAGAGCAGCACCATACCGACTAGCAGGGTTGCTGCAGCAGCGTAGAGCATAAGCGGCTTGTTGGGGGTAGCGGCCTTCTTCACTGAACCTTTCTCAAGTAGGCCTCCACCGGAGCCTGAGCCCTTGGAATCGTCACTCTCTTTCTTCAGTTCAGGGTTCTCGGGGTCTCCAACCGCGGTGAACATTCCTTCATCTTCGTCAGTCTTTTTCTTGGCCTTCTCCAACAATCCGCCAGACATGGTAATACCCCTTGAGTAAACTTAGGTGCACATTAGGGGTTATCAAACCGTTGGGTGAGTAGTACGTAGGCACACGGATTAACAAACGCGGCACTACTCGCCGATTCACTCAATCGTTCGTCAGAGTAAAGCTTCTAACGGAGATTCAAGGTCATCGGCTGGGATTCTCTCCTTGTCTAATCGGCGCTTGAACGCCATGGTGGATGCAAGTCCAACCATCATGAGAGTCGAGAACAACTCGAAGCCGGGCAAGTAAACACCGCGGATGTACAAAGTGACCATCTGGGTCTGGTACATTGGGATACCCTCTGAGCGGATTGAATGGTCACTCGTCGCCTTGAAGTCGAGTTGGTAATAGTGATCACTCCAACCCTGCTTCTTCGGGGTTCTCATCAGAACTCTGACCTTAGCAGGTGGTGCCTGTGATTCGATTTCTGTACTGATTTGTGGCAATGAAATCTGGAATCCACCGTCCTCAAGCACATCGCGGTTGGCAACCTCGATATTGAATCGGTCGCGGTTGTTGCCGTCATTGTACACCTTGAACTCAAGGATGTAGTCAACCTTTGGACGTAGTTGCTTGAAGGGCTCCTCAGCCTCGACACGCAACAGAGCGAACTGCTTGACAACGACCATCACACCGACCGGTTGGCTTGTACAAGTACCACAGGGCACACCATTGAACTGGTCAACACGGGCAGTGATTGTAACCTGACGACTGCCTTCAGTCATCCTGTCCTCTCCACGG
>CAZYIX010000007.1:0-16400 GCA_964647665.1 uncultured Candidatus Poseidoniales archaeon
GTAGCGTGTCCGGGAGCATGGTGGTCGGATAACGACCGGGGATAACAACCCTACGCTCATATTGGAAATTCAATCGTCTTGAGTTACGACATCAGATTGCTTACCTGTTAAGACGCCTCGCAGCCGGGCGTTATCATTTTGCATGGCTTCCAGCACCTCATACTTCACAGCAAGTTTCTCAGCCAAAACTTTCAGTGCGTTGGAATCTTTGGGCAAACATTTCCCACCAAAACCGCGATTGAGGCCGAAGATGGGGTCAAGGTGGCTTGGCCCGATGGGTTGGGCCTGTTCTGCGGTGATAATCTCTCGAACCGCACCCCAGTCCTCACCGAGTGCTTCACAGATGTCATACATCTGATTGGCAAAGATAACCTTTAGCGCGTAGAATGTATTCTTGGAGTATTTCACCAACTCTGCCTGTGTAGGTGTAACTTGGTAGGTTTGGTCTCTCTTCAGAACCCCCGCTTCCCGATGCTGCTCAAACACCATTTCGGCAACATCTGTATGATGGGTGCCACAGACTAGGAGGTCTTGATTGCCGAAATCTTCTAGATGCCTTCGTTCGACAAGGAACTCAGGGCTGTAAGCGATTTTGAGGTGTGGATATTCCTCATGAAAGCGTTGGGTTGTTCCGGGCACCACGGTGCTCTTGATTACCGCCGTGAAGCCGTCTGGGAGTTCAGCGAGAATGCCCTCGACGATGCTGGTATCACAGGACCCATCCACCTCGCTTTGCGGGGTAGGCACAGCGATGTATGCCATGTTGACATTGTCCGTGACGTCCGACAGAGAGGTACCCCGCACCGGGTCGTGGATGAATAATTCATGTGAGGAGGAGAACCAGTGCTCAATCGCTCCACCAACGATGCCGACACCGATGATTCCTACCTTCATTCTTCCACTTCCTTGCCGGCTAGAGGCAGACGCCCAGACTTAGCATGTGTTGCCGCTTCAAGTAGTGAGTCGGGTGTGCCGCAATCAAGCCAAATTTCTTCTCCAATCTGATGTAGTGTGACTTTACCATCTCGAAGATAATCCCGATTAACATCAGAGATAGAGAAATCGCTGCCGTTGTCATGATATGCTACATCCATTCGATTCCAAAAGGATTCATCGAAGAGATAAATTCCACCAATCGCAAAATTTGAGGGTGCAGTGGTCGGCTTTTCGATGATGTCACAAAGATCCCCATTATCATCGAAGACAGCAACCCCGAAGCGCTCTGGGTCAGCAACTTCTCTGCAAAGCAGTGCACAACCTGGGCTATCTATCGACTTAGTAAAATCGGCAACTGCCCCAGACAAGTCCCACGTAGTGATATTGTCAGAGAAATACACCAGCACACGGTTTCCTTCCACATGTGGTCTTGCTAGGCTGATAGCATGATGAACACCTAGTGGCTCCTCCTCAACAACGTAGTTGATTTTCTCGCCATCAAGGCCATTACCCACGTGTTGTGAGATTTGTTCAATGAATTGATTGCCAATAATTGTAATGTCCTTAATGCCACAGTGTCGGATGGTAGCGAGGGCATAATCAATCACTGGTCTTCGGTGCAAAGGAAGCAGTGTCTTGTGTGTATAACGTGTGAATGGCAACATTCTGGAACCATGCCCACCAGCGACGAGTACCGCCTTCATACCCAACCTGCTCCGAGGGCGGCTGCCGCCCCTTCCCTTTTCAATACATCATAGAGCGGATAGAATTGCTGAATAGCCTATTCTATTGAATCACCTAACTTCTTTTTGGTCGCTTCACCGGGTGATTCCAATTCAGGTGCTGCGGGGAATTCCCCCTCTACTGCTGTATCCGCAAAATGCCCGGTGGCGACTAAATCACCCAACCTTTCCTTGCCTGCCTCAGTTAGTTCAGGGTCACCTGATTCAGAAGCCTCCCACGCTGCCGCCGCTCTGGAGTGTCGAATCACATTCGCTTCTTCTAACAGTTTTTCACCTTCGGTAAGTGGACCCTCAAGTTTGGCGTATTCTTTGCCATCACTTGTATCCTTGATACGTGGTAGTGTGTGGTCGATGGTATCGGACCCACCACCTTCTGCAGGTCCTTTTGGGTCTTGACCACGGGTTCGATACCGAACTCGACCCCATTTGTCCTGTTCTTTGGCCATTTCGCCGCCCTCGGTGGGGCGCATCAACATATCGAGCATCTCTGCGCCAATAGGAGGTCCGAAAACGCGTGCGCCGAGGGTTCGAGCCTCTACAGAGAATAGCGGTGCAACATCTAATCCTCTCAACATCGCTAAGCGAATCCGTTGGTAGGCTCTGGCGCCTGCCAGTCTACTCAATCCAATTCCTAGAAGTATACTCAAACCAAGAGTGGTTATTCCTCCACTGGAAGCAAGTGGTAGTGCCAAGAGAAACAGGATGATGAGAGCACTGGAAATAGTAGCGGGCAGCCAGAATACACTGCGACGCAAAATTAGGGCAGAACGTAGGCTATTCATTGCCTGCGGCTCAAGCGGAGCCGCACCAACCCACTCCAATTTATTTCTGCTCACAGTGGACCCTCAGACAAGGTCCTCGTTGAAGGCTTCGACCCAATCGCGTTCAGAAACCTGCAATGGGCGAGCAACCAACTTAATTGGGAGGGGGTTCGGATTTCGCCCACTTCTGGGCTTAACAACACGCTTTCTCGGTGGAACTGGTTTGACTTCCAGTTGCACGAGTTCTCCAAGCCCGGTTCCTTCCGGAGACTGATTAGATTGCATCACTACTGAGTCCTGAACGCTCACATTCGATGTTCGTGGTTCCGTGGCCAATCTCTCAAGCAGTTGAGTCATTGATTTCTGCATTTCATGACTGCTTTCAGCGACCGCTGAAGAAAGTTGACTCTTCTCATCCTGAAGGCTTTGTTGAGCAATTCGTGCCTGCTCAGCCTGCGCCTCCAATACTTTCTCCAGCGTCCGAATCGTGTGTTCCCAGTTGGACTTCTCGTCAACGACACGTTGGTCGATTCTTGCCATCATTTCTTCCTGGGCTCTGATGAGGAGTTTTGCCTCCTCCATCGCCTTGGCTTGAACTGCCAAAGTTGCTCTCTGACTTTCAATTAGGTTGCGGGCTTCGGGTGCTCCTACAGAATCCCGCCGTTCTAATTCAGATAGTGCTCCAGTCAACTGTCCCGCTTGTAGTTCGATGCGGTGTGCGAGGTGGTGAATTTGTATGTTAGCCTGCTGTAGATTGCGTACTTGTGTAGCGTGAGAAATTCGAAGCCTCTTTTTTTCAACAGCGTTGAATGGGAGGTCTACCAACAGCATGACGCACAACCCCGTACCAAAGGCGATTATTGGATCGAAAATTTGCAGCGTTAACGCACCTGCTGTTATACATCCTGCAATTACTGCTCGAAGCCGAGGCATCCTATCATTGATACATACGCACGCGTAGTAATTGATGGTTTTCATCTACAGGCAGAATTTAATTTACGTCGCGTGTTACGAATTCATCTTCTGCGACTTCAATCACTTCACCTATTCCTAACAACCACTCCAACGCCTCAACTAATTCTTCTGAGTCAATTCCTCTTGGGATAAGTGCTTCACCAAGAGTACCCAAGGATACAGGAAGGGTGTTTGTGGCAGCCGCCCGCTCTAGCTCTAGGAGTATCGATTGAGCGCATACAGCAAGCAATGGGTCATCACCACCGTCTTCTGGCAGGTTTCGAATGTGACTGACAGCAGGGTGAGGTTCCCAATCTTCATCGACTTCTTCTTTAGCCTCGACATCATTGTCAGATGGGCCAAATGCATCGAAGATATTGCTCTGATAAGGGTCGTTCTCTAGCAGTTCTTCGCGTCTACCAATCTGAGCAGAGAGGGTTTCTAGGCGACCGATTCTTTGCTCAAGTCGCATTTTTTCTCTAGCAAGGTTTGCATCAACCAGTTTCAACTCTTCCTCGGCCCGGGAGTCCATCCATTCACGAATGTCCCAGGAAGGGTCCAGCCGTAGCATAGTATCCCACAATTGCTGAACGCGTTGAGGTAGAGAAGACGCATCTAATTGCGGTGGTTCATCTGAATCGTTAGGTCGACGTGACATCCTATTGAACGCTCTCTCGACGGTTGATGAACTGTTCCCCATGCGAATGTTCGAGTGACAGTAGACGCGGAGGTGGGCGTTCATTCATGTAGGGGGAGCGAGTGGCCGATGCCGATGAAGGTCTACTCTTTGGCTATCTTGCCCGGCGACGGCACCGGCCGTGAGGTAATGGCGGAGGCACAGAAAGTCCTTGACCTAATCGAAGAGGTTACACCACTTTCTTTTACGCGGAATGAGATACCTTGTGGTGGCCAGCATTATCTTGAAACTGGTGAGGAGTGGCCGGTTGGTTCCTTCGAGTATTGCCGAGATGAGGCCGATGCTATATTGCTCGGCGCGATTGGGTGGCCCGGTGCAAATACGCCGGATGGCGATCTAGCAGGAGGCACGGTAATTCTCGGTCTTCGCAGTGGTCTTGATCTATATGCTAACGTTCGCCCAATCAAATTGTACGACGGTGTACTACACAAAATTCACGGTGATTTCACACAGGTTTGGCGCTCGGGTTCAGTTGACATGGTTATCGTCCGAGAGAATACTGAGGGCCTATACTATTCCTTACTCCGCCGCTCATCTGACCGCGCCCAAGGTAATGATGTGTGGGAGCCTGAAGATGCTGAATTCCCTGGCCTAGAAGGAGAGGTTGCTTGGGACCCTCGTCCGATTTCACGTACCGGCGCTGAGCGTGTAATAAGATACGCCTTTGAAATAGCCGAGCGTAGGTCTGGCTCTCCCGGTGATGGAGTACGCAAAGTCACTTGTGTAGACAAGAGCAACGTTACGCGCGCCTGCCAACTATTCCGTCAGATTTACCACGAGGTTGCTACTGATTATCCTGATACGCAAACAGATGAGGCATTCATCGATGCTTTCACCATGTGGCTGGTACGTAATCCGGAGTGGTTCGATGTGGTGGTGACCCCGAATATGTTTGGTGATATCAGCACCGACCTTGCCAGTGTTCTGCAGGGTGGCATGGGAATGGCCGCATCCGCCAATATCGGAGATGATCATGCGATGTTCGAACCAGTTCACGGCTCCTCACCTAAACACGCAGGCCTGAATCGCGTTAATCCGTTGGCAATGTTGTCCAGTGTGGGGCTGATGTTTGAATGGCTTGGACAGAACAAAGAAGATGCGGATTGCATGGTGGTTTCAGAACTGCTGGAGGAGGCAATTAGGAGTGTAATCGCAGCACGCCGTTGCATCACCTATGATTTGGGCGGTTCCTCCTCAACATCAGAGGTTGGCGATGCTGTGTGTGAGGCATTGGCTGCCTTGCTCAACGAACATTTTGTCGCGGCTTGAACACTCAGATTATTTAGATTCGTTAGCCCAGCGTGCTCGCTCCTCGCGCATCGCTTCCTCAAACTGCTGCCACAATTCTTGCTCTACTTCTGCTTTGATTTTGGCCCTAAGGTCTGCTTCCATTTTTTCTTCTATTTGATCACGGATTGCGACAGCGACCTCTCCGACGATTTCTTTCTCAAGTTCAGCGCGCATGCTAACCGCAAGTTCTGATCTGATCCGTTGTTCTATCTCAACTTCAAGTCCTGATTCCATTGCCTGCCAGTCTTGACGTTGCATCAGTCTAGCCCTTTCCTCAGCCATCTGTTCGATATGTTGTTCGATTCTACTGACAAGTTCAGTTGTCCATTCTGAGTGAGGGTCAGGCATTTTTCCTTGGTTGACCATCTGATGCAATAAATGTACACTTCTCACTCTAACCGGGTCGCCCCCGAGATAGTCAGCAGAACCGGAGATGAAAGAGAGGATAGTTTCTACGAATTCACCTTCAGGGATATCTGAACCACAGCCCGGACAAGACGTAACTTTGTCTTGCTGTATTGAGTCAAGTTTCTCACGACGAGAGGTTTTTTTCGAGCCCTCACTACGACCTTTTCGTCGAGGAGCAACCTTACCATCTAGGTCAAAAGATACCTGAGATGATAGGAAACCAGTAGTCTCCAGAGTCTTACCTTCGTCATCTTTGGCCATTTTCCCTCATAACATAAGTGAACCTGCGTGCGGAAAAGGCTTGCTGCGAATTGGACCATATTAGGTATCAATTCGTTGCAGAGATGCAAGCATCACTGCGAGGGAATTAGCCCTGTTTGACTCAGAATCCCACTCTATAGTGGGTTTTTCTCCGTCACAGAGTAATTCGGATAGAAGATGAGTGGTTGCTCGTCGAAGTTCATCGACAATGCATACTGTTGCACATCGAGCAGTTCTGCTCATTGGATTGAGGTCGATTACGCACACTTCTTTGCCCATTGCAATCAGGGCTTCACAGCGGTCACCATCCTCAAGAGGAACTAGTAATACATCTGCTGCAAGAATGCCATCAGAATGGCACGCCGCGCGTGGGCCATCCAAATTTGGAATGGTCCCATCAGGCGTATCTCCGAGGATGGTAACGTTGGTGATTTCAGAACTCCAGTTTCTTTCGGTATCCCAGTTATATGGTGGAGACATATTACTGAGCGCTTGTTTGCGAGAATTAAGATGTGCCTGAATGGCTTTTATCCGTTTTTCAGTTCGATAATAGATGTTAATTTCTACTGGACACTGTAGTACTGCTGCACAACTCAGAAGTTCGTCGGCTGCTAGCGCAGCCGCATTGCCATTGATACAGATTACTGGTTTTTCAGCAACCCGCAATCTTGCCGCACTCTCGCGAATGGCCTGTAACCCTGCCTCACAGGTTTGTTCACCGAGCAGGTAATCGAATGCCTCACCACGGCCGTGTGCAATTAGGGCAGAATCAGCCAGCATACCAGCGGTTGCTGCCTCAGTCATCCTTTGTCGCGCCATCAAGGAAGTATAGCGCGGATGAGACTCGGGCACTTCGCCCATACTTTCACGCACCGTGGAAAATACAGGTCATATCCAAAGGCATTGTTGCCCTGTGCAGCGCACTTGAGGATAGCACATCAACTCCGGTTCCTTGCCATGATTCCAGACTTTCAAAATCAATACCTCCACTCGCTTCTAAAGTGACATATTCCCGTAGCCCCCTAGTCTGTAGGTCTAGCACGGCATCCTTGGTCAGTTCTGGATTCATGTTGTCGAGTATGATGTTCAATCGGATGCCTTCACTAGTTTCAAGCATCCTTTCGGCCCAGGTTTCTGCAGCAGCCAGCGCTTCGTCCAAACTCCTAACCTCGATAGTGATGAATGCCCCAGCGGTCTCAAGCGGTAAATCACGCAGAGTGTTACGGGCTAGCAATGCACCTCTTTCGCCGTGAACTGAAGTAGAGGCTAGGTCATTTTCTTTCAGCATCAAGGCATCTGCACGGCTTAGTCGATGGGTGAGCCCGCCCCCGACTGCTACCGCAGCTTTGTCTAGCACACCCCATGCAGTTTTGCGGGTGGCTGCAACTGCGATTTGAGAGGTTAAGGCCCAACGAGCAGTGTTTGTTGCAATTCCAGAGAGCCGACCTAATAGATTCAAAATTATTCTCTCACAGGTGAGCATTTGATGTCTGCAAGCCTCAATAGTCAGAATGCACTGTCCGGCATCAACTTCACTCCCTTCAGCAGCAGACCAAGAGAAAGCCGCACCCGGCATCCATTCTCGAATAAGCAGGTCTGCCACGTTCAATCCGGCCAGTCGACCAGCGGCTTTGGTGCGTATCTCTGCCTTTGCTGAGCGGGAGCGAGCTTCTATCGGCTCATACACCCCTTCATCAGCGAGCAATGTTGTGACCCAACGACGAGCCGAGGAGAGATACAACTCGGTTGGGCCTTCATCAGAAATCAGCATCTTACACCTATCGTGGGGCAGAATTCTGGCATCAACTTCCTTCGCAGCCAGATTGAGGACGTCCCCATCTTGTTCCTCATCAGCGGATGCCCCGCCGTTGCCATTCACGGCATCGTCTTCGGAGTGCACTGAGTCGGCGAACCGTCGGGGGGTTTTCACCCTCTCGGCGAACGATGGAACAGTATTTATTGCAATAAATGGCCTACTGCATACCAACGGACCTCTCCCTCGGCTTGATGAGGGGGGACTCTCTCCAAATTGGCATGCAGCGGCTTGGCATAGTAGGCGGTGGGCTGTCTGGCCTTGTTGCAGCCATCGCTGCTGCACGTAGTGGAGCCGAGGTATTCGTACTGAATCGTGGTGAGCCGTTAGGTGGACGCACCGCTCCGGTTGAATCAGTAGA
Organism: uncultured Candidatus Poseidoniales archaeon; assembly: GCA_964647665.1. Taxonomy (GTDB): domain Archaea; phylum Thermoplasmatota; class Poseidoniia; order Poseidoniales; family Thalassarchaeaceae; genus CAUZSM01. The sequence continues at coordinate 8,225 of CAZYIX010000007.1, forward strand.
AGAAATGGTGGCTGACCGAGCTCCACTCGCTTGGCCTTTACAGGGTTCTTTCGACAAGATGTTGCGTAGAATGCGCACAGCAATGCCGTCCGCTCAAGTGCCAGGAAGCGCAATTGCCACCGTTCGTGACGGCATACGAAGCACCCTTCCGCACAAGCCGAATGCAGTACAAGGTCTTGCAAAGTCAGAGGCTGAGGCTTGGGCGAAGGTTCTCTCGGGTGCGCGCAAAGGGTCTTTGCCACCCCTAATCGAGTTGAGAGAGAATATACCTGAGCATATTTGCGATGCATTGGAGGCTTTTCAGGTTCTGCGAACTCTGGATGATGCCGGATGTTCCGATGGAGCAGAACTGTCGAATAGCATCATCACGATGTGGTGGAAGTCCCGCCCCTCAATCGCTTTTGATGGATGGAGCGGGGCCAGCGCTCGGCTGATAACCTCCTGTTTGCATACCGATGTGACTTTCCTCACAGATGGGCCTGTCACAGGCCTCAGGGTTTCCAATGAGGGTAAGGTGGACGGGGTGAAACGAAAGGGTCGTATCCTACCTGTGGATGCAGTTGTTCTAGCAGTCCCAGCAGATGAGCGCAACCGCATTCTCACATCTTCGGGGTTGCAGGGAGAACCTTCCCCGTCAAACTCAGGAACCAAACGCGCACATGCGCGAATCCTCCTATTGGATGGTGAGATGATGCGCCCTCATCAAATCCTCTGGGATTCCGAACGGCGCGTGCTTGCAATCGACGTATCTGGAGTAGCCCCGATGCGGATTGCAGAGTCGATGCAAGGAGTAGGTAGCCTACTGCAGTTAGTTGCACTGCCGATTGCAGGTGAGTCGGCAGTATCGCCAGAACAAGGAGATAGCAGAATTGATGCACTGCTCGACGAACAGTGTTCAGGTTGGCGAGGGTCCACTATTGAGGCAATATCGGTTCCAGAATTGTTGTTGTCGGCGGCAAAAGACAGCGTTTCATTCGATGCACTGGCAAGCCAGGGGGTGTGGTTTGCTGGTGATGGCATATCGTGTTCAGGTGCAACCTCAACAACTCCAGCAGATAGGGCGAATGAGACAGGACTTGCCGCAGGAGAAGCGGCGGCGAAAACCAACAAAGATTGATTCAATTGTCAATAACGTCCAAGCCAGAATCAGCCGCAGAAAAACAAGCGAGTAGGTCATCAACTGTTGCTTTCAGACTAGAAAGAGAATCACTAACTACGATGACGGTCATTGTGCACCCATCCTCATTATCAGATAGTGAGATGGTGAATGAATCTGGGTCGTCAGCGGCAATTGCTGCCTTCAGTGCCTCAGCCCGGGTGCGTTCTCCGGTCCAGCGAATCTCGCAAGTGTGTTCTGCCACGCTTAGGCGAGAGGGAGTACCCTCATTTCCGCTTCGGTTCAATTGAAGGGGCGGGCGAGCCATTGCGTTGGTTTGATTGCGAATGGCGTCCACGTCCTGTTGATGGCACCCCCTCCAGATGCTGGCGCGGATGAAGGTGATACCTCGACCGCGCAGCGCCCTCAGACCGGTTTTGGTTTCATCCTTGCAGGCGGAGGTGGCCTTGCTGATGGGTCTCGGACCAGTCACGCAGGCAGGCGAGCAGTTCTGCTCACTAGGCAGAGCGGAACCGAGGAATTCGCCAGTATTGCTGAAACCATGGGTATCGAAATCATCGAAGAAGTCTACCAGTCTGGTTCAGATGATCCGCGAGGCTATCTTGGCAGCGGGCGTCTTGAGATGATTGGAACCGATTTACATGCCAGTCGGGTTCTTGCTTCACATCCATGGCACGGTGTGGATTTGGTACTGCTTCATCACAACCTCACCCCCCGGCAAATAGTCAATGTTCACGATGACCTGAGAATGGAGTGCTGGGACCGTGTCCGACTGCTGATGGAATTGTTCACTCAACACGCCTCAAGTGTCGAGGCGAGAACTCAGGTACGAATCGCTCGCCTCGCTGCCGACCGCAGTGTTCTGCGAGAAATAGTCCACAGAGAGACCACAGGCGAACGTCTTGGATTCGGTGCCGGCGGCAGGCACGCGTGGCGAGCAGTATTGGAGACCGTTAATCGTGAGATGGGAAGCCTGCGCCGTCGACAGCGTAAGCATGCTACTAGCATGAGCGAGCGCCGACGACAACGAGCGCGTTCAGGAGCACTTTCTGTTGGTCTTGCCGGATATACCAATGCTGGCAAATCCTCACTATTCCGCGCACTCTGTGGCAAGGATGTGTTGGTGCAAGACCAATTATTCAGCACATTGGAAACTACCGTTGGCAGAATGCTGCGTGGACCAAGGGTTCTGATGGTGGACACCATTGGATTTCTCGATGACCTTCCCAGCGAACTCCTCGATGCGTTCAAGGCGACCCTCGCTGAGAGTCTTGAATGTGATTTACTGCTACTGATAGCTGATTGTAGCGACTCTACCGCGGAGTTGAAAAGGCGCATCAACACCAGTCGGCGTGAATTGTTTGACCGTCTCGATGACGATTCCTCACCACAAATTATCGTGGTTTTGACCAAAAGTGATCTTGCGAACGAGCAACAAAAAAACGCGGCCGTTGACTTAGTAGAATCACTGGATCTTCACTCACCTCATATTGTCAGTAGCGTTACCGGAGAGGGAATAGATAACTTGAGAGACGGAGTCCTTCGTTCGTTATATGGTAAACCAATGAGGTTGCAATTATTGCCGGCCACCGTCGAAGGCCAAGCCGAGATAGCAGAGATTCGCGCGGCCTGTCATCAACAAGGAGTAGTAATTGAGGAGAATGAGCAAGCAGGAGATTGCACTGAGTTGCTGCTATGGCTCGATGAGGCTACTGCGGCACGATTTTTCACTCGTTTTCCAGGCCAATTAGTATCTATTGAATAACAAGGTGAACTGTGATGACATCGGACAACGTCGAATTGGATGACGATGAAATGGGTAGCGAGGAAATGGATGTTGAGGCAGTAGAGGAACCTGTTCAATTGTCTGCATTACCTTCGGAGGAGCCGGAATCAACCCTTGAAGGCGATACGGCAACGATTGCCACCTTCGCTTCGTCTGGCGCAACAATAATTCTACCAAAGCAGCGTAGTAGGCATCCGCGGTTATTATTTGCAGCATTCATGTTAGTGCTTGCAAGCGTATCCGGATTTATGGTTGGTGTTGATTTCATTGAGGGTGATGAGGGGCTGTACACCGATCGCGGTTTCATCTATAGTCAGACTTTCACTGCACCAGAACGTTCTGCTATTCTCACAGGCAAACTGACCTTGGGTGACAACGGTGAGCCAGCAGTCAATTACACTGTTCGAGTAAATGTCGAGTATACTGCAGATAACGGCCTCATCGTTGCAAGTTATATTTGGAATGAAACCAATTCCGACGGAGAGTTTCGTTTGGAGGACCTGAATCCTGGCGTTGCGCGGATGACGATAATGAACAATTCCAATACAAGTGAGGGAGTAACCCATCGCATTCTACTAACCCCACCGGCCTTGTTTGAGCCCAAAGGATTCACCTATCTCGACATCACATACCCCACTCAAGCCGAATTCGATGAACAGAGGGAGGCTACCAGCAACATTAGCAGTTGGCTGGATTATTCTGAGGAACAACGCGAGAATGGCACCGAACTGTATGACTCAACTGCTGCCGCAATGTACGACATGGCAGGTACCTTCTTCTCAGGGTTGTCCATTATCACAGTGGTGATGGCAATTACCGGGGTGATTCGCAATAGCCCAGCATTGGTGCGCCTAGGAGCAGTGACTGGATTCTTCTGCATGGGGCATTGGTATGTTGCTTGTTGTTTCGGCCTCGTTGCAGGTCTGATGACTATTGGGGTGAAAGGTGGCGACATATAGCGCTGATTTTTCCTGTTAGATGCGCGTGAAAGCTGCGCGCGTGACGAAAACCGGTGAAAAAGCACCAATTGATGACTAATGCCGGGTATTTGCTTATATTCACAAAGCATTCGGTCGGATTTGGCAGAGAGTCCCGACCATCCTCCGCTCCAGATACGATTCAAAGACGTCAACAGGTTGTCACACCTTTTGTTCGTTCTTTGGTTGGGATTCTCGGCCACCCTTACTCACATTGATGAGAGTGATGCTCCACCCCGTCTTTGGTGAGACCATGGTCAAACTCCGGCAAGTTCCCGAGGACTTCGTTGTCGAGGAGGTTGGTGGGCCTGAACCCAACATACAGGATGGCTGGCAAGATGACCAACACCACCTGTACCGATTGTACAAGCGTGGACATGATTCTCTTGCCCTTCTCGCCCGCCTTTCACGTGAACTGGAAGTGCCTCGCCGGGCTTGGGGCTTGTCTGGGCTGAAGGACCGACATGCGGTGACCACCCAAACAGTCAGTGTTCCCAGTGCACACCGAATATGCACTGAGATTGGCGAAGTTAACAGTGGAGATGATTGGAGCCTTACCCTACTCGGTGGTTGCGACCAGAAAGTACGGAGTGGAGTGCATGAGTGGAACCGATTCACCTTGAATATACGAGATATCACTTACGAGCAGGTGCAGCAACTACCTGAGCGTGTCGTGCAGTTGGAGAAGCACGGTGTGCCCAATTGGTTTGATTCGCAGCGATTTGGTTCGGCAATCAAGGGAGTACTGCCGGGAGCCCACATCATCGAGAGAGATTTCGAGGGGGCAATGAATCTCTATCTTGCCCAGCGTTCACCCTCTGATAGGTCTGCGACACGTCGTGATAAGGCGATTATCGATGGGTGTTGGCCCAACCTTGAGCAAATCGATGCAGGTGAACTTTCACACAAGCCACTGCGTAAACCGATTCGCGCTTATGCGCGTGCGATAAGGAGTGAGGCTGACAATGTAGATCCATTCAAAGCAGCATATCTCGCCATGCCGAGGGATTTACGCGGCATGTGGCTTTCAGCATGGCAGTCACGACGCTGGAACCAGTCACTAGCCAAATTGTTCAGCGAGCGATTCGATGAGCATCTACTGCATCCTGTGGGGATTCCTACTGGCGATATTCTGCTGTTTCCTCACGCGCCCGCAGGCAGGAGCGGTGTCGCCAAGCACAGTTTAGTTCAGAACATCACCGAGCGTCTTTCGGATATGCCAGATTCACTGCCGATGCAGACTGAAGACCTCTCAGACATCGATGGATTCCTTGCTGAACATGATAGGCCCTGCATAATCCACCCATCTGAATTCAGTATCAGCGAGCCAGAACGTGATGAGATGAATGGTAGCGGTAAGCGTAAGCGGTGGAAGACCACACTGTCATTCTCCCTTCCACCGGGCGCCTACGCCACGGTAGTCATCAAGCGACTATTCCACTGATATGCTAAGTAACAAATCTGAAAATTGACCTGTTAGTATCCGGAATATGGATCGCTACCGTACATCAAGTCGGGGTCATTCATTAAGATGGCAAAATAAATGACGAACAGTATCGAGAGAATGACAGCCAATCCGAAAGCAACCCAGTTGACAATGACAGCGTTTCCTGCTTGACCCGTATCTGGGTGACCGGGGCTTTGTGCAATCACACCTTTGGCTTGATATGCCATTACCAAACCAATAATGTTGAGGATGATGCCAATGATGCAAAATAGACTACAACAGCAACCTCCAACATAGGAAGCTAGGGCACCAATTCCTAATCCAAGAGCCACTCCTGCTGAAGTAGATGGGTACATTTGAAGTCCTCCAACTCCACTAACCACTGGTTGTGAATATGGGCTCACTGTCGGCATTTGCTGGCCCTGCTGCACCACCACAGTGGGTGGTGGCTGTGAATACGCACCAGGCTGCGCATATGGGTCCGGTTGTGCGTATGGGTCCGGCTGCATGAGCACTACTACAGTAGTGAGTCTATCAAGGCTTCATCGTCTAACAAAGTCACTTAGCAGCAAGATTACTTCACGCGGAGGGTTCAGCGCACTGCGGATATGCCCCTTGCATAGGTGGCAGGAATAAGTCATCACATCCGCGTTCTACTGAAGACAGTGAGAGGATGCTTGCCGCATCGAGTGAGATGCTTACCGGCGCGGTGCTTACCGGGCTTGGCACGTAGTCTTCACCGGTTTGGCTGATGATCAGTTGGATTCCATCGTCTGCAGGTACAATCACATCCATCGCGAAGAACTCCATTTTTGCGATTACAGTCGCGCCTGGAGCAAGCGGCCCACCTTCTTTGCCACCTGCATGGAACCTCAGGTCCATCACCGCATGTCCAAGATGCAAGCCATCGCTTGACCTTACCATCTCGACGAATAGATGGCCGCTGGTAGAGAATAGTGACACAGTCGATTCGACGTGGAAAGTAGGATTTCCGATGATGCGAGTTTCGTTCTCAAAAGCAGGACATTCAATGATAGTCGTGCTTGTGGATGTCACGGTCGAGCCACCAGAAAGTGTCTCGCAGTCATCCATTGAGTACTCAAGCCAAGTCGTATCAATCGGCGGATATTGAGTTTCGACTCGCCATCCGCCCATCTGGTCCTGTATCTCGGCGATAAGTCGCGGTTGAGGGCCCACATCCTTCAGGTAGAAGTCAAACCATTCGAGTAAATCATCGGCCCAATCCCAGCGCAGAGTGAATGGGTATGCTTCTCCACCCCGTCCGCTGCTCAAACCTTCATGCCCGCTCTTGCGGTCTGGGTAATCGTGACCCCATTGGCCGTACAATCCCTTAGTGTCGAATCCGTGTTCAATCAGAATATTATGCGTGGGGAATGCCATGTGGGGGTCGACATTCCAATCCTGCATTCCGTGAATGATGTATACAGAGCCGTTGTAATTCTCCAACGCGCGAGTGAGGAAATGTCGTTCCTCAAAGTAATCTGAACCAGTCCAAGCAAGGTTGTCTCCAGTCAGATATGCGCCGACTCCTGCGTAGTATCCCTCCATGTAGCCCTCACAGGCGTTCTGGGAGTCCTCAAGGTCTCCGTCAAGGCCGAACGAGCCGTAAACGCCGTTGTGCATGATTGCACCTCGTGCTTCCATACTGCCATTGCGCCACATCAGGTCATGGATTCCAATCAATCCAGACATCGGCACGATGGTTTTGAGGTATTCAGAGCCCATCGCCGCGGCCTCCCAAGGGGTGCTGCCATCATACGATTTGCCAATGGCTGCTACCGCTCCATTAGAGAATCCTTGTGCACCAATCCATTCGATGGCGGCGTGAATACCTTCTTGCTCATCAAGTCCCATCAGGTCCATGCAGTGGTTACTTTCGCCGGTTCCGAACACCGAGACTTGTGCGACTCCATATCCGTGTGGAACGTAGTTCTCAATCAGGAAGCGACCAAGGCGGTTCGCAGGAGTGAGAGCATCGACATCTCCGTCATTGTAGTAAGGGCCGATTTCGGTAATGACGGGAACTGAACATTCTGTAACCCCGTCAGCTGCTATAGTCGACTCACCTCCTGATGACAGTTTATCCCAGTCGCAACCTTCGATTTCAGGAAGCCACAGTCCCATGTGAACTTCAGCATCACCAGTGGCACCTGCCCCTCCATCCGAAAGTGAAATTGCTGGCACATCGACGAAAATTGAGCGGACCTCCTCGATTGCAAAGGTACCGTTGTTCGACACTCGACTGAATACATCGGTGTCCAGATACTGCATATCAGAGCGGTCCTCAACCGCAGGTAGCCAGTGGTCGCCGGCCCCCCCGTCATCATTGACGGCAGTCTTACCAAAACAGCCGGAAAGACTGGCAGACAGCAGCAGGGCGATGCAGAGCATCGTGTAAGGGAGCCGATTCACATCCTTCGCCAATCACTCAGCAAATTGAACCTATCTCATCTAAGTTGTAAGAAATTGTGGTGCGAGCATTGATGGATTGCGGCGTTCACCAACCACACAATGGATGAGGAGATTCGCTCCCGCCTGCTCGCATTGCAGCAGATGGAGGCAACTGAGGCCGCTGTCTATCGGCGCCTAGCCTCATGGCAAAAAGATAAACACAATCGTGAGATTTTAGAGAAAATTGCTGCCGATGAGGAACGCCACGAAGCGATTCTAGCAGAAAAGACAGGTGAGCAGGTCAAACCGGAGAAGTCGAAGGTCCGCCATTACTCCAAGTTAGCGCGAATATTCGGTTTGACATTCGCGGTAAAAAAACTAGAGCGCATCGAGAAAGATGCTGCCGCCGAATATCGTGAATTGGAGGCGGCCGGGGT
>CAZYIX010000007.1:16500-76587 GCA_964647665.1 uncultured Candidatus Poseidoniales archaeon
GGATTTTTCACTTGGATTGCCTATTTGCTGACAGTTGCAGTGCTAGTCACTCCCTTCTTGTTATTGGATCCGAACGGACCCTTGCAGTTTGGTCTTGAGCCACATGTACAGGCTCTGGCGTTGACCTTCATTTCTGGCCTTTTCATAGTGGCGGTTTTCAATTACTACATCTCGGTGGCTCAGGACCAGCCATTCAAGCAACGTTTCACAGAAATGGCTGGGATTCTAACTGTAGTGACACTGATTTCCTTTGGAATCGGCATATTGCTCCGCTCTTGGTTTGGCTTGTGACATTCACATACCGGCGGTTGCCGCTATCACTCTTTCACTAGGCCAAAGGCGACGAGTACTACGCCGATGAGAGCCATTCCATATGTCAGAGATTGGGTCAGGACTGCCCGATACTCGTAGTTCACCTGAGTGGTCTGAGCGCTACCGTCTATGGAATTTCCAGCAACAAATCGGTAATTTCCTCCAGAGATGGTCCATTCAATTTCACCCTCACTATCGGGTCCACCAATGATGAACGTGAGATCTTCGGTATCACACAGCAGGTATCCATCACCACTGTTTGTACACTGGTCCGCCTCGCTTGCATCGACGATGCCAATCCACGCATCAGGAGCATCCCATTGGGCGTTGAAGTTAGCGACGATGATTCCGTTCACAGCATCGGGGATGGGCACATTCTGTTCCAACATAGCAGACTTTTCGCAGAAATCAAGCCCGGGGGCGACTCCAGTGGAACAGGATGGAACATCGAGTTCTTCCATACCCTCACCGGACAGCCCCACGAATCCACCGAGATATGCGACTGCAATGAGGACGGCACCAAAAATGACGGGTAGTAGTTTCATACCCGTGCGAGATTTGAGTTTGGTATTAATTCATTTAAGGACAAGTCACTGTTGATTGCTCACGCGCCTTGCTTTGGTGGCATCACAGGGTTTGAGATGTATGTCCGCGTCGGAGTACCATGGGTGAAGACTTGGCTGATGAATTGTTTGATGACGCCTCCGAAAATTGGGATGACGAAACACTGTCCAGTTTTGCACAGGCATCAGCCGATGTACGTGACCCATCGGAGTCCATACACAGACCACTCATCATCTTGATTGTACTGGTAATCATTGGCGGCATTATCTTCAATGCATTCGTTAACTACACCGGTGGGTCTGATGAAAATGGTGAAACGGACCTAAATGAGCAGGATTCAGATTGGAGTCTTCGTTTTGCTGACAGTACTGATGACCTTCCTGATTGCGACACAGAAACCAAAGGATTCCTGTATTACGTTGCTTCAGACGAAGGCTTTCAATCCTGCATTGATTCAGGTTGGCACTTTGTCGGTTTGGGTGGTATTCAGGGTTCACAAGGCGGACTAGGTCAGAATGGCACTCAAGGGCTACATGGTGCAAATGGTACCGATGGTGACGATGGCGTAGACGGCACTGATGGCCAGACTCCCTTCTTCCAAAGCAGCAGTAGCAGTGCTTGTCCGGATGGAGGGACCCTTGTTGACATCGGTTACGATAGCAATGGCAACGGAACGTTGGAGCCCAGTGAGATTAGTATGCGAGTCGATATTTGCAGTGGCACAACCGGCTCCGATGGTTCAGATGGAACTGACGGAAGCAATGGCATTGACGGCAACGATGGTCAAGACGGGGAACAGGGTTCACCCGGTGAGAACGGTACTGACGGTCAAGACGGAGAACAGGGCCCACCGGGGTCAACCGGACCCACTGGTCCACCCGGAGCGGATGGTACCGATGGCATAGATGGGCAGTCTGGAACTAACGGCAACAATGCTCTCGCGGTGACCAGCGACGAATCTGCAGGTGTCAACTGCGCCAACGGTGGCATCAAGGTGGAGGTTGGCGTTGACGACAATGGCGACGGCACGCTACAGTCAAGCGAGGTTGATCATGTCCAGTATGTGTGTGATGGGGGTTCCACCTCCAACACCATGCTCACCAGCGTTTCTTCTCTTTATTTGAGCCAATGCAGTTCCGGCGTGGCACATGTGGTGGAGCATGGCTTGGACAATGGCGATGGCGGCGGGACTTCAGCCAACGGCCAGTTGGAGTTTGGAGAGGTTGATTTTCGAACTACCTACTGTATCAACACCCTAATCATTCAGTTGTCTAGTGTGTCATTTGGCAGTGGAAACTCCGTCGGGGGTGTTCAGTGGCTAACAGTGGTAGGTTCCAGAGTCTATTTTTCCGCAGAAGGTGATGAACCACCGCCAGCGGGTAATAGGGGCCTTGAGTTATGGACTCACGATTCAAGCAACAACTCGACTTGGAGGGTGACAGACATCAACCCCGGCTCTGCGGGCAGTCAGATACAATCCATCACGGCGATGAGCACCCGTCTATACTTTGCAGCCTACGATGGCGTCACCACAGGTACTAGCGCCACTGGCGTTGAGTTGTGGGCACACGAGACCACTAACGGCTCAACATGGCGAGTGACTGACATCAACTCTGGTTCCGGACACAGTGGGCCATCTTCAATCACCGTGATGGGTACCCGACTTTACTTCTCAGCCTACGATGGTGGAGCCACTGGAACCGAGTTATGGGCTCATGAGACGACCAACGGCTCGACTTGGTTGGCTGCCGACATCGCTAACCCCAACGATTCATATCCAGCAGAAATCACAGTAATGGGCACTCGGCTATATTTCCGTGCAAATGACGGTAACAGTGGTCACGAACTGTGGGCTCATGAGACGACCAATGATTCAACTTGGCAGGTGGCTGACATCCGATCTGGCCCTATGAGCGGTAGTCCTTACTCTCTTACGCCAATAGGCACCCGCCTCTACTTTGCTGCCAACGATGGTTCCACGAGTTCTGAGTTGTGGGCGCACGAGACCACCAACGATTCGACGTGGCGAGTGACAGACATCAATCCCGGCTCTGGGTATAGTCTCAATGTCGATAGATTTGGGATTGCAGGCACGCGTTTGTACTTCTCTGCTTGGGATGGTAGCAGCGGCTACGAACTGTGGGCGCATGAGACCATTAATGCCTCGACTTGGCGCGTTGCCGACATCAACTCTGGTTCTGGAAGCAGCAACCCAATGTGGCTCACCACCATTGGAACCAAACTCTACTTTTCGGCGAAAGAAGGCACTGGCTGTGGTGGCGGTGGAGGTGGCCCGGGCGGTGGTTGCGGGATTGAACTGATGGTGCACGACATGGTCAACAAATCCACTTGGAGGGTTACAGACATAAATGTCGGAACCGATGATTCAGAACCACAATGGTTGACCGTGATAGGCCCCCGCCTCTTCTTCGGTGCAAGCGACGGCACAGACAACGGGTTGTGGGGCTTGATTACTGAAAGCACACCTGCTTACTGAGCAACGACTCCCCTAATTCACCAGCACTCTTGCCCGTCGTAGGGTTTGAGGTGGAAGCCACATTCGGGTATCTATGGGAGAAGCGTACGACGCACTGATGGTGCGGATGCGAGAGTTGGACGTCATCGGACAAATCGGTGGACTGCTAGGCTGGGACCAGGAAGTAATGATGCCTCCCAAGGGCGCACCATTACGCGCCGAACAGTTGGCATGGCTATCGACAGAGAGCCACAAGCGAATGACTGACCCAGAAGTTGGAAAGTTGCTTGCGGCAGCCGAGTCAGAGGATGATGGTGGTGAGATTGAACAGGGCAACCTGCGCATCATTCGTGATTCATATGATAAGGCGACAAAGAAGCCGACCACGTTTGTCGAGGAGTTCGCTCGTCATCGCTCCAAGAGTATTGTAACCTGGACCGAGGCACGTGAGAAGAACGACTTCTCCATCTTCCGTGATGACCTTGCCAAGATGATTGAGATGTCTCGCGAACTCGCAGGATACCTTGGCTACGAGGACAATCCCTACGACGCCCTACTCGATCTCTACGAATCGGGTCTCACCGTAGCTAAAGTAGACCCACTATTCGCCGGTTTGCGTGAATCTTCAGTTCCGCTCATCAAGGCGGTCGGCGAACTCGATGACAAGCCCGACTGCAGTTGGGTCCACGCCCACCCCTGGCCAAAGGAGAGCCAAGAAGCGCTCAGTCAAGCGATTTCCGAGGCTATTGGCTTTGATTTCAAGGCCGGTCGCCGTGATGAATCAACTCATCCATTCTGTGGTGGCTCCAACCCAGACGATGTTCGTTGGACTACACGCTACGATGAGAAAGAACCCTATGGGGCAATTTACGGAACGATGCACGAGACTGGCCACGCGCTGTACGAGCAGGGACGACCACGAGATCTCGATTTCCAACCAGTCGGTGAAGCCGATGGTCTGGGGGTTCACGAGAGTCAGAGTCGATTGTGGGAGAATCAAGTCGGTCGATCGTTGGAGTTCTGCGAGTGGTCATTCCCATTGTGGCAGAAACACTTCCCGGCAAACTTCGAAGGAGTTACTCCAGAGATGTTGTGGCAGGCAGTCAATCAAGTTGAGCCGAGTTTAATTCGAGTTGAGGCCGACGAGGCGACTTACAATTTGCACGTGATGATTCGATACGAGGTCGAGAAGTTGTTGCTTAACGGCGAACTTGAAGTCGATGACCTCCCCGATGCTTGGGACGATATGTACGAAGAGTTCCTTGGAGTTCGGTCACCAACACGCTCAGAAGGCGTGCTGCAAGATGTTCACTGGTCGATGGGGGCCTTCGGATACTTCCCAACTTACACACTGGGGAACCTGTATTCCGCCCAACTTTTGGAAGCGGCAAAGCGTGACATTGGTGATGTTGAATCGCAAATTCGCAACGGTGACTTCACTCCCTTGCTTGAGTGGATGCGTACGCATGTGCACGCGAGGGGGAGCATCTTAGAACCAGCCGACTTGATGGAGGAGGCTACTGGTGAGCAACCTAAGCCCGACGCGTTTGTTTCTTATTTGGCTGATAAGATTGGGGCGCTATACGGTGTCAGCGCGTGAAGCGAAGCGCCATAGGTGAACCGGCGTAAGGATGGGCATGGCCGACAAGGCTGCAAGCATCAGTGCCCGCGCTTCTGCGTGGCTTGAGCGGCAGCTCCCAAGTCCAGCAAGTGCAGTGCTTATCGCCGATGATTTACTGATTGCTGGTGACAGGGATGGTAATCTAGTATGCTGGCAGCAGGACGGCGATGAATGCTGGCGGGGTGAATTATCGAATCGAGTAGGAGCCATGGTTGTGGGCAACGGACGCGTTTTCGTTACCGCTGGCCGAGATGTGGTTGCGGTTGACCTTGCCAGCGGCAAGGTGGTCTGGACAGCGGAATTGGATGGAAGCAGCGACATGGTCGGCTGTAGCTCTGAAAGCGAAATTGTGGTTGCAACATCTTCAGTGTATGACATCGAGGTCAACGATTTCCTTGAATCTGCAATTTGGAGATTTACCATGGATGGTGAATTGCTCCGAAGCGATATTCTCGATGAACGCCCCTGGTCACTCGAGGTCAGAACCGATGGCCGGGCAATGTTGGGAATAGGTCGCCCACGCTGTGGAATGTTGCGGGCTGACAAGGAAGGGTTGCACTGGAGCGCACTACCATCTGAAGCACCAATCACTTGTGGGCTTACTGGCCGAGAGCGCACCGTCCTAGGTCATGCGGACGGGGTACTGACTGTGATTGAGGATGGCATCGTTCTTGATGAAAGTCCATTCAACACCCAGCCCGGCTCAATAGAGGCATTAGCCTGCCTTTCCAATGGATTGCTGGTTGCATTACGACGCGACAAAGGAGTGGCAGGCTCTGGCTTTGGTGGCGGCAATGGCCTTGCCCGCGCACTGACCTCGGACGGAGATCTCCTGTGGGAGCACGAGTTGCCAGAAGGAATGGTTGCAGAGAATGTCTGTGAAGGACTGCAGTTTGGAGATGCATCAACATCGTGGGCTTCAATTTGGGATGGTTCTGATGGCCGCATACTCATTTTCAATTCTGTTGATGGCTCGGTAATAGGCGAATTAATGGAGGGCAGCCGAGTAAACGCGATAGCGTCTGACACCACAAATTCTGAAAGGATCGCACTCGCTCTGGAAGATGGGACAATTTTGTTGTTTGAAGGTGAGATGTTTACGCGACGATTACAACAATCAGAAGTTGAGGGTGGCGAGATTGAGGGGGATGAGGACAAATCTGCACTTGCCCAGAGACTTCGAGCATTACGTGATAGATGATTTACACAAAGTGTGTTATTAATTTATTATTATATTACATATCCCGGGTCATTTTTCCAATGGAAATAGGGGTTGATATGACTGATTTCAGGTCGAATAATGTATAATTTACCGAAAGGTTTATCGGACTCCCCCGCACACGGGGACGTTGCCGCTTCTGAGAAGTGGTGTCGGACCCCCCGAACGGGGCCGGCAGGCCCTCAGCCCACATGGGACCCTTTGAGGAGTCGGCGGTGGGCCATCGAGCCAGTCTTAGACTGGGGAGATGAGGCACGTGAGGATGACCCGCGGGGAATCCCACAACGCCTGCAGGATGAGGAACACAATCACTTCGGTGATGGTGTGAATCGCCTGTGCACGTGGATGAGAGTTGGGTCTCAGACACAGCTACCTTCGGGTAGCAGCACAGAGATTTGGGTTGAAGTCGCAAGGCTCAACCACTCGTCAACGAGAAGCAACGGAGCGAACGAAACACACAGACGCGCAGATACAGGGAATCCCAGGAAGCCGAAAGGTGACCCGGAGTACCCGAAGTTTGAGCAGAAGTGGGTAGCGGACGAATCAAAGCGACTCAGATGAGAGCGTCGAAAGACGCCCAGCAATCCTGTGCCGGTGCATGATAGCGTCGTCGAAAGACGACGAAGGAAGCGCCGACAGGGACGGAAGAAGCGCAAGCTGAATCCGCTCCTGAGGGTTGCAAAGCCGAAAGGTGGAGCAGCCCTGAAGGGGAAAGGGGGTGGCAGAGATGTCGCCTTCAACTCCAGGGCCGGGAACCACTCGAGAGAGTGGGGAAAGGCTCGGGGGTGTGGGGAAGCCGAAAGGCGGAACCACGCTCGGGCGCAGCAGAAAGAGCGATCTAGAAGCAAGACCTGACGGTGAGAAGGAGGTCGAAAGACCGAGAGCAAACCGAATGGAATCGGAATCGGCAACGAAACCGAGCGCCCAGAGGGGAAGGTAATGCTTCGGCAGAACCGGACCCGCCCGGGACTGGCGAAATCCCTTCGGGGAGGAAACCAGCTTCGGGTCAAGCGGAGTCTGGCTGGCGGGGGAGGTCTACCCGATCACTTCCGCCAGCCAGTACTCCCACAAACACCATTTTCAGTGTATGAGGCGCCACCCTTCCTTGTCACCTTCTAATGCTTACTAAGCGTCAGCGTTTGTTGAAGGTGATTCGAAGACAACCAACTTCATGCCGAGGGGTCAATATTCACCATATTCTCTGGCTTTACCCACTCGTCAAATTGTTCGTTGGTCAGCAGGCCCAATTCAAGCGCTGACTCCCGCAGTGTAACTCCATTATCGTGAGCATGCTTAGCAATCTTCGCTGCCTTATCATATCCAATATGCGGGTTGAGTGCGGTCACCAGCATCAGTGATTTTTCTAGGTGAGAGGCGATATTGTCCTCATTTGCAGCAAGCCCTGAAATGCACCTATCATTGAACGCGCGCATGCTGTCTGTAAGAAGTTTGCAACTATGCAAAAGACAGTGAATCATCATCGGTTTGTACACATTCAATTCGAAGTTCCCTTGACTTCCTCCAATGCTGATAGCCATGTGGTTACCCATCACCTGGCAACAGACCATCGTCAACGCTTCGGCTTGAGTAGGATTCACTTTACCCGGCATTATGCTTGACCCAGGTTCATTGGCTGGAAGAGCCAACTCACCAATTCCACATCTTGGTCCAGAGCCAAGCCAGCGGATATCATTGGCGATTTTCATCAATGAAGCAGCCAAGGTATTCATCGCACCAGATGCAGCAACAATGGCATCGTGTGCTGCTAGTTGTGCGAACTTGTTGTCCGCTGAAGTGAAGCCTAGCCCGGTATTCTCGGCGATACGCCAAGCCACCTGTTCGGCAAACTGCGGATGTGAGTTGAGGCCAGTTCCTACTGCAGTTCCTCCAAGTGCAAGTTCGAGTAGGTCTTCGTATGCGAACTCAAGCCGTGCGATGTCAGCATCGAGCATTGCAACATAACCGCTGAACTCTTGAGACAATGTCAGCGGCACAGCATCCATCAGATGTGTACGCCCAATTTTCACGATGCCATCAAATTCCTCGACTTTTGACGACAAGCCAGCGCGTAACCGCCTGGCTGATGGAATCAACCGGTGGTGAATCTCCTCTGCACTAGCGATGTGCATGGCGGTTGGAAAGGTATCATTGCTCGATTGGCCCCTGTTGACGTGGTCGTTGGGGTGCACTGGGTGTTTGCTCCCAAGCACACCTCCACCGATTTCGATAGCACGGTTTGCAATGACCTCGTTTGAATTCATATTGGTCTGAGTGCCAGAACCAGTTTGCCAGATACGCAGTGGGAAATGTGAGTCGAGATCACCGCGAATCACTTCTTCGCAGGCGGCGATTATTGGTTCACCTACCTCTGCCTCTATTTCATCAAGATCAATGTTGGTTTGAGCCGCTGCTTGTTTGAGAACTCCAAAGGCACGAATGACTGGTCTGGGCATTGTGTCGTTTCCTATATCGAAATTCATCAACGACCGTGCGGTTTGGCATCCCCAATACCGATCTGCAGGGACCTCGAGTTCACCCATAGAGTCAGACTCAATTCTCACATCTCCTTCCCCGGCAGATGCCACGCGTGTTTTCGCACTATCACCATCTGAAGGCATAGATGCCTCCGCGGTTAGGCCCTTCTCCAGCAGTCGAGCCACGGTAGCCGATCTGCCGTGTGTTCTACCTCGTCCAACTCTGCTATCCAGTCTCTTGGCCAGATCTTCGGGCAGACTGACGCTGAGGATACGCCTGTCGCCAGCTCTGTGCTTCGCCATGTGATGCCGTCAAGATATTTACTTAATAAATTGACGCTCAGAACCCCGGTTATGCTCGACTAATGCTAATAATTTGCATCGGCTCAATCGGTCGGTCGCCTGCACCTGTTGGTGTCGCTTCAATTGACTTTACCACATCCATTCCGGAGGTTACCTTACCGAACACTGGGTGCTGTGACGGTGTGCTATTATCAAACCAATCAAGGAAGGAATTGTGAACGGTGTTGACGAAGAATTGCGAACCGCCGCTGTTGGGGCCAGAATTGGCCATGCTCAAGGTACCAATTTCGTTTGAGAATCTCGCATCATCTAGATGCTCATCGGCAATCGCATATCCTGGCGAACCGGTTCCACATCGAGGGCTGTTTGGGTCCTTGCTGTTTGGGCATCCACCCTGTAGCATGAATCCGCGAATAACACGGTGGAAGTGCAACCCATTGTAGTAGCCAGAATCTGCCAATTTGAGGAAGTTTCCTGCGGTGATTGGCATGCTATCAGTGAACAACTCAATCTCGATGTCACCCTTGCTTGTACTCATTAGAACTTTTGTCATAACTCCGAGGCTTCGTCCATAGTTTTTGAGCCTGTGCCTCGGCTGATAAGCGATGAAATGCAACTCACTAGTCAGCTTGATACCGTGGTGAAGCACCCAGTACCTCTCTCAGATGTGCAGAATCGATATTGGCATTCTCACGATTTACAATGAGCCCATCCTTGAACTTCCACACATCTGTGATGATGGTGTCATAGTGGGAGCCAGTTGCATCGACGCCTTGTGCGCTTCCGCTGTGGGTGCCTGCAGACCTAATCCTGCTGACGATAATATCCTGGGCTGGAATTAGTTCAAGAATTACTGCTTCGATATCAGGACTAACCTCAACGATTCTTTGGCAGTATGCCTTGTATGCGAGACGGTCCAGTTTCCCAGCAAGTCCACCTTCGGCTGTGAACTCGGGTGAAAAAAGGTCGTCAACGAGGTCGAAGTTGCGCTTTCCCCAGCCTTCTTCAAACCATTGAGTAAGCACTGCCAAGTGCAACTCACTGGATTCGTCTAATTCACCTTCGGTAAATATCTCGGACAATACCATCACTCCCTAGAGTCACAAGAGGGGGGTGCCAATATCAAACGTCCGCTCGATTAATTTCAGTTGAATTGATAATACAACGGCTAATCAAGCGAAATCTTTCATCGAAGTCAGCGGGATTAGTGGAATACCCGCCGCATCAAATGCTTCGCGGCCACCTTCCTCTCGGTCGACGATGCTGATGCACGCAATGACCTTGCACCCCATGTCTTGCAAACGCTCGACTGCCAACAGGGCGGAGCCTCCTGTGGTGGTAACGTCCTCAAGAATGACGCACCGATCACCAGCGCGCAGCGTGCTACCTTCAATTCCAGGGGGATTACCGGTTTTTCTCCCCCCTCTACCCTTTGGCTCCTTACGCATTATGAAGCCGCGCAAGTCACTGCCGCTGCCGGCCTTTGCAATCGCTATCCCGGTGAGGGGAACAGCGCCAAGTTCGAGACCACCTACGGCATCGACTCCACCTTCGATATCAGCAAGAATATCGTGGATTAGCACACCGAGAAGATGTGCACATTCTGGGTCACACATCACTGGTTTAGTGTCAAAGAAATGGCGGCTTGTGCGTCCTGACGCTAGAGTAAATTCTTCAGTTTCAGTGCAAAGATAGGCGAGGTCTGCGACTTTCTCAACCAAACGTTGTCGCGCATCTTCTGCAGTAGTAGGTTCTGGCATTATCTCATCTCTTATTCTCGCTTGTGACGGCCTTCAATGAACCTTCGCTATTGCCCTCCACTTTCTATGAAAGTGGTCAACGACTCAGGCCCAATCCTTTTGGACGCCCTTCTCTCCATGGCCGATGTTACGCAAGAGCAGGTGAGCAGAGATGGTGGTTGGCAGCGTGGTATCTCCGTACGATGCCGAGCGAATGCAGGATGAAATTGATCGCTACCACGTTTGGATGGAGCAGCGATGCGAGGAGGTCTACCGAGTTGCTGAGGAAGCACGAGCAAAGGGTTACGACCTGAAGACAACTGTTGAGATTCCACGGGCGGCTGACCTTGCGAGCAGAACAGAGAAATTGCTCGAGGAGTATCTCGATGGAATTGAGATAGCGAATGATATTCGTGAACTACTCGCTATCAAGGATAGAGAAAATACTGCTATCGAGATGGCTCTGAGCGTTGCTAATCAAATGCATGATAAGACAGCCGACATTCAACGCTCAATCGATTCCGGTCTGCGAGTAGGTCTAGCGATATTGACTGAAGCTGTGCTCGTTGCACCACTTGCTGGAATCGGGCAAGTGCAGGTGCTGAACAATCTCGACGGCTCCCGCTTCGTCTCAATCGAGTTCTGCGGTCCGATTAGAGCGGCCGGAGGCACAGCACAGGCTCTTGCTGTATTGATTGCCGACATGATTCGCCGTGAACTTGGTTTGGCCAAGTACGAACCCACCACACCTGAAGTAGAGAGGGTGAAGGAGGAGTTCGGTTTGTATCGCAAAAATTTGCAATATCGTCCACCACCCGAGGAGGTTGAGGTGATTGTACGAGCCTGCCCAGTGATGGTGAATGGAGAGCAAACCGAGGACATCGAATGTGCCGGATACCGCGAGGTCCGCAACATCGAGGGTGGTCGGGTACGGGGTGGTGTACTGCTTGTCATCGGTGAGGGGCTATGCCTGAAAGCCCCAAAAATCCGCAAACATACTGAGCGACTGGAAATACCGGGGTGGGAATTCATCAGTCATTTTGCTGACAAAGCGCTGGCAGAGTATGGTGGAGATTCTGAAGGTGAAAAACGTCGAACTATCAAGAAGATTGACCGGTTCATGGATGATATCATCGCAGGCCGTCCGGTATTTGGCGAGCCGAATACCCCAGGTGGATTCAGGTTGCGCTACGGCCGCCCTCGCAATGTCGGGCTTGCTGCCGCTGCCATCAACCCGGTTTCTATGACTGCAATGGGTTCCTTCTTGTCGGTCGGTACTCAGATGAAAATAGAGAGACCCGGCAAAGCCTGCGCAGTAACACCCTGCACGGAATTGGACGGGCCCAGTGTGTTACTCAATAGTGGAACCTTTGGGCGAGTTCAGAGTATGGAGTGTTGGACTGCAGTCGAGTCAAATGTTAGTGAAATTTGGGATAATGGCGAATTAATGCTTGGTTTCGGTGAGTTTGTTGAGAATAACAAGGAGTTGGTTCCCGCTGCCTATCAACCAGAGTGGTTTGCCAGCGACTTATGCAGTGCGCTGAATACAGAAAAAACTGTGGAAGAATTCAGCCTTCTCATCAATACCCCAAGGCAGGACTTGCCTTTGGGTATTCCATTCACAGGCGATGCGGAGCAAGGTCTCAATGATGCTACAGACCGATTACAGCGCAGAATTGAGTGGCATAGATTCCTACGCACTCGAGTCTATTCGTGGGAAGATGTAACAGCTCTTGCTGATAAATATCTCACAGCAGTTCCACCACCTTGGAATCTCAACTGGCATGACTTACCTGTTGAGTTCATTCAGGACCTAGTGGATTCGATTAAAGGCGCACGATTTGAATCATCAGGGAAATCTACCGATGCACCAAGAATGGTCCCAGCCCCTGATGTGATTTGGCTTCGAATACCCGGGGCTGCTACTAATTGGAATCCAGCTGATGACTCAGAGCCTGAGGCCTCGCCTGGCACTATTGGTGAGTTACCCAAATCAATACAAGGAGAATGGCCGCATTGGCTTCACCTTGCAGAGCATGGTTTGGTCAAATCAGCACTTCTTGTTCTTGGCGTCAATCATCATCACGATGGAGATGACATCCTGATTTCTCATGGTTGGCAACCGCTGCTTGAGGGGCTTGGATTCGCAATTCCTACAGAAGATAACCAAGGGCTTGGAAAGGGTCCGACAGTTAGAATCGATGCATGCGTACATGCCAAGGAACGCCTCTCTCGCATTGCTGATGCTCTCAGTATTTCACGTAATGAATTAGAACGTGTTACTGAACTTGAACAAGGTAGACAAAAAGTTCGCCTTGCGGCTGAAACCGCTGCACGACAACGCGGTGCAAGCATTGAAGAAACCGATGCCGATGGTTCTGCTGCTGCTTCTGAGATCATTGATTCAGGCCCCGAGGATTCCGGGAAATTACGTGCTGCTGAGGAATTACTCGATGAACATGAAGCAGACGGCTCACTTTGGGTGATACGAAAATGTGGTAGTTTGCGTTGGGTTGCATCAGCGCCTTGCCGAGTTGGCTGTAGAATGGGAAGGCCAGAGAAATCAGCTCCGCGACTGATGAAAACTTCAGTTAATTCTCTGTTTCCAATCGCCAACCACGGAGGCCCCCAACGTCTGCTTACCGTTGCGAGTAAATCGGGTTCTTTTCGAGTAGAACTTGGAATTCGTGAATGTACCGAATGTGGCCGCCGTTCACCATTTACTATGTGTCATAATAGAAACGTTCCAGATGAACCGAATGAATGTGGAGGAAGGACCGAGCCTGTAGTAGAGCGCATGAAGACCAATCAGCGCAGAAAGGGTACCTACCAGTCAGTGAATCTAGCCGACATCCTTGAGGTAAAACGCCGAAATCTAGGACTTGATAGAATCCCAGAGAAAGTCAAGGCAGTCAAAGTTTTGAATTCGATGGAAAGAACTCCTGAGCCTTTGGAAAAGGGACTATTGCGGGCTAAGAATGAGATTCCAGTATTCAAGGACGGCACGGTTCGTTACGACATGATTGACGTTCCAGTCACTCATTTCCGTCCGAGGGAGATTGGTACAGTGTGGCAGAAATTGACCACCCTTGGCTATACTCATGATATCTATGGAGAGCCACTGAAATCTGACGAGCAAATGCTAGAATTGCTACCACAGGATTTCATTGCTAGTCGCAATGCGGAGGATTATTTCATCAGAGTATGCCGATTTATCGATGAGTTGCTCGAGCGTTTTTATCACATGGACCCATACTACCAAGTTAGCACTGGGGAGGACCTCGTTGGCCAACTTTGCATTGCGTTGGCTCCACACACCTCAGGCGGTGTACTCACACGTCTAATCGGTTGGACTAATGCCTCCGCTGGTTATGCCCATCCACTTTTCCATGCTTCCAAGCGTAGAAATTGTGATGGAGATGAAGACGCGATAATGCTGTTGCTAGATGGCCTTCTGAATTTCTCCCGAGTGATATTGCCTGCCACCCGAGGTGGCTTAATGGACGCTCCATTGGTCCTGACGACACGCTTGAAGCCAACAGAACTCGATAAAGAGGCACTCAATGTCGATGCAACATGGATGTATGACCGTGCATTCTATGAGGCCACACAAAGTCAACCCCATCCCTCTAAATTAGTTGACAGGATGGATATCGTTGAAGCACGGGTTGAGACGATAGGAGCAATGCGTGGTTACGGATTCACCCACGATTGCGATAGCCTTGATTCCGGTCCAATCAATAGTTCGTACAAGATTCTTAAGACGATGATTGACAAAATGAATGCCCAACTCGCACTTGGTCAAAGGCTGCGTGCGGTTGAAGTCCAACGCGTTGCATCCTCTGTCATTGAATCGCATTTCCTCCCAGATTTACGCGGTAATTTGGTGGCGTTTACCCGTCAGAAGGTACGGTGTGTGCGTTGTGGTGAGTCCTATCGTAGAATGCCGCTTGCAGGCAAGTGTATCAAGAATCCGCAAGACAGAGATCAGCTGGGCCGCAGGGGTCTGCGGTTTACTGAAGATGAAGGCAATCATCAGTGCGGGGGCAATCTAGTTTTGACTGTGAGCGAGGGTTCGGTTCGCAAATACATCAAGGTGATGAAGCACGTCATTGACCACTACGGAGTCTCACAATATACACGACAGCGCGTGGATTGCTTGGCTGCAAGTGCTGATTCGCTCTTCAAAAACGATAGAGTGAAGGTCTACACCCTCGATGATTTCCTGTGATTCAAACATTGACTCTTTTGCCTACAAGGAAGCCGATTATTGGTAGTAAAATACTTGTCAGCAAGATGACAAATGCTGTGCCTCCATCGATGCTCCAACTGGAATAACCAATGGTCTCTTGGACGATTTCAATCAATACAGTGGTGGCAAGAAGCCAAATGAATCGTGGCACAGCAACCAAAAGTCCTGTGAATAAACCAGCGAATCGCCCTCCTACCGCTCCAGCACTGACTGTCAGCAGTGTACCAAGAGCGAGGAATAGCGTGGTCGGTACCGCCGGGAAGAATGCCGAAATCATTGGGAACGAGAAAATACCGAGTAGCGGTGCTGGAATCAAGAACAGAAGCCGCAACCACCAGGATATTCCATGCACCGCTCGCATGGCCTTGCCAAGAGCGACCGGGTTAGCAGCGTTTGAGAAAACGCTTTGATAATCCCCCTGACTTCTAGTAATTCTCGCTTCAAGGTCAGCACCAATCTCATCACAGACATCTCGCTTGCGACGTCCTGCAACACCAAACATTCCTCTGCGCAGTGAGCCAAGATACTGTTCAATGGCAATTTGCACTGTTTTGTCCGCCGCAGGCATCATCACTCATCACCTTCCAATAATGCAGCCATTCCATCTGATAATTCACTCCACGCTAAGGACAACACGTTCAATCTCTCTGTACCTATCTCGGTAATCAAGTAGTACTTCCTTCGACGGCCACCATCAACCCCGTCTCGCCATTCACTGCTCAACAGTTTATTTTTCTCAAGCCGATGAAGTGCTGGATAGAGTGCACCTTCAGTCAGGCTCAATCCACCGTTGGATGCTTCAGCAAGTCCGGTGATAATTCCACCTCCGAAGCATGCCTCTTTCGAGATGAATGCGAGCAGACCCAGTTCGAGTGCGCCTCTGCGCAATTCGGTTACAGGGTCTTTCTTACGCACTAACTATCATCTCCTCAAACACACCGAGAACGCAGTGCGTGATAGTGTTCTCTCCATAACTGGCAGCGACGGCGGAGCCGGCGACCTCTCAATACCGGGGTCCAACAGGTCCACCACCACCGGGTGGGTGGTCTGATGATGCTATTGCATCCCCCATTGAGGGTAAGTTGTCTGTCGATGGAGCTACAGTCATCGGTGCGGCAGCCATCGGTTGCCTGGTTGCGACTTGATTCGCTCCGGCGTGGTGTTCTGCCAGTGTCTTTTTGTGACTGCGGCGGCGCATACCGAGTGCTACCATTCCTAGTGCACCAAGCAGGCCGACTACAACCAGTTGTAGGCCAATCAAATCTCCGCTGAGCAGCGCTCCGCCCAGTTGAATCAGCGAGATACTTGAAGCGTATCCCGGGTCATGGAAGATGTGGTTTGCCGCTGGGTAGATAGCGCCACCAAGCGCAACATATACTGTTACTATCGCATCGTCATTGCTCTCAGTGAATGCCTCAGAAGCATGTAGTTGGAAGGTGACGTTTGCGGTCGAAAGGTTGTCCGCATCTTCGCCAACTTCTGCGGTGTCTACCCAGTGCAGTTGATCCGGTACCTTTCGGTAGTCATTTCTCCACTCAACATTGGTTCCTGCAACACGGTTTACACCACTGACATCTCCGGTTGAGAGTACTACTTCGTTTTCCTCATCAACATCGAATGCCATGTCTTCATCAAATGCTCCTACTTGTCCAGAGACCTCATCCATGAAATCCCCGATAATACCGAAGGTGAATGAGCCGCGCACTATCACGCTCTCAACCATCAACAGGCTATCCTCACTGTGGAAATCCCATCCTTCAATGGTCTGATCGTATTTGAAATCGGTACCGACGCGCACACCACTCCAGGTCAAGTTTTGCTGTGAGCCAATATTCTCGACTTCCCAAGGCAGGTCTTCAGTGGTGCCTTCTACGGGATCGAGCGTGACATCCCACCATGGGATGACCTCATCTGTCACCGTGTCTATTTCGACACCAAGATGGAAGGTGTAAGCGATACGCTCTACCTCATCTCCGCTGTCGGTCAACCACCATCCGTCATCACCGTCGTAGCCGACGTTGGTCGCTTCCAGAGTGAAATTCCAACCCATACTGTTTCCTTGCGCCCATTCCTCAATTCCGTCATCAGTCATGTCCCAGTTGAGGTTAGACAAATCTACTCCAGCATGAACTGGCTCGGCTGCTTCTATCTCAAAGTCAGTCAGCCCATCACCAGCCCTAACGAAATCGAATACCCCGTTCCCTGAAGTGTTGGCTTCATTGCCTGGGGTCCCCGTGTCCTCAAACTCAATCATGTGGACAAGGCTAGTTGCGAAAACGGTCGCAATTGGTAGGGGCACTCCTGGCACGGTCATCCCTTCGGCAGGGAAATCATGCAGGTTGATTCCTCCAAGATACTGCACTTCAAGTGCAGCGATGGTAACAGGGCCGGGGTTGTCTTCCGAGCCCCAGCAGACCGCGAAGTAGGAATAACGCTGAGTGATGTTAATCATGAAGAAATCACCCATACACCAATCCTCCTCTTCGTTGTCGTTGTCCTCCCATGAGTCCGCTAGGCGGATATTCTCACCGAGGTCAGCTGAACTCACGACTTCGATGTGATCAGCAGGGTTGGTACTTGAATCAGATTCAAAATTGGCAGCTTGAGCCACACCGATTGGTCCGAGAAGTTCGGCCAGCATGTCGTTCAGGTCGTCATTTCCAGTATCCCATTGTACCGCTGGTGCAGCAAGTGTACCTAGCAGCATTACAGTCAACATTAGTACGGAGCGCATCGCTCCGACATTTTCTCCACGAAGTTTTGTTTCCATTGTTTCCCTCTCCTTCTGAGTAACCTTGTGTCACAAGGTGAATATATACCTTGCGTAACAAAGCATCACACTCCCGCACGCGTGTGTAGGCCCGCGCAACGCCTGCGCAACACCCGAGCGCGTGGGCGTGCGTCACGCATTACCACAATCAAGGTGGCTCAGTTGTCATCATCTTCGATTCTTTCCCAAATATCCCTGACAGTGCGCAAACTTGGGTCTGGTTTGACTTCCCCTTCCAGCCCTTCTGTGGTCCCCTCGCCGAGTTCATCATCGTCTTTGACCTTTGAATCATCAGTGAATTCTTCTACATCATCATCAGTTGTTGCTGCCTGAGCAGCGAAATCATGCCGCATCTTTTGTCTGCGTTTTTCTGCAGAAGAGTCCTCAGTGCTGGTAAATTTGATTAAATCCTCGACATCGGCGGTATCGCCACCTGACATTGACTCCACGATTGACTCCCACTCCTCTTTCTGTCGTAATTTATGCAGCGGCATATCTCTGACATTACTTGCGTTGCGTCGCTTGAGCATTGCCCTAACACCTCTTTCGCCAACGAATAGACAGAGGCCAAGCACGTTGGCGACGATGTAACCCTCCGTGTGAATTGGTTCGTAGATTTTCATTGAGAGGTACAATTCACTGGACACTAGTTTTGAGGGCGTCTGATTACGCACCCCATCGATTTCGATTACTTGAGTGATGAAATTGTGACCGCCGGGAACTAGCTCTAACATCATACTCGGGCATTCATCAACATCGGTAGTTCCCTCCCACAGAGTTTCAGTATCTCCATTAGGGGATTGGTGAATTAAGCGAACCAGTTGTGGTTCAGTATTATTTCGAGCCTTGTAGTCACATTCAACAAAGGTTGGCACTGTATGGTTTAGTTTGAGCATATCTGGCACGTCAAGATAGTAGTTGCCAATGAATCGTGAATCGTGGTCCATCACTTCATTTAGCGATTCACCTGCGAGCGCTCCAGTCCAGATAGCATTCAATAGTATCCAAGTGAACAATGTAGTCACAATTCGCTTGCGCCCGTCCTTTGGTTTGCGCTTCTCCGCAGAATTTTCTTTTTCGCTTGTCATTGCTTCTTGAACCAAATTCATTGCCACACCCCCGCAATACGTAGTATTCGGGCCATCCATGCTAGCTTACGCATTTTGCGTATCGGGTCGGTTGAACCAGTCCATCTCCCTATGGTATCGTCACGGAATCCAACCAATTCGATTGAGGAAGGACTTACTCCTAGGCTTAGCAGTAAGCAAACCGCTCGATCTCCATCAGTAAATCCACCGGGGTTGTACATTCCCTCAATGTGTTCAGGAGTTTGGTGTGTAAGCATCAGGGGGGGTTTTACTCCACTGTGACCAAAAGAATCCAACAACGCGCGCCATTGTCCTTCATTATCTCCATGTGCGTGTAGCACGAATGGAATGTTGCGATGTGCTGCTTCCAATAGGTCAGGAAAATCACCGTCGGCGTCACTAACCACACTTAGCAATCGTTGCCAAGATTCTTCTCGAGTTGAATCTGGCAGTTTCCTGAGGACTCCAACAGCTCCGTCAGCAGCCATCAACAGGCAACCCTCTTTGATGTCAGAAAGAACTTCGTTTACTTCAACGGCAGCGCCGAGTATCCTGATAGACGAGGCTTGTATTGCCCGCGCCGATAGTTCGGATGTACTGATGAATAATGCATGAGAACCGCAAGCTTGCTGTAATCGCAGTGCACTGCGCCGGTCATCTGAACAATCCCAACCAAAGTCGGAGCGAAACTGGTCTTGAATACTGATGAGAGCAGCACGAACATCTGGTGCTAGAACCACAGGCGAATCTGCACTTCCACTAGTAGCCACGTTCAGCCGTTGGGTCGGACAGCCTTGAAGAACCCTCGTTAGAATGGTATCTTCCCCATGCCGCTGCCACTGACTCCCCCGGAACTCGCCGATGCTGTTCTGTTGGCCCGCTACCCCTTCCTTCCGCAGGCGAGATTGGCCATCCGTGGGCATATGCAGGATAACGCTCTCGATATCTCCGGCCTCGTTGAAGAAGAATGGCTTGAAGAGGTTCGGGAGAGGGGTAGAGTACGACTTATTGAATCGATAATCCACAAGAATGTCGATGCTGCGACAACCATCGATATTCACACTGCTCACGGCCAGATGGTTGAATCTCTATCCTACCTCTATGCCATGTTGATTGTTTGCGCCTCCTATGATGAGCGACTACTTGCGCGATGGGCGGAGGGGGAGGCTAGCAGAGCCGACAATCTGTTTGGTACCATCGAGTCACCAGGGAATTTTGGAATTTTATCACAGACCTATTTGTCCGGTTCACGTCAAGAAGGCGATAATTGGTGGATTCCGATGATTGATTTCATCGAGTTATGCCCGAAGATAACTGGCCGATATTGGCGCCTCCCAAACCGACCACTGCGCGGTGGTTGGGTTGAGATGTCTGCTGATGTCAACGAGAACAGCCAGCAGCGTCTTGCTCGGCTGATTAAGGAAAGAATCCGTAGCGAGTTGATATCTGCTTGTCGAGAGAGAATGGAAACCATGGATGAGGATTTCGCAGCCAATCTTGCTGAAGAGGTGGGCCGGGTGGTCGGGCTGCTCCAACATCAGGCGGTTACCGAGGTGTCATTCACCGCTACCAACGAATCTGATTGGCCCCCATGCCTTACCGAAATCACCACGCAACTCAATCAATCTGTCAACGTCAATCATGTGGGTCGTGTTTTCCTTGCTAGCATTTCACGCGTGATGGGAATCAGTCAAGAACAAACTACTGCATTTTTTGTTAATGCACCTGATTACAGTGAGGAAACTACCCGGTATCAGGTAGCACACGTTTTCGAACATGAATATACTCCACATGGGTGCGGTAAGTTGCAAATCAATGACTGCTGTCCCGTTTCAAGAGGCGATATTGGCGATACCCTATGTGCGCAAGAGTGGCTGGACCACCCTCTAAAGTATCTTCGAATCAAGCAACGTAACCGGCATCGCGACGAAGCTGCCGAGCCGAAACCCGATGAGAATTAAACTCCCCAATAACGCCCAGTGTCCTGTTTGGTATTCCAAGTTCTTACCACGGTTCTCACTGCCCAGAAAATCACTATGGCGATTAATGTTGAACCCCAATCACCCATGATTGTTGGGACATCGTATTCGTATCCAGCTCCAGAGACAATTCTGATACTAACATCCAATGCCGTGGTCGACATTGTCCAAATCACCGCTCCGAAGGAGAGCACAATAATTGAGCGTCCAGAGAACTTTCCCTTTTTCCATCTCAACACAATCAGTGAAAGAGCGATGGCCAGTGCACCTACGACAATCCAGGTAAATGCCCCCCTGAGTACTTTCAGGCCCACCAACATGGCTCCACCATTGCCATATTCGTCCGAGTAGGTGTCATACCCCTCGACCACTGCCAATAAGATGGCGACACCACATATCGACCAGAGCAGTGAGGATAAGATGGCAGCATCGGCGGATTCTCGCATCTCTCGCATCAAGTGCTCAAGGCGTTTTTCCGCTCCTAGACCGCGGAACATGAGGTAGATGCCGAGCAGTAACGGCATTGCTCCGATGAGTACGCCACCATTGGGCAGAATCATCCCTGCTCCTAGAATCATCATAAAAATCGAAAGAGGTACGAGTAATCGAGCCCGCCAACGTGGGTCTTCAATCGCCTTTACGATGTAGTAGTAGGTACCTTCTATGCCCTTGCTCTGGCGGACGATTATTTTCTCAACATGGTCTATTGAAAGTCTGCTTGTCAACAGAGGTAGAATTGCTTCATCCTCAGCACCATCGGTGACTAGAATACCTCGATCTGGCTGAAATTCGCTGATAACATCCTCAAGTTGCTGAGCTATTGCTCGGTCTGACTTAACTCCTACTTTTTCGTCGCCAGTAAGAATCGCGATTTCTACAGCATCGTTGAGTTCAGCCTGCTCAATGAATTGGTCATGCTGGTTCAAAGCACCGAGGATAGCATTGGTGTCACTTTCCTCGGGGTCAGCGATGCCTAGTCGCAGCGCCGCAGTAAGCACTTGACGACGCCCAACGACCGAACCTCTGATTCCAGCCTTTACACCAAGGTCGTTGTCTCTATCGACCGTAATCACCAGTGTCCGCATACTGAATCAGCCCCCTCACGACGTCTCTCGCACCCCTATGGGGGGTGCGTGTTCATTTTCAAACATTGGATGAATCGAACGCATTAGGAGGTAAAAACGGCCTCCATCATGCAATTCGGACACGTGACCTTGATTGGGCGGGTAGATGGGATGCCTAGAGCAGATGAGCAATGTGGACAAATAATCGCTTGATTCACGTTCGCTTGCCTTTCCTGACCTTCGTGACTTGGGTCATACTGAGCACGATAGCGATGAGCATCTTGCAGATAATTAGTGTCTGAGTTTACTTCGACGCCACCGCTAGCGGCTTCGATGTCCTCAGTAGATAGCGAGGTGTGCCCCACCTCTCCGCGTTTGTAAGCCTCAAATTGAGCCTGAACCTCTGCCGCGGAAAGGCGATTTTCTCGTCCGACGCGGTCGTACGCGAGCAAACGGTCGTAATCATCCATGCCATCGAGTTGTTGCAATACTGAAGTTGGGAGCATATTACCAATTATCCTCCTGCGCGTAGTGGTCTTGAGCATTGTTCCTACCCGTTCCTGCGGGTAGGTTTCCTATTTCCGGCATTATTCAACCCAATTTGCAACTTCTTTTCCTTAATCCGGCAGGTGAATGATTCAAATAGGGAAGGTGTTGGGGGCGTTTTCTAGAAGTGACTACATGGGGGTCCTATCGAGAGGTTCGCAGCCGAGAGGCGCGCATATAGGCAAGAAGAGCGGCAGCGCTCGTGAGGCCTCCCGCAGACTTACTTGCGGGGAAGTATTTGAGAAACCAAACATGATTGGTTACGAGGTATCAGTCTCGCATCTGATTCGCACCATGACAACTCGCAATTGGGACCACGTATTCCTCATCGATGATGAACGTCTCCCAGTAGGTCGAGTCCACGCTGTTGACCTGCTGAAGTTGTTTGACCGTAAGCGAGTCAACCGGGACCTTGCGTGGTCAGAGGCAATTCCAGCATACCAGTGCATCACCCATCCACCACTTCATGTACAAACCAATACCCCCTTGCTCAAGGCAGCTGTCCTCCTGTTAACCCATGACCTCAATCAACTGGCTGTAGTAGATGGGGAAGGTGCGCTTATTGGCGTTGTATCGAATGCTACGGTAGCAAGACATCTACCACGCTTCATTCGTTGAAGCCTTAGAATCACGGGCTTAGTTCAGCGGTGAGTAAATCGATAAGCACAGCAACCAACTCCATCAGCCCGTCTGCATGACTTTGCGCAGCCCGTACTGATATCGAGGTCTTTGCTTCAGTTCCTGAATTACGTACTGCAATAGAGATTGGTGTACCATCTGCTTCGCCCGTAATCAGCAGTAGAGCAGGTTCCCCAGGAATCTCATTCCTCTCAATATCGAGCGTGTTGTAATTATCCTCCAACCACTTGACAGCCTCGGAGTGAACTGAATCGGCTAGCGCATTCTTGCCGTCCCAACGCTCTCTTATGCTTGGGCTGATGCTAACTCTGCTTTTCCATCCGCAGTTGAATTTAGCAGGACACGCCCTGTCGCGGAGAACCAGTCGTGAACACAATGCGACCAACAATGTTGCAGCGCCGTCGCCAACCATGTACCAATGTTTTTCGCGGCGGGGACAGGGCGCGGTCAAAACCAGATGACCTGAATCCTCACACCCAACTACCCGAGGCCATTGTTCTCCTTGGTGCAACCTAACTGGTGAGTTCGACGGCGGGGATAGGGCATGAGCCAGCCATCGGTCACCGACAGCAGTAGTACTAGCTTCGATATCAGTTGGCATTCTTTCAAGCCCTGCTATCAATCCCAAGTCACTCTCGATACTCGCTGCCATTCGCCATTTCCCAGATGAGGTGGTTTGTGTTGCACGTAGTAATTCATCACAAATATGGTCTCCATCCAATACTGCGAGACCACTTTCTCTTGCTTCAATTAGTAAACAGCGATCACCATCGCCGTCGAGTGCCGCTCCGACAATGTCCCCATATCGCCATGGTGGCATTCCATCATTCTGCGCTAATGCCTCCGCCAATGCCCCTAGTAGGGCGTGTGGTAATGACTCAAACTGAACGTGTGGGGGGGCTAATTCGAGCAGAGTTTCGTAGCTCCATGAGTCGGTAGGAGACAGGCCACCAGCCCCACAGTTCAGGTTTATCGGTGAATTTCTATCGCTCACCTCGCGTGCTGGCAATCCTCTTTGAGATAGGCCAGCGGCCAGAAATTCTGTCGCAATTCCTCCTGAACTGTCTACGATGAGGCCACCAACGGGTATGATACCGCTCCGATCTGCTTCATCAAAGTGGATTTCTAGGCTATTTGCAATCACACCCAGTCGATGCCTCAAACCCTTCCGATATATCCTCAATCCATCGATTGGATCTAGTATCGCTCCATCATTTTGCGGGCATGCAATCGAGCCATCGGCTAGTTGCCATATCAGGTCGGAGATATGCTGCTCATCCTCTGGCATGGACTTGTATCCATCAGCATCGAAGAGTTTGACGCCGGAATCAGAGGAGGGGTTATGACTGGCTGTGACCATCATTCCAGCATCTGCACCAGCATCCATCATTGCATGGACAAGGCCTGGTGTAGGGACCTCTCCGACCCTAGCGACAGAGCAGCCCGCAGCGCATAACCCAGCTTCCAGAGAATCGACCAATTCGCCATTGCGAGGTCGCCTATCCCACCCAATCACTACTGTGGCGGGAGATTCTGCACTGAGATGCATCCCGGTACCTTCACCAATCAGTCGCATAGCGCGCGGTGAAAGTTCTCGTTGTAAAATCAATTTTTCAATTGAATTTTCATCGTTTTGAGGGGAATCGACTACACAGCCTCTGATGCCGTCGGTACCGTGTAATTTCGGTCTAGTAATTCCGACACCACCTATTCACTGAGAATACTACTTGCGGGGTGCGCTCCACTCACCGTTACGTTTGGCCAAACATTGGCCCCTCTGCCGAGTACGACTCCAGGATTGCACACAGCATTGCATCCAATCTGTACGTCTTCGCCTAGAATCGCTCCAAACTTGCGCAAACCACTGTCGACATCACTGCCACCCGGACCGGCACCCCTGACCAATACGTTCCTGCCGTCATTACGTAGATTGGATAATTTACACCCTGCTCCAAGGTTTACTCCACTGCCTAGAATTGAGTCACCGACATAATTGAAGTGGGGAGATTTAGCATTAGGCAACAGCACACTATGCTTCACTTCGGTTGCATGCCCTACCACCGCGCCAGTGCAAATCCATGAATGACTGCGGAGGAATGCCGCATGGCGAATATCCGCATTTGGTCCGACATATGTTGGCCCCTCAATGCGTACACAGGGAGCAATAACTGCACCCTCGGCGATGTGGATAATCCCAGCAGATTGGTCCACAGTAACACCTTCTGGAAGTTCGCTGGGCACTCTGCCGCCAATGTCGGCAAGTAGCGATTCTAATTGAGAAGCCAGTCCATTTTTTCCACCCTTATCAAGGAGGGCCCATGCTGGCTTATCGGCTGGGAATACAGGCAACTCATTGCCATCACCAAGAGAGGGGAAAAGGGCAGCAGCCGAGCAATCCATCGGCAAAGCCACGGGCTTCTCACTCTAAGGCTTTGCAGCCAGATGTGGAGCTACTAATCGGCAACGATTGGTTTTCTATTCAAGCGAGGGGAGACGGCCCGGCATTGCAGACATCTTCACTGCAACCTTCTGCAAATTGCGCAAAATTGGCTTCAAACATTTGCGCAAGCGTATCAGCGATTTCGTCATATTCCGAACTGCTTTCCCAGGTGTTTCTTGGATTGAGGATTTCATCAGGAACATCAGGACAAGACTGCGGGATTTCAAATCCGAATCGCTGGTCAGCGATGAATTCTACATCGTTGAGAGTACCATCCAGTGCAGCGTTTAGCAACGCACGCGTCCATCGAATTTTGATTCTGTTTGATTTGCCGTATCCACCGCTCACCCAACCGGTATTCAACAGCCAGCATCGGGCGTTGTGCTCTGCCATTTTCTTGGCGAGAAGGTCAGCATACACGCTAGGGTGCATCGGCATGAACGGAGCACCGAAGCATGCCGAGAAGGTTGCTTGTGGCTCGACGACACCGACCTCGGTTCCCGCTACTTTTGCGGTATATCCAGAGATGAAGTGGTAGGCGGCCTGTTCTGGTGAAAGTCTGCTGATAGGTGGTAGGACACCGAATGCATCACAGGTTAGGAATACAACGTTTTGAGGATGTCCGGCCATCGAGTTCTCGGTTCTATTTTCGATGTACTCTATCGGATAGGAACCCCGGGTATTGGCAGTTTTGGAGCCATCATGGAAATCGGGTATACCGTCCTCATCTAGCACGATATTCTCTAGAATAGAGCCGGGCATGCGAGTAGTAGCGAAGATGGCCGGCTCATCCTCCTCAGAGAGGTCAATCAGTTTGGCGTAACATCCCCCTTCAAAGTTGAAAATCCCATCTTGTGACCAGCCGTGTTCATCATCGCCGACCAAGGCCCTGTTTTGGTCGGCTGATAGTGTCGTCTTGCCGGTGCCAGAGAGCCCGAAGAACACAGCGGTATTGTCTCCGGTGGTGTTTGAGGAGCAATGCATTGGCAGGTGACCGCGCAATGGCAACAGGTAGTTCATTATCGAGAAAATTGACTTCTTGATTTCTCCAGCATATTCAGTACCACCTATGATGACCAGTTTTTGGTCAAAAGATACCATCACAAAAGCGCCTGAGTTTACGTGGTCAACACCCGGATTTGCTTTAAAATTAGGAGCGTGCAGAATAGTGAACTCTGGCTTATGAGTCTCAATCTCAGCACTGCTTGGGCGCAGGAACATGTTTCGGGCAAAGCAAGCATGCCAAGCATTCTCTGTTACAAGACGAATCGCGATTCTCTCGTTTGAATCAGCACCGCAGTGCAAATCTTGAACAAATAACTCCTCGCGCTTGCTGAGATATATTTGCACTTTGTCTCTTAGTCCATTGAAAACCGCTCGCGACTTCGGTATGTTCACTTGACCCCACCAGACATTCTTTGCTGAATCACCTTCCATGACGATGAATTTGTCATTCGGAGATCTACCAGTGTGTTTCCCTGTCTCTGCAACCAGTACACCGTGAGAGGAAAGAAGCCCTTCCTTTCTGCGTAATGCGTGTGAATACAATTCCTCCCATTCGAGATTCCAGAACACCTCGCCGCTAGGCTTTACGCCATGAGCATCCAATCCGACGGTCCCGCGGGTGTTGGCGCACCCGATGAGGGGAGGTGCCATATTTGCGTCGCCTTCACTGACCGTTATAGTGTGTTTCGCTTGGGCCGGTTTCTATTATCGTGCTGTGTGATGGGTATATTGAGGGAAAGAAGGGCGAGCCTTATTCGGCCGAGGCAAGGCTAGCAGGGCCATGGCATCGGATGAAGAGGAGGGTCAGTCCCCCTCTCGCAAAGACCGTGTCATCGATGACAAAACCTTTCAGATGGGGGGCGGCATCGACTTTTCCGGCTTCATAGATGAGGAAACTCTCTCCAATGTTCCTAAACCCGTGCGCGAAGGCGCTTCGCCCACCGACGCCACTATTCCTCCATCACCAGAAAAAGAACTTCTCCCTCCCTTATCGAATCGCCCTAACGAAATTGATGAGGCAGTAGGCGAGATATTCGACCCGTTTGACGAGGATAGTGGTTCGAAGGCGGGAGATGTATTGCGTGACGGTACCGTAATGACGCCACCTGAGATAGACACGGTGACTGAAATTGCCGTTGAGGGAGAGAAGCGACTGCATTGGGGCATCATGGTCTCGATGATCTTCGTCTACAGTTTGATTGGATACGTAGTGGCGACTGCTCTCTCACCTATGCTGGCAGCAGCGGGATTAGTCATATTGGCAACTATGGGCTTCTTGCTCGGAGAGCGTTGGGTTCCTGACAAGGCAATGCATCTGCTCGGAGTAACATGGGTCATCATCTCGATGAAATTGCTGTATGGGCTCGCACTCGATGCCCACCATTGGGGATGGATTAGCACTCCAGTACTCGGGGTGGTGTTGCTATCTCTTGTTGGAGTCAATATTGCGGTGGCTTATCGTCACAACCACGATGCCATCGCTGCGCAGGCGACTTTGGTATTGCTCGCTATCGCCAGTGCCACTGGGTTGTTGCTAGGAGAGGCAGGCATCGCTGCGATGATTTTGCTTGCGACTCTGTTGTTGCATGGACTAGCTATTCATCGCAAAAGTGGTAATCTCGCTTCGCTTGGTATCGCTGCCAGCCATCTTTGGGTCGGGTTTCATGCAATCCAATTGTCTCCTCTTAAAATCGGCGCGTTGACTATTTTACCTCTCGCCGACCCCATGCTGCTATTCCTGCTTGCATTGGCCATTGCCGCAGTGAATGGAGCGATGGCCGCTCGGTTTTCCAAATCGGAGAATTGGTTCAGTCAGGGATTGGGTTCAGTTGGCCTTGGACGACCGGGGCTGTGGGGAGTTTCTGTTGGCCTAGGTATGATTGGTGCGATGATGCTGCTAGCATCTGAGCGCGATACCACCGGCTATGCACTTGGCCTGCTAATGACCCTGCTAGCGGTTTACGGAGGTTCGTATCTAGTGGTACGTGGGGTGTCTGCCGAGCGGGTACTCAAACCGCTGCTTGCAGCACTCCCACTTCTGCTCATCGTATTACTGGGACAAGAACTCTGGACCACTTCACCTATTCCACTTTCAGGCTATGAAATATTCACAATTTTTGCAGCGGTATTGACCGTGTTCGTTTTACTACGAGACCAAGAAAGTGTCACGGATAGGGTATTGTGGTTGGGCACTGTTGTCATCATCATTCTGCTGACCATCCTGATTCCAGCACGGTCTGCTTCTGATGGTGGAGATGAAGGTGTTCTGCTTTTGTCATCGTTGGCTGTACTGCAGATTGCAACCGCATTCCTTGCTATCCGCAGAAAATCTCCAAGCCTTGCGGGAGTGACCATACTTGCACCATGGGCATGGATGCTGCTTCATCGCTTCTGGTTCACCACTATAGGCGCTTTTTCCTCTGCGCGGGGCATCAGTGTCGATTCATTACAGGTCATCATACTCGATGAGACAGCAATTGCTATTTTCCTGATTTTTTCAGCATTACTGCAATACCCAATCAACATTCGACTAGGAGAAACCGGTGTCAATCTTGCCGGCCGGTTGATTGGAGCCACAGAACTTAGTGCTAGACTTCGTGATTCAGGCATGATGCGATTGTGGAATCTTGGGCTAATCTCAGGCCTGATTGTCTGGTTAGCCAATTCAGTACCCGGAGAGGTGAACGGTTGGGGTGTGATAGCTGGTTTAGGCACACTGGCATTAGTGCACGTGGTTGCTGAAGCACAAGGCAAACATCAGGGGAATCCGCGGACTATCCTGATTCTGCTTGCTATCACATTCGTGATTCTGCAATGGAAGGCGGGATTAGACGCAATTTGGATGCTGATTCTTACCGCCGTATCCATGACAATAATTCTCACTCGAGAAAGAGAAGATTCAGGCCCGGTTCTCTCTCTTGGCATGACTTTGCTCGGCATGCAGATAGCCCTATTTGCGCTGAACAGATTCACCGTGAATTCATTGGTGGACCCGGAACCACTTAACCGACTTCAGACCGGCTTTGTTGTACTTGCTTGTACAGCAGCACTGCTTGCCATATACCTACCAATTGCTAGTCGACTGAAGGACTTGCTTCGACCAGCGGTGGCCACCCTTGCTTTGTTGTCGATTACAATTTGGGCCTCATGGAGTGATCAGTCACATTGGAGTGCATCTGGCATTTCACTGGTCTTATTCGCAGGAAGCGGACTTTGGCTTGCTGCTCAGGGTGAGATTCGTAATAGTGTGAGCCAGATGGGTAAGAGAGACGAGCGAATTGCTGCGATTCAACGCCGCCAGCAGACGGTCGCAGCGCTGTCCAGTGGAGATTTCAGTGAATTGGATCCTACGGTAGCGGGCTTGCTGGAGATGAGCACCACCGCACCATCGGATTCCGGCGAAGAATCTGCATTACCGATGATGGCTGCACCAAGCAGCCAGTTAGCACTCGACTCTGTGGAGGAAGGTGCAGCACTTGACCAGAAAATACAGGGTCGTGTTTACCACTTCGCAGATGAGACATTGGCTAGCTTGGCATCTGCTGACGCCACTGGTGAGACAGTCAGGGCATTCTCACAGGCGGTGTCGATTGGGCAGGTAAAAATGTCCGATGCGCAATTGTATAGTTTGCTTGACAAGCAGCGCAAGCGGCGCAGGCGCGCGGGTGCACACGGGGGTGACGAGCATCTCGATTTGTTAGTAGGAGATATTCATCACAAGCCGCTCATCGTACTCTCGTTCATTGTCGTCACAGCACTCGCAGCCACTTTTACCGCCTTCACACTCTCTGCTGTTGCTGCTGGAGTGCTGCTAATAACCAGCATATTCGCGTTAGCCCTATCCTTGGTGTCTCGATGGAGAGCTAAGGCAGTCCAGTTGAGCCTTCCAGACCTATTCGGCATTGAAATGCCGTTTGCTGTCACGATGATTGCTCTCGGCATCATCTATCTCGCCGGACACCTTGGTCCTCTTGGCTCGACTTGGAATCAGTTGGACCTCATTGTGCTTTCCTCCGCCTTGATTGCTCTAGCCGGGCTTTCACTAACTGGAAGACACGACCTTGCATGGCGGATTCCTTCAGCATTGGAAGCAGTCGTTCTCGTGTTGTTGATGACTCGTTTACTCGGATTTGTTCTGTATGGTGCAGCGCCAATGCCGTTGTCCGTAGACCCACTTGCGGCATCTACTACGGGCGGAGT
This sequence comes from uncultured Candidatus Poseidoniales archaeon, assembly GCA_964647665.1. Lineage (GTDB taxonomy): Archaea > Thermoplasmatota > Poseidoniia > Poseidoniales > Thalassarchaeaceae > CAUZSM01. The sequence goes on from CAZYIX010000007.1 coordinate 47,192, forward strand.
GGCGATATCCATTGTTGAATGGACCATTCCGTGGCTTTACCTTGAATGCCTGTTGTTGGGCCTTGTATTGGTATGGGATTGGATAGAGGGTGTGAGGCGTAAGCGAGGAATGCCTGACCACAGGGGTGCTGCCGGACGCGGAGCCTGGGCTCTCAGTGTGGTTCTACTTTCAACCGGCCCTGCAGGATTGCTCGCAGGTGCTCTGTGCCTTCGCCGTTCATTTCAGTGGCAGCAACCAGCGGCGGCAGCAATCAGCATTCATGTCGTTCTCGCCTCATTATTCGCTTTCACTAATTGGGTCGACGTTGCTAATGTCGGCGATTTGTTGGGTTGGATTATCCTAGCGGTAGCGGTGTCGATGGTGACTGCACACATTCTCACCATCGCTTTGTCCAAACCTCATTGGACTACGGCATGGATGTGGAACGCCCACCTTCTACTGCCATTCGCTGTATTCATCCTCACGGGATTCTCCGGTTGGCTTATCCTCAGCATCCTAGTTCTCTCTCTAACCACTTGGGTTGGTGGAATACTACAATTGCGCCGAGGAATGAGAGTGTTTGGTGCCTTCGATCTCGGCCTTTCAGTAATGGCCTGGATTCTAGTTCTACAAGGCTCCTTACTCGACCCACAAATGCTGCTACTCATGCTGCTTTCATTGGGCGTTGTTCTAGGCGTAGTTGCTTGGCTCGGTACTCGCCATCAGGAGCAGATGGGCCAAGATTAACGCACAGGCATATCAGGCGAACGTTGATGGCTGAGCAGTGACGCAAAAACGTTGTGAGCGGCTCTTGGATAAAGGACAGGCCTGAGGCCGAGGAACACCCAGTGATTCCTCTTGGTCTCAATGAAATGGCTGTCCCACGCCTTGCGATAATTGCGTCTGCTGTGACTTTGGCCGTGCTACTGCTCAGCATGGGATGGATTGCAATCGCTGCTCTATCCTTCCTAAATCAGTTCGAGGATGCCTATGCTACGGTTGATGAGAACGACCTCAAACAGGACGGTCGATGGACATGGGAGGTAACCATGTTACTCGATGACTGCGAACCGCGTAATGGAGAATGGATGTGGCCAGATAATTTATCTGCTCAAGATGAGATATTCTGGCTGCCTGGAGAAGTTCAGTGCAATTGGCCGCATCAGGGTCAGGGTGACTACGCCACTATTGCAATCAACAATATCGGCAATGAGAGCCTTCCACTCACGATTCAACTCAACACCGACGCTGTGAGCATTGATGGAGATGGCAATACCACGGTGGTGCAGATAGAAGGCAAGGATGCAATTGTCCTACCGCTTTTATTGGAATCTGCTGCTGAGGATATTACTTTCACAGTCACAGCATCGCATGTTTCTCTACCGAGTGCACAGGTGGAAATGGACATCAGTTTGTTTGCCGACGGTGGAGAAAAAGACCGCCATACCCGTTCACAGAATCTGTTTGTTCACTACACTGTTTGGGACGCTGACACAGACGAGGAGTTGGATTCTGGGACATTGCCTGCTACCGCCGGTAATGACCCCCGATATATCGAGGGATTTGGTTGGGGTTTGGTTGGTTTGGATGCTGATTTGTTTGATTCTGCGACTTGCGCAGTTTCCTGCACCACTCACACAGTTCTACTGCCACCTGAACTGGCATACGGTGACCGTGATGGTCACGTGCTGCAGGAATCCTGGCTTCGTTTTGAGTTGGAACTTGAACAGATGCTCATCTAGGCTGTATCACTGCGGTGGCTGTACCGGCGGGAATTGTTGAGTGCCACCGCTTCCCTGTGCCATCTGCTCTATCGATGGCTGTGGCATTCCACCACTAGCGGGAGGTGGGGCTGCTGGATTTGGGGCAGCTGTAGGCGGAACTGGTGCCAGTGATGGTGGTGGAAGTTTGTTGACAACAGATTCCTCCGGTGTATTTGGTGAGCCATCTTCGGCCATTCCTAGCGCATCACTACCCCCTTTCCTGCGCAGTGAGAGTATCATGGCCACGACTGCGATAATTAGGGCGAGAATAGTGAGGGTTGGGTTGGCTGCTCCTGCGACATCACCTGCTAGGTTAGCAGCACCGAGACTCTCCTCATCCGCGATTTCCACGACCAAGTAACTCGATGCACCTCCAATCTGAATTACAGCGAGGTAACTGCCACTGCTAAGGTCCTCAGGCAGCGCTAATGGAACAGTGCCACTCGCACTGGTCACGATACCTTCTCGATTGTTCTCCTCATCACCTGCGATACCTGAATGCCAACTCATCGGCAAATCCAGACGTCCATCCGATTCAAGTGAATGCAGTATATACTCGACTTCAATCACTTCTCCAGCCTTTGGAGTACCCCATGGCAAGTCTACCTCAATAGTATGGCCTTGCCTTTGCTGTAGAGTCACTGAATCACTGACTTGCCTTCCACTTTCATCAATTACTTCGACGTTTATTTGCCAAGAATATTCATCATGGGCATCAGGGATTTGGACGCTGAATGCGACGCTTGAAGCAGTTCCCTCAACTACACCTGATTGCCCATCAGATGATTGCCATATCCATACTATGTTACCTTCTAATCCCCACGCTAATAGGGAACATTGGATATTATCTCCAGGTGAGAAAACAATACTGTCAGTAGCAATATTGGCGCCGGGCTCCTCGATATTCAGAGTGATTGAGTCAGAGTCGAGCCAGCCGGTCGAGTTGCTGGCAGTGACTCTTACGTGCATATCCTGAATACTGGATTGATGGTCTTCCGAGATTTGAATATTCAATTGTGCTTTTCCATCCACATCTACCTGAGACAGACGAATATCGGATGTTATCAGGCCCTCATTCAATAAGTAACCATAATTATCATCGGAATCTGATATAGTCCAGTAAAACCAAGCATGTGGAAGAGGTTGGTCCGCATCATCGGTAACCAGAACATCTATTCTTGCAGAATCTCCAGGATTCCATGGTCCGCCATTTTCTCTCAGATTAACGTTGATTCCCTGTCCGATTGCATCATCGTCGAGTAGAAGGAATACCGTGGTGTTAGATGTCACTGTTGAGCCATCAACGGGTGAGGATCCTTGCAGTTCAAGAATTGCGGAGCCGGAGTGGAGGCCTTGCAAATCTCCGATGTCGAGCATGAATTGTATTTTGCCCCGAGCCCCACTGTTCAATCCGACAACAATAGGCCTCTTGATGTCGTCTTGCCAAATTGAAAGTGATGCAGTGTGGTTTTCCAGCGGAGCCCATTCCCAATAACCATCGACTAGCGCGCGCGCCTCAAGCAATACTGGAATTCCCGGTTGAAGCAGCGTACTGCCTGAGCCCGTGGCAATCCATTCAAAAGAAAATGAGCCACATTCAACGACTAGAGTGGTGCTGTCAGACTGCTGACCACTACTCCCATTGGCCCAAACTGTGATCACAATATCCGAGTACAACCAATCTCCTTGAGGAACATTTAGGGGTATGTCAAATTGGAAAGAAAAGATGCCAGTGATAGAATTCAGTGTTCCGGTTTGAGTGCGGTAATCAATCAACCCATCTTCATCGATGAAGTATTCTGCGAGATATTCGACGCGGTCTGCGAATATTGGTTCATTTGTCCATGGATGTGTGATAGCGCCGTTGACAACAACTGTTGAACCGGGAAGAACTGCATCGTGAGGAGATTCAGTAATGACTTTGCGTGACATAACCCAGAAAGAATCACACCCCTCAAGTGCAATGTATTCATCATCCCACCAGTCAGTATCCCAAATCCCCAAGCAGAGTGAATATTGACCAGTAGGGATGTTGGGAGATACAGTCCATTCGTAAATCAGCACCTCATTATTTGTTGTTTGATTATGCCTCTCAAAACGATATTGCCCTTCGGAATCTTCTACCCAGACCTCATATTTCTCCTCAGCATCAAGTGCCTCAATTCTAATTTCGACAATTTCCCCTGGGATGGCTATCGAGGGGCTGATTTCCAAGTCTCCTGTATTCCATCGTGCCCCGCCTGCCTGTGCCAAAGCGGGCAGCATGGAAACAATGAGCATCAAGGTAACAATGACTTGTATACGACTGCGCATAAATCTCGGATGTGTTTTGAGAGGATGAGTGTATCGCAGGGATAATTCGCATATTTCGGTATAGAAAATGAGATTGCTATGCGCTTCATCAGTGGTTTGGGCAAGAGATGACATCGCAGGTAGGACCGGTCGTTTTGGCGGCTGATGAGAATGCACGAGTATTCGCTCAATCAGTGGCTCCTGCCGCTTCATCTTCGCGAAACCCTCCACTCCATGCGACTGCTGAGATGCGTCGACTCGCGACTCCTTGGGCGGTTGCTGCTGCCCGTGCACGTTTACTCGCTGATTGCGAGTTATCCCCCGGAGTCATCCTAGACCCTGCTTGTGGCAGTGCTACTCAATTGGTCGCACTGTGCTGTGAGTTGCAATCAGCAGGCATTGGAATCGAGTTGGATGGTGCTGCTGCACCTCTTGCTGCCGTCAATTTAGCGCGGTGTTCAGAGTGGAGCGAGGAGACAGATGCTGGGGATAGTGCATGGGGAAGTAACAGCAGGGTGTTGTGGGGTAATGGTCTCGATGCCGATGGCGTGATGGAGGCTTACCGATTATCCACTGGAGGGGCAGATAGTCGCATTTCTCTATTGCATATCGATCCGGAGAGGCCGGTAGATGCACAACGACATACTTTGGATGAAATGCAGCCCAGACTCGACTTGCTGCTGAAAGCATGGTCCCCATATCTCTCCGCGGGCGGGCAAACACCCGCGTTGATTCTCGACCTCTCTCCTCGCCTATCTAATCAACAGCGCTCTGAGGTAGAGAACATCATCGATAGCCTATGGCCAAAAACAGCCCGGACTTGGCAATGGCTCACTCAAGGGCGTGGTAGGATTGACCGTCTTTCATTGTGGGTTGGACCGGTTGCATCAACATCTCCTACTCGTTTGGTGAGGCTGCAAAAAGACGGCCGCCTTGTGACATTGAAAGGAGATGCATCTGACACTAAAGAGTCGGTAAATGCAGAGGCCAGTATAGGTGATTGGGTAACCTTGGTTGACCCAGCATTACTCGGTAGCGGCCTTGCTTCTGAATGGCTGGATTTTGCTATTAGCTCCGAATCAGAGTGTCAATGGCTGCGTTGCGAAGGTCGCCGACCATTGTTGCTTACCGATATGCCGATGCAAGAGGGAGAGGTAGCCGCCGCGTTCTACTCAATCAGCGGCGAAGTTGTTTGCCTCGCATCAACTGGTTGGGATGTCGCAGACCAAGATGCAATTGTAGCAACCGCCCAGGGTCTTGCTGAGGAGGCAATTGATGCTGGACTCACATCTCTACATCTCCGATGCAGCATGAATCCAGAGTTACAACCCAAGATGCAATCTGCAATCGATAGAGCGATGCGAAGGCTGAACATCGAGTCTGATGATGGGTCTAGAGGATTCCTCGTCGAGACAGATTCTGTAGCGCTCCAACACATTCTGTGCAGAATTCCCTAAGTCTATTCTGACCTATTGCCCCTAAGGGGCATTTCAGGTCCGGACAGTGTCGTTCAAATAGGGGGGCAGAGTCGGCGAGACGCCTCAATAGGGGCCATCGGGCAACCGATGAACAGGGGAGGACCCAATAATGGCAAAGATTGACGAAACCGAGCTCGGTGATGATTTCAATTACATCATCAGGCTCGCTGACAGCGATGTCGACGGTCTGCGACCGATTGGCATGGGATTGACCAGTGTAAAGGGCGTAGGCATTCGAACTGCTCAGGCCATTTGCGAAATTGCTGGCATTGATGCTAGTAAGATGGCAGGTCACCTCACCGATAAGGAACAGGCTACTCTCAAGGATACTATCGAGGAATATGCAACCAAAGTTCCGCTTTGGATGCTGAACCGTCAGCGCGACCTCGACACAGGAGACGAATTGCATCTATTCTCTAACGATGTGAAGATGGTGAAGAATGACGACATTTCTCGACTGCGTGCCTCAAAGGCATACCGTGGTGTTCGCCACGCAACGAATAAGCGAGTTCGTGGGCAAAGGACGAGAAGTAATGGTCGTTCGGGCTTGACGCTAGGTGTCGAGCGCAAGAAATGAGGTGAGTTGAATGGGACATCCAAAATTTTCACGACCTAGATATGACACTCCCGCCCACCCTTGGAAAAAGGGTAGGATTGAGGAGGAACACGCACTCAAAGAGCAGTTTGGCCTGAAGAAGGTTGGCGGCATGAAGGAAATCTGGAAGTCAAAGTCAAAGTTGCGACGTTGGCGACAGAATGCAATGAAACTCATCGGTAGAGATGATACTACCGAGGGTCACTTGGCCCGTGAAAAGAACGACTTGCTTGCTTCGCTGGTCAACCGGGGCCTACTTGGAGAAGGTGCACTACTCGATGATGTTCTACAGATTAACGTCGAACACGTACTGAGTCGACGCTTGCAGAGTCAGGTATACTACCATGGATTGGCAGGCAGCATGAGGCAGGCTCGCCAACTGGTTATTCACGGTCACATCTCCGTCGGAGAACAGAAGATGACTGTGCCCAGTTACATCATCAGTCGTGATGAGGAGGCGCAACTTTCCTACCATCACAATTCCCCACTCAACGACCCGAGCCATAACATCCGTCAGCAAATCGAACTGATTCGTTCAATGGCGGACTACGGTGAGGATGAGGATGCTGTACCAGCGCCCGAAGCCACCGAGGACTTCGTGGAGAAGACCGCCGCAGCAGCTAAGGCCGCTCCGGCTGCTGAAGATGTAATTGTTAAGGGAGGTGAGGCTTGATGAATCACAAGGCAGTACTTCACATCTACAGTTCTTACAACAATGTGCTTCTTACCGCGACAGATCTTACCGGTGCTGAAACCATCGCAAAGGTTAGTGGTGGACAAGTTACCAAGAAGGCAAGCGATGCAGGTGGCCAATTCGCCGCCACTCGCGCCGCTGAGCGAATCGCTGACATGTTGAAGGAGAAGGAATTCTCGCAAGTTATTGTGAAGTACCGGGGAGCTGGGGGCAATAAGAGCCCGAACACAGGACCCGGAGCACAGGCAGCCATCCGCGCACTCACACGCGCTGGAATCAAGGTCGCTCGCATCGAGGATGTGACACCTATTCCACACGATGGAACGAAGAAGAAAGGAGGGCGCCGCGGGCGCCGTGTATGATTGGAGGTATGAAGAATGGTGAAGACAAAGATACTCTCAGAGACAGATACCCATCTAGAGATGCTGATTTCAGGAACTGACCGTGCTCAGATCAATGCGATACGTCGCACGATGCTCACAGAAGTAGCGAAGATGGCCATCCACAAGGTTCGATTTGAAATGGGTACCATAAATGACAATGCCACTGGCGAGGCTTTTGAATCTGTAAGTGCCATTCCTGATGAGGTAATTGCGCACCGACTTGCTATGATCCCTATTCCAACATATCACGATGAGTTCTGTTTCCTTGAGGAAGACCCGGCTAACGAAGGTCTTCCAAAAGAGGAATGGGGAAGCCCCGGCTCACAGATAATCTACCATTGCAGCGCTCGTGGAACTCCTGAGGGCCACACCGTCACAGCTGCAGACTTGAACGTGCTAGGTGAGGACAAATTGCAGATTCCCGAGGCATATCAGAACATTCCTATCACCAAGTTGTTTGAAGGGCAATATCTCGAATTCTATGCTTATGCGGTCCTAGGTCGTGGAAGTGAACATGCAAAGTGGACTCCAGTTGCTGGTGTCACTTTCGTACCGCGTCAAGTGGCTAAGTTGAATATCAAGACCAAGGCCAAGACATTGTGGGACCTTGACCTCACTATCACCGAGAAGGATTTCAAATCCGGCAAATTGGATGATATTGAGAAGGTCACCCTTCTGAAGAAGGAATTGATGCATGTTGGTGACGGCACTGCCCGCAAGGACAATTTCAAGGACGCGATTACACTTGAGGACGTGCCTGGAGAGTTCATTTTCAAGTTTGATACCGATGGCTCGATGAGCGCTCGCACCGCCTTCAATCAGGCCTGCAACGTTCTCGCTGGGCGTTTTGGTAATTTGTCAGGAATTCTTGGGGAAATTCTCTGAGCTTTACTGAGATACCATCGGCGCACCGCTGATGAGGGATGACATCGCTCAGGTGGTCAAATGACCGTAGGTCGCGCTCACGTTGGTGGCCATATCACCCTGCTGTTCAGCATACAGGCATCTTCACCAGACGCCCTTGAGCAGGGTAGCCGTGGTTGTGGATTGTCTGTTTCTCACGGTGTGGAAATCATCGCGACGGCAACTGCTGACGGCGAAGGCCGCGTGAATCTTGTTGGTGATGCTCCAGATGAGTTATTGTTTGCAACTGTGGTCGAGGAGTTGTCTGTACTATTACCTGAAGTAGCCAAAACCGATTGGAATATTGAACACAGAGCCGAATTGCCAACCTCACAAGGATTCGGTTTGTCTGCCTCAGCCGCCTTGGCGACCGCTCTTGCAATGCAGCGTGCCCTCGGTGAACAGGAAAATGAGGTCGCAAAAGCGGTTCACTGTGCTCATTTGGTAGAGCGCAGTCTATCTGGAGGGCTTGGAGATGTAGCGGCAATTCATGCTGGTGGAGTAGATTTGCGCATCGAGGCCGGTTGCCCTTCTTTTGAGGGTGGACTGGGTGGACCGGGCGCCGTTCTCTCTTGGTACCGGGATATTCCATTGGTTGTTTGCTGGCGAGCCACAGCAAGTCGACACACCTCTGGATACATAGACGACGAGAATTGGCAGAGTCGAATCAGTGAATCTGGAGAACTCGCACTCGAGCCCTTATTCGCAACAACGTGGGATGCCAATAGTTGGCATGCATTGCTCGATGCAAGCGCAGATTTTGCTGCTGATTCCGGCTTGCTCGACGATGCAAATCGCCACGATTTACTGATGATGGTTGGCGGAGCACTAGCCTCCAGCGCGCTCATCGATGCAGGGCTTATCGCTCGGTTGTGCATGCTTGGTGAGAGTGCCGTCATTTTCCCAAGTGACCTTGATGGGGAGTGCCAAGAAGGTTGGCAGCAGCGCTTGGTCGACGCATTGCGGGCACGAGGACTCGGGGCGATGGCGACAACAACTAGTTCCAATCCGCTAGAACTGTAATCAGTCACCATTGCGCTCTTGGTTCATTTTTTTGTTATGCTCAATCAGTTTGCTCAAATCCAATTCGTTGGCATCGAGCAGCAATGCTCCCTTCAATCTCAGTCCATCACAGAATCCATGGCGGAACACAATGGCGCCGTATCCCCATTCCTCCACGTAGCGATTGACCTGCTTCTGAGTCTTCTTTCGAGGAAATGATAGATTGGCACCGTAGTAGTGCTTGGCGTCAATCCATGCAACAGGTACTCCATTGATTTCGATATTATCGAGCATCAACAAATCAGGAGTTCTAATCGGCCTTCCTTCTGTAGCCACCTGTTCAGTCATCAGGTCGCCTTGAGTACGAAATCGGACACTGGATTTATCGAAGTGTTCGCATAGTAGTACCTCAAAGATATCAGCAGCATGATGAGTCTCTGCTTGATTGACGTGGGTGACTCTGTCAGCACTTTCTGCGGCTCGGAACTCGGCGTAGTCTCGTTCATTCAGTTTTTTCGTTGGGTTACGCAGTGTTTCCTTGATACGAGTTTTTGACCAGTTTCTTGCTGACAATATGGCGCGGAATAGGTTCACGGGGGGGAAATCAAAGCGCTTGGACAAAGCGAGTACAGTTTCACCGCCTTCATATCTGCGCAGCATTTCTCGGGCTCTGCGCTGTAGTCGGCCATGGCTGAACACTGCTTTTTCTTGATTGAGGGCAGCGCGCAGGCTGAGAGCCTGTTCTAGTGAGATGTCGAGGTGATTGATGTCCTTGGCTATTTCATCAACCCGTTCATCTGGAAGGAAGCCAAATTCTCCGGGTTTAACGATAAGTTCAGACGCCTCCCTTTCAGCGGCTAGTGGAACGGGATTCACCTTCCATTTCATCTCAATACTCGTGGGTGCTGGAGCCATATCTGGGGGGATTCCCATCGGCAGTGGTTTGACATTGAATCTCTCACGTGCGCGTTTCATAGCGTCGGAATTGAATGCTACCGCATCATTTTGCTGCCTGCCACCTCTGGGCTTAGCACCCTGCCGACCTCTTCCTTGACCCCGGGGATTTCTCCCCCGCCGCCGTCGTCTAGATCGGGACGCACCTCGCGGTGCTTTGGAATCAGAGGAGGTCGGACGCTTGTTAGAGTCCTTCTCATCACTCACTAATGACGGCGAGTCGTCGGGGGTTCATGAACCCATTCTCAACTCAAGGGAATAGGCGCAAGCATCTTTGCGTCGGAGTATCATCACCTTGAGTTCATTCGATGCCTTGAGGCGGCAATAGCTCTGTAGCCGAGGTCACGCAGTGGTAGTGGAATACACCACAGCAAGACTCCAAGCGTTTTCCAAAATAGACCTAACCTCAGCAGTATTCGTACGACTGCGGCGCTGCGAGCATACCATTTTCCATGCTCAGAAATCAGATACATCGTATCAATTTCCTGTAGTCGCGGAGGACAATCAATGAAAATTGAGTCACCAACTTCCGAGTCCTGAGCAATTAGAGTCATTTGCTGTTTCTTGTCTTTGTTGCGAATGAAGGCGGCCTGTTTACTACAGTATTCACAGAATCCATCGAACAGCACAATGGTTTGCTTAGGTTTCACTGAAACTACTGAAGGGCAGGCACCACATTCGCATTCATTGAGATGGTTTTCCTCTGCGTCCACAGACCTCACCTGTAAGCAATACCCGGTTCAAGAGGCATAGCGGTTCTGGCTTTGTTGGCGACATCCTCACCTTCACCAGCGACATGAATCACCACTTGCTCCACCCCGAGGGCTGAGGCAATCCAGTTGGAGTTATCATGTAGATGCGCAGTTTCATCGAAGCCAGATTGTAGAAGATTACGTTCTCCCTCACTGTAAGTGTGAATTTTTCCGCGTCGCTTCTTCTTGCCAATCACCAATGTGCGCCAGACCTGCATCGCATCGGGACGTAATTTCTCATCGTGAAAGCAAGCCCTTGTTTGAACGAATTTATTACCGCCTTCTTTGAAGTCAAATTCTTCTGCATGCATGCGTACAGCGTTGCTTGCTAGGTCTACCTTCCATTCTGGTGAGGTTTGAATCACCACAGCGGTCAGTGGACCATCCGCATGTCTCTCAGCCAGCCCTCTCACTCCGCGAGCACCGTTGACGACACTGCGAAGATAAGCCTCCTTGGCAAGAACCTGAACATCGTCCTCAAGAGGTCCATCAATCTCAATGACAGTTTGAGCCAGCATTGTATCATTGCCGAGATTGTGCCAAATGTGCTCGGCCAGATGAGGGGTTGCAGGGTACAGCATTGTTGCCAATACAGATAGCCATTCACGAGCGGTTGCTGCGCATGCTCCACCCCTTCGCAGATACCAATGCCAATCGGCGAGCATTTCGTAGTGGCTATACATCACTGCTTCTCTTAGACTGACATCCGCCATTGCTTCATTCCACGCTTGCAAATTCGCTCTCGTTCTAGCGAGTAACCACCCATCGAGTGGTCCAGCCCCTCCATCAAGAGCCAGAATAGTTTCCAGTGTACCATGGATTGCGAGCACCTGTCGATGGTTTGCTTCGATGGCTGTATCTGACCAGTCCATCCCCGCTTCTGGATTCGCACTGAACAATATGAACAAACGGACGGTGTCAGCCCCGTATTTTTCAATCATCATACTTGGGCTGACAGTATTGCCTAGACTCTTACTCATCTTGGCAGAGCGAGAAGTGAGTGGTGCAGAACAACTCGGGCAGTTGCCACCGTCTTCATCGATGTGATATTCAACATTACACGCCGTACAGAAGGGTGCGGGAGCATTGACCATACCTTGGCAAACCAGCCGGCTGAATGGCTCTGACACAGTCGTTAATCCTGCGTCACGCAATGCCTTAGTGAAGAATCGAGCATACAGTAGGTGCATGACAGCGTGCTCTATACCTCCGATGTAGAGGTCTACTCCATCTTGCATCCAGTAGTCCGCCGCATTCTTGCCGAATGCAGATTGTTCATTCATCGCATCACAAAAGCGCAGGAAGTACCATGAGGAGTCGTAGAAGGTGTCCATAGTGTCGGTTTCTCTCCTCGCATCACCACCACAACTCGGGCAGGCCACTTCAGAGAACCCAGAGTGGGTGGCCAGCGGATTGCCCGACAAATCTTCGGAAAATGTGACATCTAGTGGTAGGCTGACTGGTAGGTCTTCAACCGGTACCGGAACAACTCCACATTTCTCACAATGGATGAATGGAATCGGAGTACCCCAGAAGCGTTGTCGAGACAATAGCCAATCTTTCAGGCGATACTGAATTGTGCCGTGTCCACATGCTTGTTTTTCCATTTCTGTGATGACAGCAGCTCTTGCCTCATCACCATATAATCCATCAAAACCGTCTTTTCCTGAATTTACCATCCAACCTTCGCCAGTGAATGCTGCTTCTATTGTGGTCATTGTGTGTTCTTTGGTCGGGATGAGGACTTCTCTCACTTCCAGACTGTGCACCTTAGCGAAGTCGAAATCTCTGTCATCATGCGCTGGTACTGCCATGACCGCTCCGGTGCCGTAAGAGGCGACAACAAAATTGCCTGCGAAAATTGGAATGGATTCACCAGTGAGTGGATTTGACGCGTATCTACCGAGGAATACACCTTTCTTGTCACGAAGCATATTGATGCGATCGAACTCTGACATCCTTGCGCATTCATCGGCGAGTTCACGATAGTCTGATTCGAATTCTGTGCCTGTAACCAGTTTCTCACACAGTGGATGTTCGGGAGCAAGCGTTACAAAAGTCACACCGAAGATGGTATCTGGGCGCGTGGTGAAAGTCTCAATGACATCATCACTATCGACGATAGGAAAGTGAATTTTTGCACCGTGAGAGCGCCCAATCCAATTGCGCTGCATCGCCTTCACGTTTTCAGGAAAGCCGATGTGCTCAAGATCATCGAGCAGTTCATCAGCGTATTGTGTCATTTTCAAGAACCACTGTGCCATATCCTTCTGAACGACTTCATTATTACATCGCCAGCAGCGGTTATTCTTGACCTGCTCATTGGCGAGCACCGTATCGCAGCCATCGCACCAGTTCACTGGAGCAGTGCGGCGCTCGACTAGACCCATCTCGTGGAATTTGAGGAATATCCACTGATTCCACTTGTAGTAGGCTTGGTCAGATGTGGCAAGTTCACGCCTCCAATCATAAGAGAATCCCATCCGCAGTAAGTCACTGCGAATACTTTCGATGTTACGCCACGTGACATTGTGAGGGTGCCCTCCCTCACGTTTTGCCGCATTCTCAGCAGGCATTCCAAAGGAATCGTAACCCATTGGGTAGAGCACGTTGTATCCGGTTAGTCTTCGAAACCTCGCCATGCCGTCGCCTATCGAATAATTACGAACGTGGCCCATGTGTATGTTGCCGCTAGGATACGGGAACATTTCGAGACAGTAGAACTTGGGACGTGCAGGGTCTGCTTCACTGTCGAAAACCTTAGCAGCCGCCCACGCACGTTGCCATTCGGCTTCGATGGTATCCGGGTCATAGCCTGCCAACGTCTCTCATCTCCTCACGTACGTGCACCTCCGGTGCACGCTCTCGCCACCTTGCAGGCTCATTTCAAGGGTGCGCCAATGCAGACGATTCAATCCTCATTCCCGAGGAACTCATTGCTATTGACAAGGAAGATTGCTTCCCGTGTGAGTTGGTATCGGTATCGCAGGCCAACCTTCTCTCGCTCAATTAGCCCAAACTTCTGCAGTGTTCGCAGGTGGTGACTAATCAGTTGCTGACTTGCGGTGAGGCGATCTGCCAATTCCTTCTGTGAGAGGTTGATGATGTCGTTCTCTGTTGCATCTAGCAATCCGAGAATCTTGCCTTGCAGGCTGTTGGGGTCGGGAGTGAGCAGTGGCACTGGCAAGTCTTGCTCGTCGGTTCCTTCCTGAATAGTTGAGGGATAGAACCGGACCAAGCGACCGTCTTTTCTGCGCCAGACTCGCTCATCAGTGTTGAGTACCTTCAGATGATGCGTTAACTGCCCATTACTCATTTCCAAAGCCCCAAGCAAGGCACGGAAGTGTACACCTGGGTTCGCTGTTAGGAATCCCATGATTCGTCCGCGTTGGAATTCACCATCGTGTTCTCCGTTGCGCCTGACCATGCCGACTAGACCAATGGCGGCTTGCATCGCGGGGATACGGAGCCATTCGGTGTTGCCAATGAACATCAGGGCTGCTGCAGCAAGTGAGGTAGATGCGACCACTGCCAAAGCGGCTGGAGCGTTTTCTACTACAATATCAGCTGTGCTCGGCGGTGAAGGTAGGTGGTTAGGAACAGGGGCTACTACCGGCTCCCTCTCCCATTCATCAATGATGTCAAGGATTGAGATTCCATTCCAAAGTACACAGTCTCCTTCTGTTTGTGTGGCTTCTACCAAATAGCGGCCTTCAAGTTGAGGATGTGGATTCCATTGGTGATCTTCCGTGTTGATGACGAAGGCCCTCTCATCATTCTCTGCATCGACGAGCAGCCAGCATCCTCGTTCACTCAGTGTCACGTAGTGCCAACTACCTTCCACCTCGAATGCAGGATTCAATTCGGCCTCATCTACCGGCACTTCTTCTTCGGGAATGGCCGGTTCTATCGGCTCCTCGATGCTGACTTCTTTCACGCCGTTGAACGAATGTGCTGCGTAGGTAGTGAAGCCCGGCACCGAAGTAGTACGGGTGGTGAGGAGCCAAGAGCCATTGGCTAATGGCACACCATCAACAACGAATGGAACTGTGAAGGTCCCCCATCTCAACGATTCTCCTGGCATCAGGATATCGATGCTACCAACTTCTTCGCCGCATCCCTCAACCCATGAATGGTGAACATCGACTGATTCGGCGTTGTTGTGCGAGAGTTCAAGATTTAGTTGACAATCAGTTGGCCAGTAAAGTGCGAAAGGAGTAATCCCGCCGTTGGTAATCTCCACACCAAAGGTGACTCTCTCATCGGCGGTTCTTCGGTCTTCAACAGTGAACTCCTCTACATTGAACCAAATTGAGGATGTGCTTTGTAGTGCTGCAAGGCAGGCATAGCCGCTGTCTCCACCGTCGTAGTATAGGTCAACAGCATCCCAGATTTGATGGTCAGGTTGACTCGCAATAAGCCGATAATTACCATCAGCGACCTCACAACCAGCCTCATCTGTGAAGTCCCAGACATCTGTTAACAGAGTGAAATTTTCACCTGCATCGACTTTCTGCTCTGGTGAATACTGGTTGCATTCAACATCACCACGTGAGTCTGAGACGACCGCACCATTTTGTGAGACAACGTGGAAGTCGACGACACAGTCATCTGCGAATTCAAGAATACGGACCTTTTCACCGCTGTTCTCGACAGAGAATTGCCAAGTAACCACTTCATTAGAACCCCAAACCGCCTGATATTCACTCAGAGCGGTATGGGCAATCAATGGACTCGACGGCCCAGAAATCTCCGACATGGCGGTGGGGTTAGAATGGAAATAATCGATTGACAGGGTTTCCGTTGATTCTTCAATACCGGTCATTGCGACCGATAGTTCAATCTCACCTTCTGAGAATTCTACTCCATCATCATCAGAGAAATCCCAATCAAGCCAGCCGAGGGTGGTTGACTGTCCTGCATCAAGAATCATCTGTCCACAGGATACTTCGGTGATTGAAGTGTAGGATTTGTCTGCGGAAGTGGCAGTGATGTATAGCGAACAGGCTGCATCAAACGGAACCTCGACAGTGCTGGATGCTGTATTGGCTAGGCTTGCGTAAATGTGGGCACCGATTCCAGTTGAATGTGCTAATCCAGCGGGATTCTGAGCGAGAGTCAAACGCAGGTCCAATCCATCCGGCATTGGAGTATTGCGGTGGAAAGTCAGTTCTGCAGAGTTGGTGAGTCCCATCTCAGGTTGCTCAAAGTTCAGAGTAAGGTGGCCGGATGGTGACAACTCGTCAGCAGCATCCAACCAGTCCCACGACCATGTCGAGAGAATTCGGCTTTGTCCGGCAGCCACATCGATTGCTCTTTGCTGAGTCCTGCAAGTTCTGTCATCGTCGATATCGAATGACCAGTCACCAGATTCGATGTCCAAGTTGAATGGACATGATGGGTTGTAGATGACTTGCCTTGAATTTGCAGCGTTATTCTTCACTGAGATGGTGACAGACAGCGCTTCGGTATCGGTGTGGAAGGGAGCAGCACTCGAAGGTTCATCGATGCTAATCATTAACTCAAGGTCGTCGCCCTCTTCACCTGTTGCTGACAGCGGAATTGCCGCCATCAGCATGAAACACAGAACAGAGGCCAGTAGCACCTGCCGACGTGCTCCGCTCAGCATACACCCTTCCTCCGCGATTTTGGAGTAACCACCTCCCGTTTGAAACCATTGGCCCCCTTTTAGGGGTGCCAATGTGCATGACAAACTCATGTGCAGGGGTTAATTCCGGCAATTTGATGCGGTTTGTTCACATCGGTCTCAATATGCTGGCCAAGGGTGAATTCGATTGTCGGGTAACCTCGGAAGGTGTCGAAGTTTGGGTCACCCAAATGGGTCCATTTGCCAACATGAACGTCGTTTTCATAGACCGGAATTCGGGGGTCGTAGCACTGGTCGATCCGTACGATGGCAAGGGCTGGCTCACCGCCCTTGCAGACGAGGGACTAGCACCAACGCATATTCTGCTGACTCACACCCATCGTGACCACACCGCTGGAGTGAGGCGAATTAGAAAGGAATATCCCGAAATTGAGGTGTGGGGGCATGTTGAATCAGTATCTCCGAGTTTGTTTGGCCGAATCATATTCAAGAAGACAGATTTCACAAATATTTGGCAGCATTCTCCCGATGAAGAGGTCAATTGGAATGCAGGAAACATCTGCCTTACAGTCACGCATTCACCCGGTCATGCTCCAGGCCACGTGACATTGCATGGCCACGAGGTCTATTGTGCGGGAGACTTGCTATTCACAGCAAAATCTGGCCGAGTCGATTTACCCGGGAGTGACCCTGAGGCACAATGGCGCAGCATTCGCTACGCCAGGGATTTGTTGCGTTCATTGCCTTCGGATTGGCGGCTCATCCCCGGACATCGTTACGATTGGATTGACGGAACAACCCCGGATTGGGTTACGCTGGCTGAAGCACTTGCACACAACTACTCTCTGAATGCAGCAAAAATAGAGGATTTCGACAGGTTGCCCTACCAGCGATTCGATGACGATTTAGCCGCTTGATATCAGAGCAAGTCATCGAAACTCGGCAGCGATGCATCATCGGCTTCCTTCTCCTCCATGTGAACCTGCCAATCGGCCTTCTCGACCCAGCCAAGTTCCTTTGCCTTCTCAAGGTCGCCTTCAGCAAGGAAATGGTCAATCCACAGTTGTCGGCGGTCTTCTTCCTCTTGTGAAAATACCATGTCCTGTTCTCTCATCTCACGGATTTCTGTCATCCTGCGTCGACCAGCGGATTGCTTGGCTATCATTGCCACGAAGATGAGCACGAGCATGAATGCAACTATTGCGATTAGCCCGCCCACGGCAAATGTCATCGCAGACACTCCACCACCACCACTACCTCCTGTTGGTTCGGTAATCTTGCAGGGTTGTCCCTGAAGATGGATATCAGGGTCATATATGCAGGAGTCAGCTAAGTCAGACCACCCATCTCCATCAGTATCTGGGCAGCCGTATCGGTCTTCGGTTGATGTGCCCGCATCGCTCTTACAAGCATCTCCTTTGTACGCGAACATGGTACCATTATCGCCGTAGCCATCACGGTCCCCATCTTTCCACTGACTAACTCGAAGTGGGAAGAAATCAGGTAGATTGCCAGACTGGTTGTCACCCCAGCCATCGCCATCTTGGTCGTTGCATTGGGTTGCATCATTAGGGAAGGCATCACCATTTTCGACTCTTAATTCTATGAGTGAGCCATTTCTATCCTCGTCAGGGTCTTCGAATTGTTTGAGCATCCAGACGTAATTGTCGCCACATCCATCCTCGTCTGCGTCAGCCCACTGGTCAGGGTCTGTGGGAAAAACGTCGATTGAGTCAGCCCACCCATCACCATCTGTGTCAGGGCATCCGAAGATGTTGCCCTTGTTGGAGGTCCCAGCTACCTCCACGCAGTCATCGCTGTCAGAGGTCAGTGGAGAATCACCGTAGCCATCTCCATCAGTATCTACGGTCTGGAACGGGTCATTGGGAAACGCATCCTGTGGGTCGGGTACGCCATCGTTATCGCTGTCAGGGCAACCTAATGCTTCTGCAGAAGTTGTTGTGCCATGTAGGAATGGACAAACATCTCCGTTCGTGCCAGATGCATTGTCACCGTAGCCATCGTTGTCGGTGTCCCACCATTGAGTGGGGTCATCGGGAAACCAATCACCGTTAGGACCACTCGGATAGTCGCCATAGCCATCGCCATCACGGTCCTCGCATTGGGTGCCATCCAATGGGAATTGGTCGGGATTGTTGCCGTCCGGATTGTCCCCGCACGAGGAAACGAAACTGTTTCGGTTGTATCCATCTCCATCGCTGTCAGCCCATTGAGTCGGGTCGTTAGGGAAGGCCTCGCCGCTGTTAGCGTATTCATCGCCGTCGTTGTCTTCGCAGCCATACCATGTCACGTCGTTGTAGACTTCAAGTTCAAAGTCCCATTCAATGGCCAAACGGCTTGAACCAGCTTGGCCTGGGCAGTTATCACCTTCAGTCCCACTGCTGTTGTCTCCGTAACCATCACCATCAGAATCGTGCCATTGGGTCGGATTGTCCGGGAAGGCGTCAGCATCCCCATCAGGACTTGCAAGGCCCTCGCCCGGTCCGGCGTTGCCTGCATCACTGTATCCATCTCCGTCAGAGTCAGGACAGCCTCGTCGATCCCAAATCGAATTGCCCCAAACCAACGGGCAATGGTCAGTAGTAGTTGTGAACGGTTCATCTCCGAGCCAGTCACCATCTGTATCATGCCATTGCTCGGGATTCAGTGGGAAGGTATCGATATCATCCAACTGTTCTAGTGTCATTGAGGTAATGAGTACCCCCGGCCATTCTGCGGGACGGATACCAACCCAAGACGCATTGGCGAAATTGTCTCCAAATGTATCGCCGTCACTGTCGGCCCATTGGTTTGGGTTAAGCGGTAGCCAATCGACGCCGCCGTGGGGATTCGGGTCTCTGTCATCATCGGTATTGTCGGGATAACCGTCACCGTCGGCATCAGCCCACTGGTATCCATCATTGGGGAAGGCATCACCATCGTCACTCCAACCATCTCCGTCTGCATCTGGGCATCCGAGTCTATCTTCAGTTGATGTTCCATATGTGTTCGGGCAATCATCAGCATTGTTAGCCGGTGCTGGGTTGTCGCCGTAACCATCGTTGTCAGAATCATCCCACTGTGTGGCGTCTTCCGGGAATGCATCATCTTCATTCAGCACTCCATCTCCATCGATGTCCGGGTCAACCATCCAGTGGAACAACCCCTCATCGTTTCTGCCCATTGCGCCAATGATGTAGAGCCCGTTTGGATGCCAATCTACTCCGTAGAGTGAGCCGCAGCTGTTTCCTCCCCCACTGCTACTGCATCCACCGGGGCGTGGGCCCGAGGCAGTGTCTACGATATTGCCCGAGTCGGCATCAAAAATTCTTACGCTTGCACCATCTGATTGATAGTAGGTCATAGAAGCGCCCAATTGTGTTGAATCTGGAGACCAAGCGAGGTCAAGGCATGAGGTTGAGGTGGAATAAACCCAAATTTCCTGTGAACTGGCAATATCAAACATCCTTACACGCGCGCCACTTGACGCCCATGCTTCACATGTTGCAAAGGAATTACCATCTGGAGACCATGCAACAGCGTTGTTAGTTCCTCGGTTGGTATTGAAGGAATGATTAGCAGTCCAACTTCCGCCGACGTTGTAAATCCAAACATCCTCATCTCCTCCAATTAGAATCCGACTGCTGTCAGGACTCCAATCGACAGAATAGAATTGGTCCTCGCCTGCTGGCTCAAATGAATGAATCAGCGTTCCATCCATTGAATCGAAAATCTCTACTTGACCATTCCCGCTTCCTCCGTCGCGAGCACCGACAACAGCAATCATTGTGCCATCTGAACTGTAATCCACTTCATGTGTTTCTTCGCCACCAGTACTGACAGAAAACAGCGGCGTTACATTGCTAGAATAGTATGTCTTCAACTCGTCACCGCTCGTTGTCGCGGCGATAAAAGCCCCATCAGGCGACCAACTTACATCCATGATTCCGCTAAGTTGCACAGATCTCAGATTTTGTCTCGCGGCAGTATCCCAAATCCGCACGAAACCCCCTTCATCAGAGGTCAGATACTGGCTTCCATCATGGTTGAAGAGTACAGTATAATAATCGCTGCTGAACGACTGAACAGCTTCCTGCAAGAATCCGCCATTTTGAATGGTCCATGGGTCATTCTTGTCGCTAGTTCCGTCTCCATCCCTGTCAGGGCAACCCGTTCTGTCGACTGTACTGTTGCCAGCAGCGACAGGACAGTCATCAAGTGAATCATCGACTCCGTCGCTATCGGTGTCTAAAGCGCTGACTCCGGGCAATAGAGCAGTGCTTAGTAGCATGAGACCGGCGAGGATAATTGCCCGAACGGGGGAGGAAGCACTACCGCGCACACCGCGAACCATGCAACCGGCCACATTCATTAGAATAAGGGATTGCGGTCGTGCTGCATCATGAAAAAACCGCAAAAGCGCCCCCCTTTGGGGCGCTGTAATGAGTATATTGTTCCAATCAATGCGGCGTGAAGTTCAACAGTGCGCAACCCGAGCCGGTCTTGATGGCGAAGGAGTTGAAGGTCAACGTAGCGGTCGAGGACCGCCTTCTTTTACACCTGCTCGAGCAGGACCATCAGGCTGACCTTTACATGGTCACATCTGCCCTTACTCGGCCTGGAATAGCGGATTCTTGTGCCCTACACCCACCGAATGTGTCCCGCACGATGCGCATACTCCTCACTCAGAGGCTTGTGCAGGAGCACACCCGCTCGATTAGAGGGGAGAGTCGTCGTCAGAAGACATGGCAACTCACTGACCAAGGTAGGAGCACCGCCAAAGGCAGGCAGGAAAAACTAGGTGCAATATCAGTGTTGATTCGGGACTCCGAAGGAAAACGGCTTGAAATTGAGGCGGCTGAAGCAGGTAAGCGTCTGAACACTAACCTCAGTCTGTTGCAGGTCTTGATGCATGCGCAGCATGAGGGTGTGCTCACCTACGGCGACATTCGGTTTGGGCCGATACATGGTGATGATGACCAATCGGTCCCTCCTCCCGGCAGAATCACTCTGCTTACCGGAGCACATGCAACCTACCATAATGAGCCACCAATCATCCGAGAAGTACACGGCCGAATAGACGAGCTGGCGACCCTTTCGTCTTGGTTCAATTCACGCACGCCATGCCTGTTAATGCATGGTATTGCTGGTATCGGTAAATCGACTCTAGCCGCTGATTGGCTGAAAGGCAGCATGGTTGATGATGAACAACTGTCTCTCTGCTGGTATCCGTGCCACCCGTGGGATACCCCGCTTGGCCTTGCGGTTTCGCTTCTGCACCGAGTAGGAATCGATGAGAAACATGACCCGCATCGTTTGATGGAGACCCTACCTTTGACCCCCGGTGCCAAATTGGATATCGATTCATATCGTCGTCGATTGCTGACTTATCTGACAGATGCCACAGTACTTCGTGAGAGATTTGGCGGCAGCATGAAAGCACCACCATATTTTCTATTCGTATTCGATGATGTCCACCATCTTGGGAAGGAAGCAAATGATTTGCTCGGAGCTATCCTACAAATCGCTGAGAAATCTCCACTCCGCCTGCTGCTAATCAGCCGAACAACTCTGACGTTTTACGACCGCAGAGACGTTCACACCCGTAACCGTGTGCAGGAGTTGGCGTTGCAGGGCCTCAGCGTCGATGAAATCGATGTATGGCTTGCTGATATGGATAACCAATTCTCAGCCTCCGCAAAACAGGTTCACGATGCGACCGGCGGACATCCTTTGGCTGTTGAATTGTTAGAGATGTATGGCGAAGTGACGCATGTAGATTGGTTACGTTTCCTCGACGAGGAAATTCTTGAGGTTCTTCCTGAAAGCGAGAGAGAGATACTCGCAATGCTTGCAGTTGCAGATAGGCCAGTTACTTGGGAAATTCTCGCTAGGATTTGCGATCATGATGGAGAGCCACCAAAGGACTTGATTGAGCGCGGTCTGTTGCTAGAGTTGAAAGATGGAATGTGGCTGCATGAAGCCTTGCGCGAGCGCCTACTCAGAGAAGTAGGTACTCCACAGGATGAGCGGCGCTCTCGTTTACTCACCGCATTGAATGAGTAATCATCCGAGGTGGCTGGAAAGCCATTGGTCGAAACCGGCTTTTGGCATGGCTCCAGTCTTGCTGTCAACTTGCTTGCCGTTGTGGAATAGCACTAGGTAAGGTATGCCGCGCACACCGAATCTACCCGGCGTGATGGGGTTTGTATCAGTGTTGACCTTGGCTACTGTGAGGTTGTCCCGCTCACTCGCTATCTGTTCAAGCACGGGACCTATCATTTTGCAGGGGCCACACCAAGGAGCCCAGAAATCGACTAAAACCCACTCCGCACTATTCGTCACCTGCTCAAAGTCTGCATCGCTCGCCTCAACCGTCACTCCAGCCATCACTATCACCTGTACGGCCTTCTGCCGCATCGAGATTCTATCAACCCTCTCATGGTGAAAGCATCCGTGTAACACAATAATTTGGAGAAATTCTCTCAAAGGGCTGTGGTCAAGATTGAGAACCGGGACCACCTCGGCCGGGTCGAGGAATTGGCATGATAATCACCCCGAGCATTCTCACAGCGGATTTCTGTGAACTAGGAAAGACCGTGGATGAGGCGATTGCGGCCGGTATCGATTGGATTCATCTCGATGTAATGGATGGAAATTGGGTGGTCAATCGAACAATCACCTTCGGACCCGCCGTCATCCGATCGATTCGAGAAAGGATAGGCCCGGAGATTTTCCTTGATTGTCACTTGATGGTAACCAACGCCGAGGATAATTGGCGGCAGTATGTCGATGCAGGCGTTGACCTTGTCATCGCGCACGTAGAAGCGGTTGATGATTTCCCAACCCTCATCAAGAATCTTCATGAGGCTGGTTGTCAGGCAGGGGCAGTACTGAACCCCGCTACTTCGGTCGATACCATTTTGCCAATGTTGGCCGACCTCGACCTCGTCTTAGTGATGTCTGTTGTACCGGGTAAGGGAGGGCAGTCATTCATGCCCGAAGTAGAGGAAAAGGTGCGATGCTTCCGTGAAGCAATCGATGCGCAGGCAGCCGCAGGTGGTAGGCCAACCAGTTTGATGATTGATGGCGGAATCAAAGCGCATAATGCTGCTTTGGTCAGCGGTTGGGGCATCGAGGTTGCAGTAGTCGGCTCAGGCCTCATCAATGACAAAGGCTCCATCGGTGAGAATCTGTCTGAAATACAGTCGGCTTTATCCTGAGCCGTTCACTATGTCCTACGTTTTACAGACGAGGGTTCAAGTCCAACGGGCAACCGCGATAGTCTGAGTAGCATGCCTTCTGTTGAATGGATGGAGTCTGAGGTCGCCAAGGCGGTTCCCGACGCAGATGAGATTGTCGTGGTCGACCTCACTGGTGGCCAAGATCACTTTCACGTGCGCGTAGTCAGCCCGACCTTTGAAGGAATGCGTCCGTTACCTCGCCAACGCATATTGTTGGGACATTTTCGAAATTACATACCTAATGAGATTCATGCTATCGACCTGAAGTGCCTGACTCCTGAACAGGCTGCAGTCGATGATGGAGAGGTATTCCACCCTCATCCAAACCAACGTAGTGATGCTGAATTTGTCGGTATCAATATTAGAGAAAAGGAGGAGAACTGAATGAGTGATTTTGATTGGCAGCCCGCACAACTAGACGAATTGGTTGGAAACAACCGCCTTGTACTATTCATGAAAGGTACTCCTGAGATGCCCCAGTGTGGTTTCTCCAATCGCGCAGCACAGGTGTTGCAGGCTCTAGGTGAACCGTTTGTAGCGGTTAACATCTTGTCAGACCCTCGCGCGATTCCCTCTGTGTGTGAGTGGTCAGACTTTCCTACCATGCCGCAAGTATTTGTTCACGGCGAGTTGATTGGTGGTTCTGACATAGCGCTTGAGATGTATGAAAGCGGCGAGTTGCAAGAAATGCTCGCCGAGGCTGAAGACAAGCCAGATGAGTGAATCATTCCTCTGAGTTTTCTCCTATGCGGGGGGCACTTCGCCCTGCTTCCATCAGCGCGATGATTAGCACAACCAAGGCACCGACGCAAGCTGACCAAGCCGCACCTTCGGCTCCAATACGTGGAATCAATACTACGCATGCCAACGCATCAGCGCCGATTCCCCACCATAACGCGCGAGTATAGCGCCAAGGTTTGTCGCTGATTTGCACGATAGTCAAAGGCGGTGAAGCGATGAGAGCTAGAGCCCAAGCAGCGAGCAGTATTCGGAACAGCGGTTCTGCTGATTGCGAATATTCAGGGAAAAGAAATGGAATCATCATACCGCCTCCAAACCAACCGATGATTAGTGATGGAATCAACGCGAGAGAAACTAATTTCCGAGAGCGTTCAAACCGCGGAAGTAGTGCTGTGATGTCTGTCCGCACCTCTCCAAAATGTGAGAGCAACATAGCGCGTAATGACAGGATAGGTGCATAGCCAGCTATGAATGCCAACCAGGCGATTTGGTAGGAAGCCAATGCCTCGACATCTCCAATAGTGCCGAGTAGAATCTTTTCGATTCGAACCTGAATAATCAGCGCGCTACTGGCCAGCAGGAACGGCAATCCTGCACTGAGTAATTCCTTGTTCTCCATACTACTGGTAGGAAGGGCCAGCGTTGGTTCTGATGCTGAAAGGAGCATTTGCCGTTCTCCGACCAACGCCGCATAGAGCAGTGCGAGCATTGGACCAGCCAATACAGCGATTGCAAGAACGTCAAGTCTGCCCGGTAGATAGGTCTGGGCAATGATTAGACCTACGGCTACTCCAGCTCTGTCGATGATTCGTACTACCGCCTCTTTTCGAGCCTCACCTAGAGCACGTAGAGCCGATCTGTGCGAGTACGCGAGCACCTGCAATGCCGCAGAACCTGCGAGCAGAATGGCGGGAGTCAGCCAAACAGAGGCGGCACCGGTGAGACGGAGAGAGAGTAGTGTAGCAGCAGGAACTAGCACGACCATTGCTGGAATTTGCAGTGCGAGCGAGCGATGCACCAGTTTTCGCCCGAGCATTCCGAGTCGGTCTAGGTCACGCCCAATGATAGTTGGAAGGCCGAGGTCAATGAGTACGAAAGCGACGTGGAACATATCGAGCAACAGCACCCATAATCCATATTCTCCACTAAGCAGTGACCGAGTGAGGATAACGTGAACCACCATCCCCATGACTAGAGATGCAGCATCGGCTGAGGATAGCCAAGCAGTATCTCTCTCAAGAGCGACCTGTCTTCGACTCGCGCCCGTGGTCAAGGAAATCACTCTCCGCCGATTGCTGCTGCCGAGCATAACAATTCGTGCAGTTCAGTTGTGGTTGTAGTCCAAGTCATATTTGCAATCGCTGCATTTCGTGCCTCATCACCGAGTTGGTTGAGTGTTTGTGAATCCAATGTTAGCAATTCACAGAGTGCATTGAGTACCGCTGCATCATCCCCAAGAGGCGTTAATCGTAGCCATGCTTGCCCAACATATTCAGCAAGTCCCGCTACATCTGAGGATATCACTGGAAGCCCACATGCCGCGAACTCCGCAACCTTGAGAGGAGAAGCGAATCGCCAAACCGGCTTATCGGGAAGTGCCATCACACCGATATCTGCGCTATTCACTAAATTAGGAACCGCTGTTTGTTTTTGTGAAGGAAGCACTTCAAGCCAAGGTCGATTGCGAGCCATTGCTTTCAGAATGGCAGCATTCGCACCAGCACCGAATAAGCGTAGGTGCAAGTTCTTCCCAGTCTTTGTTCGAGCAGCGCCAACCACGTTGACTAGTGAATCAAGTCTCCTCACTTTATCCATCGAGCCGTGACAGACGATGACAGTCTCATCACTCTCGGCATTATTGCTGGGGTGGAATTTGTTAACATCTACTCCTGCTGGCATTATTGCGGTAGGCAGCCCCTTCACTCTGCTCGCCAAAGAATCAGCCAAAGCTTGACTCTTAGCGCATACTCCAAATGCGTATTCCCGAGTTTTCTTCCATGCAAGTTTGTATTCGATTCGTTGCAGTGCCCCTATTATTCCGGATGCTACCGGTGGACTGCGGTCCATTACCACGAAGGGGATTTCAGCATCACTCAATGCCTGATAAGCCCCAGATATCGCTTGCCATTCTACGATAGCGACATTGAATTTTGACAGTTCAAGTTGGCTCAATACTTGCTTGACAGACTTGCGAAATGAGGTTGCACCCCTGCCAGTACGACGAGAACGGCGGGCTCTGTGAACCTCACCAATCTCGCAGGAGTATGCCGGAGCAACCCATTCGATAGTCCAGCCGCGTTCAACCAATGCAGCCGCCGCACCTTTCTGAGTACTCGCGCAACCATCTTCATCGAGACGCCTGCTAGTTATCCAGAGCAGTTTCAATTTCCACACCTCTCAATTGCTTCAGAATAGATACAGCCCCATTGCTGTTGGATGGTTTCGATGTTGTACGGTTCAACTTCAATAGGGCCGCTAGCTGCCATGCTTGACCAGTTTTCATCATTATCAATCAGTCCCTGCATAGCATCAGCCCATGCATTTGGGTCGGATGAGTGAATAATATTGCCAGCACCATTGAACACGCCACTGCTTGCCTGTGATGCCAGCACCGGCAGTCCATGCGCCATAGCTTCTAGCACAACCATTGACAGGCCTTCCCATTTTGATGGAAGCAATAGGCAACCGGAATTCATGAACAGCGCATCTCGTTGTTCGCCTTCAACCCAACCCAATGCCTTGACATTGTCAGGTGCGCCTCTTACTAGCGAGTGTGATTGACTGATTCCGCTCAAAGATAGCGAAGCTTCAACGCCTCTTTCCTTGAGTATTCGCATCGCTTCGATGGCAATCGCCTGTCCTTTCATCGGGTTGCTTCTTCCCATCAACAGGAATGAGTTTCTTTCTCTTTGAGAAGCATCATTTCCATTTACGCTTGGAGCAGGATTGCCAACAACCCGACATTCATCACCTAACCATGAGGCAAGTCGCTGTTTCCAATTCTCGGTGAGAACCACTGGAACCACGCCTTTGTCTGAGCAGATCTCACTCATCTGCCGTCCGTACTTGCCACCTTTGCGTGAAGCAAATACATCGAAGTCGCCAGAATGGAATGAAAGCACAACGGGAATTCCCTTGTTGCGCAGTATGCGAACCAACCCTCTCTTTCGTGTCCAAGACCAGTTACTTGCGCTGTGAACATGGGCTACGTCTATTGAATCGGGGTCGAGTTTGGCACAAACGTTTCGAGCATTTTTCCAAGTCCGGAGCACCGGCAGAGTTCCACCATCAGAGTGGGAGGCTATCACCTCCGCCTTCCATCCTTCAGGAGGGTTGGTTGTCAATCTCTGAATTACAGAGCCCATGCCACCTCTCGTCTTTGATGGACCCACATGGAGAACGACTTGTTCCCCGCCTGCATCGGATGGCATGGTCGGCGGGTGACACTCACTCGGCATGAAGCCCTCGGCGGACCTCTGTGGGACGTGCTGCTTATCCACCGGGACTTACAGCACCGCGCAGGTCAGCAGATGTCGAGTCTTCGTTTGGTGCTACTTTCCATTCAGGTAATCATGGCCATAGGTGTCATATTGCCGTTGATTTTTCACACTTTACTCAATCGTTACTGGATGGGGCTTCCACCGCTTGAGCCTGCGGTTACCAAGAGAGAAAAACTGCCTCGTATGACAGTAGTTCTGCCGGTATGGAACGAAGCCTTGGTCATCAAGGGTAAATTGGCTGATATTGCTGCTCAGGACTATCCGGCAGAAAAGTTGGACTTGATTGTCATTGATTCAGCCTCAACAGACGACACTCTCAAACTAACCCGGGAATGGCTTGACGAGAATCCTGGTGCATTTGCTGACAGTGTTCACATTATCGAGATGCTCGCACGACTTGGCAAGTCAGCCGCCGTCGTCCGTGCGCTTGAGGAATTAGCAGACGACTGTGAAGTCGTAGTGTTCTCAGATGCTGAATGCCGTATCTCTGCAGGGAGTCTGCACCGGATAGGACGCTGGTTTACCGATCCTGCCATCGGCGCCGTTTGTGGTTGTCTCTCTCAGAATAACCCAGAAGGAGGGGACGAAGCGTCGTATCGCTCAATCTACCACTGGTTCCGCGAGGGTGAATCTCGCCGCAACTCAACTCCTATCCTTGAGGGTTCGATAGCCGCCTATCGTCGCTCAGCTTTGCCTGCTGCCGGTATTGTTACCGGCGCCAATGCAGATGATTCGCAGATGGGTATGCTGGTGTGTTCAAATGGCCTACGCGCGATTCTTGACCCTCAAATCGAGTTCAATGAGCCTCCGGTTGGAGACTCAGGGGAGGAGCGCGAACGCAAGGTCAGAAGAGCACAGGGATTGGTTCGGCATTTTTGGCGCTCCCGTAACGTCTGGTTTCGTGGAGATGATGGTTGGGGAATAATAGTCGGACTGAACGGAATCATGCACGTTATCGTGCCCTGGATGGTATTGCTTGGAATATTGGCAGCGGCTGGGCACATCCTAGATGTGATTCTTGCTGGATGGTTTGTGGCATCACCCACACTTCTTGATAGGATAATGCTACTAGTTGATGCAGTTGTGATGTTATTGCTAGCGGCTGGCATTATCGGATTACCTTTGAGAATAGCATCGACTACAATTTCATTCCTTACTCATATCGGAATGTTGCTGGAAGCACAGATTCGATTGATGAGAGGCCAAAGCCTGCACATGTGGAGTCCAGCTATGAGCGTGCGCAGAAAATTGGCTGAACAGGAATCAGATTCTAAGTGATTCTGAAACAAAAAAAAGGCTCCCCGGCGGGCGCCCGAAGGCGCCCACCGAGGAGCACGTTGCGTTATCATTGAGCGCTCAAGGCGCGTTGGTCATGAGACGTCCTTCAGCGTTCAGCTGAGGGCAACAGTCTGCGTACCGACAACGGTGGAACCGTCGTACTGTACGTAGATGTTCACGGTGCAGCTGACTCCAGCAGCGCCGCAGATCTCAGTTCCTGACTCGTGCA
>CAZYIX010000008.1:0-10514 GCA_964647665.1 uncultured Candidatus Poseidoniales archaeon
GCAATGCATTGGCTACCGATGCCTCCTGCACCGATAAAGAGAAAGTTCAGTGGTTTATTCTGCTTAGTCATAGTCATACCTTCATTGTCATTTACCCGGGGGTATTTGAGACCGACGTTTCACACGCCGGTTTGGCGACCCCGCCCGTCCAGCGGACGGACGGAGCCTGTAATCGAGGATGGCCGGTCATCCGGCGGTTGCTGTGGTCCGCGGCCTGAGCCGCGTACCGGCTCACTGGGAGCCACCAACCAATCCGGGCACGATGCGAACTGTGTCGATGTCGGCGAAGTCGGCGTTGGCCAGCTCGTTAGGCTGAACCAAGCGGTCGTTCGCGAACACCCATGCATCCGCATTCTGCTGCACAACATCGACGGTCTCTGCCGGTGTCAGCTGTGCAGTAGTGTGCCCAGTCTGGTCGGCGATCTCCACAGTTACCAATTTCTCAGTCATAGTAGATACCTCCATTCTGGGTTTCGTTCGGTTTTGCTCCCTCTTTTCCATCCGGGAAGCTTGCAGATGTTGTGAGTTTGATTGCATCGAGAGCCCACTGAATTTCCACCCTATTTGAAGGCGTGGAAATACCGGGATAATTCTGTAGTTCATCCACCAAATGAGGAACTATTGTGCTGAGGTTTGATGTGGGGCTGCGCGTCTGGTCTCAACATGGACGAGGCGGTCTCTTTGCAAGTCGCCCTTCCCGGCATATCTGTCCCAGAGGCATACTTCACCTGCCGCTACGCCACTCTACGCGAACCGTTGGGCTTCCCCGCGGGCGCGGAGAGACTAGCAGACGATGCTGAAGCAATCCATGCATGGTGGCAAACCGACGAAGGGGTGGTCGTAGCCGTCGGCCGCATCCATCTGATCCCTGATGACTCTGATGGCTCAACTGCAGACCATGCTGGCCCCGGTGCTGCAGTCTGTCCCGCATTCTCACCCCTAGCCACCTCGAGTGCAGAATTGCGCCCTGCCGTGCAAATCCGTCAGATGGGGACGCTTGATGACTGGCGCAGGCAGGGCCTAGCGGCAGGATTAGTCTGTGCATTGGAGGGCGCTGCCATCAGTCACTGGGGTGCAAAAAGCGGTTGGCTGCAAGCCCGACTCGGTGCTATTGCTCTGTACAACAGTGAAAGTTGGACTATCATCGACGATGAATACGAAATATCCGGTATTGGGCCACACCGCTCGATGTGGAAGGACCTCGCGGTGAGTGATGATGACGACTGATACTGGCCTAGCCGAGTGGCTGTACAGCATGCTTGAGGAGCACCCAGACCTTCGAGCATCTCGAAGTGCCGAGGTGGAAGCAAAGCGGCTATCGAAAATTGCCAAGATAGTCATCCATGAAGATGGAATGCCAATTGGTTATGCTGAGTTGCGAAGAGTCGGTCGAGCGATTGAACTTGCAACGGTAGTCGTTGACCCTGCCCATCGAGGCCGAGGCCACTGCCACACCCTTGTCCAGAGCGGCTGGGAGCGATGGCGGCAAGACCCCATTCTGCACGGCCGTTCAGTCATGCCCGAAGTAGACCTCTCAAAGGTAATGGCTGACGGAGGCGTGGAAGAAATCAACGTAGTCCGTGGACCTCTGATCTCGTTCACCAGAGATGCTGCGATGGCGGCGGCATTGGTGGCGGGTGGATTCGAATTAGTCCCAAGAAGCAGGCGATGGTCTAGGCTCTGGCTGTGGAAAAGTGATGTTGCCTCACTGCCACTACGAATCCAATTAATGCTCGCAGGCGACCGATTTCTCCGAACAATTGGCATGTTGTTTCTCAAACCATCCAAAATAGCCCACTACGCCAAACACGTTCGTGATTATCACCTATTCATCCGTAATGTTGAGAGCGCAGAGGTGCCGCCACCCCGCATCACTCTACTACGACGGGAGAGTGAAAAAGCCGAGGGCGTTGCTGCAGATGTAGTCAAGCATTTCTCTGCTGCTGGGTTCACCATGGCCCAAAACGAGGATGGAATGGACGAGCATATCGCATGGGATGAAGGAGAGTAATGGAGCACAGGAGGGGATTTGAACCCCTGTAAAATGGATTTGCAGTCCATCGCGTAACCGGGCTTTGCTACCTGTGCATCCGGGAAATGTGCCACGAGCAAGCCCTATTTCAAAGCGACCGGAACCAGCCTGACGCATCAGAACATCTGAGTGTATTCCTCGCACTCCTCGGCGATTCTGAGCAATTGGTTATACTTCGAAGCACGATCACTTCTAGCCGGTGCACCGGTCTTGATTTGTCCAGCCCTAGTGCCAACTGCAAGGTCGGCAATTGTGTCATCACTAGTCTCCCCAGACCGGTGTGAAATAACAGTACCATACGAGTGCTCTTTGGCAACCTCGATACATTCGAGAGTTTCAGTAACAGTTCCTATTTGATTCGGTTTGATGAGAATCGCATTGGCAGCACCCATCTCTATGCCATCAGTAAGACGACCCACGTTGGTGACGAATAGGTCATCTCCGACCAATTGAACTCTACCACCGTCACGTTTGTTGAAAGCAACCCAGGAGTTCCAATCATCTTCGCCAAATGCATCCTCTATCGATACAATTGGGTATTCATCGAGCCAACTGGAATACAATGCGCCCAACTCTTCACCGTCAAGCACCTGTCCATCAATATGGTATCCGTCCACCTCGTGGAATTCAGCTGCTGCAACGTCGAGTGCAATTGACATCTGCTCTCCGGGCGAATACCCAGCGCGCTCAATGGCCTGCACCAACAAAGCAAGTCCTTCCTCATTCTTCGGCAGGTTGGGCGCAAATCCACCCTCATCACCGACTCCACCCAATAGTCCGCGCTCTTTCAACAACGACTTGAGGGAATGGTAGGTCTCAACACCTGCTCGCAACGCTTCTGGAAAATGGTCGAATCCATGGGGTACAACCATGAATTCCTGCACATCAACGTTGCTCTCAGCGTGAGCTCCACCGTTGAGGATGTTCATCAGCGGTACTGGCAGACTACCACCGGACAGGCCTCCAACATAACGCCAAAGTGGCAATTGATGGGAGTTTGCGCCGGCGTGTAGACAGGCAAGTGAGGCCCCAAGCATTGCATTGGCACCGATATTCGCCTTGTTGTGTGAATCGTCTAGTCCAAGTAAAATCTCATCGATAACCCGCTGGTCATCAACAGGCATTCCTACTAGAGCGTCCTGAATTTGAACGAGAACGTTCTCAACTGCAGTATCAACTCCCTTGCCCATCCAGCGATTCATATCGGCATCGCGTAGTTCCACCGCCTCGTGAGAACCTGTGCTAGCTCCGCTTGGAACTGCTGCCCTGCCAGCAAGCATCCCACCAACATAACAGTCCACCTCGACGGTAGGATTTCCCCTCGAGTCGAGAATCATTCTCGAAGCCAAGCCGGTGATGAAGTTGGACATCTGAGCCCTCTACGTTGGCTGCGACCTGCAAGCCGCCTGTCAATGTAGCGGAACAAAATTCGGCTCAAAATACTCAATGTGCGTACAATATTAGTGATTTGTCATCTTTACTCGGATAATATGGATTCTTCCGCTTTCGGGAGTATTCATCCATTTTTATGCTGACTTGGGGAAGGCGGAGGGTTGATAACCGGAAGTCGGGACGGCCGCTCATGCCTTCCGTTGACGAGACAGACAGAGCGATATTGACCGCCCTACGAAACAACAGCCGCCAGTCCTATGTTGACTTAGCCAAGGAAGTTGATGTCTCAGAGCGAACCATCCGCACAAGGGTCCGTCGACTTGAGGAAGATGGCATAATTCGTGGTTATACTATTCGAGAAACTGGTATTGGCCTAACCGCTCTTGTCCGCATGAAGGTCGGCCCGGGAGCAGAA
Organism: uncultured Candidatus Poseidoniales archaeon; assembly: GCA_964647665.1. GTDB lineage: Archaea > Thermoplasmatota > Poseidoniia > Poseidoniales > Thalassarchaeaceae > CAUZSM01. The sequence goes on from CAZYIX010000008.1 coordinate 3,840, forward strand.
ATTGGCACTCTTGCAGGAGAGTTCGCTGACTGGCCGGGTGTCGAGTGTATCTACGAAATCAGTGGCGATGCAGACCTGGTGGCCGTTGTACACGTCGATGATACTGTAACTCTACGACAACTGCTCGACAGAATGTGGCTGACGGCACCTGCAGAGATAGCTAGCACCACTACCGAATTGGTTCTCGAACAGTACTGATTAGGCCTTCCACTTCACTGAACAGCCTATGCTCTCTGTCCTTGTGACCTGTGGTGAGTTGCCTGCCAACATAGCGTCGATAGCGTCAGACAACTCTGCTGTTGATGCCATGTTTGGATTGTCTGGGGAATTATCTAATCTACCGCGATAGGTAACAGTGCCATCTCCCGCTAGCAAATAGAATTCCGGGGTGCGCTCAGCACCCCATGAGGATGCAATCAACTGACTTGCGTCGTGCAAATATGGGTAACTCATCGTGTCTGCACGTTTGACCATGTGGCTCCAATCGTCGCTTTGGTACATCACTGGATCATTCGAATTGATTCCAACAAATCCAATACCTGCCGCACGGGCTTTAGCTGCGATTTGCTCAATTCTTGCTTCGCTACCTACTACATACGGACAGTGATTACAGGTGAACATCACTACTGCGCCGACGTCGGTTAGCACATCTGACAAGGCAAGGTCACTGCCGCCAACTGACTGGTTGGCATTGGGTAATTCAAATGGCAGCGCGGCTTCTCCAGGCTCAAGACCTCGGCTCATGGTTGGTAAGAACAGGGGTGTGGCTTCAATCTTGGCTCAGAACTCTCCGAAGCTGAATTCGAGGTCTTCGTCTTTCTCCTCGTCTTCACTTTCTTCCTGTTCAGGTTCCTCTACGGATTTCTCTGCCTCGCCGCTACCATCGACCTTCAGCATTAGAACGGTGTCGTCCTCACCGGCGATTATTGCGCTAGTGGCTTCTTCTAGGCGGCGCCGAGCAAGTTTGCTGTCTGCTGAAATATTGAGGACTCCCCTCCATGCTTTCTCCGCTTTGTCCCAGTCCTCCCTACCATGATGGATGGCTGCAATTCTCAACAATGAGTTGAGATGGGCGGTATCTGTTCTGGCCGCTGTTTCAAAGTCAGAAAGTGCGCTGTCAATGTTCTCGAAAGCAAGGTAAAGCAGACCGCGCTGATACCATCCTTCAGAGTGACTGGGGTCAAGCCTAATCGCCTCATTGAGCGGTCCTTCAGCCTCTGACATTCGCTCCTGCGCAATCATGCATCCACCCATGCAAGTGAGAGCTTGGGGGTGGGCTCCATTCTTATCGAGTATTTCACGGAAGCAAACCTCAGCCTCTTGCCATTCTCCAAGCGACATCAAAATCTCACCTCGGCGCAGTCGTGCTAAGTCAAGTTCGGGGTGTTCAGCCAACAACACGGTGGTATCGTCAAGAGCTTCGTCGTGGTTGTTGAGTAGCATCCTAGCAGTTGCACGGTTCAAACGCGCACGAACATGCCCGGGGTCACTGAGTAGGATGTCATCAAATTGTTTGCACGCTTCGTCGAGCAAACCTCGGCGCGCATTAACTACGCCTTTCACGTAAGCAATTACTGGGTTGTCACGCTCGCGTACATCTGCTTCGCTGATTAATCGAGAAGCGGCCTCTACATCACCTCCGTCAAGAGCGAGTAGCGCTTCCTCTGCTGAAATCAATGGTTCATCTGGAATCAAGCGTCGCGCACGAGCGAGGGATATCTGCGCCTCGGAAAGTTCGCCTTGCATCCTTTGAATGCGCGCGGTGCCAAGCCATGCGACTCCATTCTCACGATCAATCCCCAATGCTGCCTCGAAGGAGAGTGAGGCCTCTGAAAGCAGGGCGCGGTCCTTCTCGCCAGTACCATCTCGGCAACGGTCCGCCTCTGCTAGAATCAGTCGCCCCTTCTGAATATACATCTCAGGTGAATTCCATGCTACTGCGGGAGCTTCGTCCAACAATGCAAATGCTTCTGCAGTTGCACCTCCCTGATGCAGATTCAAAGCGAGGCTGGCCCGAATGGTTGGGTTGTCTGGTGACTGTTCCAATGCCTGCTTGAGAGCATCGAGAGCATCATCATCTCGACCGGCTTTTTGCAGTAGTTCCACCTTTAACATCTCAAGTGGCTCACCCAAAGCAACGGCGTGTATGCAAGCCTTCAACGCATCATCAAGGGAATTGGTGTCACGTTCTAGAATCCGAGCTCTAGCGGCCCATGCCGCACCACATTGCCTGTCTATCGCCAATGCTTCGTCAGCCGCCGCCAGCCCTTTCCCCGGTTCGTCCCTCTCAAAGTGAAGATTCGCCTTGCGTACCCAATCGGTAATTGTTGGTGAATCACTGAGTGCCTGCTCTACTGCCTCGAGTGCCCCCTCTGTATCTCCTGAGCGCTCGGCAAGACCTGCTAGCATACTTTTGTCCTCGGCGGTATCAACCCCCATTGCCTCAAGGCGTCGCAGGTCCTTTTCTGCCTCAGGATCGCCGAGCTTACTCAGTAGTCGAGCGTGGTCGCGCAGTAGTTCTTCGTCATCTGGGCGGATTTCTAGTAAATTCTCGATATGGATCCGTAGTTCTACCTCATCACCGACATCGCGTGCCAACTGTGCAAGGCAAGCGAGAGTAACCGCTTGCTTAGGCGCGATGCGGGCCGCCTCGTCATAGCACGACTTTGCCCAATTTCTCTCACCAATAGTGAATGCAAGTTCACCCATTCGACGGCATTCTAATTCTGTCAATCCTAGTTCTGGGGTGGAAAGTCCAAGCGCATCCAAAGTACCTTTCACCCTCTCAACAAGTGCAAGCAGGCCTACATCAGTAGATTCTGGGGTTGTGATATCGCCCTCACCGTGCCTTCCTGCAAGCAGTGAACGTACACAAGATAGGGTTCCTGCAGCAGCGACTCTAACGTCTCCGGCTTCGCCTTCGCCTAGCAGAGCTGAATCTAGCCTGTCAAGTGTGCGGTGGGCGTCGACTATTCCGGCCATGCCTGGGTGTGCTCGTTGCAGCGCTTCTGCACTCTCAGCAAGGTCTGCACACCTTACCGTGAGTGAGGTCAACGCCGAGGTTGTCTGAGTGTGGTTCGCTTCCAATTCTTGCCGCATTTGACGCAGACTTATTTCGGTCTGAATCAACCACCAAATTACTGCGCCTGTGGCCACTGAAAAGAATAGTGTCAGGCCGATTGAGATTGGGTCCATCGCCCCAAGGCGAATTAACAGCCTTTTGAGCGCATCGCCGCCCGTTAGGGCGGGCGGCCTGTTTCGCAACCCCTCTAAAATCGCCGTCAGGGGTTAAATGGCAGGATTCGGCAGCGGAGGTTGAATAGATACACACGCCTCCCCGAAGGGAGGCGAGTCCGATGAGTGGGGGTGAGGAGACGTTTGCAGAACGAGTCACTGAACTCCGACGCAGTGGATTTGATGTGACCGGCCCCTCAGGCGATGATGCCAGTGAGGAAATGTTGCACCTTGAGCGCAAGGCCCAGCAAGGTAGGAAGTTGAAGCAGCGAATTGATGCGTTACCCGACAGGTGGGCTGACCAGCGGGATGAATTTCTTTCAAAATTGTCTGACCCTACACAAGTCGATGCGGTCCAAGCAGACCTCAATGGTTTGCTGCGCCGTAACAGGCCATGGGTTCTCGCGGCAGAGAGAGCCTCCCCCCGATGGTCCGAAGAAGGTCGTTCAGTAGAATTGAGTCGTGTTCTAACGAGGCTGGATGCCATTGACGAGCAGTTGGTTTTCGGCGCCACGAGATTGGTTAGCTTAATTGAAGAAGTTGCTCCAATGCGGCAGATACTGCCTATCATCGTAGAGGTTGAGGAGCGGCAAAACCGTCGCACTACAGCACTATCGGGGATGATTGAGATGCTTGGATCCAAAGGGTGGGGGGTGGAGACGCTATCTGTAGGGGGACTACACTCTCGATTCGATGCAGCCGACAAATTACGTCGATTGGATATACAACTCTCACGGATTCACCGCATTATTGAGGCGGATATTCGACCCTTCGATGGAGTGTTGGCTGAGAAATTGTGGTCGGCCTCAATACTTGCCCAACAAGAGGCTACTGAAGTTTCGATGCTCAGAGTTGAGAAGGAAGTCGAGAAACGTGCGAGTGAACTGGTTCAACGGCTGCTTAGAATTGAATCGAGACTTTCTCGGTGGATGACTGATGGTTTCCACCTAGGTGCAGAACTACCCTTGCTCCCTCAGGACCTATTGAGTTGGGAGGCCAAAAAATCCAACATAGAAGAAAAAGTCGAAGCCACTCATGCATTATGGGCGCAAATTGTGCCCTATTTAGAACAGTGGCCTGAACATCGAAAGTTGGCCGAGCGGACTAGAGGCCACCTTGAGGCCATCGATGCCCTTGAGGTGCTACTCAAAGGATTAGAAGCAAAAACCGAAGCAGCCCGAGAAGCGTGTAGTAACCGGCTAGAAGAGTGGTCTGGTGCGGGCATTGACATCTCACTCTGGATTGACCTCTACGAAGTTGAGCCGCGTGCAGTGGAAGAGGAATTGGGTGATTATCAGAAGGTTGTTGATGTCATTATGCCGATAATTGAAGGCTTGTCTAAACTCGACTTGACGTGTTCTTCAATTTCGGCAGCCAACGAATGGCTAACTCAAATACGCTCGCCCAACCCCTCTGCCGAGGCCTTGGAGGGAGCGACTGAGTATCTAATCAATATGCAAAAACGCAACCTTAGGCATCGTATGAGCCTTGATACTGCCCGCGATGCTGTAATTGATATGTGGCCTGCTGATGTAGATTCGTCGTTACTTAACCTTGAGTCTTACGAGAAGGTCATTATCGCTCTGGAAAGTGGTGACCCCGTTCACGAAGCATTGGCCCCAGCCGAACTCGATACTCGACAATTCAGAATTCAACGCCGCCTTGCTTCGGGTCTGACCGAGGAAATCGATGGATGGGCATCCTTGGGTTGGGATATTTCTGGCTTAGTCGAACTAAGTCAGCAAGACCCGCTTCGGTTGGGTTTGGACTTGCCTGATATTCGTTCTGCGATGCGGAAACATGAGAGTCTTCGAAATCGGCTATCCACTCTGCCATGGGGTAGAGACGTGTCGCTGGCTGAGCGCATACAAAATGACCTTTCGAGGCCCGAACTCCTACCTGCTCTACTCGCTGAAATCCCTGACTTGATGCTGATGCTTAGTGAAAGTGATGAAGAAATTGCTGAATTCAATTTCTCACCGTTTATTCCTACGCCCCCGCGCGCTCAACTGATATCTCGCATCCCTGTGCTAATTCCTATGATTCCGGGTGATGAAATCAAAGAATCCGATGATGTTGGGGGAAGTGATGAACCCGAGGAAATCGAAGAACTCGACGAGATTATTCCTGAGATTGACAAGGATGTTACCGAAGCATATGCAAGAGGCGCGGTGGCCCTTGGTGAGATGATTGGTGATGACGAGGATGTTAGACTGCCTGAAGTCAAAGGGCCACCGATAACAAAGGAACAAAACGACCTTGCCATCGAATATGAAATTATTGAAAAAGAAGATTTGGACGGACAGGTATTGGTGGATTGGTCAGAGGCTGAAGAGGTTGACTTTGAAGATGGGGCGGAATTAAATGACGAATTTTCGGCATTGATTGGAAAGACGAAGATTGAGCAGGAAAAAACTGCACAACCACCCATTAAGCCGGTTGTTGCGGCCAGTTCTGACAAAGCATCGCTCGATAGAATCACTAAATCACTAGGAATTGGTCCTGTTAATGATATTACGAAACTAGCAGATGCCCTAGCTAAAGTGATTGAAACTGCAAATGCCGTTCCCATCGACATCAGAGTTCAACGGCTTGCTCGATTGATGCTATTGACTACTCCCTATGTCGATGATGATGATGAAGAACGGATGCGGCGTGAACAAATCCTCGCTAACCTTTGTTCATTGGCTAAGCGGCTTGAACGTTGGACGGGTGAGCGGCTAAACAACCGGCATGCTTCCAGTGGGGCTGGATTGATTGAGGATTCCATTTTACTTGCAAATAGGCTAGAAGAAATACCGGGGCCAGGGGTTCAAATTCCAACAGAACAGGATACATATCTACTCCCGGTACGTGATGACGTTGCCGGGCTTTCCGTTGCTGCAGCACGACTGGCTAGGGCTGTCAAACTGCCGAGCGCTGCAATGGCGCAGGAATCTGAGGCAGCTGCTTGATCACTCTGCCAAATCAGTGAGAAGTGAGGCTTTCTCATCCTCGCTTATTGAATCGGCTCGCGGGGCTGCTTGTGTAGGTACATGCGGTGGATCCACCTGTTTTACTTCGCCGATTGCTACGGGTAAATCAAGTCCCTGTGGGGGTGGTGGAGTCGAAGGGGTTCCAGACGGTGGTGGCATTGGCGCTGGCATAGGTGGTGGCAAACGACTAGGGTTTTCCATTGACGCTTCGGTGGATTCGGGGGTAGTAGGCGCTCCGTTTTGTGAACTCATAGGTGGAGGGGGGTTGACCACAGGGGGTGTAGGTGCCTCAACAATGCTAGGTTCTGGGATATTTTCCTCCACTTCCTCGACTGCTTCTACTGCTTCCACATCGTCTACTTCTTCTGGTTCCACTGATTCATCTACGGGTGGCGTGGGTATTTCCTCATCTGCTTCTACTGCTTCCACTTCGTCTGCTTCTACTGCTTCCACTTCGTCTGCTTCT
>CAZYIX010000008.1:10614-73466 GCA_964647665.1 uncultured Candidatus Poseidoniales archaeon
CTGCTGAATACAAAGGCAAGCCCTGCTGTTACACCCAATGCGATTCGCGCAGATTTAAGCCACCCAAACCTGTTGTGGTTGAATCCAGTAATCGTATCTCGACGAATACTGAAGTGATGTTGGCACAATACTGTACCGTGCTCCCTCGATGCTGACAACACTTGGAACAACTTCTCTCCGACTACTAACGACAATGTTTTGTTGCCATTCTTCGATTGCCTGAGAACATACTCTTCCATCCCTTCATCAATATCTGTGAGGGTGTCCAACACCCTTACTGGCTCAAGAATCATTATTGGTGGTGGTGTGAAGGGTTCCATAACTGGTGGATTGTACGTTAAAGTAGGCTGTGCAACACCTGAAGTGACGGTTTGCTGTTGCTGTGGTTGGTCTAAGCCCGGTGGAAAGGGCACACTTTCTGCCGGTTGCGGGGTGGGTTGCACAGCATAGCGCAGCCGGGGTGTGGTTTTGTTCTTCTCGGCTGCGGGCGCAGCCACTTCAATGGTCAAACTCACTTAATGTCAGTCATTGAATAGGCCACTACGCCATCTACGACTGCTTTAGCACCAACAGTACTTCCTATGACTGCTTCGATAGCACCTAGGCTTGCAATTTCCATGATTCGGTCGGTGACCTTACCATTGTAAAGCAGACACTGTGCGCCTTCGATACTCTCGGAATAATCTGCAAGTTTGCTCGCACCGACAGCGTCACTCAAACTACCATCGCTGAGCACCATTGCAGCGTAATTCTTCTTCAGTTCACCCATGTGAGATGCCCATTCTCGGACTTCGTCAGTGACGATTGCTCCGTTAGAACCTGCAGACTTCGATGTTGACCTTCTCTTTGAAGGGCCCTTATCGTCCTTCGCGAGTTGTGCCTTGATTCGGGTGACCACTTTGTTGGCTGTCTCCTTTTGGTTCAAACACTTGGTAATTACCTTGCCTTCAAGGTGCTCGACTTCGCGTGATTCAGGTGCAGACGCCACATGGGTTAACGACTTGCCAAGAACCCCTGACATCTCCATCAGCAGTAGTCGGCCGCCTCTATCTCCATCGCAGAAGGCGATGACAGTTTTCTTCTTCTTAGCGAGAACCACCAATTCGTCCTTGATGGATGCACCCATCGTTGCGATGCCGTTCTTGATTCCATACTTCAGTAGATTGCGAACATCATTACGCCCTTCGACGATGATAATCGAGTCGCTGTCCTGTGCGTTTGGCCCTGCTGTCATCCCTGCGATGACTGTCTCGGTACCCAAGGTGAGGACACTGCGGACCTCATCAAGGATACTCTGGCTGTCTGCTGACCCTTCGTTAATTATCGATAGCAACAAATCCTTGGCTCGGTCAATGACGACTTCGCGCTTGGCAGATCTGATGTTCTCAATAAAGAGAACCTTGATGGTTGCTTTGCATGGTCCAATTCTTTCGATTGTCTCAAGAGCAGCGCCGATTACTGCAGTGGATACTTGGTCCAAACTGCTCGGCAACGAAATCTCACCTGAGACTTTGCCCTTTTTACTCTCTAGTTCTACGTCAACATGGCCAATGCGGCCTGTTCTCTGCAGTTGTCTTAGCTGTAATTCCTCTCCTAACAGACCTTCGGTCTGGCCAAAGACGGCTCCAACAACATCCTTTCTTTGGATGGTGCCGTCAGCCTTGATACTGGCTTTAATCATGTATTTTGCTTTTTGATCGCTCATATTTTTTCCTCCTTACTTTCGCAGGATTCGTCCTCTCACTTCCCTTCGGGAAGTGTAGGTGTCTTGAACAGTGATGGCACCGGGGTGCCAGTGAACTTGACCAGGGGATTCCTGCAATACGTCGGACCCTGCATTGGTTCTTGAAGCCTCCGACTTGCTCAAATAGATAATTCTGCCTTCAAAAAGCGAATCGCTATGTGTGATGGCGGCGCGTTGCATCGCATGGCCCGTAAGGCACCCAGTACGTTGGAGACGTTCTACGGTGCCGTGGCATTGATGCTACGTGATGGGGAATTGACTAGGGAAGAAAAGCGATTGGTCATCAAATTGGCTGGTTTACTTGAATTAACTCCAGATGAGCCGAAGAAGGTCTATGATGCGGTATTGACCAATGAATCGGTTGAGGGGGATCGATTCCTCTCAAGAAAAGAACAATTGAATGTCTATGCGCGGCTGTTTGAAACTGCTTTCCTGAACGCGTCAATCAGTGAAGATGAATATCTCGTAGTAGCATATATGCGCTATACCTTTGATATCACTGCAGCAGAACACGATCTGGTTATTGAGGAATTGACAAATGTTCTCGAAGAACATGTAGATAGGAATGTCATTGATTTGGTGCGAGACCGATTTGGTGATGCCATTGATCAGGTAACTGATTTCTTCGATACATTGCGGACCATTAAACCACAAGGGGGTAATTGATGGGTGGACCCACTCGATGACCATCTTCGTGAACTAAAACCATCTTGTCACCGTAATTTCAAGAATTTGCTGAAAGAAGTGCGCGAAGCATATCCCATCGGCGTGCCGGCACTGATGGTGAAATCACAAACCGACCGATTAGCACAAGCAGGTGGCTATTCCTTCCATCTGGGAACACCGGATGAAATACTCCGAAGAATCTGCTCTTGGCTACTAACTGGTGCTGATGGTAGCGAAGGAGAGTTGCGCAGATTAGTACCAGCGCTATGGAATCGCCACGGGCGCGAAGATGCAGCGCTCGCAGCATTACTAATGGCGAACCTGCGCGAGCTTTCTGATGAGGAGTCGTGGAAACTACTTGCGGAAATGGTTGGAAATGCTGAGCCGGCCGAAGCCCTGCTGCTTGTCATAGAGGAGGCCGTGCGCGCTGGGCGTTCACACGCTGACAATGATGTCTTGCTATCGTGGTTCAATCAAGGGGGAACTCGTGCTCATCTTGCCCTACTTTGCTCTCATTCAAAGTGGAAAGATTCAGTAGATACCATTCCAGATGAAATTAATGCCGCATTAATCACAATTGAACTACCAAAAGGTGACTCTCTACTCAGGAGAGTCAGGAATAGACTGCAGTAATTTTGCCAACACTAGCGAAGGGCTGAAGGATTGGGCACGCACGCGTAGGGGTATGGTCGAGAGTTTTCTCGAAGCGGATGACCCCGTGCTCGAAGATGTACTCGAATGGACGGTGGCGAGAGATTCAGCTGATATTGGTCGACTAATGCAGTGGCTACCCAAAGCTCAAACAATGCGGGACAAACATGCATTATTGACCAGGGCGCGTGAATTGTTGACAGAGATAGATAGCGCAATTGTACAATTGGCGAAAATGCAGTGAGTGGTTCTCATGGCTGCCCCTGCTGTTATCCTCGCTGGAGGGGCTTCCACTAGGATGGGTCAGGAAAAAGCAACTATGCTCGTCGATGGAGTGACCATGGTGGTAAGGGTGGCGCATGCCTTACGAGATGCTGGGTGTTCGCCTCTACTCATATCGGTTCGGGATGTGGAGCAGAGAAGCCGGCTAGCGGGTATTCTCTCTCATCTTGCTGATGTAGAATTCGTTCTTGATGACTCACCACACCGGGGTAGCCGCCATGGTTTGATTACCGCTTTACATCGATGTGTGGATAATAATTGGCTCAGGGTGCAACTGACTCCTTGTGATGTTCCTTGGTTAGATAATCGATTGGTGTCCATATTATGGTCAAACTTTCCTAATGTTGGCTGTCGTTTGGTGCTGCCCCGTTCTGCTCCACCCGGCTCGACGGGTGCAGATGGACTTGAGCCGCTGCTAGCCGCGGTTGAGCCGGTGGCGTTACTCGCCGCCTTTACGGATGCAGATAATGATGCACGTCTAGTCGATGTGATGCGCAGGCTGCCACATCGTGTAGTCAGTGAAGATGAGTGGCAAAATGCAGGAATCAAACCCGAGTGTTTCCTCAACGTAAATCAGATGAAGGACTTCAGGCAATCTCCACTTGGCCATTAGAAATCTGCAATCTCCCTTCACAAAAAGCGTCAATCACCATCGGATATAGTCGGTGCTCTACCTGTTTCACTCTCTCTGAAAGAGAGTTCTCATCATCTTCTGGCTCAACCGGCACGGCTCTTTGTGCAATTATCGTGCCACTATCAACACCCATGTCAACAAAATGAACTGTGCAACCGGTGGTATCTACTCCTGCTTCAAGCACATCTCTATGTGCATGCGCACCGGGAAAATCAGGTAGTAAACTCGGATGAATATTGAGAAGCCTGCCTTGCCATTTTCTAACGAAATCATTGGTGAGAATACGCATATATCCCGATAGAATAACCGCTTCGATACCCAATTCGCATAGTCTGACGTGAATAGCCTGCTCATGCGCTACTCGGCGTTCACTCGAATTGTCGCCCGCTGGTAATACAATAACTTCAGCTGGGGTGTCGTGCTCAATCGCCCTCGCCAGCCCCTTTACATCAGCAACATTGGAGATGACCACTGTTGTCTGGTGGCAACAACCACCGGCCAAACGGGTAGCGGCCTGATGACGGAGTAATGCCTCCATTCCACTGCCTGAACCGGAAATGAGAACCGCTAACCGCAGGGGTTCGTCAACAGTGCCCACTCTAGGAAGGCGGAAGGTGTCTGACATGTGGTGTACCACTACATGCTGCTGCAGCCGCCCCACTCCAATGAGCATTCGCCCTGTATAACCTGCGCAGCCTCGACAACAGGCCCCTTTTTACCCAAAAGGATGAGCGTGGAAATCAGAGGCACTAATATGGGGAGGCAACTGGAAACTCTCGACGAAATTGTTGAGGAATACTCGGTTGCAAATGACTCTACAAAAAAACGCCTGTACACTGGACTAGGTTCTATCTTCCTGCTATTCGCATTTCTTGGTATTCTAATCCCGGGGTGGCCTACTGTGTCGTGGGCAGTGCCTGCTGCCTTCTTATTCTCGTTGTCGAATGAGCGACTGTTCCGTTGGACACTTACCAACAAATGGTTCGGTAAAACGATGTTCGATTATTACGCCACTGGGAAAACTTTGCCAATACACGCCAAGCGAGGTATAATCGCAGTGATTGCAGGGATGGTTTCACTCTCCTCCTATTTCGTTTGGGAAGTCTCTGTGCGCGGCTCCGGGGTGGTGATGGACCCCTCTACTTGGGACGGGGCTGATCCAGGGTTTGGCCCAACTACCATTCTGTTGGTCGGACTTATCGGTATGTGGTATGTAGGAACCCGTGTACAAACACGTCAGTGACGGAATAAGCGAATACCAGTGAATAACATGGTCATGCCGTGCTCGTCGGCAGCCGCAATCACCTCTTGGTCACGAATTGAGCCGCCCGGCTGGACCACTGATGTGATGCCTATTTCATGAGCGGCGTCTATCCCGTCTCGGAATGGGAAGAAGGCGTCGCTTACCAACACCGCTCCCTTGGCTCGCTCACCTGCGCGGCGGGCGGCTATACGAACTGCCTCTACACGGCTGGTTTGACCAGGACCAATGCCGACCGTTGCAAATCCGCTGTCCGTGGACTGCACGAAAATTACTGAGTTGCTCTTGACCTGTGCACATATCGCAACCCCAAATCGCGATACATCGCGTAGGGCTGCATCTGCTTGTGTCTCGGTCACGCACTGCGGTGAATCCCAATCGATAACTGGTGCCCCTTCATTCTGTGCAAGCCAACCACCATCGATTTGACGCCAATGCAACGACATGTCCAATGGAGTGAGTTCGGCCAATGTTAGAAGTCGGCGGTTGTTTTTCTGAGAAAGCAAATCCAGTACACCGTCATCATATCCCGGCGCAATCAAACATTCTACGAAGTGGTTGCCAATACTTTCTGCAGTAGCCATAGTCACAGGTGTGCTGAAGGCAATCACACAGCCAAAGGCTGACTCCGGGTCGCTTGCAAGTGCGTCTTTCCAAGCATCAACTTGGCTATCTTTGCTTACTGCTACACCACAGGCATTGGTATGCTTGATGATAACACAACAATGCGGCCAATCTGCCCATTCTGGGCCACATAGTGAGCGTGCATAACGTAGGGCTGCATCAAGATCAAGGTAATTATTGAATGACAGGGCTTTGCCATTGTGCTGGGTTGCTGCGGCAAGGCCACGCGGCTCCTCACCCTCTTGGTGAGCAGGGTAGAACGCGGCAGGTTGGTGTGGATTCTCACCGTAACGCAGCGCGTTGCGGTGGCCGCCAGAAATAAGTAAGCGGTCAGGGAGTTCCTCAGACGAGGCTGAAGCCTGTTCTTCAAGCCGGTGGGCAAGTGTATTTGCGAGTGCGACATCATAGGCAGCTGTGCGCTGATACGCTGTTAGTGCCAATCTTTGCCTAACGGGGACGGGGACGCCCGAAGGGTCTCCATTGGCTAAATGCAGTTGCTCAATTACCTCATCATAATCGACGGGGTCACTGACAACCAACACATCAGGGTGAGATTTAGCGGATGCTCTAAGCAAAGTTGGTCCACCGATATCTATCATCTCAATGAGATCGGCCTCGCTTACGGGTGGGTCACGAGAGGCTATTTCCTCAAAGGGATAGAGATTGACTGCTACAAGGTCAATGCGTCCATAACCCAACTCGGCCAACATATCCATGTCTGCCTGATTATTACCTCGGGCAAGGATTGGAGCGTGAACTGCCGGGTGTAGGGTTTTGACTCGGCCATCAAATACCTCAGGGTGCCCGGTAATCTCTGTGATGTCGACCACGTCAACTCCACTGTCTCTGAGCAAACCGGCAGTACCACCGGTTGAGAGTACCTGCCAACCCATCGCTTGCAGGGCTACTGCGAGGGCAGTGATGCCCGTTTTATCATAAACGCTGAGCAATGCACGTGGTGCTTCTGCTCCTTCTCGGCCAGGGACCGAAGAAGACATTGTAGGCTGTGACAGGTCGACCATCCGGGGAACCCGTTGTACATCGAAGGACGGGGTGCTCTTGAACCAATCGTGTGCTTACACAGTCAATCCCATTGCAATTTTAAGTGGAATTAATCACCACGAGCGCTGACAACTTGGTCGATTCTCAGCATGCTACAACAAGTATCGCAAGCAGCCTCAATAGCGTGCGCAACGCTGGCTGCAGGCTCTAATGCATCACAGACACCAACTGTACCATCTGGAAGAATGCCCGCACCGGACTGCCCGTTACGATGGGCGGCTCGCGCCTCAAGTGTGCGGTCGAGAGAATCAGCGCCGGCGTTTGTTGCTAGTGTCACGGGAATTACTTCCAACGCACGGGCGAATCCCTCCATCGAGATGCGTTCTCGGCCTGCTTCTTTCTCACATGCTTCGCGGATCGCTAACGATGATGCTAGGTGAGTTGCCCCACCCCCGGTAAGTACGCCTCCATTGAGCAATGCGGCACTGGTGGAACGGAGTGCGTCGAATAGTGCCCTAACTGCTTCTTCAGAGGTGGTTTGGTTACTCCCTTCAACAACTAAGGTTACTAACGAAGGTGATTCACACCCATCAATGGTGATGATGTCCTCAACTCGATCAGTTTCTGCTCTACGATCAGTAGAAACATAACCTGCATAACCCAAGTCCGATTCAGACAAATCCGCGATTACTTCGACTATATTGGATGATGTCGCTGCACATATGTTGCGCAACTGCTTGTCATCGACTTCGGCGGCAACAAACACATCTTTCTCCATTAATCGGTGCAATATCCCACGGTCCACCTCACCACTGGTGAAGATAGTATTTGCACCGGTTGAAAGAAGTGATTCTGCGATGGCATCGCGCTGGGTTTCCTCGGCCTCGATAAAAGCGTCCAACTGCGATACCTCTTCGATTTCAATATCGGCATCGCGCTTCTGCTTGCGGAGTTTGACATCACAACTGAGTGTTGCCACCTTTGCATCGACAATTCGGTCAGGGAGAGAATCTGAGATGATGCGGTGGCGCATCACTACTCCTGAAATCAAATGACTATTGGAAAGAACACCCCTGCAAGAGGTGTGCATACTGACATCTTCTGCCTCGCAACGGATATCGCCGTCTTCAATGCGATAAACCCTTGAAAGTGCCTGTACAATCAAATCCGCCAGATGCTCTCTAGAACCCGCTGCTCCCTTGCCGGTCAAAGCCGTCCTAGCCACACTGGTCAGAATGTCATGATCGTCGGGTCCACAGACTATTGTTGAGGATTCGATGGTGCTCAATACAATCTCAAGGGCTTTGCGATAGCCTTCAACGATTGTCAACGGATGCAATCCTTTACTCAGCATCCGTTGAGCCTCAATAAGAAGTTCTCCACACATCAGCAAGGAGCCCGTCACCCCGTCTCCGCAGGCAGTCTCTTGAGATTCTGCCATAGATACAAACATCTTGGCGGCAGGGTGTTTGACCATCAATTCAGCGACTATTTTTGCTCCGTCGTTGGTCACAGCGGTCGTGCCATCGGTCTTGTAGAGCATCTTGTCCAAACCTCGGGGACCATAGGTCGGTCTGAGTAAATCTGAAAACACCTGAGCGGCGGAAATCAGTTTCTCCTGTACCGCCGTACCACTGGTTACCTCCGTCTCCTGCCGGAGAATAACCACGGGTGGCTTGCCTGAGCTCTCATCGGTCATGCGGCTTTCCGACCTTGCTAGTCCTCAAGAACCCTGCGAATAGCAGTATGCAGGTCCTATGGACCTAACCTCATGCCCTTCTAGGCTCAAGTGAATACCATGACCACCAAACAAAACAGGATGTCCCAAGGGCGGTAATGAATGCCCCCATTTCTGGAAACCCAAATTGACCCACATAAATCATCACCTGACCAATAGTCATACCGACAAATACCAACCACGACCAAACTTTCATCTTGCTCAGATTAAGGCCTTCAGAAACATCACTCCAGTTTGCCGCTACCCAAATAATACCGACGAGAATGCCAATCACTGTCAGGTGACCAAGCCACCAAGCAGCAGTTCCACCCAATGCTGCCACATACAAGTCGTAGACGTCGACAAGTAGGTACTCAGCGATGTTCAGTCCCATGGACGATGCGAGCAGCAGGCTGCTCTTGAATGCTGCTAAGCGCATCGATAGAAACCGCTGCGCCGCAGGCTGCTGACTGCTTGGCTGCCTCAACTATGCGCATCGCATCCAGTCCGACTTCCGGTGGGGAGTGGATTTGCTCACATAACCGGAATCTGCTCGCTTGAATGAATGCTCGAAGTTCAGCTGCAAGGCTCTGCTCTCCGCCTGCGACCTCTACCCATCGTGACGGTGCTGTACTAACTCCACCCCAACCTTCTCCAATGGCTTGACCGGGGTGTGAATGTAAGTGAAAGCCGTCGTATCGATGCGTGTCGATATGGATACTCGCATCTCTACCGTATATCCTGAGGGAGCGAACTTTGCCTCTAATTCTACTTCGCCAGGACGAGGTTAGAGTTGCAGCCACGCCGTGTGTAGACCCACTGGTTCCTGTAGGGAAGGTCAAATGTATTGTTGCATGGTCTTCTATTCCCTCGGTTTCAGAGGGGAGGGCGATGCAGCGGACTTCACATGGCATCGCTTCGTTCAGCAACATCCTGCAAATGTCAATATCATGAATCGCCAATGCCGATATTACTCCAGAATCATCACGTGGTTCGCGTACTGACAAGCGGTCTGATTCAATATGCATAATCGGCCCAATCTCACCAGCATCTAGCATTTCTGCCACTGCAGCAATGCCCGCATGATAACGTAGTGGATGGCCGCAAACCAACAATCTTGCATTGTGTTCTGCCACTTCGGCCATTAGCGTAGCCGATTCAACATCGGATGCCATCGGCTTCTCAACCAAAACGTCGATGCCCGCTTCAAGCAAAGTGATGGTGAGCGGGGCATGAGAAGGAGTCGGGGTTGCAACGATGGCTGCCGCAACACTTCCATCATCAAGGATCCCTGAGATGTCGTCAACCCACTTACATTCGGCGTCTTGTGCTACCTCCTGCGCTCGAGCTGAAACATTGTCACAGACCACGATGTCGTCAATCAAACCCTCCTCGCGCAAACCGACGAGTGTAGAGACGTGATTTTGTCCCCAGTGGCCCGTTCCGACCACTGCAATTGTCCAACCCATTAGCCTCATCGTCGTCGAGGACGTCCATGACGTTGCCGAAGGTACTCTCTGGCGATAATGTGAGGGGGTGATTGAAGTGCGAGCGCTCTGACGCTGCGCCAATGGTCGCACGTATTGTCGCTGCACTGCGGGACCTCGACCCACCTGCTGGTGGGGCTGAGATGAGCCTCTCTACCCTATTGAAAGGCGTCTGTGATGCTGGGCCGCTAGCAGAAAATGCTCCTAATTTTACCCCATTGATGCCCGACCCATCTATTGAAGGAGTTCAGATTGAGGGTGCGTGGCAGGCATTTGCGCTCCATTCCTCAGACAGGGGGCCTTCTACCGAATTGACCGATGGGTCTGCATTGTCCATTACAACCAGTACTCTGAAAATTGAGGGATTGCTATCTGGCGCTGCATGGAGATTGCGTGACAAGAAAACCGGGAAACCCCACCTCGGTTTGCAGAGGAAACACCTTGTCCGGAGGAATCGGCAATTCCAGCGTTGGATTGCGCCCCAATTAGCCAAGATGAAGACTGAAGCAGAACAAATGGGTGAACCACTGGTTGGAGTAACTCAATTGGATTGGGCGCCGGGTGCCTCTGCCGCTTTTAGGGAACTATCGATACCATACGTATGCTTCGTGCGCGATGAGATACAATTTCGCCATCCCGACCTATTTCGGGAATGTCTAGAAAGCGCTGCCGGGGTTTGTTGTGCCGGCTTAGGATTGATAGAGCAGGTGCGCGAAAAATTTGACATTAAGCAAGGTTTTCATGTTCCGCTACCGGTGGATTTTGCAGCGAGGTTCGGTGATGCTACGACCGTTGCTACACAGAGGGAGAAAGGCATGGCTGCAAGGTCAGAGACCGATGCCCCGAGAATTGCAATTGTGACGCCGAGTCCCGAAAAGGGATTGGCGTTCTACCACCGGCTGCTACCACGACTTGCTGACAGTTGGCCTGAGGCTATCGTTGAGATTTACGGTGGCGGGGGTCATGTCGAGGCGTTGCGCCGCCATCCGAATGCTGAATGTCATGGATTCACACCTATTTCAGAAGTATTCGACCACGTTGATGTGCACCTCTTGGTCTTCGAGAGCACTGGCTCTTGGGGCCGAGTGACCAACGAAGGTGGATTGTATGGAGTTCCAACAGTTTGTGTGGATCTTGGAGCACAACCAGAAGCAGTTGGGCCCGGGGGAATCAACCTGTCATACGATGCGCCGCTCGATGATTGGGTAGCGGCGTTGCGTGAGGTGTACGAGCGACGAGGCGAGTTGGGAGATGCTGCGCGAGAGCACGCAGGTGTCATCGACCATCGCCGCTCAATTTCCATGTTCAGAAGTGCAATTCATCAAGTGGCTAACTTAGACTGAGGTGGCTTGATGGCGTATACAGAGGTCAGTGCGGAAGAAGCATCGTGGTTGCTGACGGCGGCTGGAGTGGCATCACTGAGTAAGATGCAGCCGCTTACTGGAGGGTGGGCCAATTCGAATTATCTACTCACCCTCGATGATGGCTCGCAACTCGTTCTGAAGGTCTGGGATGAAAGGACGCCGGATGAAGTGGAACTGGTAATCAAGCATACATGTTGGCTCGCGGAGCACGGTGTACCCACGCCCGCCCCACTAATGCTGGGAAATGGTGAACGGATGCTTGTCAAGGATAATCTGGCATGGATGTTGATGCCGTATATCGACGGTGGCTGGCTGCCCTCGGATTCTTCATCACTTTACGAACTTGGCAAGGTGCAGGCACGGTTACATGAGGTCCCAGTTCATGAGAGCATTTCCTCCACATTCGCAATTGGATATGTCCTCTGGGAGAGGCTTGTCAAAGATGCACGGAAGGGTGATTCGATGACGCCATTTCTGCATATGTTGGAGGAAGAGGTGCATCTTCTCAAGCAAAGGATTCCAATGGACCTCCCCCGTGGCATCATCCATGGAGACCTGTATCCAGACAACGTGATTGGGCGGAAGGGAGAGGTTCTCGCTTTACTTGATTTTGAGGAGATATGTATAGAATCGCTCGCGATGGATCTTGTGACGACCTATGTTGGGTTTGGCTGGAAGGATGGTTTGCCCGTTCCTGAATTGTGGGATGCGTTGTTGGCCGGATATCAGTCGGTTCGGCCGTTGACAAATTCAGAACATTCAGCCCTTCCTGACCTGCATCGCTATGCGGTTCTAGCAGTCGCAGCCTGGCGTTATTGGCAATTCGTGATTCACGTGCCTGGAACAGAACACGCCAATCGATATGTGGAAATGGTTGAACGATTGGATAAACCGTTGCCTTTCTGATGTAAATCTGTTCGGCGTCATGCTGAATACACATAGGACACCCGGCAAACTTGTGCTTGAGGTTCCTGTTGAAATTGAACGGCGGTACCTCATCGCTGAACCGTATCGCCTTCCTGCTCTAGGAATAGGCACTAGGTACGTACAATGCTATCCGCCAGTGGAGGCATTCACAATCATTGGTGAACAACTAATTTTTGAGGGAGCCGTTCTAGTGAGTGGGCTATCAAAAGCACAAGCCTGGAGCATTGTCTCGTTGCTGAATAATGAAGCGGGGTGTACACCTCGGTTGCGGATTGCCGGCGACAATGCATTTGTCACCATCAAAGGTAGAAGTGATGGACCTTCAAGAGTAGAATGGGAGTTTGAGGTGGTACGTGAACTAATCCAGCATCATGTAGAATCGTGGAGGTGGCCCACCGTAGTCAAGCGACGGTTCGACCTTACTGAAAATGATGGATTCCTCTGGGTTATCGATAGATTCGAAGGCGGTAATGAGGGGTTGTGGCTTGCAGAAATCGAATTGGATGTGCCAAAGGAAAGTTACTCCTTACCATATTGGCTTGGAACTGAAGTTACCGCAGATAGTCGGTATGGTTCTGGGGGTCTCGCTCGCTCCCCTTGGCGTAGTTGGTCATGCTGATTGTGACGGTGACCATGAACAAAGAGCCGCTTCGATGCGGATTATCTCAGCCTCCTCAAGCATCGGGTGGACTGGAATAGCAAGTGTGCTTTGTGCTAGTCGCTCTGATGCGGGGAATTCACCTTCATTTGCCTGTGAGTGGTTGCGGTAAACCGGTTGCAAGTGCAACGGAATTGGGTAGTGTACTGCACTATCGATACCGTGTTGGTTAAGGTGTGCTTGCAAGCCGGATACATCATTACTTTGAATGACGAATTGGTTCCAACCGTGCCTACATCTAGCGCGTGGTGATGGGGCCTTAATTCCCGCCACCCCTTCGCAAGCGTTTCGTAGGCGGTTGGCGATTTCTCCTCGACGCTGGACCCGTTTCTCCAATCCAACAAGACTGAGGCTACCTAGCGCACATTGAATCTCGGAAAGACGGAAATTACTGCTGAGTATATCATGGCGATATTTCTGCTCTCGTCCATGGTCAATGACCTTCATCACTTGGTCGGCGAGGTCGCTTCGATTGGCAAGAATGGCCCCCCCATCTCCTCCGACAGTCATGTTCTTGCTCGGGAAGAACGACAAGGTTGCCAACCCCCCAAGGCTGCCAATCATTGTATCGCCAATCATTGCACCGTGGGCCTGCGCTGCGTCCTCTATCACTGGGATACCGGCTTCTTTTGCCACCTGGAATACTCGTGAGTCGACGGGTTGTCCAAACAAATGCACCGCAATTATTGCGGCTGTTGAATTGGTAATCGCTGCAGCGAGGGATTCGGGACACATCGTCATATGTTCATCCTCAACATCTACGAATATCGGAGTGGCACCCACCTGATCAATGCAGGTCGCACTGGCGATGAAGGTGAAGGCTGGCACCACCACCTCATCACCAGGACCTACGCCAAGTAGACGTAGGGCGGCAACAAGAGCGAGTGAACCGTTAGCACAAGGTGCTGCGGCTGTCGCGCCAAAATACGAAGCTAATTCTGCGCCGAAGGATAGGTGCTCAGGGCCTTTTACCCATCTGCCTGAGTCAATAACCCGTAGTGCTGCCTCACGCATTTTGACATCGATGTGCATGCGGGCCATTGGCACTCGTTCCATCTCACTCCTCCTATGTTCTCGCCGATGAACGTTCAACGGTTGATGTTGTCCATCCCGTCGCCTTGATAAGAAAAGCCACAGTCGTTTAGTCGCTAGAGCAGAGGTTGCCAAGCTTGGTCAACGGCGCTGGGATGAGGTCCCAGTCCTCAGTGGTTCGCAGGTTCAAATCCTGCCCTCTGCATCACCCTCATCTCACAAGGTGTGCGGCGGTCAAATTATCACATAAGTGTACATTCCAGCCCCGTGGGTATGGTAACATCCTATCTCCGACTCGTCGTCGGATGGCGTGGTAAGAATCTAAATGCGTTCTGTGATGAGCATGACAGACTATTCGAAGAGGCACTGAAAACTGGAGACCATGCCGAAGCTGTCAGTCATTACTACGACATGATGGGGGCGTTAATTGCAGCATACTATGGTGATGGTTGGCACTTTACCCCTCCCGAATTCAAAAAGCAAAAACGCGAGGATTCAATGCGAGCGCTACACCTCAGAATGGGTCGTCTTCTCGAACTCGATGAGAGTTGTAAGGTTCTGGATGTTGGTTCGGGAGTTGGAGGAATCACCCGCAGATTGACTAAGGAAATGGGCTCGGAGTGCATTGGACTGACAATGTCTTCTGAGGAAGTCCAACAAGGTAACGAACTCACTGAAAGGGCCGGTCTTGCTGAGAGGTGTAGTATAGTTCAAGGTGACTGCCTTGCAATGCCGTTTGAGGAAGAAACTTTCAATCGGGCGTATGCAATTTATGCGTTGAAGTATTATCGAGATATGCGTAATGTTCTCTCTGAAGTACACCGGGTACTGCAGCCTGAGGGTATGTTCGCCGCATACTGTTTGTGCAGGTCTAACACATATGATGACTCAAATGAGCGGCATAAGCAGGTGGCTTCGGAGTTTGAGTACTCATGCGCAATGCCCACAATGCATACTGAATCTCAAATTATCCAAGCGGCTGGTGATGTTGGATTAGAGTTGGTTTCTTCTGATGATATCTCTACTGAATGGACTTGGTATCATCATTGGACTAATGATAAACTATTGTACTGGTCTATGCGTTCTAGATTTGTCCGTTTAATGTTCAGAATTGGTGAAGGAATGCGCATCTTACCGAGAGGGTATTCGCGTTTCGATTCAACGTTCGTTAGTGGAACTGTTCGTCTGATTGTTGAAGGTGGGAAAATGGGCATTCTAGAAGGCTCTCGCTTGATGCTTTTCCGGAAGCCGCCCCTTTGATAGTCGTATGCTGATGTTTTCCGGAAAACGGGGAAATGCTTCCGGATTGCGAAGTGTATATGTGCGATTATGTGGCGGCTCGGTTTGATGGGGCAAGATTGGTCGAAAAGAAAACGCTCCCGCGCTCTTGTCCGACAGATATCGCCAAACTTCACCAACGCTATCGCCCATTACTTCGGCACTGGCCCAACTGATGTCGCCAAAAGTCGAATTGCTCACGAAGAATATGTGCACACATTACGTGAATGTGGGGTTGATGTGCATGTTCTTCCAGGGATAGAAAAACACCCGGATTGTTGCTTCGTCGAAGATGCTGCGATAGTTGTCGAAGATAAGGTTGTAGTTCCACATATGGGTCATGAAAGCCGTGAGGGTGAACAAAAAGAGGTGAAGCAATATCTCGGCAATCGTTTGCAGGTAATCACCCCACCTAATGGTGCTCGTATGGATGGTGGAGATGTGATGTTCTTCGATGATCGGTTACTGGTTGGTCTCTCAAGTCGAACCAATAAGGCTGGTACCGCATTTTTGCGTGGGGTGGCGTCCACACTTGGTTATGGAATAATGGAATTTGAAATCCCTGATTCTACGTTGCATCTGTCCACTGTATGTTCTTCTCCGCGGCCGGGAACCATCCTTACAGCCGAAGGTCACCTTAAACCTGAACAATTCAAACCATTAGTAGACGAGGGTTTTGAGTTGCTGTGGGTACCAAATGAAGAATCATATGCAGCCAATACAATTGGATTTGAGAATGAACGGGTTATCATCTCTGATAATTATCCGCAAACTAGGGCATTGTTGGAAGATGTGGGTTTTGAAGTGACTGCAATAGATATGGAGCATATTCGAGCTGCTGATGGCTCACTCACCTGCCTTTCGCTATTCTACGAATGATGGTGCCTCACGTGAGCGCACTCGAGCGCTGGATTTACAATCCAGCGTGACTTAGCAGTAAATATGCGGCGGCAGGCTATCCCACTGTTCTTAGTACTCCTCATGCTGAGTGCGCCGTTGTCTGGTTGCCTTGGCTCCAATGATGATTTGGGACCCACAGGGGATTCACTAGACGTATCACCAGACCCACTGACTGGCGGTGTTTTCCAAAGCATCCACTTGCACGCTGATGAATCGATGAGGGTTTTTATTCCATACATTGTCAAGCAACCCGTTACCGGTTATGTGCAAAATGGAACCGTTATCGACCTTAATGCGGGAAAAAGTACTGAAATTGTGGTTCTTGTTCCACCGCGAATAGATTCCTTGATTGTTCTCATCGGTGAGAAGGGGCGGACTCATTTCCCAATTCGTGAAGGCAATGTCTCTTGGTCAACGTGGATCAGTGAAGGTGGCCATCGCTCACCTACTGATAGGGGGGTGGAAGTGATAGCTCCTGAATGGGATAGTGGCTTACCTCAACTCACTAACTCAACCACGACTGGTGGTCGGGTATCTTACAGAATGGTGCAAATCGTCAGGCCTTTTGCAGCCAATGTGGACTCCTCTGATGGCGGCGCATTCAGCACCGGGTTGGTTGCTGGAAAGCGAACTCATGACACCCTCTCTCGCATCACCGATGGTTCTCTAGATCCGCTTGATGTGAATGACCTAGCAGTTGGTTATCTTGACCGTTGGGCGGGCCAGGGAAACCCGGCCTACGAAGATGCTGCGAACTTCGTCAAATCCACGTTAGAGTCGTTTGGCTACGATGATGTGCAACAGCATAGATTCCAATATATGGAGTCAAATCCGGAAGCATACAATATCTGCGCTTACAAAGAAGGATACGAGTATCCTGATGAGTGGATGGTCATTGGTTCTCACTTCGATATCGCCCCCTATGTGATTCCTAACGACCCTGTGTACGGAACTGGTAGGGGTTATGGCACCCGCACTGGTGCTTACGACAATACTGTGGGGGTTTCTGTCAATCTACAAATGGCGGAAAATATGTTTGAAATTCCAACTCGACGCGGTATAGTTTTCTGCTTTTGGAGCAGTGAAGAAGGAGGTAAGCGGGGAAGTGAATCTTGGGTTCACGACTTGCCAGATGATATCTTGGTGACCAATTACATCAACATTGACATGGGTGGGGTAAATTGGCCGGGTAATGGTACCCCCTCCGACAGGGATGGTCCCACTGTTGATACTGGCTCATATCCCGCCAGTAATGAAAATTGGCCGTTTAGGGTATACATTGGCCCAGACACCGAAGAAGCGGTTATCAACCAACCAGAAATGGTGTATCTGGCTGAGTGGCTCGGTGGAGATGCTCTTGGTGTTGAGGAACAATTAGCGGTGCTCAATGGCGAGATACACGCGGCTTGGGCTGCTGCCGGCGAGCCGGGAGTTACAATCAACGAGGCTACCACTGCACGCAGTGACCATGCTTCATTCCAAGAAATTGGCACTGTTACCGCTGGTTTAGGTGGTTTGGTCGATGGTTATGATTGCTACCACCAAACTTGTGATACCATTGGAGAAATGGAATACTGGATGGAAAATGATGCTGCGGGTGGGCGGGAGAATCTAGTCAATTCAATGGACTTGATGACTTGGTATGCAACGCTGATTTTCCTGCATCTAGACCATGAGCCAATACTGAATTCTTACCTAGAATAATCCAGTGAGGATGGCTCGCCCACCGCCGAAGATAGAGAGGTAAACCAAACCAATGAAAATGGCGATAAAACACCAGAATACCGGTTCGGACCACGCCTTAATTTTCCGCCCATCCAATGGGCCAAACGGGAGCATGTTGAACCCTCCCAATATTGCATTCGCTGCCAGCCACATCCAGAGAAGTTCAACGAGTAGTGATGGGCTTGAGCCAAACATCACCACCAGTGGCAACACAAGCACCCATAGAAGCAAGTTTGTAGCTGGTCCGGCTAGAGAAATGATCCCATTCTGCCTTCGGTCGACGTTTCCGGCAACCATCACAGCGCCGGGCGCCATGAATAGAAATCCGAATAATGCGGCAATAATCAGTCCTGTTCGTAGGCCGCGTGGGTCTGCACGGAATTCGGCCCAGCAACCGAATCGGCGTGCGGACCATTTGTGTGCTAATTCGTGTAAAATGAAGGCAGGGCCAAAGGCAATTGATGCAATAATGAAGAATATGATTGTGCCGATAATTATTGATGAAAGTGAGTTGCCCAGCATTCTGAATAATCCGCCTTGAAAAACCAGGGAAAGTCCAAACGAAAAACAAGCCCAAGCGAGTGCAAGGTCTTTCAATTCTTGACGGGAGAAATGCCAAATTGTCCCAGTGTGCATAGTTGGTGGAGGGCGTTGAAATTGTGAAAAACCGCGCGTGAATGGGGAAAATTGCACCTGAACCACGCGTGTGGAGGTTTGCTGTTGCCTCCAACCCCCATCGTCTCGTGTTTTGCTGTGGGCAAACCTCTGTTGACCAAAACCCTCGAACGGGTCATTATCCACTAAATCGACGCGTGGCTTCTTCTCAGCGACCATGGTAACTGTTGCGGCCAACGCATCGTCCTCTTTGAGGGTTCGTGGATGGGGATGTTTCAAGCGGGTGCCGCGCCGGTGCGTGAGTGGGGAGCACATGTCACTGCCAAGGCGCGGAATGAGCGAGATGGGTTTGGCTGTATGTTGCTTGATGTGCGATTCGCCCGATGAAACCGGTACCCCGCGGTGTCGTTCTTGTATCCAAAGTCACGAAAAAATGCGGGAACTGGTTGCACGTGATGATGAGGGGGCGCTGGCAAGGTTCGGTAAAGAGTTACTAGCGATGATGTCTAATCCTGAACGCTACGACCATGACGAGGAGCATGGAGAGGTACTACGCGGATATGTCAGACTGCTTGCAGAACATTCTGGCCCCCGTAAACCGCCGACACCTCAAGAAATTGAGCAACTGTTTGCAGCTGCCCGCGCCCGCCCGAAGGGTTCTCTGATTCGTGATCTCGCTAATCGTAGTGAATGGAAGGATACACCCCCTAGTCCACGCCTTGCTCGTGCGATGGCGGATGACTTGCCTGAGGCAAGTATTCCCCATACTGGAAAACGAACCGTCCCCAGTCGAAAAATACCGAAAGTTGACCGGTCAGAGCGTCCGGGGGAGGATGTAGACCTAACAGACAGAATCACCGCTCAAATAGCCAGTAGTGACGTGCCCGTGGAGTTGCAAGACCTGATTACTGAAGTTCATATTAAGGATAAAAAAGCAAGTCGGGAGAAGTGGAAGGAAACTATCGAGGGTCTCGATGACCTTCTCGATGAGTGAATCAAAGGTTGTCTCGAGCAAAGGCTACTGCATTGTGGAAAATTACCATACCTTCCCCTTCACCGTGCTCGGGCATTTCCCTAGTCCAAGTCGCTCCAAGCCATGTACTGTGGTTGGCTTCGGGGTGTGGCATCAAGCCGAATACCCGTCCAGTAGGGTCACACACACCTGCGATATTACGCATACTCGCATTCGGACATATTGGATATGGTAGGAGTTTGTCTGAAGCTGCTGGATAATTGCTATTTGGGTCTACATAGCGTACCACAAGTTGCCCTTGCTCGTCCCAGCGGTCAAGATTACTGTCGTCAATGGTTACGAACTTACCCTCACCGTGCCTGACTGGAACGCGTACTCGAGTTAATCCCTTAGTCCAAACACAAGGTGTGTCGGGATTAAATTCGAGTGTAACCCAACGGTCCTCATATTGTCCACTATTATTGAGGGTGAGGCTGGCGGTTTGCTCCATGCCAACTTCCTCGTCCCCGGGCAGTAATCCCATCTTAACCAAAACCTGAAATCCATTGCATATACCAATGACCAACTTACCAGCCTTGACGAAATCCTGCATCATCTCACGCAACCCATATCGTAGTCTATTACCCATTAACCGACCGCTGCCAAGGTGGTCTCCAAAAGAAAAACCACCCGGTACAGCCATGATGTGATAGTCGACGAGATCTTTCTCGCCATTGACTAATTCATTGACGTGAATTCGCTCAGCTTGTGCACCGGCCATGTCGAATACTGCCTTGGTTTCATGGTCACAATTGATGCCAAAGCCATACAATACTGCTACTTTTGGAGTCTTCACCATCACAAATCACCCCCCATATGTAGGGTTCCTTTCCATGCCTTGAGTAGAGCGCTAAGGGTGGCTTGACAGACCGATTTATTGTTCATTTTGAAAGTCACTTTTTTAGGGCCACCTACCACACCGATATTGGATATTGCGTGTCCTTTCATTGCTCTCTCAAATGCCTCACAATCCCCTGTTTGCACGCTGACAATTATGCGACCAAGAGATTCGCTAAACAGGGATGCCCAACTATCGAGACTTTCACCACCATTTACCAATGAATCTAGATTTATAGTGCAGCCTTCACCAATACCGAAACAGCACTCGACGAGAGCGGTTGCTAGGCCCCCATCAGAGCAATCGTGGGCACTCCTGACCAATTCGGAATCCATGGCTGCTGTCAGCGCCTTATACATCGAAAGATTGCGCTCAGTGTCTATTCTCGGCACACTATTGCCAATTCCTCCATCACCCTCTTCCCGTAACATGAAGACTAATTCACTCGCACCCATTTCAACATGTGTTTCTCCAAGCAGATAGATGGTGTCACCAGCTTGCTTAAAGTCACTTGAAACCGCCTTGCGAACGTCAGCGTGGTCGCCCATCAGGGAGTACAAAAGTGTCGGTGGAACGCTAATTTTCTCATCACCCATCATCGCATCATTCTTCATTGAATCTTTACCAGAAATACATGGTAAATTGTAAGCCCTACATACATCATCCAAAGCTCGGTTGGCTCTCACCAATTGCGCCAGTTTGTACTTGCCGTCTGGGGTTTTCTCGCTAACAATGGAGTCTGGCCAACAGAAATTATCGAGGCCGCTGATTTTAGATAAATTAACACCAACACATACTGCGTTACGCACCGCTTCATCAATGCTAGCTGCAACCATCGCGTAAGTGTCGATATCAGAATATCGGGGGATAATACCGTTTGATACCACGACTCCACGCGTCTCGCCTTGTATTGGAGCGATGACTGCGGCGTCTCCCGGCGCATCGTGATTGACGCCGCAAAATGGCTTGATTACTGATTGTCCAATGACCTCGTGATCATACTGCCTCACCCACCATTCCTTCGAAGCGATGTTTGGTCGCGCCATCATTCTAATGAGGAGGTCACCCATTTGTTTTGCATTGAGTTCGGGAAAATTTGGTTCGTTAAAGGTTGGGGGTGTCCATTCACTTTCCAGTTGTAATTGTGGACACCCATCGTGCAGGAAATCCATCGGGAGTAATGCGACTGTTTGCTCACCATATTTGATGTGGAAAATACCACTATCAGTGAATGTACCAACCGCAGTTGCCTCGACTTCGTGTAACTCTGCAAGTGCCTCGAATGTTGTCACGTCCTCGGTTTTTATTCCAACTGTCATTCTCTCTTGACTTTCGGAAATCAGAATCTCCCAAGGGGAAAGTCCTGGTTGTTTAAGTGGAACTACTGCAAGGTCCAATTCTGCTCCGCCGGTGTATTCAGCCATTTCTCCTACCGAACTTGAAAGGCCGCCAGCACCATTGTCAGTGATGACTTGAATCAGTCCTGCATCCCTGGCTTCAAGCAACATGTCCACCATCTTCTTTTGAGTAATCGGGTCACCAATCTGTACCGCACTGCTAGGACTTTCTTCGGTTAATTCAAGGCTAGAAAATGTTGCTCCGTGAATACCGTCACTACCTACCTTTCCACCGAGCATGTAGACTATTTCACCGGGTGTTGGAGTTTTGATGTGGCTCTCGCGACCGTCGCTCAAACGACGTGGCATAATCCCCATAGTTCCGCAATAAACTAGGGGTTTGCCGATGTATCGGTCATCAAAAACAATAGCACCATTGATGGTCGGGATGCCCGATTCATTGCCTCCGGCTCTAACTCCTGCATGAACACCGCGTAGTACCCTTGCGGGATGGAATAGTCCAGGGGGGATTGGACCATTATAATCCGGTGGCCCAAAGCAGAAAACATCGGTATTAGCAATCGGTCGCGCCCCGAGACCAGTGCCAAGAACGTCGCGATTAACCCCCACTATTCCTGTCATCGCTCCACCAAATGGGTCGAGTGCGCTGGGTGAATTGTGAGTTTCAGCCTTAATGCATAAACTCCAATCTTCAGTCCATTCAATAACACCGGAATTGTCGTGGAAGATGGAAAGAAGCCAATCCACTTGCTTTTGCATGTCGAGGGTTGGTTGCATGATGTGAGTCTTGAATAGGGAATCTATTTGTGAATCTTCACCAGTTTCTGTGTCAATGTGGTGAATGCGTGCTGCGAATGTCTTGTGTTTACAATGCTCGCTCCAGGTTTGTGCCAGACATTCTAACTCCACATCTGTAGGTGCTTCCGGGGGTAAGCCTACCGCTTCTCTCGCTTGCTGCACGTCTTTGTTGCGATATTGGGCTTGAATCGCTTGCATCTCCTCGAGATTGAGGGCTAATAGTCCGCTCTCACTGATTTTAACCAGTTCCTCATCGGTAACTTCGAGATCAATCACCGCTGGCTCAGTCAACTGATAAGGGGGGCGCTTAGGGAAGGAAAGTTGTGGCCATGTGCCTAATTCGCAATGTTCGCGTTTGGCTAGAGCGCCGCGCTCAATCATTGGATTGTGAAGTGTATTAGCAAGCCATACCCCATCCACACTCTTTGGCAAATCCCAAAATAAATAGGTCATTGTGGTAGCTATCTCGGCCTTGCTTTTCTGCTCAGGAAATAATGTGACTAACCCATCGAGCGCGGCTTGTGCCGCATTGTCAGTCACCCCGGGTTTGTAACCAATCATTATTGCAATGTCTGGGGGATTCGGAAAGAAAGAGGTATTGTCCAAAAGAGATTGGTTGATCATTCCGTGCTCAATAATTGGGTCTGTGAATAAATCACGTAGTGCTCGTAGCAATTGTTCGCCGGTAAGGTTGGCTTTTACTTGATAGCCGGTAATAGTGCGAACTGTGCCTACATGGATGCCATGGTCTGCAGCTAGTGTTTCTCTGATTTTCTCACCGAGAGTATCTTGCAGCCCGGGGAGTTCACGTGGAGTGACCTCAACGAAATGAACTGTTGGTGCTCCCATTCGCCTCCCCCTTGGGGAGGCGCCTCTGACGGCGCTCTTTGAATAAATCGGCTCGGCCCCTCTACTCAAAGAAGCGGTTGAAGGAATTTTCCAGTATAGCTCTCGGGGTCTGCTGCAATAGTTTCGGGGGGTCCTTCGACCAATACCCTCCCCCCACCTTCTCCACCCTCTGGACCTAAATCGATGACCCAATCACAGCATTTGACTACATCGAGGTTGTGTTCGATAATGATGACAGTGTGGCCATTATTTCGAATTCGTTGTAAAACCTGAATCAGTTGATCAACATCTGAAAAGGAAAGGCCAGTAGTGGGCTCGTCAAGGATATACAGTGTTGGTCGGCGGGCGGGTCGGTGTAACTCGGTGGCTAACTTCACCCGCTGTGCTTCTCCACCGGACAATGTAGTGGCTGGTTGACCAAGCCGAATATATCCAAGACCCACATCATCGATTGTTTTCAAAATGCGGTGAATTTTTGGTTGATTTTCAAAGAAGGTGGTGGCTTCTGACACATTCATCGCAAGTATGTCAGCAATGTTGCGGCCTTTCCATGTGACTTCCAAAGTTTCCCGGGTGTACCGGCTGCCCCGGCACACCTCACAGTTCACCCAAACGTCTGGGAGGAAATTCATCTCGAGTTTGATTGAACCTCCACCTTTGCACGCTTCACAGCGACCGCCCCTGACATTGAATGAAAAATGTCCGGGCATGTATCCGCGCTCCTTAGCAAGTTGGGTTTCTGCAAACAATTTGCGAATAGGGCCAAATGCCCCAGTATATGTTGCAGGATTAGAACGCGGTGTGCGACCAATTGGTGATTGGTCGATGACTATGGCTTTGTCTAGATTCTCAACCCCTTCAACACTGCTATGGGGCCCAGGGGTCGCGTCTGCACCATTCAAGTCTCTCTGCAAGATTGGTGCGATTGTACCAGTCACTAAACTGGATTTACCAGAACCTGACACACCGGTTACAGCTATCATGCACCCAAGTGGAATTGTAACGTCAATGTCGTCGAGATTGTTCAACCGCGCGCCTTTGATTGTCAGGGCAAGTCCGTTCATATTAGCTCGTTTGATGGGAATGGGGATTTTTTTGGCTCCAGTAAGATAGGCACCGGTTATACTCTCCTTGCTTTTTTCCAAATCACGATAGGGTCCTGATACCATGATGCGCCCACCTTGTTTACCCGCACCGGGGCCAATATCAACCAACCAGTCTGCTTGGCGTAGGGTCTGTTCGTCGTGCTCTACGACAATCAGACTATTTCCTAAGTCGACTAACTCACGGAGGGTTGCAAGTAATCTCTCATTATCTCGTGAATGTAATCCAATACTCGGCTCATCGAGTACGTACATCACACCAGTCAACCGGGTACCAATTTGTGTAGCGAGGCGAATTCGTTGACCCTCCCCCCCAGAAAGTGTGTTGGCTCTACGGTTCAATGTGAGGTAATCAAGGCCAACCAATGCAAGGAATCTCAGACGGTTGGCTATTTCTTTCACTACTTCACGGCCGATAAAAATTGAGCGCTCATTCAGTTGTTTTGATGAATTAACCACTTCAGAAGTTGGTGCGTCCCTCTCCAATAATGCCCAAAACTCCGCATCTGTTTCACCGGTCTGCCAAATCTGTACTACTGCAAGTGCTTCATGAACGCTACACGCATTAAATTGTGCAAGATTAACGCCGCCAACGATTACACCCCTAACTGCTGGGTTCAATTTAGCTCCGTTGCAGGATAAGCATGGCTCGTCGGTCATAAACGAAGTTAGGCGGTTTCGAGTGCGATCGCTAGTGGTTTCAGTATAGGTACGTTCAAGACGCGCAAAAGCACCTTCCCAAGGGCGATACATCTGATATGATGAGCCACGTTTTGAAGTGAATTCGAAGTTGATATTGGTACTACCTGAGCCGTACAATAGGATATCGTGGGCGTCTTCATCTAACTCACAGAATGGTGTGTGGATGTCGATATCATAGTGTTCACAAGTCTGCCTCATCAATGACTTGTACCAACCTGACATCATTGATGAGCGGAATGGTCGGATGCAGCCATCATCGACAGTGGCCGCGTCGTCGATTACAAGGTCGGGAGAAAATCGTCGGGAAACCCCCAATCCCTGACAATCGGGACAGGCCCCAAGTGGATTATTGAATGAGAAAATTCGTGGTGACATCTCTGGTAAAAATGAGCCGTGAACTGGACAGGCGAATTCTTCAGAATATGGCTCGGCTTCTCCAATTGGGGTCTCTAATGCGAGTGAACCTTTAGTGAGTTCAGTTGGTTTTCTCGGTCCTTCAAATGACTCGATAGCGATGGTGCCGCCACCCAACAATAGTCCGGCCTCTGATGCTTCAGTTAGCCGCTGGCGGTTTGCTCTAGTCAATCGTAGCCTGTCAAGCCGGACGTCGATGTCGTGACGAAGGTTCTTCTCTAACTCGGGTGGTTGTTCAAACTCTACATCGCGACCGTTTACGCGGCCGTGCAGATAACCTTGTTCAACGAGATTAGTGAATAAATCCATGTGGGTACCTTTACGGTTGCGAATCACTGGCGACCAAATTGAAATCCCGTGTCCTTCATATTTCCACAACACATCATCAACGATTTCCTGTACGGTTCTACGGGTTACCTCTTTTCCACATTCAGGGCAGTGGGGTTGGCCTATTCGGGCCCACAATAATCGTAAATGGTCCATGATTTCAGTAACTGTCGAAACTGTGGAGCGTGGGTTGTGGCTACCTTGCTTTTGGTCGATGGAAATTGCCGGTGAGAGCCCTTCAATGCTGTCGCAGTCGGGCTTTTTCATTTGACCAAGAAACTGCCTTGCATAGGATGAAAGTGACTCGACGTAACGGCGTTGTCCCTC
Source organism: uncultured Candidatus Poseidoniales archaeon (assembly GCA_964647665.1). GTDB lineage: Archaea > Thermoplasmatota > Poseidoniia > Poseidoniales > Thalassarchaeaceae > CAUZSM01. The sequence continues at coordinate 36,910 of CAZYIX010000008.1, forward strand.
GGCGTACAATGTGTCAAAGGCGAGACTGCTCTTACCACTTCCCGACACCCCAGAAACAACAACGAATTGTCCGCGAGGAATTTTGACATCGATGTTCTGTAGATTATGCGTGCGTGCGCCGCGCACTACAATCCAACCCTCATCAGTAGATTTGGTTTTCTGCTTCTTTGATGCCATGTTTGGGCCCCGCTCGCATGTGTACGCCAACAAGCGTGGAAGCGGCCGTTCTTGAAATCATGCTGAACGAGGCACTAAAGTGAACTTCTCACAACAGCAAGAGTGCGTCGACAATATCTCCCACTTCGCCGTCCGTATCTGGTGAAAGGAATGTTAGGCCGTTGTGGGCAACAAGGCTGTGAATATTACCACTACCTTGGTGGGTCTGGGTGCTTGCTACTAACAAATCACCTTCCAATTCTATCTTGATTCGTCGTAAACATACCTTCCCTGGTGCCCCTTTTACTGAATTTTTTAATTGGACCCTTACCTGCTTAATCAGGTGTGGTCCGTGTTCGGTATGGTGTCCTAGCGAACTGGATATCCAAGGTGCAACTAGTGTAATGAACACTACATGACTACTGACTGGATTACCGGGTAGTCCAAACAACGGGACGTCATTCCATGTACCGAAGATTGGTGGGCCACCGGGTCGGATTTGCATCTTCCAAAATCCGATGTTTCCTTCTTCCTCCATCAAACGGCGGACATAATCCCACTCCCCCATGCTAACACCACCACTCGTGATGATTGCATCACAACTTTCACTCGCGTTGTTTAGAGCTGCACGAAGGTTATCCATACTATCCCTAACTGTTGACCAACGTACTGCTTCACACCCCATCCTCTCAATTAGAGCGCATATTCCAAAGGAATTGGACTCGAATATTTGCCCGGGGGCGAGTTCCTCACCTGGTGGAATCAATTCGTCGCCTGTGCTGATGACAGCAATCAACGGCCGGGTTACCACAGGTAAATCCCCATAACCCATTGTTGCTGCAAGAGAAATCACACTAGGTGTGATGTGAGTTCCGGATTTTAGGGCTAACTGACCGGCATGGATATTTTCGCCTTTACGTCGAATGTAATTGGGTCGTGCTGGTCCTGTGATGTGAACTGTCTCACCATTGGCAGAAATTGTAGAATCCTCCACCATCACAATTGCATTGGCGCCAGTTGGTATATCTGCTCCTGTCATCACTTGTACTGCTTCGCCTTCACCTACTACCCCACTGAATGGTGATCCGGCTTTACTTACCCCTATTACAGAAAGTGAGTAATCGTCTCGATGGTCTTCAATTCGGATTGCCCAACCATCCATTGCTGAATTATCAAATGCTGGGTCATCTACCTTCGAAATAATATCCTCAGATAAAATTCGGCCGTGAGCCTCAGAAAGTGATACCATCTCTGTTACGCGTGGAAGTGTTGACATCTCGCACGCAATGCGTACCGCATCCTCAATGCTCACGAAGGTTCGCATATAGTGGGGCGAGGGTGGGGTGACGCTTCATCTCGTCGCAAGCAATCAATAGCCGTTTGAAGGTAGGAATGGTGTGTTCAGCCTTGAGTTTGTCATAATCTGTGCGGCGTTGTTAGTTGTCGCGATACTTTACTCGAGTGTAGGTCATGGTGGGGCTTCTGGTTATCTTGCAGTACTATCATTATCGGGTTTTGCGGCTATGGATGTTGCCTGGCTCAAGCAATATGCTTGGTGTCTGAATTTGGTGGTCGCGGCAATCGCTTTCTGGCATTATTATCGTGCTGGACACCATATACCTAAACTGACTATTCCATTCATCGCTGCGAGCGTCCCATTCGCTATTCTTGGTGGAAGTTTGAGAGTGGATGGTGTGCTCTATGATTCGTTACTATCCCTCACGTTGGTTTGGGCCGCGTGGAGATTGTATTCAATTTCAGATGAAGAAACAGAGGAATGTACAGCTCCGGATTTGAAAATTGCCTTGCCAGTTGGTGGCTCAATAGGATTGATGAGTGGTATAGTGGGTGTGGGGGGAGGTATATTCCTATCACCAATTATATTGATGAAAAATTGGGCAACTCCAAAGGCAACAGCGGCTACGGCGGCTCTTTTCATCTGGGTTAATTCAGCAGCAAGTATTGCTGGGGCAAGTCTTTCAGGCCAATTGGAACTTGAATATGCAACATTACTACCGTTCGCGGGTGTAGTATTGATTGGTGGTTTTGTTGGTTCACGTTATGGGGCTGAAATTGCCCCACAACAGATGATTAGAAAATTGCTTGTGGGTGTATTAATAATAGCAGCATTGAGAAGGTTGCTTGGAATAGTAGGAATTTAAACAATGCCTACTTGATCCACATTACCACAATCTGGGTTAGCACATTCGATTTTATATCGATCGCGCTTAGGTTTAGGAATTTGATTCATTGCACCGCACATAGTACATTGGTGACGAATTACTTCTGGTGCAGTTGGTCCGGTGGGGGCATCGTCTTGAGTTGATTTAACTTGAGACCACCCGGCACGTTCACTATAATTCTCATCTTTTTTGATTGAGCGGGATCTAAGGGTGAGTTTCATCCTTCGGCGGCGGCGTTTTTTCCCACCTGCACCGGCCTTTGGATTTCGCTTCGCCGCCATAGTTCTCACCTACCCCATTCGACGCACATATTCAATGGTTCGGGATGCATGGATTTCACTCAATGTGTATAGATTCACCATTTATAGGACAATGTACGGTGTGTCCATTTTCCTCCAATGCTGTTGCTAATGCTGGCCGGGTTTCTGGGTCACTATGGAATATTATCACATGCTTTGCTTTGGTTGCTGCTGCAAATTCAACCAAATCTTTGTGGCCGGCGTGATTAGATAAATCAAATTGAATTACTTCACAATTAACCTCGGCCCTTCGACCAAAAATAGGTAATCCTTTGGATTCTAATAATGAACGCCCACCACTACCTTCGGCTTGATATCCAGTCATCAACACTGCAGACCTTTCATCCAAACGGAGGCGGTTAAGATACCAAAGGGCCGGTCCACCATCAAGCATTCCAGATGTTGTGACAATTACATCCGCATCTAATGCTCGTTTTCGGTCCGACTTGCTAGATACTCGTTTCGACCATTTGAAAGTGGCCGAAAAATCGGATGCATTGGAAAGATATTCAGGGTGTTCGAGCCAAATTTTACTGATTGATTTCCCCATTCCATCATAGTGGACATTTAGATCAAGGCCACTATCCCATAAAATTTTGAGAATGTCTTGACCCCTACCAGATGCGAAAGATGGGATTAATGCCACGCCACCCCTCTCAACCACTTCGACTACTTTACCCACAAGTTTAGCTTCTTCTTGCTTACGAGATGGATGTTCTCTACCAGCATAAGTTCCTTCAAGAAGAAGAATGTCACATTCAACTGGTTTAGCCCCCCTAACGTTAGGGGAATCACGAGTATCAAGGTCGCCGGTGTGTAATATTCTATGAGTCGGTGTGTCTATTTCAACCATGGCGGCACCAGGAATATGGCCGGCCCTAAGAAGACGCCACTTCCATTTTTCTACACCCACCCAATTGTTAAATTGGTGTTTTTCCCAAGCCCCTAGCGCTTCATCAAGATCTCTTTTATCCCAGGGAAGTGGGTATCCTTCTATTCTCGAAACTTTGTAGGTGTCATTCCACATTATCCGAGCAAGAGAAGCTGTCAATTCAGTTGCATGGAGTCTAGTTCGATGTGCTGTAACAAGCCAAGGAGCCATACCAATATGGTCGATGTGTGCATGTGTGATAATCGCATTTTTGATGTTGGGGGCCTCTGAGGGATATCTTGGTGGTGATGTAGGTGCAAGTCCGTAGTCAATCAGTAATCTGGTGCCAGTAGGATCTTCTATCACAACCCCAACATTACCAACTTCATCGGCTCCACCCAAAAAATGGATACGGATGCCAGAAGAAATTCGGTCCTCTGGATATGATGTTGTGCGCCCGGGTGTATAGAGTACCATTTCAGCGCCTCATTACAAGTCTAACAGAAGGGACGGATGAAGGTTCGCACCTGTTGAAGTCTATTCTACAGCAGGGACCCCCCACTTTCCACTGTAAAATTATTTTCTTCCAATGGAAATTTTTTATTTAGCTTCAATATACTCTAATGTTCATACACTGTACGCGTCCATTACTTGAACACGTGCGGTAATTCAATTGCAGAACCAGTGCGGTTATTGCACTCATCTCATTTCATCTATATTCGAGTGGAAATTGAGGGGTGGGTATCTTTGATAACAAAATTATTCATTTCCACAACATAAACTAATGCTAATCCTTAAGCGAAGGCGTTGAAGACCACCACCCCTTCACATCGATTATGGCGAGACATCTTAACTCTGAATTCATTGTTGATGACGATCGCTGTTTTGGTTGCGCTGCTTGCATTGCCCTTTGTCCTGTTGACGCCCTTACATTAGTCGGGACATTAGCAATAGTCGATGAGCCTGCATGCACTCATTGTGAACTATGCATTCCAGCCTGCCCAGTTCACGCGCTGGACATTTTCCCATTATCAATAATTTGAAGTTGATCATATGCATATTCAAATAATTGGCGCGGGATTATCTGGACTTGTGTGTGCCCACTATATTTTAGATAAACAAGAAAATACACAGATTTCCATTTATGAATTAAGAGCTGAGATTGGTTATCCCCAACATAAGCCAGGTATTATTAATGAATTTGAAAGATACCAAAATAATCTAAAAAAATGGGGTTTCACTGAATTAACGCAGTGTTTCACGGTTGATGGTAGGGGTGGTTTACATAGGCCACAATTAGAGAAAGACCTCTCAATTAAATTAACTCAGAGGGGCGTGAATATTTATCTCAAAACAAGGATAGAAGGTATATCTAACAACCAACAAGGACACCCTTCTTTACAATCAAAAGGAGCCGGGCCAAATATCGCAAATATGGAAGTAAACACAATCATTGACACAACTGGAATCCAATCCCCCCTCGCTTCTTTTGATCAGAGAATACATATCTTACAACAAACCACCTTTCCATGGATCGGAGGGATATCTATTTCTAACGATGTACCTAATATTGCAAAATGGTCTAGTAAAAGATTAGACGGTACGTTTGAGCATTGGTTTTCGAATGAAAAAATAGACTTAGAATATAATTGGCTTTCAATAATGGAGGGTGAGTTTTCTGAAGAAGACGCATTTATCGACTCATCAATACAACGTGGAATGGCACTCGCATCCCTAGCCTTGGAAAGAATGTAGGTAAGGGTCACAGCAAAGGGCTATTACCACTTCGGCAATCTATGCGACCATCTACGCATGACAGTATAATCGATTATATCCGCTCTTTTCGAGGTACACCCCAACACATCATTCTCATCGATCCAGATGATGTAAGCCCGGAAGTGGCCGCTAGTAGGTGTGTTGCGGCAGTTTCTGCAGGTAGTAAGATGATATTCGTTGGTGGTTCGACAGGAACCGATAACGACAATGTCCACAACACCTGCGTTGCAATACAAGAAGCATTGGAGTTATGTGTGTGGAATTCTAGTCAAGATTCCGTTCTTTCTGAAGAAGATTGGAGGATACCAGTGGTACTATTTCCCGCTGGTGCCAATGCATTGAGTACGGTTGCAGACGCGATTACTTTCATGATGTTAATGAATAGTAATGATCGAAGATTCCTCGTTGGAGAACAAATTCAGGGAGCACCCCACATTCGTAAAGCAGGCATTGAACCATTATCGATGGGATATGTGGTATGTGCACCAGGAGGGAAAGTGGGCGAAGTAGGTGCTGCTGATTTAATTGAACCCAACGCCACAGAAAAAGTGGCATCTTACAGCATGTGTGCAGAAGCATACAATTTTTCAATTTTGTATCTGGAAGCAGGCAGTGGAGCCCACACCCCGGTTTCACCAGATTTAATCCGAGCAGCCAAAGCCGCAAGTGAGAATTTGATTATTCTCGTAGGTGGTGGTATCAAAGATGGTACATCAGCCCTAGCAGCAATAGAAGCAGGGGCTGATTGGGTGGTGACGGGCAATCTTACCGAACAATTCGATGACGCCGCGACTTTACAATCAACTCTTGAGTCATTCATTACGCAAATGAATGGCTAAATTCAATCCTGGTTTTCCAAAAAACCAGTGACTGCATCGGTGGCTACATGCCCCGCTGCCCGTCCTGCAACCTGCCCGGCAACACCAGGTTGTTGGACGTGCACAACCTGAACTCCCCTTGAGTTAGCTGCTGCAACCAATCCAGGAATTAGGAACAAATCACAAAACCAACCAATTCCAAGTAAGCCACCCGTAAACAGCCAGAGGAGCCCAGTAAGAACATTTCCTGTGTAGAATCTATGTATTCCAAACAAACCAAGGAATAGCCAGAGGATATACGCAATACAAACGTCAGCCATGAAACTACCAATACCAACCAATTTAACAGGATTTCTAACCCTTACACAGGGATTAATCACTCAAGATCATCATCGATGTCAATCATAGTTGGTGATGCACTACCACCCGGACCAACAACATCGGCAGGCTCTGGAATTGAGTCATCATCAGTGACTCCCAACGCTTCTTTACGGACCCGCGCATCTTCATGACTACGCAATACTCCCAATGAATCCTGGAACGCTTGACTGACAACTTCCCGTGTACGTTCAGATTTCTTTAATGTGTCCAACTCCGCCAATATCCGCTCATGAACATCCTCCAACCCCTTCAATTCAGCAGTTCGGTCAGTCAATCCACCCTCTACATCTTGCATTGTGAGTTGCATTTGTTGGATTCTCTCATCCCTCTCGAATACTTCACGGTGCAGGCGTCGTTCACGTCGGCGCAACGCCTCATACTCTCGGTTTCTATCAAGTAGACGACGTTTCAACTCCTCAATTTGTTCAACGAGATAATCGTGCTCAGCACTAATGCTGCGCGGACCTTCCATAACCCGCTGCATCTGCCCCTCCATTTCCTTAATTCGAAGGTCACGTTGCTCAAGTAATCCCCTAACTTGTTCGACCATATCACGAAGACGATCTCTTTCACTTTCCAACGCACCACGCTCAGAACCACCACTTTCTATTTTCCGATGCGCTTCTTCCAGTTCCTTGGTGAGCATCCTAACCTCATCTGCAGTGATACTGGTAAGCCCAGCTTCAGCGGCCTTTTCCAGTGCCTCAACCAACTGGTCCATTTTTCCTTCAAGCTCGGCAATAACACCGCTTTGCTCCTCCGCTAACGTTTCTAAACGCTCTTTATCTGATGAAAGCGAATCTAGTTGGGTCTTTTCGACGGAACTTGCTATGGACTCAGTTTCTGTACGTGAATCAGTAAGCATCCGCTCAAGATGAATCACCCTCGCTTCCTTTTCTCGCACTTCTTCTTCTAATCGAGAAAGTTGGGCACGTTCCGGCGCACCAATATCGTCGCGTTCAGCAATATCCAGTTCCAAAACCCGATTTCGCTGTCGCGCCGTTGCCAGTTCAGAATTCTTAGAGGACAATTCATCCCATGCAGATAGCACTTCATCCACTAATTGGTCGCCCGAGTATCCTTTGAGCATCCCGGCAAGCGCGGCTCGGTCCACGCTCTCCGACCCATCCACTGAAGAGGTAGCCATGGTTAATCGGCCCCCTATCGCGAATCATCCATTTTTGAACCTTCACCCTGTAGAGACGTGAAAGAGCCCCATCTTCAGACCCCTATGGGGTCACCGAACGAAGTCAGTTGATGGCAGTGTATTGATCATCAGGCATCGCTTGAGCGAGCATAAGTGCACCTTCAGCAACCTTCTCAATCGGGTTCTCAGCACACCACACACTAACATCACCAATGTCAGCAAGACCTTCCGCGACTGCATCCGAAAGCCCATCAATAAGTGAGCCGCCCCCTGATAGGATGATGTTATTGCGCATTATCTGTTGATATTCAGGATCGGCCCCAGCAACAATCCCTTTCACCGCGTTGATGATGTGGGGTACAAGATCACCACATGCTTCTCCAACAAGATCACCAATATCGACGACTTGCTTCTTACCATCTACACTGAGTTCAACCATCATTTCACGGTCTTCACCAACATATGAGCCAGCTTCCTTCCACTGGCGAACCATATCCTTGGTGAGTTGCGCTCCAGAATATTTGCGTTCAATCATGGTTTTGAGTTCATCATCAATCCAATCACCAGCACTTTCGTTAGTGGTTTGGTCATCTTCCGTTGGCATCGTACCAAATATACGAGCAACATCCATAGTACCTGCGCCAATATCAACAACAATACTGCCGGCAAGTTCCTCAAGACCAAATGCTACTGCGAAAGGCTCTGAGACAACCATGATTGCGTTGACCTGGCCACGTAGGATTGAGACGAGGTTGCTCTTATCCACGAAGGAGATATGGCTAGGAGAGCAAATAACACCGTAAACTTCGTCAAATTCTTCAGGGTCTACAGTTTCAACCAAGTGAGTTACGAATGCCTTAGCCGCCGCCAACTGGTCAGGGTCATCTTGTGCGACCCCCGCTGAAAGCGGTCTATACAAATTACATGCCAATTTATTTTTCAGAGCGTCGCCACCAAACAATGTATCGCGCTTGAGAAAGTTCCGTGCAATCGGGTCCTTCGGCTTTCCTACCACTGTTTCAACAGTGTCTGTATGTCCATTACTCGATGCTATCGTCGACTGGTATGTTCCCAAATCGATACCAAGATACAATCTATCACTCATTTCCATCTCCCCTTCTATCGGCGTCACGCCGACTCCGCCCACATCAGTTCACGGTTTGAAGGTTCACCTACCTAATATACGCCAATTACTGCGTAATTGTGAACAATTTACTCAATTTTTTTTGGATTTTGCCTAGCAATGAAAACCATCCCTATTGCAATGATTAACAATATCACCCCGACACAACCCAACAACACAATGACCACACCAATAGCAGCTAATCGAACCGGCCCCCTTTCAGGGGGCTGCACCGTCAAATTATCTGCAGTATTGTTTTCATTAGGGGGGATGGTTGGTGGTTGTGGTTCATCATCACAACCATCCGGTACACCATTAGAATCAGAATCAATGGTATCGTCATAACCTTCACAAACATCTTCACTATCTGGTACACCATCACCATCGGAGTCGATAATTTCGTCGACTTCAAAAATAGCAGTTACCACTGCTGAAAAATTTTGCATTGTGTAATTAGTTGATGATAAATCACCATTTTCAATATACCCATCACTGATATTCCAATGGCTGAAGTGATAATCAACAGGTGGTTCAGACGCGTTGATTGTGACCACCGTGCCGGCAGTGTAAATCCCTGAGCCAGTACCATTGATGACTTCAAGTGAAAACACGGGGGTATTTTCTGCTCCTCGAACAGCAAGAGCGAAGCCGAGTTTATCTCCATCACTACCGAGTACTCCACTGTGGTTGCCGACCCCGACAACATCAGCATGAACTTCAATGGACACCCGCGCGACCCCAATTAACTCAGACACAGGAATTCTAACAACTTCAGTACCTTCGAGATTATCATTGGACTCAACGGTAGTGCCATTTGGCAACCGAACGATTAGATTCAAATCATCTGAAACAGATCCAAACGGGCGTTGGTTAAATGAGAGGATCACCTCAAGGTCTTGGCCTGGTAAAATAGAGAGGTCCCAAGAGATATTTTCTCCTTGAGTAAGGAAAGGCCCTACTGCCCCTTCACCACCCCAGGGCGAAGCCACAACTTGTTCTAAGGGCCGAGTTCCCGGCGCCGCTAACCAAGTTGCAGCAAGTTGCTGTCTCGCATCATCATTCATTCGAAAGGAATCGTGAACCCAAACATTAGCCGACGAGTCGTTGAAATCGAAGTTAGTTAACCTCGATAGATTTGGACGACCCCAACCCTGCATTGAGTCCGGTGACGGACCAACTGTATCGCTATTCTGCTGACCACCTTCCATCGATTCAGCAGACAGAGCGAGCAGAGCCCGCAACAATGGCCCGGAGGGTGTGAATCCATCTATTACCCCAATATCTTCACTAGAGGAATTTACCTGATGTGAACTTCGCATCCAACCATCCTGTACCATTTGTTGGATGACTGCCGTCAACGATGCGGCAAGAGGTGTGGACATACTTGTGCCTGTACTAGTACGCATATCGTCGTTGAAAGAGGTAATATTCCCATCTGCACTCGCTGAGGAAATACTGACTGCTGGAGCCACCACGAAGTTACCTCGTAGGCCCTCTTCAGTTGGCCCATGTGATGACGACCAATAAAGATCGGATGAGGCGTTGTGCAGCGATCCACCCACTGATACGACATTACGCGCGTTAGCGGGCTCGTAAAACCGATTAGCATTATTCCCCGGTGCGACGAATGCTAGCGACCATGGCACCTCACGATGCCAGAGGTCGAACTCCGAACTTCGAAGGGTGTAGGCTTCGGTATCATCACCCCAACTATCAGAGTGAATGATTGCTCCATTCGCCAATGCCTCAGCCAACAACCAGTCTACGGTTGGCTCAGACCAACCAGATTCATTCACCACGTCCTGGAAAAGTAGGCGCGCGCCGTAAGCAGGACTCGTGCCCTCACTAGTTGCAGTTCCATTTGCATACTCATCGAATAGTTGGCACACCAATGAGCCAGCGATATGGGTGCCATGCCTGTAGTCGGTTTGGCCCGAATGATCTCCATCATCTATTGTAGTATTAACAAGAATGACCTTACGATGACCATCACCAATAATTCCAGTTGAATTAACCCCATCACGGAAGCAACCATGGTCTAATTCGATACCAGAGTCAGCAGACGCGATGACAACTCCACTTCCATTAAGGCCTACGGCCCAAGCAGGGTGCCCACTCATTTCACCATATTCCATGATAGAGGAAGCCACCGCGTTACGAGCTTTGGTTTCGAGTAGTGGTTCCACCCAAAACACACCAGGCATCGAATCGAAAATAATTGGATCAACACCACCCACTTCAAATGAGGTTGAAAGGGGGCTATTAGAGCCAGCCAATTGCAACGAGTCCACATTGAATTGTTCGATAATATTCCATTGCGCACGCGAGGGGAGCCTTGGTTCTAACACTACACGATACCCTTCAGCGGACAGCCCACCGCGCAATACAGACGTAACGCCGGCATTTTCCAAACCATGCAAATTCCCAAAACCCCAAACTAATAATTCAGTTTCTGAAAACTGGCGCAGCGGTTCCAGACCAAGTTCTCGAATTGCCACCCAGTCATCATGAGTCCAACCATTTTCGTTGGAAATAATCCATTCAGATTCCACTAAAGGGAAATCACCCGATGGCGACCAAGTGCTAGACGCTGGCAAAAGCAGCACCAACAGGACAACAGTGAGCACACTGCGCATAACACCCCACCAAACCTATCCGCCATGAATTATCGCCTTATTCGATTAGACGGTGCGCTTAAACAGGAACGGCGGGTCGCGGGCCTCGATGCAGGCTTTCAGAGTCACCGGGACATTCCCGAACGGGCGACACAACGTCCAGCAGTTTTCCAAAGACCTTGTCGCGTCCGACGAAGTTGATGCACGTCACCGAATCTACTCGTTCTTTGGAAGCCGTCACAATGTTAGCCGTCGATTCATCAATATCGAAACACTAGAGGGTATCGACCCAAGCGATTCGACCGAGCCAGTGGTGATTGCAGCCTTCAGGGAAGGCGCGGTATCAGTCACAAACAACCCAACCACCCCCTCCGCCGAAGATGAGTGATTCATTCATTTTCTTCATCAATCAACGAGCGGATAGTTGCCAACGTTTCTGGTGTTTTTAATCCGAGAATTTCAACCGGCTTAGCACACGGCACCCCATCTACCCCCAACCCTTCGGCGACACAAAACCGTACCATTTCGTTGGGGAATCCTAATTCCCCTGACGGAGTTTGATATCTACCAAGTTCTGAATCAAACATACGTTCATGCAATCTGCGCAGACCCACTTCGAGCAATTCCCTACTAACCCAGTATGCGCCGATATTGGTTTCTCCGTGTGCCGGCGCCTGTTTTTTCTCAAGATGGGTTTCCACCGAACCACAGACGTCACCACCCTCACCCCGCAAGAGGGGCGCATAAGGGTCATCCATAATCGTGGTCGCGAGAGTGAAATCCAAGCCACCAATCAAATGATGCTCAAGGGTAGTAGATACCGTCGCATTGGTAATCATCGGTTGGGTGCCGAATGAAATGTAAATCTGGTTAATTGGAGATAGCAGGTGTTCAAGAGAATGCAGAACTGCATTTGCTGTGCCAAGAGCTACTGGCTGGACCACGAGGACACAATCAATTCCTGACATCGCGGCTTTGTATTCGGCTTCTCTTGTCGGTGGGATGACAAGAATAAGTTGGCTGAAGTCGAAGTTACCACTGAGTAACTTCTCGGCTACGAAACGAGTCGAGGGCATCCCACCTACCTCTAACAGCGGTTTGTGGGTGGTGACACCACCGTCTTGCATACGGCTCCCCTTGCCCCCGCACAGCAGGATCGCTGCCTTTCCAACCATGGCTATCAGGACCCCCAGACGCTGCTGGCTATTCAGTGTGGCGCGCCCCTTAGGGGGGCGCGGAGCCAATCGACGACTTCTTGACAGGCGGGCGAATCGATGGGCCGGAGGGGATGTGATGGATGCAGGGGAGTTGCAGCGCGTTGCACGTCTAGTTGACATCAATAGACAACGCATTTCCCGCATTGAAGAACAGGTAACGCGCCTCGATGAAATTCTAATTGAGCAGGACGGTGTAATCAGGGCACTGAAAGCCCTTCCTGATGATGAACGCCGTACGATGATTCCACTTGGAGGCGGCATCCAACTACCAGTAACACCGACCGGTGATGGTGCGGTTGTTGACATAGGCTCAGGGGTGCAGGCTGAGAGACCCCGCAATGAAGTAATTAGCATTCTTGAGTCACGCAGGTCAGAGGTCGCGGAAGTACTCTCACAACTACGTGAGGAACTGAGAGAGGCAGAAGATGCGGTCAAGTCCCTTGCAGAGGATTTTGCAGATGGTGCCAAAGCGCTACAATCCACTGAAGAAACAATACAGGAAGCAACCGAGCAACCGGATTCTACAGAACCCAAACCCAAGCGCCGTAGGCGCCGTTCTGGCGGGGAACTAACTCTCGATGACTGAGGTAGAAAAATGGGTTTCTTCGATAAATTTCGCAAACGCGTGAAACAAGTCGCCGATGAAACAGATATCGACGCGCTTACCGCTGACGAAGAAAGCGAAGAAGCGGTCGCAGCCATGGCTCAAGGTGAACGTCTACGTGAGGCGGCTCAGACCGACGAAGCAGTCAAGCCACAGGAAAACGATGAATCAAACACCGAATGGGATGATATTGAAGAAATAACAGCCCCCCAAGAAACCCCCAAAGTTGAAGACGATGATTGGGACGATATCGATGAAAGTGAACCGGCAATCACCTCCAACCTCACAAAAAAACAACGCAAGTTGCTCGAGCGAGAAGCCAAGCGCAAGCAGAAGGAAAAGAAAATACTCGCGGCTAAAGGATTTGACGTAGATCAGGTAGTTCGCCCCGATGGTTCGAAAGTCGATTTGCACATTATGCGCAGCACGACTGGGCGGCAATTAGTCGAGGTCGAGCAAGCACCTCGCGCTTCCTTGGGTGCAACTAAGGTCGAGACTGAGAAAGGCACAGCATTCGAGATTGACCTTGGTGGTGGAGTGGTCCAAAAAGGTGGGCGAGTAATCAAAGAAGGACGAATGCTAGATGATTTGCTAGAAGAACTTGAACTTGTGATGCTTGAATCAGATATGGGCCGCCGCGCTATGGAGGAGGTTCTTGAGGCACTACGCAGAGAATTAGTCGGAGGTAGGTTGCGTAAAGGTGCCGACCTGACAATAGTGATTGAGGCCAGTTTGAAGCGCGCCCTACACAGTTTACTAGCAGCCGGGTATTGGGATTTTGATGCTACCATTGAGAAGCAGATTGCTGCTGGCGACACCCCAGTGGTCATCATGATGGTAGGCGTGAATGGAACTGGAAAGACCACCACCACAGCGAAAATTGCCCACCGACTTTCACAAAAAGGACACTCAGTGGTACTAGCGGCAGCGGACACATTTCGAGCTGGAGCAATTGATCAGTTGGATGCTCATGCTCAGAGAATTGGAGTCAGGTGCATCTCAAGTCAGCGAGGCGGCGATGCCGCCGCTATCGCCCGTGACGCCAAAGAATCAGCGAAAGCACGCGGCGCGGACGTAGTCATAGTCGATACAGCCGGCCGGATGCAAAATAAGACTAATCTTATGGAGGAACTACGCAAAGTTCACCGCGTAGTAAGCCCCCATCTTGTCTTGTTCGTTGGCGATGCTTTGGCTGGCAATGACGCTGTCGAGCAAGCGATGGAATTCCAACGCATGCTCCGCTTCGATGGAGCTGTATTATGCAAACTTGATACCGACGCAAAGGGCGGCGCAGCCCTTTCTATTGCTCACGCCACAGGCAAACCAATCGTTCTCGCGGGAGTGGGTCAGGATTATGATGACCTCAAGCAATTTGACCCAAATTGGTTGCTTGAGATGATGTTTGAGTGAGGTGAGAAAATGAGCGTTGATGCACCCCTGTCAAGCGAAGAAAGCCAACGATTCTTTTCTCTAGTTCACATGTTGCAGCGCTCCGCATTACTACACATGGGAGCAATTCCAGATAATGAGGGCATGGTCCACTTCAATTTGGGAGAGGCAAAAGCAGCAATCGACTTACTTGACACACTTGCCAAGAGGACAAGTGGAAACCTGGACGAAATTGAAGAAACATTACTGAAAGGCATCGTTTCAGAATTAAAGATGCAATTTGTGAGAGCCCCCGCGGACCAAGCCATCTTCAAAGAAGAACAGGAACGTCAAGACGAGTTGAAGCATGCGTTTGAGAATCCAGAGAAAGCATCATCAGACACCCTCATAGATGATGACGAGGAGTGAGGAACCCACGTCCGTTTGATTGATGTGGAAGTGTTGGATGGCGGGAGTGAGTGAGATGACCCGCGTAGTATCATCTGATGACCCGGACGACCCACTGGTTCTCATTGTGGATTACAATCCGATGGGTGCGCACCGCCTCTCTCAAGTATTCACTCAAAAAGGCTGGAGAATCGAAATTTGTGAGGACGGCGATGAAGCCGTTGATGAGTATGTCCGCCTCAAACCAGACCTCGTATTATTGTCGTTGGACATTCCATCATTGGATGGGCACATAGCCGCCCTCGAGATGCGTGAAACTGATTCCAACGCGCGAATTGCGTTCATGGCACCCCGACACCAACGTACCCTTGCAGCCGATGCGACCCTTTCCGCTGGGGCAACTGTTTGGCTTGAAAAGCCCGTGACCAGCACCTCAATTGAAGATGCTTGGGACAATATAATGGGCGACATTCCCGAAGCGGTTGGCCTTGAGGACCTCGACCAACTATACCCTGACGTCGATAAACAGCAGACCGGAGCAGACGGGGAAGAAGTAGTAGATGTGGGGGTTGCATTACCACCACCACCCGGTGCAGCATCCCTTCCCGAATTGAAACCAGCACAATCTACTGATTCTAAAGTCAAAAAGAAGGGTAAAAAAGCCATAATGATAGTTGCTACCTTACTGTTTCTAGGTGCGTTTGCAGCAATAGGTGCTGGAGTATATCTCTACCTTGGAGTTTGAGGATCATCCGGGTTATGGGTATATTGCATCCCCGGAATTGGTTCTAATTTTGCAGGCACATATGGAACATATGTTGAGCCAGGTGGAGCATCAATGACCACGTCCTTGCGATGAGCCGAACCAACCAGTATTGACTCATCACCAATTTCGATTCGATGGTTGACGTTTCTGATTGAATTCCATTGCCAGAGTCCAACTACAATAATCACGACCAACAGCACAAACGCGACTAACAATCCGATTATGTCTAAAACACCCACGAATCGTCCAAGCGGTCACGACGCTTCAATCGTCGCTTTCACTTTAGCATGTACAAATATACTATTATCACCACAATATTCTGCGCGTTGCACGTCAAAGTGTGAAGCAATTACAGTATCGATATATCCAACCCGCTCCATTTCAGGGAGCTCCTCACCCTGTAAAGCGAAAGTCCACACATGGTCATTGTAAACCTCATTTTTATGGATGCCTGAACGCCATCGCTCACAGGTCCACGCTGGAACGAATACTAGCAAATCTCCACCCACAACCATCGAATTGCAAATCTCATCGAGTACCTCACTGAGTTGCTTGATATGTTCAAGACAATGTGAAGTGAAAACAACATCCGCTTTTTCTGGAAGTTGAGAAATGGAATGGTATCGAACCGAATCCCCAGAGCCATCGCGTTTCAGTTGGTCAACGACCAACGAACCAAGTCCCAGAGGGCAGGCCGCACCCCCAAAATCAACCACTAAATCACCGTTTTCGATAATCGGCAACAACGTGTCGATGCAGTTCTGCATACCGCGCCAGCGCCACACACCGAGTTGCCTGTTCACTTTGTGATGGCGATGGTTGTAATTTGCAGTTTCTTCCTCTGCTTCATTTAGTCCGGCTTCACCGTCAAGTGAATGAGCCATTTCTTGCTGATATGCGGGTGAGCGGAGAAAATCTGCTGAGGGGGGCTCAATCAACCAATGACGTCGCTTCCAGCGAAGCAACCGGGTCCATAGCCCCCCACTCATCCAGTCACATCCTAGCGAGCAATGCTTCCCACGACACGTCAGCATAAGCTTTGGCAGCAGCACTCTCATCCTCTGCTCGATGTATTCCGGAACCGACGATTATTCCATCACTACCAGCCAAAACCGCTTCTCTCGGGTCGCCGTATCGCTGACCTAATTCTGCGTTACCAGTGACAATATTGACGCCCGGCGTCCAGACCATTTTGGCATCGCCGACCAACTCTCGTAGTTTCTCTAATTCCGCTGGTCGAGAACCATTACCAATGAATCCGAAGCATGCCGGGTGTTGTTTTCCTGCAGACACCACAGCCTCGGTATATCCGGGTATTTCGAGTAGATTACCAGCACTACTCATCTGAGCAAGCAGCAACACCCCACCACTACGCCCCACAGCGTTCCACCCTTCTTGCATTCCATCGAGTACTGAAGGTCCCGAAATGAGGTGAGCTGTCATCAAATCAGCCCATGAGCGGGCATCATAGATACCCCCCATCTGGTCACGTGCTATTCTTCCAATATCACCATGTTTCCTATCTTCAAAAATCAACATACCAGCATCTTTTGCGCGAGAGCAGAACTCAGCCCAAGCATCCGGCGACCAATCATCGACAAGGTCAACGTGGGTCTTGAGTGCAACAACATGGTCTGACACAGCATCTAGCAACTGGTTGAGGCCAGCCATTGAACTACGGTCCGCAGCGAGGACCACCATGCTCTGTTTATCGACGACAGCAGACATCCACTGGCGGGAGAGTCGATCCGAGGCCATATGCCAACGATTTCCCCACACTTGGCTTGGTTGCATCATTCTCACCGGTTAGGCACTCCATTCTCAATCTTTGCTTACACCCAATCGTTGTCAAGCATGGGGGGAACACTATCAACGATTGATTCTGATAGAGGGCGGAACGACATATTCAATTCCTGTTTTGCTGGAGTAGCGTCAAATGAACTGGTCTTGCGAAGATGGTTGCGTGCCCATTTCAATGTGAGTTTAGGATGGACTGTAGCGATAATCAAGCAGACCCAATATGGCAAGACCCCCCTTGCCCATTTTCGCTCAGGATAGGCTTCGCGCAGAACATCGGCAATATCCTTCATCCAGAGGTTTCCACCAATGACAAGGTATCTCCCCTTATCCTCTCCATCGGTCAACGCACGTACATGCGCCTCAGCCACATCACGAACATCGACCACGTTGATGTGGGATGGTAGTGATTTTGGTAAAGTCCGTTTTACCAACGCCTCAACGTATGAAAGGCTCCCCGATAAATGGCGTTTGGACATCGGTGGGCCGAATACAACACAAGGGTGGATGGTGACAAGTCGCGGGCGCTTTACGAATTGAGAATTTTCGTGCCATTCGCGCACCAATCGCTCAGCACCCGCTTTCGCGAGGCCGTAAGCGTTGTCGGCGAGGGTTGCATCATCAGCCCACGACTCAGATGTATAGCAAGCACCATCTTCGTAGTGGGTTGGGCGGATGGCTGCCGTTGAGGAGGTGTGCACCAGCCGTTCAACAGTACCGGCCGCATCTATACCATCACAGATATTCTGGGTACCAATTATCGATGGGTCAACAACGTCGCGCTGCGGATCCATTTTGCCGACGTGTAGCGCGGCCGCAGCGTGAATGACATCAGAGCAGCCAGCAATAGCTGCATGAACAGAAGGTGCATCGAGCAAGTCCATTTTGACTAATTTGAGGTCACCCCCGTCTGTTATTGGCAATGATTTCAGGTGACTGACCCGGGCCGGATCTGTTGGCTCGCGTACAGCGGCCCGCACCTTTTTTCCACGGCTGAGTAAATTAGCCACAATATGGCTCCCGACAAACCCACTTGCGCCTGTGACAAGCACAACACCGCCGGACATGGCCATCACACCATACATTCAGCAAAGAATCCTCCTCATCGCACCACTGCATGGCAGAACAACCAGTATGCTACCCCGGCATCTGCCGGAAAGGGTGAAAATGGGGTGGTGGGAGCCGGGTCCATGGCTGAAGGTAGGACCTCCGGTTCTGAGGGGACTAACATTGCAGGTTTTGCTAAGAAGTGGTTTATGCGACAATTCTGGCGCGCCCAGCAATCTCAGACCATTATATCGCTTCTTTTCTGGGCTACCACTCTAACTCTGCTTTTATTCGACAGATTGGAATCCAGCAACCCCGAGTGGGGACAGGCTAATTCCGAGTTGATACCAGGTATGCCAACGGCTTACGCGATAATGGGCGGCCTGTTCATCAGTGTAGGTTTGATGGTACTGTTCATAGGTTGGGTGTATGACCACATTTTCACTCTGTGGAAAGAACATCAGAATGTAATTCTGGAGCGCAACCCTTTCGCAACATATCTACTAACTCCTCGCGATGCATTGATCATCGGCCACCTCTCTAGTTTGTTGCGAACACAACATCCTGACGATGAGAGGATACAAGCACAGTGTGATTGGATGGAGAAATGGGTTTCTACCACACCCGACCTTGAGGTATTCCGCCGCATGGTGACTGAACTCGATTCCAAAATGGGGGAGCCAGTTCCTGAGTTCCATTTCCTTCCCGAAGGTGCGGTTGACAACGCGCGCAGGCGCGCCCTAAAAGACGGTCTATCACCTGATAAGGAATGACGAACAACTCCGAGGCGAGGAGCATGGATGGGGATACGCTAATTGTAGTGCCCGCTAGAGGCGGCTCGAAAGGAGTTCCTCGCAAGAATCTCAGACTTCTCTCAGGCCGACCACTTATCCACCACTGCTTGCGAACTGCATTAGCAGTCGGCGGTTGCACTACCATAGTTACAACTGAGGACGCGGAGATATCCACAGTAGCCAAGCAAGTCGGCGCACACGTCATTGAGAGGCCAGACCACCTATCAGCAGACGAAACTACACTGGATGACGTGGTAGTACACGCTGTCGAAGCAGCGGAGGCTGTGTTTAGCCGCACCTTTGCTAAGATAGTGACTATTCAACCAACTTCTCCCTTTGTGTCATCAGATACCATTCAAGCTGCGATTAATGCCCTAGATGACGCCGACTCAGCATTGAGCGTCTGCGATGATAGGCACCTCCGCTGGACGGAAGTAGACGGTAAACCTGTTCCGATGTTTGAATCCCGTCTTAACAGACAATGGATGGAGCCTTGTTGGGTTGAAAACGGTGGAATAATTGCTTGTCGCAGGAGTATGATAGATTCAGGTAGTCGAATTGGTGGGGAAATTGCCCTGCTGAAGGTCGATGCACACGAAGGTCATGACATTGACACCCACTTGGATTGGGCTCTCGCAGAAGCTCTCGTATCCACGCCAACAGTTGCTTTCCGTGTGATAGGAAATGCCACTTATGGCCTAGGACACGCGTTCAGGGCTCTAACTCTGGCCGACCGATTAGCATCAAAGCCACTGTTCATCACTGATTCCACTTCCGATTTGGCTCACGACCTAATTGCGAGCCGCCATCATGAGGTTGTTCAGTGTAATTCGACTGATGATTTGGTGAAACTATTGGATAAATATGAGATAGACATTCTTGTCAACGATATTTTGGATACCACGAAGGAGGAAATTGACCAACTTATTTCTCCAACACGCCTCATCGTGAATTTCGAAGATATGGGAACAGGCTCAGCAGTAGCCGACCTTACTATTAACGCGCTTTACGAACATGCAAACCCCCTACCAAACCAGCGATATGGTTGGCCTTGGGTATGTTTGCGGGAAGAGTTCCTCTACGGCAACACCGAATCTCACGACGGGTTATCTGTGCTTGCCACCTTTGGTGGCACCGACCCACGTAACCTTTCATCAGAGGTAATCCGTGCTTTGGCTGGAACCGACATCAATCTCACCATGATTCTTGGGCCAGGCAACCCACGAGAGCAATCGATTACAGAACTTTGCGCTGAGTTTGAATCATCATTTACCTCACTGACCATTCTTTCATCTGTCAAGCGCATGAGTGATTACATGCGCGCTGCTGATTTTGCTATTACTTCGAATGGGAGAACGGTGTATGAGTTGGCTGCTTGTGGAACCCCAATGATTACCATTTCACAGAATGAGCGCGAGGATTTACACACATTTTCTTCTATTTGTGACGGTGCTACCAATCTAGGATGGTCGGAAGAATTTCCAACTGAAGAATTCATTGCAGTCGCACAGCGACTTTGTTCCAATGGGGATGAGCGAGCACAAATGAGAGAGGAACTCAAGCGCTATGACCTTGAATCGGGAACTGAAAGGGTAGTTGCAGAATTGATTCGAATGCATCGAAAAAGGGTGGAGGGGCGCTGATGGGAAATCTCGACGGCCGTCTCGACGATGCATCATCGTGGTACCTCATCGCTGAGGTCGGCGTGAACCATGAGAATAACATGGAGATGGCGAAGAAAATGGTTAGCCAGTGTGCAGCAGGCGGTGCACATGCAGTGAAGTTCCAGACCTACAAGGCAGACAAGTTGGCTATTGGTGACAGTCCAGCGTATTGGGACACATCAAAGGAACCAGCGCAGAACCAGCACGAGTTGTTCAGCCGCTTCGATGACTTCGGGCAAGCCGAATACGAGGAGTTGGCCGATTATTGCAATAAGCAAGGAGTTGAATTCATGTCGACTGCATTTGATCTCGCCAGCCTAGATTACATCGATCCATTAGTCAGTGTCCACAAAATAGCCAGTGCAGACATCACCAATATCCCCCTTCTTCGTGCGGTTGCAAGTAAAGGGAAACCCGTGCTGATGTCGACCGGCGCTGCATCAGATGGAGAAGTTGCGAACGCGGTGCATGAACTGCGCGGCAACGGGGCGAGTGAGGTGACACTACTACATTGCGTACTGAACTACCCAACACCTGATGAGAACGCATTCATCGGGAGAATCTCAACCCTCGCCGCCAATAACCCAAACGAGGGCCTTGGTTACTCAGACCACACAATTCCTGATGGAGAATGCATGGCTTGTATCGGTGCGTATGCATTGGGTGCGCGGGTATTTGAGAAACATTTTACCCACAACAAGTCGTTACCAGGTAACGACCACTATCACGCAATGGACGCCGCCGACCTCACTCAACTTGCAACTAGACTCACCCAGATGGCGGCTATGGTTCGCAACCATTCAGAATCAGACTTCCTTTATTCTCAGGCACCAGCTATCGAACATGCTCGTCGTAGCATTGTCACAAACTGTGCGGTAAAGGCCGGTGATACTCTATCAGGAGATAATCTCACTACTAAGCGACCAGGTAGTGGACTAAGCCCGCTACATTGGGATGATATGGTAGGGAAAATAGCCAAGAGCGACATGCCCGAGGACCACCTGATTACTTTTGATGACGTTGAATGAGGTGAGACACTGCGTCTGTTGATACATGGCAGTGAGAAACCACTGCACCTTCAGCAGTTCCGACCAATAATGGATGTGCTCGACGCGCAACCTGATTCAGAGTACATTTTCGTTCAATCCCGCAAACCCCTTCCTCTTCACCCATCCAATGGTTTAGCTCACCGATTCCGAGATTTTTGTTGGGATAGATTTGGCTATGCTAGAAATAAGTTTGATGCAAACGATTGGTATTGGATTTGGAAGCGACCGGGTGAACAACCGGTCAGACTGGAAGAACCAGATTCAACGTGGACGCATTCCTGTGTGGCATTCAAAGGAAATTTACCATTCAATCCAGATTTGGTCTTAGGTACTACTCCACACGAGGGTCACATGCGGTATCAAGCAATTCCGTGGGCCAATAAGGCAGAAATTCCTGTAGTTAGCATTGACCACGGTGCTCCTATGGTGCCCTATGATTTTGGCGTATACCGCGGGTCAATGATGGGTTGCGTTGCTAATACGTGTTGGGGAGAGGTCGCAGCCGACATCAATGCGGGGTATGGAGCGCCACCTGAGGGACAAGTGGTTACCGGCTCCCCAACTCTTGACGAAATCGCTATCCTCGATGATGGCGCAGACTACCGTTCAGAATTTGGGATTGACTCGAAAAAGCGAGTGATTCTGTTGATGACTACCCATCGGGACCCCCTGAAGTCGTTAATGGACCAGACAATGCAACGCGTAATTGAGCGATGGGGAAATAGTCCTGACCACCAAATCGTGGTGAAACCACACCCTGTTGAGTTACTTGACGGCACCTTGATGGAATTGAATGAAGAAATAATTGTAATTCGGGACCAAACCCGCCTCCACCGAGTTATGAGGGCAGCGAATTGCATTGTAAGCCCAGCATCTTCTATCATCATCCCGGCTTTTGCAATGAAAATTCCATTCGTTAATATCCATCAACCAGGGTGTGGGTTGGCGGATGAAGCAGGTATACAGATTCTCTCAGACAGGCTTGGTGGAGCCGATATTCACCCCGATGAAATGGATGCGGTAATTTCCGGTGAACTCCAACTAGATTCACAGATAATATCCGCAGCATTTGAGAAATTTGGTTATCGCGCCGATGGCAATAACTCTGCTCGGATACTCAACCTATGCCAACATATCCACAACGGCGGCGTACCAAATGATTGGACTGACCCATTCAACTAATTCTTGCTATTAGGGTGCGACCGCTCCACTCATGTTTAGGACGAGCCTCAGTAGCGAAAACCAACGAAGGATCTCCAGACATAGTGCTGAAGTTCCCGAGTCTTTCTAGAGGTTCTCCATCTGATGGTAGCAAGCGATTTTCATTGGATAATTTTCCATTATTGACCTCGGCAATCCACAGTGGCGCACGCCAACGCATCACTTCAGAATTGCATTCATGTTTACGAGTATATACTAGGTGCAACTTGTCTCGATGAATCAGCCAGCGTTGCTGTGTCGAATCTGTCACTAACTCCGAGCCATCAGAAAACTTCCACGATTCAATCGGCTTCCAGTGCATTCCGTCAGTTGAGGTAGTGTGCCAACCTCTACCATCCTCTGCCCGGATAGTCATGTAGAACATTCCATCATGTTCGACAATAGATGGCTCTAATAGCCCACGTTTGGCTGGATAATGTAAGGAAGGACCGGCAGCAATAACTTGCATGTTCTCATTTAATTTTAACACACAAACGCCTCGTGGCAACCCATCTGCCGAAGCATGTGAGACTGGCAACAGAATATTTCCACCATCGAGATGAATTCGTTGTGCGCAACCCGCATAGAGGCTTCGAGAGCAACGGGCATCATCCCACTCAATGACACCATCTGACCATTTTTCATTGTCACCGATGGCCCAGCGAGAACACCGGTCATCATTCGGGCTTGCAAGCACACCGTTTCGATACCAAACATTCTGCCCGATGAGTAGGACGCGACCATCTGCTAATTCAGTCGGCACAACGTCACAGACCGCTTCTTCCCATTCACCATCTTCATCACGAGGTGCAATTTGCCTACGCGGAAACGGCGGGACTGGTTTAGGTTCAGACCAAGTATACCCATTATCAGACGACATAGTCATATGAACAGAACCGTATCCATCATCAGCACTAATCCGCTGACAAGTCATCAACAGCCTTCCACCAGCAAGAGAACACACCCTCGGTTGGAACCACGCACCCTCACCCGGCACGGCCGGCCAGATGACTTCCTGCGTTATTTGCACAGCCGCTCATACCCCTTCAATTATTGATATCGTGCCCTCTGAACGTCTCTAAATGATTAGGAACCCTTTTCCGAAGCAAGTCCCAAGCCATTACGGGGAAACGCATGACAGAGCAATCAATTGGGAGCGTCGCCGCCTTCTACAGTAAGATTAACGTGGCCGCAATCGAGTTGACCGGCACGTTGTCAGTTGGCGATAGAATCCGAATCAAAGGCACTACTACTGATTTTGAAATGGATATCACGTCAATGCAAATTGACCACGCCACAGTCGAGACAGCTGGCGCTGGGCAAGGAGTTGGAATGAAGGTTCCAGACAGGGTACGACCTAACGACCAAGTTTACCGAATTTGAGCACACGATACCAGCACACTGCAAAAAGCGACTCTGGTATCAGAGTAGATGCTCTCCAATGTCCTCAATAATCCGCAACGCAACCTCATCATCTGGGTCCAATTCAAGTGCTTGCTGCGCTGCTTCGAATGCAGCGTGGGGGTGAGCAAGAATTTCATGAGCACGAGCAAGATTGCTCCATGGGTGGCCCACTGCGTCATACCGAACCGAGCGCGTTGCAGCGGCCAACCATGGGATGGCAGCAGCAGGCTGCTCCATGCCAAGCAGAATAGCCCCGATGTCGTTCCACGGGTTTCCGAGCCTAGCATCGGTTTCAATCGCTTTACGGCACCAAGCTAGCGCCCCGTATGTATCATCCATATCGGAAAGAGCCCAGCCAAGGAAAGTAGCAGTTTCTGCAGTAGGGGCGAGCCGGAAAGATTCTCCATGATGTTCTGCCGCGAATTCATGCACGCCCATTTGCTGCAACACATGACCCATTCTGAATAGGTCATCTGCTATTTTCTCTCGCAGCCCGAGAGAAAACACACCATCGGGCAAGTCAGTATGAACTGGGCTCATCGAATCCCATATTCTTTCGATCATGTCAAGCATTTGCAGCGGACCAAATCGGTCACGTGAGGGTACGGCGTTGGCATGAATCCAAGCGGCATCAATCGCCTTTGCCCCATTTGCAAGAATATCGGAGTTTACCCCCCCCACTTCACCGGTTTCAAAAGATATTATTGCTTCCTCAGACCAAGCATCAACATCCCAACAAGCAATCCATTGTGAAATCAATTCACCTTCAGCGTGATGCTGCACCATCTGTAACATTCCTCGCCCATCATTGTCGACTGGAAGTAATGCAAATCCATCTTCACAGACACAACTAACCAAGTGAATAGGAATGCTTGGAAAGCAACCTGTTGAAAACAGCCTATCAAAACCATTCATTGGGGTGAATTGACCAATATCTGCGGGCCCGCAGAATCTTACTTCACAGCCAAATGCTTGAGCCGCAATATCGAGGCGTAGGTCATTCCACCTCGCTAGCAACGCATCCTGCTTGTGACGACACGCCTCAACGACAAGAATTTCACCAGCCCCCATATGCATCAGTAATTCAGTATACCAATTACCACGAGGACCTAACAGTAGTACCGAGGCCCCTTTCTCAATTTGCAACAGTTGCAGTACCTGACTGGTTTCAAAAATACCAGGTAATAGGGACATTGGTTCACTTGGGTCGGCCCACCAAGGAAGCCGAAGACCAGAACCTTCCAAATGAGGAACTTCGTCATCTAAGGGGAATGGTAGTGCGTGAGGGGAGCGCGGGCAGCACATTAGCGCATTCCTCACCTCTGGGGCATCTATGATACCATACTTGACTAGCCTTGCTACATTGTTCGAGTGGTCTGGTAACAATGGCCATTCATCTACAGAGGGTAGTGCACTGACATCACACGAGGCTCCGGCCAGATGTTCATGCGCACTCATGGGCGTTGAGTTTTGCAATCCACTCTTGAATGCGACCCTTGAGTGGGGGTCAAGAGAGCGTTTTCACTACCCCATGATTTCAGCGGAGCAAATCATCGACAGAATTTACTACCAAATCCGGAATTTCTTCTACCCCGTCAGCCAACACCTCGACATCTGCCATCCTCGCCTCACCTGAGAGGACTAACACACCATTGATTTCTGCTCGAGAAGCCATCACTATGTCTGTGTATAAGCGGTCCCCGACCATTGCACATCGCTCTGGTGATAGGCCGAGTGCTTCAATTCTCCAACCAATCATACTTGGGTTGGGTTTGCCGCACACGTGCGTAGGTGTAACGCCTGTAGAAGCCTCAAACATTGCTAGATATGCTCCGACATCAGGCAAGCCACCATCGGGAGACGGACAGACCATGTCAGGGTGCGATGCCACTAAGGGCACACCACGATGCAGGTGAATCGTAGCTGTAGCAATCTTAGCATAATCAATTTCAGTATCATATCCCACTACCACATACTCAGGATCTTCAGACTGAGTCGACACACCCTTTGATTCCAGCATACTTCGCATTCCTTCAGTACCCACTAACCAAGTTCTACTAACACCCTCATTAGCGAGCCAAGCGAGCAAGTCGTGGGTTGACAACATGATATCATCCACTTCAGCAGGAATACCTAACCCGTGTAATTTAGCTAGATATTGCTCGACCGAACGCGATGAATTGTTAGACAGAAAAAACCTCCTGACCCCCCGCTCTTTACAACGGGAGAGGAATTCTAAGGAGCCTGGAATTAATGCATCACCGAGATACAACGTTCCATCGAGGTCTAAGAATACCGCATCGATATCAGCAAACGAAGCATCCATCTTCTCACCTCAGAATAATAGCGTCTTAATCATCCACCACTTTGAGTGGAACTGTGTTTGAGCCTCCTTTGAGGCAACCATGTCGGTTAGGGCCCTTTGCAACTCCTCTTTGCGGGAGGCTTTGCCAATGAACCAGTTCATCAATCGCTTTTTCCTGACTAAACCTTGTAACCTGTATGAGTTTGTTAATTCCGGACAGAGTTCATCCCACAACTTATCCTGATATTCCTTTGCTGACTCAGTGGTGAAACCATCACGGTGTTTTTCGATATCAAAAACGCCTGAAGCAAGTTTGGCAGACAATAAGGCATTACCTATCCCTTCACCGGTGAACGGGTCAACTAATGATGCTGCATCTCCAATACAAACCGCTCCAGCCATCGCACAACGGCGGGGTTGGAATGATGGTGGCTTGTTGCGTGGCGAACCAAACGGCAACTGCCAGCCCTTTCCTGAGCCTTCAATCATTGTGGATTTTTCAAATCTTTTGCTGAATTTTGGATGTTCATTGATGACCCAGTCTTGTAATCCGCGAAGTTTGACTTTTTGTTTGTCCATCTCTGAAATTACCATACCGATTCCAACGTTGACAACCCCATCACCCACTGGAAAAATCCAAAAATATCCCGGGATTACTCCATCAATAAAATGAATCTCAATGGCACCCTTCCAATCATTACAGCCACCTACATCCTTCCAATATTCGCGGTAAGCGGCACAGTAGTGCACCTTATCCACCATTGGCTCACCATGAAACTTGGTGATTTCTCGTGCCACTGGACAGTTGTAGCCGCCAGCTCCAATGGTCAATGGAGCGGTGAATCGTAACATCTCATTACCGCTACGTTTACCACCAACAATACCGGTGATACCAACTACCATCCCATCTTCAATATGAACTTCTAACACAGTAAAATCTTGGACGACTGAGCCGCCAGCAGCGAGGACCTTTTCGTTGGCGTTACGAAACATTAGCGTATCAAAATGCAGCCGCGGTAAACTGTATCCGGCCTCACGTTTCTCGACTTCTTCCTCAGGAAGAGATATTGATACTTCGCTGCCATTAGGCGAGGAGAACACTATTGCATCGACTCGGAAATGTGGACTTTGTTCAAGATCGGTCTTCACGCCAATTTCCTCAACATGTTTCAGCGATTTACCTCCCACAGCATCTCCACAGGTTTTGTCACGAGGCCAAACAGCCTTCTCTAGAAGCAATACGCGATGTCCAGCCATGGCCATATATGCGGCGGCCGAACTACCACCCGGGCCACCTCCGACCACAATTACATCGTAATGTTGGCCAGATTCAGGAATTGGCCCCGAGTCGATGGGCGCCTCCCATGTCTGAACACTCATCACTCCACCAACTACCTTGCGTTGGCTTACGGCCTTCAAGCGTTGGGGCGGCAGCACTCGCCCTCATCGGGCGAAAATGTAGCGTGAGAAGGCTCATCGGGTGCGCATCAAACGACATAGTATGGCTCCAGTAGTTTGTGTGATGGCGACCACCCTACCTGGGTCATGGACTGAGGCTGAAATTGGTTCATTTGCACAACCCATCATCGAGGCAGGGTTGGCCGCTTGCATTCAGATTGATTCGATCCGTTCGATGTATCGATGGGATGGTGAGATGTGTAGTGAGAAGGAGTGGCGACTTCAATTGAAAACCACAAGGGAAAATGTAGAACGGTTGGAGGCAGCAATTGTGGCCGCCCACCCATATGAGGTCCCGCAGATACTTGTTTGGAATGCCGATGCAAGTGAGGGGTATCTGGCGTGGGTTCAAGAACTTGGAAATGCTCAGTAAGGATATGAGCCCGTATGAGTACTTGGTGATGATTAGCCTTGGAGTCGGCCTTTCAGCAGCTTGTGGATTCCGGATTTTCATACCACCATTTCTATTTTCTATCGCGGCGAGGGCAGATTTTGCTGATATCGACCTAGCAGGGGGGGATTTTGCGTGGTTAGAATCAACACCTGCAATAATTGTCCTTGGCTTAGCAACGGTAGTTGAGATTGCCGCTTATTACATCCCATGGCTCGACAATGCGTTGGACACAATATCGACACCTTCAGCAATAGGTGCGGGCATCATGATGTCCGGCGCATCACTTGACGGTGCAGACCCACTATTGCAATGGTCTCTTGCGGTAATTGCCGGTGGTGGAGTTGCCGGTGGTATTCAATTGTCGACGGTCGCAACTAGGGCTGTTTCGGCATTGTTTACTGGTGGGATTGGCAATCCAATTGTATCCACAGTTGAGGCAGGTGCCAGTGTATTTTGTGTGATTTTAGCAATATTATTGCCGATAATCGCGCTTTTCTTCGTCGCCGGTTTGTTGGTATTATCAGTAATGATGTGGCGTAAAGCAGTAGCCAAGAGAGCAGCGAAAAAGGCATTGAAAGTAGAGGAAGCGGCAGTATAGTGTGGGAATTTAACGACCCCGCCCCGCCCGAAGCCATAATTGCGGGCCGAGGCCCGCCGCGTATTGATGGCGAGCGGCTGGGCCCCTTCCAACCTCAGTGAGCCTGAATTGGCTGACGGTGAGGCATACCACTGCGCACTTTACCACGAAGGTTCGGTGGAGCACCCCACATCTTGGCATAGTGATTCAGTGGCCCATTTGATTGACCTTGCAGTACCCCACATCCATGACGGTGCAGTTGTGGTAGACTATGGCACCGGAACCGGAGGTTCAGCGATCGAGTTGCTGAAGGTACTCGACGCGCGCGGAATAAGTATTGATTTGATTTTGATTGATCCCCTGGTGTCATGGTTCTACAAAGCACGAGAAATACTCGGTGAGCGACATAATATTCACTTTGAGTTGTCCATTACAGAAGATGATAATGGCGACATGAGATTCCGAACTATGAAAGAAATGCTAGGCGAACAGAAAGTCGACGTGATAATATCAGCATCTACACTTCACCTTGTCCCCGAGAAAGCGTTACCCGATCTCGGTGCTCAATTCGCCTCATCTCTCAAGCCCAACGGAGTTTTTGTTTGGAATAGTGGCGATATTGAAAGTTCACTTTGTCCGACAGAAGCCGCGTTACTGCACGACCCATATCGAATGGTTCGTGCGCACTTGCGTGATGATACCTTGCGAATGGCTCGAATGGAGGAGATGGGTGGTGACGCAGCATCGAGTTTTGAACGACGAGTGGACCGAATATTTCCTATTCCATATTCCATCGAGCTAATCCTCGACGCTTTTGATTCAGCGGGCATGAACAGTCAATTGAGCAGCCATGTTGTGGAATTCACATCAGAAGACGCCGAACGCTTCATTCTCGTCCCTCGACTAGCAGCCATCGCAGCACCACTGCATGAGGGCAACGAGCGCGATTCGGCTGTAAAAGATGCAATGCGAGCAGTTTTGGCCAAGATGCGTGCTGAGGGCACTGCCAATGAAGCGGCATATCGCTCACATTGGGTTTACGGATTTCACAAATTGGCATGAGGGTGATTTAGTTGAGCCAAAATGACCTCCCTCCGGGCGCATTCACTGACGTGGTAAACGCCATCGGCAACACCCCACTTATCAGACTCAATCGCCTGACATCGCATCTGCAAGGATCCGAGGTATGGGTTAAGTTGGAACGATGCAATCCCGGTGGTTCAATCAAAGATAGAATTGGATTGCAGATGGTTTTGGACGCAGAAGCAAACGGTTTGTTGAAGCCGGGAGGAACAATAGTTGAAGCGACTAGTGGTAACACAGGAATTGGACTAGCCATGGTCGCAGCCCAACGAGGATACAAATGTATTTTCACGATTCCAGATAAGATGTCAAGCGAGAAAATTGACCTATTGCGGGCCATCGGCGCCGAGGTTCATATTTGCCCTACTGCAGTTGACAAGGAGGACCCCCGTTCCTACTATGAGGTGGCAGCCCGCCTCGGCAGAGAAGTTCCAGGGGCTTGGTATCCAGACCAATATTCACACCAGGCCAATCCACTGGCTCATCTGCTTTCAACAGGTCCGGAGATTTGGCAGCAAACCGCTGGCAGGCTAACTCACTTCGTGGCGACAATGGGTACTGGTGGTACGATAACCGGCTGCGGAAAAGCGCTACTCGACGCAGCAACGAATGCCGGCAGCAAACCCCCTCAGATAGTTGGTGTTGATGCAGTGGGTTCTATCCTGAAAGAATACTTCGACCATGGTACGATGGGTGAGCCCAACACCTATCTTGTCGAAGGGTTTGGTGAAGATTTTCTTCCACCAGCAACTGATTTTTCTCTGATTGATGAGATTCGACCAGTTGATGATGAAACTTGTTTCCGCACAGCGCGTAACCTTGCCCGTTTGGAGGGATTATTCTGTGGCGGCTCGGCAGGCGGCGCAGTGCAGATCGCAATCGATATGGCTGATGAAGCAGACCAACGCGGAGAGGATGCTTTCATCGTGGTTATATTGCCAGATGCCGGTAATCCGTATCTGTCTAAGTTTTACAACGATGACTGGTTGAGGGAGAACGGCTTCAATCCAGATGAATGGGAGTGATTCGATGACTGACGAGCGAGGAGAATCTACACGCGCAGTCCACACGGCCGGAGATCCAGAGGGAACTACAGGAGCAGTGCAGCCGCCAATTTTCCAGACATCCACATACGTACAGAGTGATTTCGCGGTTCATCAGGGATACGAGTATTCACGAACCCAGAATCCGACTCGTGATGCGTTGGAGACTGCTGTAGCTGAATTAGAATCTCCTGACGCACCGGCACACGGTAGTGCATTTTCCAGTGGGATGGCGGCTATTTCAGGTATCACTCAACTGCTCAAGTCCGGTGACCATATTCTCGCCGCTTCTGATTTGTACGGAGGTACTGCCCGATTATTCGACGAAATACTTGCTAAATTTGGAGTTGGCACCACTTATTCCGAATTGGGTCCCGGGGAGTTAGAGGCGTGTGCACAAGAAAACACGCGCATGTTATGGTTGGAGTCTCCGACAAATCCATTACTCAATATTCACGATATTGAAGAATTATCGCAAGCCGCACATGAGAAGGGTTGGTTAGTGGTGGTGGACAACACCTTTGCCAGCCCAGTGCTGCAGAGGCCACTACAATTAGGCGCCGATATTGTAGTGCATTCTACTACCAAGTACATTGCTGGCCACTCCGATGTAATAGGTGGATGCGTGGTGACTAGAGACGATGGATTGAACGAGCAAATTCGTTTTATCCAGAATACAATAGGTTCTGTCCCAAGTCCTTTGGATTGCTTTCTCACCCTTCGAGGAATCAGAACATTACCGCTGCGAATGGAAAGGCATTGTGACAACGCGGAATTGTTAGTTGCAAGACTGGCAAACCATCCAAAGGTAACACGCCTACTTTACCCGGGTCTTTCCGGACATCCCGGGCACGATGTATCGTCTAAGCAAATGCGTAGGCCCGGTGGAATGATTTCACTAGAGGTGATAGGAGAAGAAGCAGGAGCAAGGAAGTTTGCTGCCAACCTTTCTCTATTCGCTACTGCTGAGAGTTTGGGTGGGGTGGAGAGTCTGATAAATCACCCATGGACTATGACTCATGCTGCTACACCAGAGGAAAGACGCCTAGAGGTGGGGGTAACTCCAGGTTTGGTCCGCCTTTCAGTCGGAATCGAGGACGCCGAAGACCTGTGGGCAGATATTTCAGGCGCGCTGGATAAACTTTGATCACGGTTCTGAAAAATCGTCAGCGCCACTACTCTCCGCAAATTTTTTCATTGCTTTCACGTAAGTGGTGCGGGATTTTTTCGGTTTGGAGTTTCCATCTACCAAAGCCTCAGAAGCTTGCCATAGTGCGGTAAGTGTAGGCACCCAGTCCCCACCCTTATCGCGTGAATCAGAATCAAAATGCCATCCCTCAGACTCAGCACGCTCATGCACATTTATCCAAGCCCAACCCAGTGCCTTCTCACCAGCACCGCGCCCCTTCTTTGCTGCATTAATGGTACCCCCTACACCTTCAATTCGGGCCCTGCGAATGAGAGAATCAGCTTGACCGCACAACCCCGCCATGTCTCCTTCAGACCATGGGAAGCGCGACAATAATGTGGCTTCGGTACGCTCTGAATCCATTTTTTTGAGGAAGGCCCCGAAGCCCTGTTTACGTTTGGCTTGAGAGGCTACTATATTGTCGGCGGCACTTCCAGTGATTGCGAACATCTCCTCAAGAATGTGATATCCCCAATCATCCCATAGTGCGACCAAGATGGGATGAAGACTATTATCCTCAAATCTGAAAACATCATCTTCCAAATCCAGAACGCTTCCATCATTGCGTACCGCCAACCCATCGTCAATTTCCGACATTACCAATGCAAGGGCCTCACGTTCTAAATCGCTACCAGACAAAGCGGCGAGTGCCTCATCGTGTTGCTCTTGAGCAAACCATTTCTCGCCGACGACGATTCCTTCGTCGAAATTTGCACACATTGTCCGTCGAAGCACTCCATTGACACGCGCATCATCAACAGATAGCCCCAACCATACTTCGAGAACCTCATCGACCTTTTCCTTGACAACATCAGGAAGTGATTGGTCGCGCGGCCAACCTTCTGGCCGCCACATCAATTCAGCATCTGCTATACCGGCAATTTTCGGTGGCAGCATGGAGAGAGCAATTGACTGTACGAATGAGTCCTTATTTTTCTCTAGCGTTTTTGAATCAATAGCAACAGTGACCCCACAAGGAAATTCCAATTTGATCCACCCGTCTTTTGTAGGCAAGCCTGCTTCAACAGTGGCTTCATCGATACCATCGGTATACCAGATCCCTTCTCTCTTACCTTTCGGCGCCTTCAATCGCAACGAACTGTTTTCTAAACGTTCAACTAACCAATCAAGTGGGGCTTCACCTTCTTTGCCGGTGCACACAAGATTGTTCCCCCATGAGAAAAACCACCAACCTTGACGAGCATGTTCTTCCCAAGCAAGCAATCGCAAAATCGGATTGTTGTGAGTTTGGATAGATACGAGGTGTGATGGTTTCCCATTCCCGCGTCGAACAAAGGAAGAGGAAGGATACACTGGGTGCTTGAACACGCCAACCGTGCTGAATTCATCATCATGAGCAGCATGCAACGAGCCGGCAAGAGCACAAGCAAGCTGGTCTCCTCGGCTCTTTTTCATCCGTTTTCTCAGCCACTTTTTGTCGTGTTTTTTGCTGATTACCTTATCACATTCTTTCAGCGTTCGCAGGACGGGGTCTTTGCGTGAACGTCTAGCATCGTAGCGAATTTCGGGCAAGATACGATCTGGTTCTTCGATTAATTCGGCTAGATTTTTATTCAATCGCTTTTGCACTGAACCACTAGCTTTCTTAGTGCCTCGGGCACGGATGCGTTGCTTTTGTTTTCCAGGAAAACGCACCTCACTAGGACCTGCCATTCAATTCCCCCTTTAACACCCAATTCACTTCTTCGCTTGACAGGTTCGGCTATGGGACCTGACTCCACCTGGCTAGTGCCCGCGCTTCCATTTCATGCAATGTTGCAGGTATTACCAAACAATGGATACGACCCCCCTCCATTAAAGCGATTTGAGCAGGGTTACCGGCCCTAATGGTGGCGTCGGCAGTACCCATATCAGTACATAGGGCCATCTCCCATTGCTCAATTTCGTTGAGTAGAGTTGCATTTGCTTCGTTTGATTCTGACAGTTTGGCAGCCATTTTTCTCAAAACATCGACAGCAATTGCTGGTGACATCGGCCGTTGCTCCCCCTCTCCACTGCCGCTCGGGTCGAGGTCGAGTAAGACCAGTGAATGCAGATTTGATTGCCTATTAGCGAGTACGATTTCTAATGGAGAGGTTGGGATATAATCACCATATGGATAAGCCATAGTTGCCTGTCTACCAAATCTGTATGATTGCAACCCGACAGCACCGGTAACAATTGTAGTAATTGATATTCCATGGATGATGTGACATGCGATTCCAGCATCCTCACACCTCAATTGTAGGTCAACATGGGTGGTAGCTTGCAACGGGTCTCCAACGACCATGAGAGCAACTCTCTTTTTTGCCGCTAAGGACAGCAGTTTTGTTGGCTTTTCAACCGCACTTCGCATCAGTAATTGCCAAGATCCTAAATTATCTTCAAGGGCACAGAGCGTAGCAGGCGGTAACAACGCAGTATAGCCCTCAAGGAATCTAACATCCGCTTGTTGTGCTGCCTTTACTGCCTGTTCAGTGAGGCGGTCGGCACCACCAGGCCCTAGCCCAATAAGCCACAGACCTACCTCGCCATTCATTGTAGAATACCTCCGTCAGTGTCAAGCGCACAACACTTGTGGGCATTGCGAGCATAATGCGACATTTGAGAGTGCCGAGCCGCAATACCCAGGCTACCCTACGTGCTTTGCGCGAGGCTGGATGGTTGTTAGACGGTGGTAGAATACTCACTGATAATGATTCAGACCAGCGCTTGATGCCACTTTCGCCATCAGCCCCAGAATCACTGCCGGCACCTTTCGATATTATGGAAATTGTAAACGTGGAAGCGCCGATTCCACCCCCTCGTTCTTACCGTGACCACCTCCCTGCATTTCTCAGCGATGAGATAGTCAACGTACATTCAAATTGGCCGATAGGACACGAGACCATTGGTGAATTAATTGTGGTTAAAATCGATGACGAAGTATCGGCGTACGGTGAGGAGATTGCCAAAGCGATGCTATCTCAGCACGCGCGAATTAGGCTGGTCCTTCGTGACGACGGCGTCCATGGCGATTTTCGCGTCCGTTCACTCACCCCCCTGGCCGCTCGTACAGATGATGACGAAATCCTCGGTGCTTCACATATTTCCTCTGATATCAGTAGCGACACAGGACTATTCAGCACACGTACGCGAGTCAAAGAAAGCGGACATTCCCTACATGTTGACCCTAGGAGGGCCTACTTTTCTTCTCGCCTTTCGACTGAGCGAGAGGGCACTCTCGCAGCGGCGGCCCGGCTGAGGGAAGCCACCGAAATGCCACTCAGGATTTGCGATCCGTATGCGGGCGTAGGTCCCTCACTAGTTCCTCTTCTCAGTCAATCTGACCTTGTAGGCAAGGTGTTTGCAGCCGATTTAAACCCAGATGCAGTCGAGTTACTGGATTTGAACTTACAACCGTTCTCAGATAACTGTGAAATTTGCACGGAATGCTGCGATGCTACTACTTTGGCTACGCGTGATGAGATGCGGGGTAATTGGGATATGTTGCTGGTAAATATTCCACATTCCACCCTCGACCATTTGCCGGCCATTCTCCCTCTACTGAAGCAGGGTTCTCCCACATTGCTTCGAGCGTGGGCTGTTATTGACGAGGGGTCGGCTGAAAGCACCGAGAGAACACTCCGAGATTTGTTTTCAGGCCAACTCAATGAGGATAACGGTGGTTTTAGCATGCATCCCCGCCGCTCATATTCGACCACTCAGCAGTTGTATCGCATAGAGGCATGGCTGCACCTTTGAGTGGTTTGCGAAGGCGCCCCCGCCGGGATTTGAACCCGGGTCGGAGCCTCGACAGGGCTCCATGATAGGCCACTACA
>CAZYIX010000009.1:0-68840 GCA_964647665.1 uncultured Candidatus Poseidoniales archaeon
CCAAAGGGGGCAGACTCAAGATCTGCTGCTAATAGCTTCGCAGGTTCAAATCCTGTCCCCTGCATCAATCTTATCAACGATAATTTTTAGTGTATATATGTGGGG
Organism: uncultured Candidatus Poseidoniales archaeon; assembly: GCA_964647665.1. Classification (GTDB taxonomy): domain Archaea; phylum Thermoplasmatota; class Poseidoniia; order Poseidoniales; family Thalassarchaeaceae; genus CAUZSM01. The sequence continues at coordinate 106 of CAZYIX010000009.1, forward strand.
AATTATTCAATAGGAAAATCGATTATTCAATTGAAATACTTAGTCACCTCAACTAGCAGTAGTCCTGTGTTTTGCTAACATCATTGCAGCGTGAGGTTCAAACATACGTGGCTTTAGCCACGTGTTGATGTTCGCAGAGGACGACGAGGATTTTTTTCTCATCGAAGATGGTGACTCTGCTGCCGAAGTCGAGGAAGCAAAACCGAAGAAGCGGCGTTTATCACTAGGCAAGTCTCAAACAAAGCCGGATAAATCGACCTCAAGCGACGATGTAGTTCCTAGCAAATCAAAATCACTAATCAAAGGTCTTGCTCGCAATTTGGTATCTGAAGTTGCAGCAGCAACCGATGCTGTCAAAGACCGACTGAAGCCAAAGGATGAGGCTCCTGCCAAGCCGGAAGACGAAGTTCAACCCTCAATTGAGGAAGCCCCAGCAGAAAAGCAGCCCACAAAGCAACTTGAAGGCGAAGATGATGACGACATGGAATCCGTCGTCGCTGGAATTCACAGGATGTCTTGGCCCATTTTGGGAATGGATTGTCCTGATTGCGCGATGCGGGCTACACAGGCGGTGAACAGACTGCCCGGTGTAGATTCGGTGGTAGTTTCAGCAACTTCAGGAACCGTGGAATTTGATATGGATTTAGCTGCGGGCAATATTTCGAGGGTATCGAATGTCCTGTCAAGCCTAGGCCATGAGCCAGACTTGCCATGGCAGGAGGTGGTTGGTGTCACAGCGAGTGGCCTAGCATCGGACCATTCGGTTTCACGCTCTGATGTGCGCAAGAAGTTCCTCAAGGTTCCCGGTGTACTTGCGGTGAGATTTGAGGATGCGAGCGTTCGCCTCCTCACCTTACCATATCCAAGCCCGGTGATTCGCGATGAGTTGTCCTCCGGATTGACTCGGGTGGTAGGTCGCAGTCCTAACCTCCGTATTCTAGCCCAAGACCGCCTCAATTCAGGACAGTGGCGCTTGGTCTTGACCATACCAGCAATAGTCATCCTGTTCGTAGTGATTCTGTTTGGAAACAAACTTCCCCAGTCTGCTCTATTCTCTCTAACCGCTATGGCGGTTGGGCTTTCTGGATGGAAGATGTTCTCTGAAGCGATTGCTGGACTGCGAAACCGGCAGATGGTATTCCAATTGCTCACATCGTTGGCGGTTGCTGGTGCCTTCTTCGGTGGTCATTGGTCGGAGGCACTGACGGTGTGTATTCTAGTTGCAATCGCATCCCATATGGAAGATGCAGCACTGCGTCGGGCGCGTGATGGAATGCAAGGTGGTCTTGACAGATTGCCTCGCCGAGCAAGGTTGGCATCTGCAGCTCAGGTTGTTGGTTCAATCAGCGTCACAGACAGCCCATCTGCTTTCTCACTCAACTCAAACGCCCCCGGACACACTGATGATGATATGATTCCCATTGACTTGGTAAATATTGGTGACAAAGTAGAGATTCGCTCAGGAGAATTGGTTCCGATAGATGGATTGGTTGTCGAGGGTATTGGCAGCCTGAATCGCGCACCCCTTACCGGTGAGAGCATACCAATTCGAGTCGATGAAGGTATGACGGTCCACGCCGGCTTGGTCCTTGACCGTGGACCGATAATCGTCGAGGTGACTGCGGTAAGTGAAGGCACGCGTTTGCATGGTTTGATAGAAGAGGTTCGTACTTTCCGAGAGAAACCTCCTAGAATGCAGAAGACAATTGAGGCATTCACCAATGTTTGGGTGCCTTTGGTGGTAGTGGGTGCTGTGCTTGCAGGCTTATTCTTCACTCCGGATGGCACCGGATTCAATCTTAGATTGATGCTTCTTCTTTGGGTGGTTGCTTGTCCTTGTGCTCTGTTGCTAGCCGCACCAGTTCCAAACGCTGCCGCTTTGTCTGTCGCCGCTAAAAGCGGCATCATCGCTCGCGGTGGCGATGCTCTAGATGCGGCTTCACGAATTGACCTCGCCTTGCTCGACAAGACAGGAACACTAACCAGTGGTCGGCCGAAACTAGATCAGATTACCACACAAGGTAGAATCGACCGCACCCGGTCGCTGCGTATTGCAGGTGGATTGGAGATTCGCTCCAATCATCCCTATGCATCGGTTATTCAGGCCCAACTCGAAGAGGAGGGTCTCAAGCCATCGCCCGTTACTGGAATTACCGATGGGAGGGCTGGCGTGATTGGTAGCCTACGCGGTAAGACAGTTATGTTTGGCAGAGCGGATTGGCTGAAGGGGGAAGGTGTCAAAATTGATGCCGAACTCAGTGATGCTTTAGCGGTGGCAGATACAGCAGGTAATGGTGCTTCACTACTTACTGTTGGAGGGCAAGCAATTGCCCTGTTCACATTCATTCACGATGATTTGCGAGATGGCTCTGCCGAGATGGTACATGACCTGCGTAACCTCGGCATCGCAGTCGAATTGCTATCAGGTGATTCGCAAAGTGCTGTTGAGGACCTTGGCCGTCAAATCGGCGTTGCAGCAGATAATTGCAGAGGTGAGATTGACCCAGAGGGCAAGGCAATCTGGGTTGAACGTCGTAGTCAAGGCCGTCGAACATTGATGGCTGGTGATGGATTCAACGATGCCGCTGCCCTAGCCGCTGCCGATGTTGGTATCGCAGTCGGTTCAGGCGAGCAAGTGAATTTGGAGGCTGCCGATGTGCTGATTCCTGGCGAGGACCCACGTTCGATTACTACTCTACTCAAACTGTCTAGGCGCACGCGTACGGTCATACAAGCCAACATCCTCCTCTCAGTTATTGTGACATTGACTCTTGTTGTGTTGGTTCTTCTAGGTATTCAGACCGACCTCGCTGTTGGCGTCGCAATTCATGAAGCATCAGCCTTCCTTGTCATCTTGAATGGAGCATTCGTAGCCATCTCTGGCAACCGCTTTTCCTTGGTTGGTGAGGTGATGATGGATTTAGTACGCGACTATCGAGATGCCTTCCTCTTGCTATTCAGAAAGTCTTCGTCGTCTGTTTGATATATGCGTGCGTGGAAAGGAAGAGCGGGGCGGTTAGATGAGCAAGATACGTGTCGATGCTCAGACTATGGCCATCGCTCATCCAACCCGCCGTGCGCTATACGAGGCACTGAGGGATTCAGAAGAGATGTCCACGGTAATGCTGCAGGAATCGACTGGTGTGACTCGTTACCATCTTTACCACCATCTTCAGTCACTTGAGAGCAATGAATTGGTCGAGAACCATCGTAACCAAGGCCGTTCCAGATGGTGGCGGGTTACCACCCAAATCGATACACAGGCGGCAGCAGATGGCGAAGCACCTTCGACAGATATACCCGATGCTGCTAAGGAGTTGTTGAGGGGTGGGGCTGAGGCACATTTGATTCCGATTCCTGCGACTGCCAGCGATCAAATCGGCGCTAAGAAGGCAGTCGAGGAGATTGCCACAGCATTTGGAGTAGAACTAGAATTACCTTTCACATTCATGCCCAATGGTATTCTCATTATTGGGCCACCACGACGTAGTTGAACGGGGTGCTGAAATGACAGAACAGAACATATCTGCTGCTGAAGATGACCCAATAGAAGTAGAATCTCGCCACGCTCCTCCTACAGTTCACTGTCCGAATTGTAATAGCATGATGCCACATAAATTGGGTGAAATCAGTTGTGCTATTTGTTCCTCTGTAGTGAGGGTGGACCACAAACCTACGAGGCGCAATTGGGTTGGCGAGAAGGTACCCTGCCCATCTTGTTCGGAAATTCTCATTGCTGGAATCGATGAAAGGCCCTGCGGACTCAAGTGCTCATCTTGTTCTACCATTTTCAAAATGGTTTCCAAGCAGGTGAAGGTAGAGGTATCTTGTCCCTCTTGTGAGCGTACACTACGTCTCAAGCCGAGGCCAGGTTCTCGCAACCTGACTTGCCCGGCTTGTGACGAGACATTCCTAGTCACTTTCTGAGCATTGGGTCGGGGTAGGGTTGAAGCAGTGTCGCCACCGGCGGTGAAATTGATGAGGACCACTCTCAACTTGATGGGAATTGCTGATTGGATTACTCTAGGCAACGGTCTGCTAGGTGCAATCTCAGTTTTGTTCTTGATTCTGGCCTTTGATGGATTTGCATACGACAAGAACTCGTACGAGGAAGTCTACATCTGGCTGGCAATGGTTTTCATTCTCCTATCCACAGTAGGTGACATCATCGATGGACCAATTGCCCGTAGGTACTCCAAGCGCCGTCATCTCGGCTCATATCTTGACCTGATGTCCGATTCCCTCTCATTTGGAACCGCACCCGCTTTGTTGGTCTTCTCGATGTTCAGCAGAATGGGTCAAGCAACTCCTTGGTGGACCCTTCTTCTTGCAGGGGGTTGCTGTTGGATTGTCATCTGCACGATGCTTCGATTGGCTCGCTTCCAGCATGAGCACGGGGATTATCCTTGGTTCAATGGTCTTGCAAGCCCCGGAAGTGCGGTAATCTTAGTCACGCTGTGCGCTCTAATTTGGGTTCAGCCCGCAACCTCGTGGGGACCTGATGCTATCGAATGGACTCTCGGCTCTGGCGAACACCCAGCGTTGGATTGGCTCGTATTGCCAGCCACCCTGATGTGCGGCTATCTGATGATTGCAGATAGAAGGCTGCCGAAGGCGGGGGGTAGGACCATGTTGCGGTTGACAGCGTTGGTAATCGCAGCATTGCTTTGCGGCATCTCGATGCAAATATTTTCTAGTTCCGGAGATGGCTCAGCCGATGCCTCATTCATTCTATTCGCCTTCTCACTAGTGCTATGTATGGCTTACATTACTCTTGGACCTCGCGTTGTCGCCTCACAACAGACATCAGATGAGACTATTTCTACATCCGCTGAGGAGTAAAAACTGCATAGAATAAACTGAATATTCTGTAGCAATCCGGCTACAGGTGCAGGGTCGGAAAATATTACTCACGCACGAGTTCACACCCCCCCCACTTATCTATCATGAAAAGTGGAAGGCCGTATACAGGGGATGGGACCCTTGAGCGAAAGTCGAGAGAAGTTACAGAGTGTTAGAGAGAGGTTTACGACCTCGGGAGGAGGGGATGCCCCCTCTCTACGAGAAGTACGCGCAGCGGTAGCTGAGCAAGTTTCCCCATCTCTTGAAACCGCTCAAGACCTCGATGACAGACTGAAGGAGGAGAGGCGACTCAGAACTTCACTGAAGCGTGAGCGTCGCCTTCGATTGCAGGCGCAGTCTGAGCGTCTCGCTGGAATGAAAGGAGCACTTTCAAAGGCTGTTGAATTGCAGACTGAAGGAGCGCTCGCGGAGATTGAGTCCGAACTTCGTTCGGTCATGGAGGATGAATTGGCCAATCTAGAGCGCGGCGCACTTGAGAGAGAGGAAGCAGTTCTCCGCGAGGAGATGAAACTCAGACTCACTCGAGAGGAGAAAGCCATCCGCAGTCAGTTAGAGTTGGAGCAGGAACGACGGCTAGAAGCCCGACGTGACCAACTTCGAAATCAATTGAAGGAGGAGATGGACTCGGAATTCGACCGTCGTCGCGCCTTCCTTGAGGAGCGCCTTGAAATTGAGGCCAGCCAAGAAATGCAGCAGCAAATTCGACAGATTGAGGACGAATTGAAATCTGAGATGACAGACCGACTTGAGGAGGAGGAGTCTTCTCAGTCCAGACGCATTGAGGATGCACAACAGGCCCGACTGGCTGAGCGTGAGGTTCAGTTGCGAGATGGCATTCGTCGTAGAATTGAGCAGCAGTTCCGTCAGCGTCTACGCGAGCGCGAGGCGCGCCTACGCGCAGAATACGAGCGTCGGGCACATCGACTTGAGGAAGAAATAGCACAGGAACTTCACAGTGAACTTGAATCCAGAATTGGCACTGAAACTGAGCGCTTGGAGAAGAGTATGCAAGAGGACCTTGAACTAGCGGTATCCAAGCGACGAGAGGAGTTGCAAGCTGCTATCCTCAAGGGTATGGAGGCAGACTACGGCGAGCGCCTATCGATGAGGAAACAGCGACTCAAGGATCGCTACGATGTATCATTCTCTCATTCAATTGACGAGATAGAGCGAGCATTACAGGTTGAACTCGAAGCAGGCGTTGCTGAGAGAGTTGAAGCTGAATTTGAGCAATACAAGCGCGAGCGTGAGGCCGACATAGGTCAATCCCTAGCGCAGTTCCGTCACGACCGCGAGAACGAACTAAGAGAAAAACTCACAGAACACTATGGTGAGAAGAAAGATTCCTGGGTCTCTCAGATTGAGGCTGAATACTCCGCTCGTCAGCAGGCTGCCGAGCGCCAAATAATGGCCGAAATCGACGCACGCATCCGCAATGAGCGTATCGGTCAAGAGACTAATCTCGATCTCATCAAGCAGGAAGTAGCCCTTGACCTTGAAGTCAATATGGAGGCAGATCTTGCGGCATTCCGCGCAGAGAAGGAGCGCGAGGTATCCGAACAACTTGAGCGACAGGTCGCAAAGCGCGAGGAGATAATGCGCAACAAGGCTCTCATCGAAGTTCGCCGAAAGGAGGCAGAGATTCGTGCTGAAATTGAGGCACAACTCGCCATCAAGCGAGCTGAGATACGCGAGCGTCTCGCTCAACTCGACGCACGGGCAGAAGAATTCCGCACTGCTGCTGAGGAGAAACTCAGGACTGAACTTGAGAAGGGACTGATTACTGAAGAGGATCTTGAAGCCGAAGCAAGACTGCAAGCGGTTGAAGAATCAGCTGAACTTGAAGAAAAGGACACTCGCATGGGTCGCCGACAGGCATGGATGGATGCTCTCGGCGGTGCTCAAGGACAGATGCCAGGCTCCGCCGCAGGTGCTCAGCCAGCGCTTGGTGGTCTTGGTACACCCAGAACCGGCCTTGGAGCACCACGAACGGCTCCGGCCCCAGCAGAAGATGACGGGAAACGAACTCTCGCAGCTCCAGTTCACGCTCCGGTCGGTCAACAGACTGGAGGGCTTGGAGCAACTCGCACCCCACCAGCAGGTGGACTCGGCCGCAGACCAGCAGCAGGTGGTCTGCAGCCGGTTCGAGCACCGATATCTCACCCGCAGCCTACTACTCCCAAACCGGAACCTGTGCCTGAACCGGAGGTTGCAATTCCAGCAGAACCCGAAGCGGCACCAGAACCCGAAGCGGCACCTGAGCCCGAAGTTGTAGAGCCTGAAGCGGCACCTGAGCCGGAAGTTGTGGAGCCCGAAGTCGAGGAACTTGTCGAGGAGCCCGTCGAGATTGACGAGTTTGAGGATGAAGACGAGGATGAAATAACCGACGAAGATAAACCCGTTGAGGTTAGTTCATCAATATCTGATGCAGTCATGGAAACTTTGGCTGCTGAAGTCACTGAGGATGAGTCCACTGAGTCCAAACCTGCACGCGGACCGCCCGGAGGTGGTCGTCTAGTCAGGGACGTGGCTCCCGGACAACGCCCAGCATCTGGACCACCAGTACGAGGGCCACCTGGGGTCGAGCCAGAACCTTCGATAGAGGAGCAAGAAGAGGACCGACCCGTTCTAACTCCAATAAACCGACCAATCATGAAGCCAATTGAATCCAGAACTGTACTCGAACCAGTGTCGCCTACACGCTCTGTGCTGTCTCCTGTCGATGAGGATGAATCAGATGAAAACGCAATACTAAAGCCGGTTGAGCGCTCAATTCTCAAGCCAGCAGAATCCTCTGACGAAGAAGAGTAAAATTGCTTACAGCACCCCCTTATAGGGTGCTTTTTGTGCTAATTTCGGTTAATCGTGCATACGCTCCTTTCAAAACAGTGGCCTCAATGGGGTTGTCCATGCTCGCTCGCTCGTTGTCCATTCTCAGCCTATTCCTATTCGCTATTTTGCTTCCACTTGCACCAGTTGCTTCAGCCGAATTAGATGAACTCGGTACGGCCGGAGTTGTAGACGAAATGCCCGGCCGTGCGTTGGATTGGTGGGTCTTGTCGAATGGCGATATCCTCTATGCCAATGCCAGTGCGATTGTAAGCGTGTGGAACTCAAGTTGGGGTGGTTATACTGAGATAATTACAATCGATGCAGATGTTCCTTCTGCGTCTGTTGCGGCTTACGACCCCGTTGCAAATGTTGTAGCATTGGGTCATGACAACGGAGTCGAGGTTGTTTCGTTGGATTATGAAGACGTCCTGTATTCAATTAATTCTGGCACCGGTGGCAGCGTCGAAGCATTAGTTTTTGATGCTGAAGGTGACATTTGGATAACCCAGCGCAATTTCAAGTCCTCATCAGAATGGACCTTGAGTTCAGCAACAGGTGCCGAGACATCACCTCATGGTAACCTGATTACTGGAGTGGCTATAACCGATAGTGGCCAGATTGCCACCAGTGGTCGCGATAAGGATGTGCGAATTCACGAACTGGATGGCTCGCACAATCAGACATTAACCAATTCACAGTATCCTATTGTTGGCCTTGCTACCAACGCCGATGGCAGTATTCTGTACAGCATGACAGACAACTGCAAGTTGTTGATGCATAATACATCTGATTGGTTATATCTTGGCACTATCACTATGTGTTCGAGTGGAATGGTCCGCTCGTTTGACCTAATTGACGACAAACGCCTGATGGTCGGCACGGTTGCAGGCCGCGCCTTCTCCATTGAACTCGCTACTCACACCCTCAGTCAGCAATATTTCGATGTAACTGGAGAGGTAGTTGGTTTCATTCCATCAAATGGAGACGGTGTTCTCGTCCTGACTGCCTTCGACTCAATTTCTTACATCAGTCTTCTCGATATCGATAGCGATGACGATGGTACTGTGGATGGATTAGACGCATTCCCCAATGATTCAACTCAACACACCGACACAGATGGTGACGGTTATGGAGACAATATGAACGGCAACAATAGTGATGCATTCCCAAGTGATTCAACTCAATGGCTTGATTCCGATGGCGATGGCCGTGGGGATAATCTAACAGGAAACAACGCAGATGCATTCCCGTTCAATTCTGACCAATACGCAGACAGCGATGGGGATGGTTACGGTGACTACCCGCATGGGCAAGATGGCGACCAGTTCCCCTCAGACCCCACACAGTGGGTTGACAGCGATTGGGATGGATACGGCGACAATCAAGACCCAGGCGCCACTGATTCTGATGCCTGTCCGAATCAAGGTGGTGACTCCACAGAGGATAGGCTTGGATGCCAAGACACGGATGGTGATGGATGGTCTGATCCCGGTAACGGTGAAGACGCTCATCCATCTGGTAATGCCGACGCCTTCCCCAATGAGGCGACACAATGGCGAGACACTGATGGCGATGGCTTTGGTGACAACATTAGCGGCTATCGCGGAGATGCGTGTGCTGCACTGCCTGGAGTCAGTACTAGGGCCGTATTGTATGATGCAGTTGAAGGCCGCTATTCATGGATTTACAGATATGGCTGTGTTGACAGCGATGGTGATGGATATGATGACACCACCGAGTCATCCTATGGACAATGCACCTTTGTCGGTAATAGCACTGAGTGGATTGACCATGACCGCGATTGTGTAGGCTCAAATACTGATTACAACGATACTGACCCCTCTGTGAAGACACTTGAGGACCACTGTGCGATTCTCCTCAATCAAAATCAATCTGCTTGCTCATATCTACGCGAGGGCAATGTCGACGGGAATACTTCAGAGGTCGATGGTTCTGGTGACGAGCAACAGGTGCAAAGTGCGTTGGATGCAGCCAAGGAGTTCGCGCTTATTGCTGTTGGAATGATTGTTGTAATTGGCGCCGCATTGTTGCTTCTTGTAGGAGTGATGAGACTGATTGGCAAGGCATCGAAGAGCCGTAAGCCAGATGCCCAATACACCCACCAAGATGCGACGAAGGAATTGGATGCATGGGAAACTGGTGAGAAGTTTAAGTCCCGTGGTGGCGTAGTCGATCAAAAGGGTTGGGAAGACGAACCATTGGCTGAACAGGAATCGGTTGAAGATGACGATGAGGTGGTTGATTCCGATGAAGAGATGCCGATAGAGGCAGTTGACCCCGATTACGGGGCTGGCGAGGATATCGACGAGATGGCCGGTACCACAGAGGTCGCCGAGATACATGTGCTCGGTGAAGAAACAATGACCGTTGCCGAACTAAAGGACGCATTGAAGGCGAGAGGTCTGAAGGTCAGTGGGAATAAGGCTGAACTCATTGAGAGGCTCAATTCCGATTCGCAGCCTGTAGCAGAGGCTGCAGCACCGCCCTCTCCGCAACCAGAGGCCCAGACCGCTCCATCAGAAGCTCCACCACTGCCACCGGGTGGATTGCCTGAAGGTTGGACAATGGATCAGTGGCGCTGGTATGGTCATCAGTGGCTTGAGCGCAACGCTGACTCCTGAGAATAGAGTAAGAAATACTCAGCGGAAAACCACTGGCAGGCCGTCACGAAGTTCGGCGAATTCCTCTCCGGAATATCCGCCAGAACCCAGTGTTGATGAGATGAGCCATAGGATGTTGTTCCAAGTGTTCCCATCAGCGTGCAATTCAATCTGATTAGATGCAGCCAAATCAAGCAATATGCGAGCGTTGCTGCCGCCGTCGAGCATACCACGAACAATAGTGGCTGCATCAACCGTGTAGCCGATTGCTCTTCCCTTCACTACTTCACCCCTGGAATGGTGATTGTTCTAGCCGTGCGACTAGGCTCTCTACATCGGTTTCTCCGACGTCGCGTAGCCTGTCACGCAATTTGTCAGCCTCGCCACGCATTTGTGCCATTCTGTATGTTTGTAGCACGTCTTGCAGAAGGTCGTCAACGCTGCGATGATTACCCATCGCCCGCATAGAATTCAGTTGTCTGCGAACGTCAAAGGAGACGCTCACGGAAGTCATGTCTGGGGAACCCATTCTCTCACCGGCTCAGGAACAATCCCCTGCTATAACTAAGCCTACCGGTCTTACGTCCCACACATCCCACCGATTTAATGAAATCAATGTTGCTGGGTTATTTTATGCAGTTTCAATCGGCTTGGCTCGGTAATGCCATAGCGTTGTCTGATTGCATTTCGTCTTCGATGTACCTCTTTTGAGAGGGCCCAGTACTGTTGACTGCCCTTGTTTGAACGAGTAGGCTTGCGGAGGATAGTGATTGGAGCACCTTCGCTTGGAGCAACAGCGATATCGATATTTCTCGGGATTACTGTTTGGAATACCTGTTTTTCGAAGTGCTTGCGCACTTCATCAGCGACCGTGTTACACAATTTGCTTTTCTGATACATGGTTAGAGCAATACCGAACAACTTGAGATGTGGGTTGATGCGTCGCTGGATGAGTTTAATCGAATTCATCAGTTGACTCATGCCCTCCAATGCGTAGTATTCGGTCTGTACGGGGATTAGCACCCAGTTGGCTGCCGCCAACGCATTGATGGTTAGCAGTCCGAGGCTTGGAGGACAATCGATGATGATGTAGTCGAATGCTTCTATTGCTGGCGCAAGGCCTTCCTTCAGTCTAGTTTCGCGCCCGATTCGGGTTGCTAGTTCAATTTGCGCACCTGACAATTGAATGTTGCTTGGAAGCAGCCAAAGATTCTCCACCTTCAGGTGCTTTGGGACTTTTCGGTCCAGATTATTTTGTTTCCAAGCGGTCTGCATTGAGTCAGTGATAATCTCCGGACTGATGAGATAATCTTCCAGAATAGGTAATTCTTCCCCGAGGTCATTCATCAGCAGATCGTAAACCGTCCGTTCCATTTTGCTTTTATCGATACCAAAAGAGGTCGAGGCGTTGCCCTGAGGGTCTAGGTCGACTAGCAGAACCTTCGCCGGAGGAAAGCCGTTAGCGGGGTCTCCCTGTGCAAGAGCACTCGCCACGTTTACAGCCGTAGTTGTCTTTGCGCAACCTCCCTTTTGGTTGGTTATAGCGATGACCATTTTGTATGGATCCATACCAGCGAACTCCGGGCGACATAATACCCTCGTCGTCAGCCCTCTTTCAAAGAAGCGGAACGTAGCATCAGCCACGTCGGGTATTCAACAACTATCAGCAGCACTCAGTGACAATCACTGGATGACAGGAACCGGGACCTCTGAGAGGATCTTACGCATGATGTGCATACCGGTGATTCCACGAATCTTCGCCTCGGGCTTGAGCAATACACGGTGACTGCACACTTGCAGAGCAACACGCTTGATATCGTCGGGAATCACATAATCGCGACCTTCGATAGCAGCTGATGCGCGCCCGGTCTTGAACAGAGACTGGCTAGCACGCGGCGATGCACCGGTGATGACCCGGTGGTCCTCACGAGAGCGCTGCACAACTTCGACGATGTAAGAGAGGATTGCAGGGTCGATGTGAACGGTCTCAAGAGCCTTCTGCATCGCGACGACTTTCTTCGGAGAGGTAATCTGTGCCACATCGTGGTCATCCTTTCCTCGCAGTTTCCTGCGGGCTAGAATCGCCTTTTCCTCAGCCCGGTCCGGGTATCCCATTGACATCTTCATCAGGAATCGGTCCATCTGTGCTTCAGGTAGCGGGTAGGTTCCTTCCTGCTCGATTGGGTTTTGAGTAGCGGAGGTGACGAAAGGTGCCGGCAACTTGTGGGTGATACCCTCAATTGTAACCTGCTTTTCTTCCATTGCCTCAAGAAGTGCTGCCTGTGTCTTGGGTGGAGCACGGTTAATCTCGTCAGCGAGTAGAATGTTGGTGAACAGTGGTCCAGGTCGGAGTTTGAACTCGCCTGCCTGCTGGTCATACATGTAGGTCCCCATGATATCGCTTGGGAGTAGGTCCGGAGTGAATTGCACACGCTTGAATTTGCAACCGAGCGCACGTGCGAAGGTGTTGGCTAGCAAGGTCTTCGCTAGTCCGGGGAAATCTTCCAGCAGCATGTTGCCATTGGATAGGATACCGATGGTGACTCGGAACAGATTTTCCTCCTTGCCGATGATGACCTTTGCAACTTCTTGCATCAAGGCATTTGAGATTGCGCTCACAGTGGAAATCAGGTCTTTGGTGCGACCCGCACCTGCTGCTTGTGCCATTCCTGCCGACATTATTTCACCAACTGAACTCTGAACCCAACTCACGACCCGTTGGATTCGCTTTTCAAGGTTGGGGGTTTAGAGGTCAAGCATGCATCCCCCAAAGGGGGATGATAAAACCGGCTTCGGTACACTGTTTAGCGTCCCCAGAAATGGTCATCCTTTCGATGAAGTAGAGTAAGTTCCTCAAGGATTTCCTCCTCTGCGGATGTCAACTCAATCTTACGGAGTTGTCGAGCGTGAGAAGCGGGTATATCGACCAGGAGAACATCTTCTTCATCGATACCCCGACCAACCACAGCCCCCTCTATGGCTAAGGCGACTTCATCACCTTGAGTGGATTCCTTCAGAGAATTGTCTGCAATTCTAATCGACTTTACGCGACCGACTTTCTCTCCGGTGAGTGTCAACAATCTTTGTCCAATGTGGATGCGACCTCCAAGAACTCTCACTCCGACCACGGCCGGTCCGGAGCGGCGGAAGATGTGGTCCTTGAGAATGAGAATCTTGCCGGGATGAACAACCAATCCACGTTTTTCCTCCTCAATTTCCTCGCCGCGCTTCTCCTGCCATTCAGTGAAGGTATCGAGGATGTGGTAGATGACATCAGAAGTGATGTGAATCACCTCACTGTCTCCACTTGCTAATTCTTCTTCAGTTTCTGCTTGAACACCGGTAGAGAATGCGAGAATGGCCTTGTGTAGAGGTTCAGGAGCGGCTTCAGCAGCTCTGAGGTCTCGCTTGTTCACTGGGCCGATGCCTGCGTGGCGGATTGGTATTTCCACCGCTCGTAACTCAAAGGCGAGAGCCTCCAAGCCACCTAGGGTATCGGCCTTGATGACAATGCCAGCCTCCTCATCCAATTCGATGCTGATCTCGGATTCTTCTGCAGCAGCGTCGATTGCGGCCTGCCGAGCCTCATCATCATCCGCTGGCAACACTCTGAGGGTAGTGCCAGCAAGTACCCCGGCAAGGTCTGGCGCAGAGAGTTTGAGTCCGGCAGCAGGTTCGACCGAATCCACAGTATCCCAACGGTCGCCAGCATCCCGCATCTCTGCCATTCCGCGAGGTCGGAACAGTCCACGTACCCGGGTGACGACGGGTCCGGCTTCAGTAGCGAGTACAATCTCATCGCCCTTCGAGATGGTTCCTCTGTACAGGATGACGTCCAGTGTCTTACCCATGCCTCTTTCTTCCTTTATCTCAAGGACGGTGCCTTCGGCATGTCCCTCGACATCTGAGAGTTGCTCTTCTAGAAACCTCTCGGCTAGGCCTATGGTAACCGCGAGCAGGTCCTGCATTCCTTCGCCTTCCTTGGCGGAGCAGGGTACCATCGCAATGGTTTGGGTGAAATCGTCTATCTTGGTATAGAGGTCTAGATTAAATCCATGTTCAGCAAATTCGCCCACTAGATCCCAAAAGCGTTGCTCGAATAACCCAGAAGCGTGTGCGTCTTGGTCCTTCATTGAGGCGACAGCGGAGCGACCAGCCTCGGAGTGCCATCCATGAATCCTATCGGTTTTGTTGGCACAAACGATGAATGGTGTCTTGGCTTGCTTGAGGATACGAATTGATTCCAACGTCTGCGGCTGACATCCTTCCATGATATCAATGACGAGAATTGCGATGTCGGCCAAAGAGCCACCACGAGTGCGCAGTGTGGAGAATGAGTGGTGACCGGGGGTGTCAATGAACAATAGCCCCGGTGATGAGAATTCATTGCCCCCCATCAGTGGGGTACACAATTTATTCAACAGGCTTGCTGGGACTTCGGTTGCACCTATGTGTTGGGTGATTCCTCCAGCCTCACGCGCCATCACGGAGGCTTGCCTATCAAGGCCGAGTGACCGAATGTAGTCGAGAACGCTGGTTTTACCGTGGTCAACATGACCTAGAACCGCTACGATGGGCTGACGTCTTGAAGTCAAACATATCACGCCCCTCTCTTTTCATGAAATCACTCGTAGACCCAATCCTCAGAGTGATTAGTCCAATCAACCTCTCCCTCTGGGAACCAAAGCCCCAATTCAAAGGCGGCGGTATCTTCACCATCACTGCCGTGGATGATGTTGTGACCAATATCCATTGCGTAGTCACCGCGGATGGTACCTGGTGCGGCTTGGCGCCCGTCGGTAGGCCCGATGAGGTTGCGAGCGACCGAAATAGCGTCTACGCCGCTCCAAGCCATTGCTACCACTGGACCTGAGGTGATGAATTCGATTAGACCGGGGTAGAATGGCCGTTCATTGTGGACCTCATAGTGTGCCGCAGCCAACTGTTTACTCGGAATGAGTTGGCGCAGGCTGACAAGTCGCAATCCTTTGAGTTCAAAACGGGAGATTATCTCTCCAACTAGACCTCGTTGTACTCCGTCAGGTTTGATCATCACGAATGTGGTTTGCATATATATCTCCGGAGCGGGCGACCAACCACCCCTATTTCAGTCAAGCGACGGCCTTGATGGGCCAGAAGCAGGCTAAACCAGCCTAGCGAGCCATTCACTGGGTTCCGCCTTTCACGTAGTGGCGGGTCCACTTGACCTTGCGTGGGTTGCGCCGCAACTTCAGGTGGTTTTTGCGGGCCTTGGAGTCCTTGAACCAGAACACTGCACCGTCTCGCTTGACGAACATGATTCCAGTACCAGGCTCAATTTCTTCGCCTGAGAAATTGCAGATACGTCGCTCAGCCATCTATTTCACCTCAGCGAACGTTGAGTTTGCGTGCTTCACGACCGGTGTCTCGCAGCATCAAGATGTCACCGACTCTAATCGGACCGACGACATTTCTAGTGATGATGCGACCGATGTCACGTGGATTTGGTGCATCATTTACTCTGACTTTTACCTGAGTGGCCTCTCCGGTCATACCGGTTCTGCCGACCACTTCGACGACTTCTGCGGGCCATCCTTCCTGAACCATTCTGATTCCTCCTTAGGACTTATTCAAACTGTTCAGGCTCCAAGTGAATCAGCGTGGTCCTTGACTTTGGAGTATTGGTCGTTGGCTCCCTTGGCTATTTCCATCACGGCAATTGCCGCAGTCTTTGCGCCGTTGGACATACCAGCGGCTTCAGCCAGATACGATTGGTCTTCGACGTAGATGAACGGGATTTTCTTCTCCTTGCAAATCAGCGGGATGTGCGCTAGCAGTTCGGACGGGTTGACGTTCTCAGCCATGACAACCATCTGCGCAGTACCGCGTTCGGCTGCCTTGGTGACCTCGTTACTACCCCTCTTCAGACGGCCATTTCCGTCGCGACCGACAAGCTTGACTAGTTCGTAGACCGAGTCCTGTACGTCCTTAGGCGTTTCAAAAGCAATGTGTACACTCATTGGATTCTCTCCTCATGTAGGCAGCCTGCCGAGGGCGTGTCGTGTATAAACGCAACGGAGCCCCCGGGGGGGGTTGCCGTATAGGCAATCACTGAGATTGTTCTAGCAAACGGCGTATTCCGCGAGCTATTGCAGGTGCTGCACTGACGGATGAACGGGGGTTGGGAAGCGAGTCTGTTGCGAACACACCGTCGACGTGTTCTGACAACCTAGTTATGGCGCCGCCGGTGAACAAACCGTGGGTGCAGGTGGCGTGAACCTCCTTCGCACCCTGACGCCGCAGAGCATCACTGGCTTTGCAGATGGTCCCACCTGTGCTAATCATGTCATCAACGATTGCAACGATTGAGCCATCTACATCGAGGTCCTTGGGGATATGTTCGATGGTGTGGGCATCAATTCTTTTCTTCTCAAGGTAGGAAAAATTGCACCCAATTATTTCTGCTACCGTACTTGCCCTCTCGATGGCACCCTTGTCGGGACTCAGGATGAAATCTGGTTTCACATTCGCTTGTAGATAAGCAGCGATTTCAGGCATAGATGAGACGAATTCCACCGGTGTCTCGAGGTTCTCAAGCACCAGTGGGGAATGCAGGTCGAGTACAATCAATCCGTCACAACGCAGCGTGAGTAATCGAGCGAGCAGCATTGCTGAGATTACCTCACCCTGTTGAAAGCGCTTATCCTGCCTGCTATAGCCGAAGTATGGGACAGCGAGGAAAATACCTGGCCCTACCGGGTCAATATTGTCTGACCCAGAACCCTGTAGGTTTTGCAGGTCACCACTTCGTACATCGTGGACAGCCTCCAACAATAGCAGTGCTTCGACAATCCCAGAATCAGGGAATGTAGTGGCTACGACAACAACAGGTTCGGAGCGGACAGCCTCAATGCTTCCCTTCGGTACCCGTACGTAGCCCTCAGAATCAGGGAATCGCCGTACCTCGAGGGGGTGATGGCTCCATGCAAGTTCGGCAGCGAGCGCAGCAGAGAGTTCCCTCGTATTGCTGCCAGAGACTACCGGCATCCCATCCCTCGCGGTGAAGTCGGAGGGACGGCCCTTCATGGGCATTTCCGTATGTCCAATCAACCCTGTTATGGCGAAAACGAGGTATATTTGGGATGGACGAGGCAGGATTTGAACCTGCGGCCTCCCGGTTATCAGCCGGGTGCTCCAGCCAACCTAAGCTACCCGTCCAAGGGCAACCGGCCCACTGAGGGGGGTGAAATAACCGTGACGGTAACCACTCGGCCCCAAATCAGGCTGATTCTGAGCCCACTCACTGGTTAATCTGCATGTAACTTGGCAGATTGCGAAGTTTTGCGAACGTGCGCGAGAGGACTATTTCGTCGAGCCTCGAGCGCGTGCGTGCGAGCGCAGTTACTGGAATATTCAGAGTCTCATCGAGTTCGAGGCGTCGACGAACATTCGAACGAACTTTCACCACAATACCGCGGTAAGTTCGCTTGACCTTCACCAAATCGATTACCACGCCCAATTCAAGACCATCATCATCGAGGACGGCCCTGTCGATGAGTTCGTCGGGAGCGTAGAGTTGCTCCTCAATTCTCACCGTGTTTCTCCACCTTCGCTGTAGTTCTCGCATCGATTTGGATAGCTTTACTGAGCCATCATTCTGTATCGAGTGCACTAATTCCTTTGAGAGTGGTGCGTATTCTGCAGGTTTTCGCATGTATTCTTCAGCAACGTCCGGTTCCACCTGGATCCGCATCGACCTTACTCGTTCTTCATTCGGGTGATATCGTTCTCCTACAATTACACCAACTCGCTTCTGGTTCACAAAAACCTCTCGCTGCAGTAATTCCTGTATGCGATAGTCATCATCTGTCATTTCTCATCATCTCCTTTGTTGCGCATCCCATATGCCCGAGCCTAGTACGTTTGGAACCGGCTATTAAATGATACCCAAGAAGTAACTTCTGTTATTCAATTGAAAATGACTGATAATCACAGATTTCTCAATTGATTATACGATTTATATCAGTGGTACCAGTATTGCGATTTCAATTGATTATTGGGCTGAATAAGCAGTTTATCAGCCAATTGGATTCCGTTTTTTCCAGTTGTGGGTGGTTAAGTTTTGCAATTGGAATGGCTGATAATCTACCAATGTGGCTGATAATACCCGATCTGGTTCTTGAGGCCAAAAAATTGGCCACACCAATTGATTTCTGCTGGAACGGGCTCCGGCAGAACGTGGGGGCGGTTGAACCAGCAGTGGGAGAATACCTTGCAATATCTCGTAAAATTACCAATTAGAAATTGAATTATTCAATTGGAAAAAGTCATTATCTTGGCTGTGGGGGGATTAGAACTGAATAACTGAATAATTCATCGCATTCAATTGTGGTTAAGACTATGTGGAGTCCAATGTAGCCACTACTGATTAGATGGATGCGGATAGGGTTCATGATACGTTGAGCGACCACATATTGGTTGACGGCTTTGATTTCGTAGTCGACCTTGACAAGTCTCATGGTAGCTACATCAGCAATAAGCGAGATGGAAGTGACATACTCGACATGTTCTCATGCTTTTCCTCACTTCCTATCGGTTGGAATCACCCTGCTCTTCTCGATATTGAGGGTAAACTTGGTCGCGTTTCTGTCAACAATATCACCAATTCGGATTTGTATTCTGTTGAGATGGCTGAGGCTGTCGACATCATCGGAAGCATCGCCAAGCCTTCCTACATGCCTCATATGTTCTTCATTGCTGGCGGCGCTCTGGGTGTAGAGAATTGTCTGAAGGCAGCAATGGACTGGAAACAACATCATCGAGAGGCCGCAGGTTTGTCTGGCAGCAATGACAAACCCCAGGTATCGATTGCCCATTTTGAAGAGGCATTTCATGGTCGATCTGGCTATACGATGTCGTTGACTAATACCGATCCAGTCAAGACAGACCGCTATGCGAAATTCGACTGGCCGAGGATTTCCAATCCGAAAATCACCTTCCCATTAGATGCTGCTGAATCCAGTCGACTTGATGATGCTGAGGCTGCGGCACTTGACCAACTCAGAGCCGCTGCAGACGCAGCACCGGATGAGATTGCTGGAGTAATCATCGAGCCAATCCAGGCCGAGGGTGGAGACAACCACTTCCGTGATTCTTTCATGCGGAATTTGCAGCGAGTTACTCACGAGATTGGTGCTCTATTCATCGTCGATGAAGTTCAGACTGGAGTGGGGGGCACTGGTAAGATGTGGGCACACCAGCATGCGGAAATACAGCCGGATTTGCTTGCATTTGGCAAGAAGATGCAAGTTTGCGGAATGATGGCCGGTGAACGTTTATGCGAATTTGACGACAACGTATTCTCAACTAGCAGCCGAATCAACAGTACTTGGGGAGGAAATTTGGTTGACTACGTTCGTTCGGCTAAGTGTCTTGAAGTCATTGAGGATGAGGGATTGGTCCAGCATGCCGAAGAGGTTGGGGCTGAACTGAAGGCTGGCCTGAGAGAGATGGCTGCTAAACACGATTTCATCAATAATGTGCGAGCGCGAGGCCTGTTTGCGGCATTCACACTACCGAATCGCTCACTACGAGACGAGTTCCGCAAGAGGTCACTAGCGAGTGGGGTACTTGTCCTCAATAGCGGCTTTGATAGCATCCGTTTGCGACCATGCCTGAATATTTCCAGTGATGAGATAAACCAAGCGCTGAATGTATTCGAATCAATAGCGAACTCAATTGCTTCCAAGATGGTCGCCTGAGGTGGCGGCAATGCTTGCAGAGTTGCAGTCGTTACTAGATTCAGCACCGGAACTCGATATTCGGCTACACGATGTCTACTGCCCCGCTGGTGCAGGCGATTTAGACGAGGATTTTGCAGAATCCGTTGATGGAGTCAGCATGATGTCGGCCTGGGTTCAATGGGTGATTTCTGGTTGCGAAGGTGACGCTCCAAATGATGACAGTGATGTGAGACATTGGGTGCACATTCGAGATGTGACAACTGCGGTCAGGATATTGGTAAATGCAGATGTCAGTGGTACATTCGATGTATGTGGTCGACGAGCATGGACGCAAGAAATGGTGCTCGATGAGATGCAGGGTTTGTGGCAACGTTGGCTGAATACTATGGGTCATAGCCACACTACTGCAAGCCTGTCTGAAGTTCCGACTCCAGCTGCAGTATCCTATACAGGAGAGCGCAGACGCCCAGACCTTGCTCCACTTCACGATGCTTTGGTCGCAGCAGGTACAGACGGTTGGAGGCCGATGACGGCAATACGCGTTGGCTTGATGGAATGCCTTGCAGTTTCAAGCGAATAGGTCGGCACCGAGAATTGGTAATAGCACAGATGCATCACCTTCGATAGTGACCTGAGGTGCCTCAGGTCTGACCTTTCCCCAAGAGATTGCTTCTCTGAGTCTCGCCCCTGATAGGGAGCCGTCATGCTCGGGAGCAGTGGTGATGCCGACAGCCGAATCGAGCCCTCCACGATATTGATTCCACCAGATAACATGGTGCTTTGAGATGCCACCGCCAACCATCAGGGCGTGACTTTCCTTAGCGGTCCATGTCAGGTCTGAGAGGATTTGCTCATCTGCGAGGAAATCAATCATGAAATCGGGATTCTTTTGGCGATGAATGAACAACTGCGCGCCAATAGATCCATCTGAGAGGCCGGGGACAACGATGGGAATCCGGTGTTTTGCAGCCCAATAAAGTAGGCTGCTTTCATCTTCCATTCGGTCACCGAAAGCCCAGCACAACTCAACACTGCCAAAGCCGCACCAGGGATTGTCAGGGTTTGCAGCCTTGCGCTCGGTCTCGATTTCCTGCAACCAAGGCAGAACGGTTTGCTCGAGGACTTCACCGTAGGATTCGTTTGGAACTATGACGTTACCAAGACGGTTCAGCCCCTGTTCGCCCAACTCAACATCGTCTAGTTCGAATGCGCCATGAAAATAATTCTGATATGAGCGAGCGATATCATGGTCAAGAGTGCCACAGGTGGTTACAATGACGTTGAACGCTTTGCGTTTGGCAGCCTCAACAAAGAATCCGCGTGTGCCGGTAGCACATAGGCAAGCAGGGAATGAGAGCCAGTTCAACACGCCCTCATCACCTGTCTTGGCGATAGTTCCCCTCAGAACATCACGGGCATGGGCCAACTTGGTAGCGGTGAAGCCACCAGCGCTAGCCATTTGGTCAATCAGTGAAGATACCGACGAGGCCTCGTCAAAGACGTAATCCTCGACTGGTTTGTCAAAGTCATCGGGATCTATTGTCATGGGAACGAGACGGCCAAAGGACATCCACTCTTGAATCGAGCGGTCAACCTTGTGGGTTGACTAGATGATGACAATCCGACATGAGTTTGAGTTGACATTATCAGAATTATCTCAATTGGAAAGTTCATTATCTAATTGGAATATTCTATCTCGTAATGCCGCAGCTCTTTCGTAGTCGAGTCTGGCTGCTGCCTGTCGCATTTCCTTATGCAATCGCTCGATGAGTTGGACCCTTTGGTCCTCGCTTGTAACAGTGTCATCGATGTGTTGTTGCGCCACCGCTGCCCAAGCAGGCTGGCTGATATTGGTGAGTATTGACTCATCACCGGTAGCACCGCCACCTTCTTCACCCCACGAACCGGCCCCTAAGTCGAATTTCTTGATGAGGGCCTTGTCGTCTTGGCGTGAGGAGCGGCTACCTCCACCTCCGACCATCCGTTTGCCGCCTTTCACCCCCTTACCAGCAGTGCCAGCAAGCAATTGTTCAGCCTCAATACCCATTGTTGGAAGGGCTTTGCGAATTGTCTTCGGAGTAATTCCATGTGCCTTATTGTGCTCTTGTTGACGTGCGCGCCTCTCAACTGTTTGAGTTATGGAGCTCTCCATCGCTAAACTGACTTTATCGGCATACAGAATGACACGACCATTTTCGTTGCGAGAGGCGCGACCGATGGTCTGCAATAATGACCGCTCATTTCGGAGGAATCCTTCCCGATCAGCATCAAAAATGGCTACCAAAGACACCTCAGGCAGGTCTAATCCTTCTCTCAGCAAATTGATTCCGACGATGACATCGATATGCCCGATTCGAAGTGCTTTGATTATTTCAGACCGCTCAATCGTATCGATTTCGCTGTGAAGATAATGCGCCTTGACGCCCATTCGCTGTAGGTAGTCGGCAACCTCCTCTGCGAATTTGATTGTCATCACGGTCACCAGCACGCGTTCACCCTTTGCAGTGCAGGTAGTAATTTCATCGAGCAAATCCTGAACTTGTCCTTCAGTAGGCCTTACTTCAATGGCTGGGTCGAGCAATCCGGTTGGGCGAATTTCCATTCGTACGATGTTGTCTATCTGGCGCAGTGCATCTTTGAGTAAGGCTCTGCGCTTGGGCTCCTTCAACTCGGGTTCCACCACTCCCCCTCCTCCGCGCACATGCAGTAGGTTGTCTGGAATCGGTTGGCCAGTTACCTCACAGAGATGCCGCAATTCTCTCTCGCCAGGGGTGGCTGAAATATACAGCATCTGTGGAACTAATGATTGGAATTCATCGATGCGGAGCGGGCGGTTATCAGCAGCACTTGGTAGTCTGAAACCGTGCTCTATTAGATTCCCCTTGCGTGAACTATCCCCGGCAAACATACCCCCTAGTTGAGGCAAGGTTACGTGGCTTTCATCCATGATGACGAGGAACTTCTCAGCGTCGTTATGGAATGCCTTTGAGCAGGCGGCCATGAAGTCTAGAAGGCAGTACGGTCGCTCTCCGGGTTGACGGCCATCAAAGTGCATGGAATAATTCTCAATCGACTTGCAGTGGCCGATTTCTCGCAATAAATCTAGGTCATAGCGTGCCTTAGTTTCCAGCCTGTGAGCCTCCAAATCCTTACCCTGTTTTTCGAACCAATCCACACGCTCTCCGAGTTCAAACTCGATATCCTCCAAGGCCTTCTCAAATCTCTCAGGCCCGGTCATGAAGAATTCCCGCGGATGAATCCATGCTTCCTCAATTTCATCTAGCGCCTCCCATGAGACTGCCTCGCAGACTTGTATGCGGGTGATGGAGTCTAAATCAAAACGTACGCGGAGTGGGTCGTCGCGGCTCGGCATCCAAATGTCGAGTACCTCACCGCGCAATCGGCATTCGCCTCGTGTGATTTCTCCGCTGACCCGACGATACTGCAGAGCGACCAATTCGCGAACAACTTCCTGTGGGTCAACAGTCTGCCCAACCGATATACGCATATGCTGCTGAAGGAAGGTTTCGGGGGGATTGAGGCCATAGATGGCTGATACTGTTGCAACCACAACCACGTCTGGTCGAGTAACTAACGAAGCAACCGTGGAGAATCGCTCCTGCTCAATACGCTCATTCAGCGAGAGTTCCTTGTCGATGTATAGGTCGCGTTGTGGCAGGTATGCCTCAGGTTGGTAGTAATCGTAATGGGAGACGAAATATTCGACAGCATTTTCCGGGAAAAGGCTAGACATTTCCTGCCAAAGTTGTCTAGCGAGAGTCTTGTTGTGGGACAAAATCAGGGTAGGTCGATTCAACTTCTGGATGACATGAGCCATCGCGAATGTCTTGCCTGAGCCTGTGACGCCGAGCATCACCCCTCTTGACTGCGAATTATTCAATTGGGAAATTGTCTTTTCAATTGCTTGTTGCTGGTCGCCTGCTGGTTGATATTCAGCATGCAGACGCATACAGGACACCGTCGGGTCAAGATGAGTTTGGGCAGCACCTTCTAGCGCTTTAGAGAGGTCGAACGGGTCAATCTCTGAATCCATATCAATCACTCATGGTCGATACAGGCCGCCGTTGACGTGGATGACTGAGCCGGTCATGTATCCTGAGCCGGAGTCTAGTAAAAACTCGATGACGGCAGCGACCTCATCAGCAGTTCCGAGCCGACCCATGGGAATCTCTGATTCTCGCTTTGCCCTTTTCTCAGGAGTATCTCCTGCGACAAGGTCGGTATCGATGGTTCCGGGCGCGACTACGTTGACCCGTTGCCCCTTCTTTGCAACGTCGAGCGCAAGGCTTCGAGCCCATGCGTGTAGTGCTCCCTTCGATGCGGAATAGTCCGCCCCTGTCGGCGTTCCTTTCAATCCCATTTGACTGCCGACGACTGCAATGCTTGCATCATCAGCGAGGTGTGAGCTGAGCGCTTTCCAGACTAGGAAAGCTCCGGTGAAGTTGACGCTCATCGTCTTCTCCAATTGTTCGGGTGTGAGTTCGCTAGCCCGGCTGCGAGCGTACATTGCATGATTGAGAACCAGTGCATCAACACCTTCCTTCACCCAAGGGTGGTCGGCGAGCACCATGACTTCAGCTGCATCGCCGCAATCGACCTTGACCGCTACACAATCGCAACCTTGCGCACGGATTTCGAAAATGACGTTCTCCGCCGATTGCGAATCGGTGTTGTAGGTGATGATGAGTCGATATCCAGCATTGGCTAAGCGGCGTGTGGTGGCAGCACCAATACCTCGCCCACCACCAGTAATCAATGCTAATTTCCCCATAAAACCCCTCAATCTAGCATCATATCAGACTCATACACCTTGTTGGAGAGGCTGATGAATAGCACCCAGCCAGTAGCCATCGAAGTTCGGAATAGGGTCTTCTGAAATTTACCCATCGCTTCCTCATCAACCTCGGCTGCTTCTGCCCCTTGTGTCATCACGTACAGGTTGGCTAGAGCCATAATCGCAATTGCGGGAAGCCATAGCGGATACTTTGCATGCCGAATGTTAGATACTTCGTGAATACCTGCAAAGAAGAAGCAGAATAACCACGCGAAAGTCAGCATCACACTGAGATTACGTGTTGCATTGTGGCCAAAGCGTGCTGGAAAGGAGTGTATCCCCTGTGCGCGATCATTCTCTACATCCATACGGGCATAATTCACATCGAATGCGGTAATCCACAAAGCAACTCCAAGTGATATCAAGAAGATTTCCGGATACCACAAGAAATCGGTGTAGCCATTATGCAATCCTGTCAATGCTGGCCAACCGGTCTCAATGGCTTCGATAGCGAGCCAGGCGCCCGCGGGGGCAAGTCCTAGACAAAGCCCCAACCAGAAGTGGCACAGCCAAGTGAAGCGTTTGGTGTATGGATAAATCACGAAGACAAGCACCGGTAGCCATGCCATCTTGAGAACGACTTCGTTCAATTGCCAAGCGGCGAGCAGAAGCATTCCAAGGAATACTGCTGACAGTATCCAAGCGGTTTGCATGCTCAGCGAGCCGGAGGCGAGATGGCGACCGGCAGTCCTAGGATTGCTGGCGTCAATATCGCGATCGATGATTCGATTGAGGGCCATAGCAAGTCCTCTCGCTCCGAGCGCGGCGACTATGATCCACAGCAGTATACTCATCTCAAATTGCGGTGGGTGTCTTGCAAGTACGGTTCCGATGAAGATGAACGGGAGTGAGAATAGGGCGTGCTCGATTTTGATGAACTCAAGAATCTCTTTCACGCCCATCACAAACCCTCCTCGGCCATCCAAGAATCGACCTTGGCTTCGACTTCTGGGTCGTGCAAGGTCATCGCCGGCCAGCGGCGAATAGGAACTGGTCCTGTTGAGCAGGGTATCGGTGCAGTTGCATCCCAAGCTACACGAGTGCGTGTTGCATCATAATGGAGGTCGCGACTGACCTCGAATCTACAGAAAAGTTGCCACAACAAGCGGCGACGTGACCCGGGTGCATCGAGGTCAAGTTCATCATCGGTGATGAATATCCAGCGGAGATTGGAAGAATTATCCAATTGCCAAATTGATTTTTCTAATTGAGAAATATGTTTCCTCTGAGCAGCTGCAGCCTGCTCATTGGCCTCCTCCATGCTGGATTCTGGCTTCGGGCCTGCCTCGATTTTTGTCGTGACTACCAAAATTGAGTCCCGCAGCATCCGAGCCTGCACCACGCCGGAAACCGCAGCGGCGGACTTTGCGAAGGATTCTCCTGGGCCAGTAGGGAGTTTCTCACCGAATCTTGGGTCTCGTTCAGGCGGTGTGCTGGCATCAATGAGCAATTTGCTGTGTACATTCTCATACGGAGCAGCATGTGCCAGCGTATCTGCAACCATTCCGTCAAGAATTACCATGTCCTCGGTTATGTTCACATTCGCTGCTAGAATGTCGAGCAATGCGTCGAGGTCTTTGACCGGATGACTTTGATCGGCCGCCACGATGACCTTCAGAAACATCATCTGACCCGCGCCAAGCAATCCAAGTGCGGTTTTCCTCGCTTGACGCGGATAGCGTTGCTTCGAGGCGACTACTGCTAGATTGTGGAATCCGGTTTCAAGTGGCAGAAACAGATTGTGGACATCGCGGTGTTGGAAGCGCAGCACAGGCAGGAAGGCATCACTAATCGCCTCTCCTAGATACCCATCTTCCATTGGAGGCAAACCAACAATGGTCATTGGAACAACCGCATCTTTCCTATGGGTAATCGCCGTTACATGTAGCACTGGATAGGGTTCTGCAAGCGAATAGTATCCAAAGTGGTCGCCAAAAGGTCCCTCCAGTCTTGTCTCTCCAGGAATGGTGTATCCCTCGATTACGACGTCGCACTCAGCGGGAACGAGCAGGTCCTGAGTCAGACATTTGGTCAACTTCAGTCGCCTTCCTCCTAGCAGTCCAGCGAATTCGTATTCTGAGAGGTTATCAGGCAGTGGCGAGATGGCGCTGAACATCACTTCCGGAGGCCCCCCAAGACAGATGGCGACAGGCATTCTGCCATCCCCGCTTCCGTCAGCAGCGGTAGCATCAGCGTGGTCAGCTCCATGTTTGTGGTGCTGCCAGTGTAATCCAATCTCCTTGGGGCCGTAGATTTGGCCTCGATACATTCCGAGATTGTGCGACCCGCTGTTGGGGTCTTTGGTTACGACTAATGGTAAGGTGATGAACGGTCCGGCATCGATTGGCCAAGTTGTTGGAATGGGTAACTGCGAGACATCTGGCTGAGACATCCTAACTTGTTGACAGGCTCCTTTACCGACAGTTTTCGGTGCCATTGACATCCCTTTGCGGGCTATGCCAATTCCTTTCCATGGCCGTTTTCGAATACCTGCTATATCCGGCTTCATCAGAGCGACCATACGCTCGCCGATTTCTGATGGAGTATTGACTTCCAACGCGAAGTTGCAGCGCTGGCGGGTTCCGAACAGATTCATCGCCAGCGGGAATTTTGAAATTGTGCCGTCTGCCAATCGTGGTTGCTCAAACAGGACAGATGCACCACCGTTCTTCACCAGTTTGTCAGCGATGCAACCGGCCTCAAGATGGACATCTACTGGTCGATGTATGCGAAGTAACTCACCACGAGCATCCAACGCTTCGATATAGCGTGACAGTCGGCTCCAAGCCATGCCCCGGCGAAGGGTTCCTCCTATGAAATGACGAGGCCAACGCCCATAGGGCGTCACCGACTGATTCATGAAGCGAGTTCACTGCCTCATCAGATGATGGCGGACGATGTCACCACCTGCGACGTACTGGTCGTTGGAGCGGGTCCAGGCGGTGGATGTGCTGCCCTGCATTCCGCTAGAGCAGGTCTCAACGTCATTCTCATCGAGGACCACCCGGAGATTGGTACCCCGGTACACTGCGGTGAATGCATTTCGGACCTTGCGGTGGCAAACCTCGAATTGAATCTGCCCGATTCGGTTATCTCTCTCAGGGTGAATGGAATCAGGGTCATCTTCCCAGACGGTACCGCCAAGCGGCTGACCGAGCACGGCTATGTCCTTGACAAGCATTTGTTTGAGCAATGGATTGCAGCCCAAGCCGTCGAGGCCGGAGCAAGTCTCCATCTTAGTCACAAATTAACCTCTATGCAACGAATGACAGACGGCGATGGTAGATTCATCGGTTGGAGGGTCGAGGGTAAGGGAGAGAATTTCCCCATTGAGACCAAGGTGATTATGGATGCATCTGGAGTGGCCGGAGTCTGTAACAAACTGCTAGAACTAAACGAGCGACCGAAGGTCATCGCTGGGATGCAATACGAGATGCTCGACGTTCCTAATGATGGCTATATGGACTTCTACATCTGGCCAGAATACGCCAAGAAGGGCTACCTGTGGATGATTCCTAAAAGCGATGGTCGAGCCAATGTTGGACTGGTGACCGAAGACAAGAAGGGCGCTGTGCGCGACCTTGATAGTTTCATTGAAATCACTCATTTCAAGGACCTTGAAATGGTTAATCCACCTTGGCGCCCAGATGGAATCAAGGTGCGCGGATTTGGCGGAACAATCCCCATTTCAGGCCCACTTGAGGTTACCCACGACGATGGCCTGATGTTGGTCGGTGACGCTGCCGGGTTTACATCCCCGCTGTTTGAGGGCGGTAGCCATCTTGCACTGAAGTCTGCAGTGTATGCTGCGGAAACCGCGGCAGAGGCAATACAGGCTGGAGATGTCTGTGCTGACTCACTGGCTTCCTACCCGGCGAAATGGCAGGCAGAATTCCCTCCTTACGAGAAAATTCTCAGGGGTAAGACGGCGCTGTACGCTCTCACCGATGACGAGTTATCTGTGATGGCACGCTGCTTTCCGGAGGAGATGGGTAATATGGGGGTCTCAGGTAAGGCAATGATTGGTTTCCGTTTGTTGTTCAGGCGCCCGGGATTGTTCTTCAAACGCATCGTACCAGCCATGCTTGCATTCGGATACAGTCGAGCCAAGTACTACGGCTGGTAGCGATGACTTAACGCTGTGAACTCGGAGACATTGGCTGTGGGAGTGCTAGATTCGGTCAGAGTTCGTCGCGGCGTCGCTGCGATTCTAATCGCTCCGTTCATCGTATTGCTATTACTATTCATCTTCGACATTTCGTCTTTTCAATACGTTTGGCTGCACGGTGATTCTGATCTCCCACTCGCATACCGAATCAGTGCACTGTGGGCTGGTCGAGAAGGTCCATTGCTTCTATGGGTGGCCCTGTTAGGTGGTCTTCTTCTGCTCGATGGTAATCGTCATGATTCCGAGAGTGAAGGGCAGCATCGTATCCGCATTGGTCTGCTGATTGGATTCGCCGGACTGTTGTTGGCCATCGCGATGTATCTTCAACCATTCAGGGCGACTCCTGATGGGTTCACAGAATGGATGCGGCCAGGACTCAATGCTCTGCTACAGACCGACTTGATGGTCATCCACCCGCCGGTTGTCTTCACATTTTACACACTGTGTATTGGAGTCGGTCTGCACGCAGTGACTGCGATGCTGACTCCAACAGCAGAAGATAACCGATATTCATTGACTGATTTGCGTGACAGAATAATGCATCTTGCAAGACCAGCGCTATTCGCTGGCACTCTTGGAGTGGGGCTAGGTGGCCTCTGGGCCTACATCGTCCTTGACTGGGGCGGATACTGGGCTTGGGATCCGGTTGAGACCGGTTCTCTGCTCCCATGGTTGGCTTTGGTAATATTGCTCCATCTGCGCTTACCAAAAGCTACAGCTGCAGCAACTGCGGATTCTGGTCGCTGGGTGATGGCTTTAGGTGTACTTCCGGCATTTTTTGCTATACATGCCACCTTGGTTACCCGTGCGAATGGAGTATGGGCCTCAGTCCACGCTTTCGTTACCGACGGTACTGTAGAGCCGGGTATGGGTCCGGTGCAGAGAGTTCTTGCCATCGGCATTTCTGATGGGGCAGGAGTCGAGGTTCACCTCTACTTGCTATTGCTCGGTGCGATGATGGTAATTCTGCTGCGCACTCTCGCCGGGTCTTTCAATGCAGAGACAAAAATCGCAGTAACTTGGGGAATACCAGTCGGTGCGCTGATACTCGGTGCCATGTGCGGATTACTGCTTGACTCTGTTGAGGTAGGATTGCTAACCGGTGCCTTCGGCTATTTGCTCTGGTGCAGGCGAGAGGATGGCGAGCGGTGGGTGTGGATTGTTGCTGGTGTTGCATTGATGCTATTCGCGTCGTGGGCGTTCCTACTGTCGCGTACCTATGCGATTATTGGCATGATTCTGTTTTTGCTGCCATGGATGCTGCAACGTGAAGATGCAAGTGAAGAATTGAGTGCCGGAATCGGACTGTCGTCAATGTGGCATCGAATAAAACAAGGAAAGACTCAGGTTAGTTTGGCAATTTGGGCTCCACTTGCAGTTGGAGGGCCATTCTTACTACTGACTTGGCTGCTATTGCTCGCTGAGGTTGATGGGGCTAGCCTCGCTTGGCACGAGTTGTACGGCACCCCTCTCCTAGCGTTGGTTGGTGTGGCATTGACCGTGTATTCTTGGCGCAAGGTACTGCCTTCTGAGTGGGTGCCGTGGGTACTAATCGGCGTGTTTTGCACATCGTTGCTGATTGCTGTTTTTGCTGGAGAAAAATTGCCGGGAGATTCAGACCACCAATTCACTGACAGCATCACACGTGGGGCTCTGGCCGGCTTTGTGTTACCATTCCTCATTCTCTCTTTGCCTGCGATGGCTCATCTGGTTTGGACGCGGCTGCGCGCGTGGGGGCGCGCACGCGAGGGCAGCACATCGCGGAAGGGGAATCGTCGCAAGGCGGAATTGGCTCGACTGCGGGCATCCTCGATGCACATTGCACATTTAGGAATCCTGTTGCTTCTCATTGGCCATGTCTACACCACCACACTGGTCGAGCGAGGTCACCCGAGCCACGTTGTGATGCTCCCGAAAGACACACCAATCGAGTATGCTGGATACACTTGGACTTACACCGATATCAGCACAACCGCTCCAGGAAGTGATGACTGGGATTACGCGGTTGGCGATGGGGCATTGATTACCACTATCGAGGTGGTTGGCCGGAATTCTGAAACCACCTTGCAACCGGGTGTGTTAAGATTTGATTCCGGTTCAATTCCTGCAAGGTCAGAGACGGATATCTGGCATCGCTGGAATGGCGATTTGATTGTGATTTTTGACTATCAGCAGGCAACTGGGGCAGATTTCGCTGAGTTCATGTCAGGTGATGGAGAAGTGGAGAAGATTCGAGTCACCATCTATGACCTGCGTGGCAGCCACATGGTTTGGGTCGGATGGGTATTGATTCTAATTGGCTCGTGCCTGAACTGGGTTCTCACACCGAAGGCAAAAGCCAGAGATGCCAAGGCTTCAACAATCGAAGAGGAGTGAAATCAACACCGAATTGGCCACAGTGGTAGCCGCACCGCTGATAAAGGGGGAGTCGGTCGGCGGCTCGCCCCAAAGGGGCGGAGATGGTCATGATGGAATCTGGCTCAATAATCCATATCGATTACAACTTGTTCAATGTAGATAGCGACGAACTCATCGAGACGACCAGAGAAGAGGTCGCTAAGGAGCACGATGCGTACGATGAAAACCGTACATACCAGCCGTTGGTGACAGTAGTTGGCGACGGTCGGCTGATTGCTGGTTTTGAGACACATCTTGAGAGTGCTGATGCAGATACCGACTACGAATTCGACATCCCGCCTGAGGATGCATACGGCGAACGTGACCCAAACTCAATCGAAACCATCGGGCAAGATGTATTGTTCCGCAGTGTGCGTGACCCGGACAGTCTGGCAGTCGGTGGACCGGTGGAAATTGCTGGTAAGACCGGTGTCCTGAAGATGCTCCGCGCGGGTCGCGCTCGTATCGACTACAACCACCCGCTCGCCGGTAGAACTCTACGCTACGATTATCGCATTGTCAAGGTCATTGAGGACCGTGAAGAGAAGGTGTTGACTCTGCTTGAGACCAATGCCGGTCGTGACGGTTTTGAAATTGAGTTTGATGGCGACGACCTGACTATCGACTTGCCTGAATTCGTCTCTTATGACCAGAACTGGGCCTACACCAAATTCAGCATCATTAGCTCTTTGCGCGACAATGTCGGTGCGCAGACCATCGTTTTGCGCGAGGTACACGAACCCCGCGAAATCGGCGAAGAGGAATGAGTGGCAGCCTCCGGGCGCACACGGAAACCGCTTAACCCGAATCCCACACCGTCGGGGCGATGAGCAGCGATGATGCCGGGCCCGAGTTGACGGAAACTCCGATTCCAGATTCCATACTGAGTCCGGGTGAGCGTTACGCTACCCTGTTCTTGCTCGCAATTGCTGGAGTCACCCTAGCGGCAATGATAGGTACGGAGGTAGCACCAGGCAATGCACTGTCTGAGACCCTTCAGACTTACTTCATCGACCCTGTGACAATCGATTCAACAGGTGATTCAGGGTACAATATCGTCGATACTATCGTCTATTCTGTCACTTTGGTAACCTTTGTCGTGGTGCTCTCCGCATGGTTGAGGCGCTCAGGCATTCCTGCATCCGATCGAGCTCTGCTCGCGTTGCTACCGTGGGTGGTCTGGGCTGCCTTCGGAGAAGTCAACGAGGATGCACAACTGTTCCGAACGGGCATCTCACAGATGTTCATCTCGCCGCTGATTCATTTCCACGTGGCCTTTTGGGTCATCTTGACTGGCATTCTCTGTCGTAAGGCCGGTATGGCTGCTGACCAAGATGCTGCGCGGTCGGCTGTTACTCGGGTGTCGGTATCACTGGTTGTGGTTCAGGCTGCCATTTTCCTGCCACAATTCATTGACGATTGGACTTTGACTCTAACCTCGCCACTACTGTGGATGCCCTTGGTTGGTCTTGGGCTTGTGTTCGCATTGCAACCATTGCTTGCTTGTCGCCACACGCCGATGGAGCAAGGCCTTGTTCAGACAGGAATTGGTGGGGTTGCTATCCATGCAGCGGCTTGGCTGAATTTCATGTGTGACCCGCTGGTTGATGGAAATAGAATACTGGCTGAGCCGGTTGGATTCACGCCGGTAGTGGTAGTTGTCGGAGTTCCTTTGCTCGTCTGTATTATTCTGTATCGTATCGGCCGTGGAGCCGCTGAGGAACTGCATCATATCGGGCTTGAGCCCGGGATAATTCCACGAGGAATAACTCTCGACGATTGGGACCGCCAGCACTCCTCGACACATCAGCGAATGGAGGCTCTAACACCGCGCGCGCTGCTCGCTTCATCAGTCATCCTCGCAGCAATTTTCGGTCAGATTGCTGATGGGTTGGCAACTTGGCTTGGCATCGATGTCTATGCGCTGTACGAGGAGAAACACGTGTTGTCTAATCTCATTATTCAGTGGGGTGGTGGCGACATAAGTGGCACCGGAGGGGCTTGGCTTTTCTTGGCGGTCAAAGTTTGCCTAGCAGCACTGGTGTGGGCCCTTTTTGCTATGGCACGATTTGAGGTTCGGCATCGTCATCTTCGCCAGTTGATTATTCTCTGTATTCTTGCGGTGGGGCTTGCCCCCGGATTGCGTGATGTGCTGCGTCTATCCATTGGTGTTTGAGGTTCGGTTGTCACAACCTTGTGTTTGCTGCCGAGGGAGCGTTGAAGGACGTGTAGGCATTCCGCACCCCTAAGGGGGGTGCGGATGGACAGAATATCTAGCAGTATCAACCCGAAGGATACCAACTTCGCAGCCAGCCGTGAGCACAATGAAAAGTTGATTGAGGAATTGCGCGAAAGCATCGAGAAAGTCAAGGAAGGCGGCGGCGAAAAATACGTCGACAACCATCGTGATAGGGGTAAGACTCTGGCCCGGGAGCGGATTTCTACAATCTGCGACCCCGGCACACCATTCCTCGAATTGTCTCCGCTTGCGGCTTGGGAGATGTACGATGGCAAAGCCGCCTCGGCTGGCATAGTGACCGGCATTGGTGTGGTGCACGGTAAGGAGTGCCTATTCGTTGCCAACGATGCTACGGTCAAGGGCGGCAGTTACTATCCAATCACCGTCAAAAAGCACATCCGAGCTCAGGAGGTTGCAAACTTCAATCACCTCCCCTGCATATATCTGGTTGATTCCGGTGGTGCTTTCCTACCGATGCAGGACGAGGTATTCCCCGACAAGGGACACTTTGGACGCATCTTCCGCAATCAAGCAGTGCTATCTGGCAAAGGAATACCACAGATCGCTGCAGTTCTTGGCTCTTGTACTGCTGGTGGAGCATATGTGCCAGCGATGTCTGATGAATCGATTATCGTCAAGGGGAATGGCACAATCTTCCTCGCTGGACCACCTTTGGTGAAGGCCGCTACCGGAGAGGAAGTTACCGCTGAGGAATTGGGTGGAGCGGACTTGCACGCTTCGGAATCTGGAGTGGCCGACCATTTTGCTGATGACGAGCCCACCGCCCTCAAGATGGTTCGTGATGCAGTTGAGAATATCAACGCTGCAAACAAGACCCGACTCGATGTGCAGCCGCCGGAGGAACCGGCTCACGATGTAGACGACTTGCTAGGCATCATCCCACAGGATAATCGAACTCCCTACGATGTTAGAGAAGTGATTGCAAGGGTGGTAGATGGCTCGCGGTTCCACGAATTCAAGGCTAGGTACGGGAACACACTGGTCTGTGGGTTCGCTCGCATCCACGGCTATCCGGTAGGTATCGTAGCCAACAACGGCATTCTTTTCTCTGAGTCTTCGTTGAAAGGTACTCACTTCGTGGAGTTGTGCGGTCAGCGGGGTATTCCACTAGTATTCCTGCAGAACATCACCGGCTTCATGGTCGGACGCAAGTACGAAGCCGGTGGAATTGCCAAAGACGGGGCGAAGTTGGTTACCGCTGTTTCATGTGTGCCAGTTCCGAAGTTCACCGTCATCATCGGTGGGAGCCACGGAGCGGGTAACTACGGCATGTGTGGTAGAGCCTATGACCCACGATTCCTATTCATGTGGCCCAATGCCCGTATTTCTGTGATGGGTGGGCCACAGGCTGCTGATGTGCTCGCAACCGTCAAGCAGGACCAACGGACCCGTGAGGGTAAGGAGCCGATGACCGAAGATGAGGTTGAGGAATTCAGAGCACCAATTCTGGAGAAGTATGAGCGAGAAGGGTCTCCATACTACTCGACCGCTCGTTTGTGGGATGATGGCATCATAGACCCCAGAGATACCAGAGATGTGCTGGGATTGGCCATCTCAGCCAGTTTGAATGCCCCGATGCCAGATACAGATTACGGAATATTCAGAATGTGAAAGGAGCAATTGAAATGTCGAAAACTGCAATTGGAGATTCAAAGCCAGAAACCGACCTGTGTCGGCTAGATATCGATGGACCTGTAGCGAGAATAACCATGACTCGTCCAGATGTGTACAATGCCCTCAATGTTCAATTGATATCTGAGTTGATTCAATTGCTAGATTGGACTGCAGCACGCTCGGTCGGTACCACAGGCAGCCTGACCGATGCGGATGCAGCTGAGTTGCTGCGTGTCATCGTGTTGAGCGGCGAGGGTAAGCACTTCTGCGCTGGCGCGGACATCAACATGATGCGCGATGCTGGGGCACAGAGCGCTGAGGAGAATCGTGCTGATTCAGCAAGGCTAGACTGTCTGTTCAACGGACTTTGGTCTCACCCATGCTTCACCATCACCACTGTGAATGGAGTCGCCCTTGGCGGTGGTGCTGGACTGATTGCTTGCTCCGACCATGTCATCGCTACTAGCGGTGGAGACAACCCTGCTAGCATCGCTCTCTCCGAAGCAAAATTAGGAATTCTACCAGCGGTGATTGGGCCCTATGTGTATAGGAGAGTTGGCAGTGCTCAGTTCCGACGTATTGCGATGTTGGCTGGTAGATTCGATGCAGTTGAGGCACTGAACATTGGGATGATTGACCAGATTGCTGAGACAAGTTATCAGATTCCTGAACTTACTAATGCAGCGATTGAAACCGTGCTGACAACCGGTCCGATGGCGGTATCAGAAGCGAAGAAACTCACCCTTGCTTTCGACCGTTGGACCGGTAGCGATGAAGAAC
This sequence comes from uncultured Candidatus Poseidoniales archaeon, assembly GCA_964647665.1. Lineage (GTDB taxonomy): Archaea > Thermoplasmatota > Poseidoniia > Poseidoniales > Thalassarchaeaceae > CAUZSM01. The sequence goes on from CAZYIX010000009.1 coordinate 36,218, forward strand.
TCAGACAATGGACTCTTGACAAGACCAGCGAAATGCGAGGTTCTGCAGAAGGGCAAGAGGGGCTCGCCGCATTCCTTGACAAGCGGCCACCGGCCTGGAAGAAGGAATAGGTGAACATCATGGCACCGTCCGGACCCGAGTGGATGGATGGTGCACAGCGACCCATCACCAAGGTACTCGTTGCCAATAGAGGTGAAATTGCCTGTCGGGTTTTCCGAGCTTGCCGTGAATATGGTATCGCTTCGGTAGCGGTATATTCAGACGCTGATGATGGCGCAATGCATGTTGAAATGGCCGGTGAATCAGTGCTTTTGGAGGGTGAGAGTCTTGTTGAGACCTACCTCAATTCTGAGGCTATTCTAGCCGCTGCTAAATCTACTGGAGCCGATGCAATCCATCCCGGCTACGGTTTTCTCTCCGAGCGTGCAACCTTTGCATCTGAGGTGAATGATGCGGGTCTGATTTGGATTGGTCCGAGCGCTAGTGCAATCGAGCAGATGGGTGACAAAATCACCGCGCGCAGAGAAATGGCCAGTGCTGGCGTCCCGATCATCCCCGGTGAGGAATTGCAGTTGAAGGAACAGCATTCTGACATGGTGGATGACTTAGTCCGAGCCGCAACTCGTACCGGCTATCCACTACTGCTGAAGGCGAGTGCTGGTGGAGGTGGTAAGGGAATGCGGGTTGTGCATGAGCCGCGCTACCTGCAACAGGAATTCGAAGCGGCGAGCCGTGAGGCAGCAGCCGCTTTCGGGGATGGCACAGTCTATGTCGAGCGACTTCTTGAGAAATCCCGCCACATCGAGTTTCAGATTCTATGCGACACTCACGGCAATGCATTGCATGTATTCGAGAGGGAATGCAGCATTCAGCGTCGTCATCAGAAAGTGATTGAGGAGGCGCCGAGTCCAGCGATGAACGACGAGTTGCGAGAAGCGATGGGTAGTGCTGCCGTTGCTGCTGCCAAAGCGGTTGATTACGAAGGCGCGGGTACAGTGGAGTTCCTTCTCGCTGAAGATGGTTCATTCCATTTCCTTGAGATGAATACCAGATTGCAAGTTGAGCATCCAATCTCTGAATGCATCAGCGGTCTTGACTTGGTAGAGCAACAAATCCGTGTAGCCGCCGGGTTGCCACTATCATTCTCTCAAGAAGACCTGACCATTCGAGGACACGCCATTGAAGCGCGAATCTACGCGGAGGATCCGGCCAACAGTTTTCTTCCTGCAACCGGACCTCTGGCGATGTTCCGGCCACCTGAGGGGCCCGGAATCAGGCTTGATACAGGTGTGAGGGAAGGCGATGAGGCGAGTATTGACTTCGACCCGATGCTGGCGAAACTTGTTGTCCATGCAGCGGACAGACCCGCAGCTATTCGCCGTATGAGGCGGGCGCTACAGGATTTCGTGCTGCTCGGTGCTACTACGAATATCGGCTTCCTAGTCGATGTACTGTCAAAGGACTCGTTCTCAGCAGGTGAGACCACCACCGATTTCATTGAGGTCAATTTCCCGGACGGTTGGCATCCGGGCTGCCTTGATTCGGATGATGGTGAGGGCATGGCAATGCACGCAGCCCTCGCTGCTGGCGGAGCTGAGCATCTTGGCTTGCATAGGAGAGTATCAGTCAATGCGCCGGTCGATGGAGAAGGTGGCCGAGGAAGTCCGTACAATCCCTTCCTGTCGTTGCGGAGGAATTTTCCCTGAGGTGTGACAATGGTTGATTTGGTTGATAGAAACGGGCGGCGATGGAATGTTGCCTACACCAGCGGTGCAGAGGTATCTCTCTCTACTATCAGCCATGATGATGAAGTGATCGAAATCGCTGAGGTGCTGATTAACGCCGATGAGCGACCTCAGCGGGCTTGGCTCACTATCGATGGAGTCAGTAGACTCGCACATTGTGTCAAGTTGGGTGATGATTGGTGGGTGCATCTGGATGGCGCCATCCACGTACTTTCTGTAAGTGAGGTTGGGGCGAGCAGCGCTGATACCGGTGGTGGACTAACCGCTCCTATGCCCGGCAAGGTGTTGGAAGTGTTAGTAGAGGAAGGCCGTCGAGTGAAAGCCGGTCAAGAACTCATCGTATTGGAGGCGATGAAGATGGAACACCGTATTTCAGCAGCAGAACCGGGCCTTGTTGAGAGCGTCAACTTCCAAGCCGGTGAGCAGGTCGAAGCAGGTGATGTTCTCATCGAGATTGAATCCGACGAAGAATTAGAGTAATTTTTCAATTGGAAATTCAATTTACAAATTGCATTTTTCAAGTATTTTCTTTCCGCCCATATATGGTTGGAGCGCTTTTGGCACCGTTACTCGTCCGTCCTCCAACTGGCATTGTTCCATTATTGCGACCAATGCCCTGCTGGTAGCCACTGCAGTGGAGTTTAGTGTGTGAACCGCAGTATTGCCATCCGGCGTGCGGTATCTCATCCGCAGGCGGTTGGCTTGGTAATCAGTGCAATTCGAGCAGGATACGACTTCTTTGTACTCTCCACGACCGGGCAACCAAGCCTCAAGGTCGTATTTCTTGGCGGCAACTGTACCCATATCGCCAGTGCAGATGTTGACCACTTCGTAGTGCAACCCAAGCGAATCCCAGAGGTCAACGCAATTGGTGAGCAACTCCTCGTGAAGTTTCCAAGAATCGTCTGGATGGGAGATGATGATCTGCTCGACCTTGGTGAATTGATGAACACGCCAGATTCCTTTGTCACCTTGGCCGTGTGCCCCTACCTCACGTCGAAAGCACGGTGAGACCCCGACAATGCGTATTGGCAGAATAGTTGGCTCGATGACTTCATCCATGTACATTGCAGTCAACGGGTGTTCACTGGTGGCGATAGTGTAGAATCCATCGGGTTGTACATTGTACATCACTGTCTCAAAATCTGCAAGGTCAGTCACCCCTTCGTAGGCATCGCGGTTCATCATCACAGGAGGTTGGACGAAGGTGTATCCGCGGTCACTGATGAAGTCGACAGAGTACTGCTGCAAGGCCAACTCAAGCCTTGCAAGGTCCCCTTTGAGGAAGTAGAATCGACTGCCTGTTATCTTGGCTGCACGTGCTAAATCAACCCAATTATTCATTTCAAGAAGGTCGTTATGAGTGCGTGGTGAGAAATTGAATGCAGGTTTGTCTCCGTGCAGACTGTGTTGGGTGTTGCCGCCCTGCCCCTCTCCTACCGGTACGCTCTCGTGCAGAATGTTTGGGATGCTCATTCGCAGTTTGTCTCGTTCGGCTTCGAATTCATCAGCACCGGTTGCTAATCCCTCAATCTCTGCTCCAATTGAGTCGACTTCTGATTTGATGCGAGTGAACTCCGCATCATCTCCAGCTTTTTTTGCCGCAGCGATTCCTCGCGCAGCCTCGTTGCGCTTACGGCGCAATTGGTCTGCGTCGTAGCGAGCCTTGCGCCATGCTTCATCTAGACGAATTACCTCATCGATTGCGTCATGAGAAAGGCCACGTTTGTCATGGTCAGCACGAACGATGTCGGCATGTTCACGGAACATGTGAATGTCAAGCATCGGATGCCACCGGCTGTTCCGCAGCAACGATACTGCTTCAATCCGACGGATGATGTAGCCCATCAGTGGGCCATCAGAACAGTGTGATGTTGAATTCGAATGCTTTGTATCCTATCAGAATGGATGCTGAAATGATGTAGCCGAGTATACTACCACCATTGAGTAATGGAAGACCAGCCTGAGGTTTTCCACGCGCAACGTACGTCATTAGAATGAGATAACCAGCAAGTCCACCAATTGTGGTGAATATTGCCACCCAAAGCGGTGCTGAGATTCCCATTGGCCCAGCATATGCCGGAAGCCAAGTCAGCGCAGAGATTGCCAGCATACCGGGGAAGATGACATCGCCAAGTCCCATGAACATCGCTTCACCACCAGACCTAGTTGGCTTGGGTGGCGGCGGTGCTGAGTCAGCAGCGGCCTTCCATGCTTCGCTCGCCTGTGTACCAGCACCTTGCCCATCGCCTTCAGCAGCAGCGATTGGAGCAGGCTCAGGCGTCTCGCTCATCGCCTGCTCGCCTTCAGCAATGAACGAGTATTCCTTGTCTTGTGGTGCGACCAGCAAGATAGGGAGTTTCAACCCAATCATCGTATCTGCAAGTTCTAACATATGCTTGGAGCGGTAAACAGCCCACGCATCGTATGCGGCGGCGAGTACCATGAATAGAATAATCAGCCATTCGTCAAAAGATACTCCGAGAATAGTGATTACTCCAGCACCGACCAGAATCCCTACAGCATTGACTACATACCATTCGGGATAGCGTATCAGTGCAACCATGAAGCCGATTGAGAGTAAGATAGCCAATGCGTCCGCATAGAAGAATCCGGCACCACCGATAGCAAAGTCCGGTACTGCTGGGTCATGAACCCAATGCGCACTAGACCACTCACCGCCCTGCTCGATTGTGAGGATACTATCCGACCAACCTTCTTCTTCCCATTCTGGGTTGGGCTCGGCTCGCATGGTTAGCAGAACAGGTGCGGTGCCCGGTACTGTCATCGGTCGAGTCATTTCTGCTAGACTGACGTAAGTGAAAGCCCTCAGTTGGTCGCCTTCGACCACCCATAGATCATTGCTGCCTCCAGAGCAGCAGTCTGCCAGTATGAGCCCGCGTATCGGTTCGTCGAAGGCGCCTAGTTCATCGAAGCGAATTGCATCATACGATGTAACCGTTCCATTGCTTGGAATATTCCAACCTGTGACCGAACCTCCGATAGTACCGAGAATCAGAATTGGGTCTGTGTCTCCACCGAGTTCGTATCCTGGTGGAGTGCCAATGGTGGCGGCGAGTATTTCTTCTCCAGAGCGGGGAGTGATATCCCAAGTGGTGTTGATGGTGGCTTGTTCACCATGGGCTAGTGCGGCTGTCTTTGGAATAATTATCATTCCAGCCCAAGTTTGAGTTACCAACAATAGGTGGTCTGAGCCTATTTTACGAGCGATTAGAATCTTTGAAGAATCGAATTCTACCGGCAAGAATAGGTTCCAGTTCTCACATCTGAGAGGATTTTCAGGGCCCCATCGGTCAATTGCGACCAAAGTGCTACCGACGATAGCCCAATCTTGCCCTTCCTCAGCACCATGGCAGTTCTCCCAATCAGGGTCTGGGTCAGTGTAACGGAATCCGAGGTTACAATCAGTGGTGTGATTGTCGATAAAATCTCCTGTGTTTGCATCAAGGCGCACCCATTGAGTACCCTCACAAAGCACCAATGCATCTCCTTCGTTGACAATCTGTGCAGGCACGATTTTGCTTTGCTGGTTTTCTTGGTGGATGATATCGTATGACCACAGCGTTGTTGCGCCGGCGCTTTCACCGACACCGCCACCAGCACGACCGGCGTTTTGCATCTTCACCAAGGTGCCGTTGGCACACTCTGGTGCATCACAATCCAAGTCCATTGCATAGAATGTGTCAGGCGATTCATCGACTTGCAGTACCCATAGGTCTGCTGTTTCTTCATCGGAAAGGTCGAGTGAAGGCACGTCCTCCATCAATAGGTAGTAGCAGATTGGAGTTAATGCAAGCAGCAGGGCTGCCCAAAGTACGAATAGCACTCCTCCTCGAATGAACTTCTGCAGCCCCTTTCTTGCCATCCAGATGATGCTAGCAGTGAAAATGAAAATGAAAATCAATTCAACGAATATCCAGCCAGCCTGAGTTGCTCCCTCCGGACCGAATGCGCGCATTTCATCAACATCGTAGAATGGCTGAATCCACAATCCGATGCCGATTGTGACAATAAACATCCCTGCCATCATTGTCATTGCTGATGCTTGGTCAGCGAGTATTTCGGTCAATGGAGGTGTCTTGGAGGTAGCCTCCGCTGCCTTCTTGGCAGCCTTGTCTGCTCGGCGCTGTGCGCCGAAACCCTCCTTCGACATTGGTCGCCCGACCCGCAAAGGCCATTTCAAGGCGACCGTTCACCGGGGGTGCGCAGTGTGGTCCTATGAGTGAAGATATACGGACGTGGCTGGAAAGCCTTCGCAGTCTTGGTATGAGGCCCGGCCTTGAGATTTGTTCCACTCTGCTGCTGAGGATGGGGCAACCACACAGAGAATTCCCATCCACCCATGTCGCTGGCAGTAATGGCAAGGGGTCCTGCTGCGTTATTCTGGCTAATTCCCACACCCTCAATGGTGTGTGTACTGGATTGTTCACTTCACCGCATTTGTGTTTTGTTGAGGAAAGAATCCGTGTAGATGGGGTTCCAATCACTTCTGAGGAGTTTGATTCAGCGATGTGTGAGGTTCGCGATGCGGCTATGCAGGAGCCAGAAATGCTGCCGACCTACTTTGAGGCCACTTTCCTTGCAGCCATGGCTGTATTCCGCGAAGCAGGTATAGAAAGAGCGGTGGTAGAGACCGGTTTGGGTGGAAGATTGGACCCAACCATCCTGACGGAGGCTGATTGCTGTATTATCACCGAGATATCGCTAGCGCATACAGACGTGCTCGGTGATACCCTCGGTGAGATTGCAAAGGAGAAGGCAGCAATAATTCGCAAGGGAGCGGTTGTGGTCGCCCGTTGGTCATATGATGCTGATGTAAGGGCGGCAATCGAGGAGAAAGTCACAGATGAGGACAGGGCGTGGTGGTGGCGATATGACCGAGATTCATGCATCCTGTTCTCTGTTGCCCACGAAAGTCATCGTCCGATACATGACAAGGAGATTGATGGTTACATCCCTTATCTCAAAGAGGCCGCCCGCCTTGCCGAAATATCACTATTCAACAAAATGTACCTCAAAAGCAGCGAATTGGTCGAGCGGGCGGTGATGCACACACATTGGCCCGGGCGTATGCAATGGATAGAGCACTCAGGAACAGAGATTCTACTCGATGCTGCTCACAATGCTAGCGGTATGAGTCGCGCTTGTGCGCAAGTAATTGTCGAGATGCAGAATAATACTGCACCTTCGCCGGGCGTTGTCATCATCGGTTGCAGTCCCCAAGATGATATGTTCGAGTTTACCCATCCGCTGGTCGAACTTGTGTCAACCTGTGATGTTCAACACATCATCGCCACCCAACCGCTTGGGGGACGCCATACTCCAGTACCACCATTTGAGATTGCAGAAGTGCTTGCAGAACAATCTGTAACGGCAAAGGTCGAGATAGTGGACACACCTGCTGATGCTCTGGTCAAAGCAATGGAATTGGTGAAGGAGAGCGGTGCGCCAATCATGGGTATCGGCAGCCTGTATATGGTTGGTAATCTGTTGAAACACCTTGGTCTTGATGACCGTGAATCCATGACAACTCTGAATGCTCCTAAAGATGAGTTTGTTGTAGAGAAGAGCAACAGATGAGCGCACTTCAGCGTGCGAATGCTCAAACGCCATCACATCTGCCCGAGGACGGTGAGCACATGAGTGAGAAGTGGGATGCGCGTTTCCTTGCACTTGCCAATCATATTTCTGGTTGGAGCAAAGACCCCTCCACTAAGGTTGGTTGTGTAGTCGTAGGTGCAGACCGAGAGATTCGCAGTACAGGATTCAACGGATTCCCTAGAGGAATCGAGGACTCCATCGAGCGCCTTGAGGACCGTGAACTGAAATATCCACTAATCTGCCATGCTGAGGAGAATGCCATCATGCACGCCGCACGAGTCGGAGTGTCGGTCAAAGGATGCTCAGTGTACGTCACTTGGCCTCCGTGTACCCGCTGCGCCCGTTCAATGATTCAAGCGGGTGTGAAAGAAGTAGTCTATCCAGCAGATGGTGCCGTTCCAGAACGCTGGGCTGCTGATTTCACTACTTCCATTTCGATGATGAAAGAAGCTGGCGTGTTAGTGCGGCAGGTTTGAAACTGTTAGCTGAGGATTTCCATTAATTCCTCAAGTGATTTATACAATTCATCGAGAGTCCCATTATTGTCAATGATGATGTCAGCCATTTCAGCGGTTGCATTCAGAGCCTGGCCACTGCTGTCAGCAGCCTCTAGTTCGGCTTGTTCTTGAGCCACAAACTGCTCGAAGTTTTCCGCATCTCCAGTTCTTCCTCGAGTCAGCAATCGTTGCCAACGAACCTCACGTTCTGCTTGAACTTCGAGTAGCAGAAAATCCGGCCTTTCTTGCAATGCCTCAACCTCAGCCGGGGTGCGGACAGAATCGATTACGTAATTTTCATCGACTGCAATTTGAGCTAGTAGCATCTCCGCAAGCACACCTGCACCACCTTGCTCACGCAGAGTTCGACCCCCTTGGATGAGGTTTTGACGAGTCTCATCAAGACCCTGTTCTGTAAGCCAGACTCGGATGGAATTTGAGCAGGAACCAGCCCCGAATCCGAGGTTATGGAACCACTCGACTATCGTGGTCTTACCAGCGGCGTTTCGCCCGGTCAATCCAACTAGCATATGTTCCCCTCACCGCGTGGTGGACTCAGCCCCAAAGAGCATTCGCCAATATCGGTTAGGGCAACCTGAGTTCAGTGCCAGAATCTACGGGTGCGTGCGTATTGGATCTCGGCCTCATGAATAGCCTTGAACATGGTTTCATGGTCTCCGGCTCGGATGGTCCGGAGGATACGAATCGCGGTATCTTCTCCGACTCCCCTCGCCATCAGACAAAGAATCGCGTCATATCCTCGATTTTGAATTAATTCAGCGTTGCGAATCATGCGGTTTTGTGTCTTGACATCATCGCTTTTCACCGCTTCTTTCAGTTCATCAGCTCGTCCTTCGCGTAACACTGCCCGCATTGTGGAACCACATGGACAGCGGTGCTCAAGTTCAGGGTAGCGAGCGACTCTGAATCGGGTTGGGGACTGGCAGCGTAAGCAAATGGCGATTGCGCGCTCATTGAGCAGTCTCCCTTCCAGTCGCTTGCGAACCTCTGCATTAGACCAATTTGGCAGCAGCATATCTCGTTCAGAACGGGGTGAGAGGCCCAATGGTCCTGGGGCAGTCATGCGAACCTCCACAAGCCCTGATTGAATCGCTTTCAGCAGGTCAATGGTTCCCTCTACATCCATGCGCTCAGCGAACAATTTGTCCAGCGCTTCATCCATTACCGGTGTGTTGCGGTAACGGTTGGCGATACCTGTCAAATTCACCTTGCGTGGGTCAACACCTCGGCGCAGTACTCCAAAGACCTTGCACACGTGCACGAGTCGTGCTCGTAACTGTCTGCCATTTGGGATAGTGACGCGCATCAAATCGGGCAGACCTTCTGGTGGAGTCTCGGTCAACCATGCAACGACGTTTGCCGGCTCAAGTCCAGGTACTTGCAGAGTGATGCGGTAAGGGTCGATGAGCAGTCTCCCCATTTTTCCTTCGATGGTAGATGCCATCGCTTGTAGGAAGTGGCCGAGTGTTTCGTTGATTTGAGAGCCGTGACAGGAATGGATAATGATGGCTTCACGGCGCTTCTCGATGGCTAGTAACCTACCGTCTGGCAGTGAATCCGCTGCGGTTACGTGTTCGGTAATCGCGTCACCGAGCAGTTGTAGTGAATCGGCCTCGATTGGATAATCATCGATATCGAATTCGAGGTCGCAGCCGGTAATCCACGAGGTCAATGCGCCGACTTGTTCGCCAGCGTGCTCAGCGTTGTCCTCCTCAGTGGTTATTTCATCGCCAGCCAACAGATCGCTGACCGCATGTCGCATTGAGCCGACTTCTCGAGCAATTACAGCAGGAACCGGTGGTAACTCCCCACTCCATACCGGAGCGTGTCCCGGGTCTGAAACAGGAGCGACTAACACTTCGCTGCGCTCAGGGTCAGCATCAACCATTTCCCAAGTTCTACCCACCATGACGAATCTCCGTGGTGAGCCATCTTCCTCTGAACCCGAGTCATCAAGTGAGAGTACGAAAGCCTCGTCGACTGTGCCAATGGTTGCGCGGGTGACGGCATCGCGAACGGTGTAGCGTTGTTTGTCAGGAATCATCGAGAGATTGTTGATCATGTAGTCACGTGTTCGTGCAGCAGCGTTGTACCATCCCCCAGTTAGATGCTCTGGCACCTGTGCGCGGATGGCAGTTCTCCAAGCATCTAGCGTCCTGTTATTTGTCGTCTCAATTTCCTCAGGTGTCGGCCTTTCATCGGGAATGGTAATTTCAGATGAGGAATCAGATGAGTTGGCTGCCTGAGCGAATGTTCTCCACAAACTCGGAGCCCATTGCAGGGGGTCGTGACCGCTCGGGTCCTCAACCAGTTTAATCAGCCAACGGTCATCGAGGATTCGCAGCAGTTCTAGGGTTTCCTCGTGAGTCCAATCATGGAATATCGAGGTGCGCTGTAGTAGGGCGGTCGGTGCTGCTAGAGGGACAATACCTTCTGCAAGTGTCATCAAAACCAGTTGGTTTACCGCTACGGTGCGGGGTTTGAGGCGCCATACCACACCATCCAATTCACCTGCCATTGCTCGTCGGGCGATGACCGATGCTTCTGCTACCTCGTCTGGCTCCCATGCGAGTAGTGCTCCTCTGCCGGTTCCACCGAGATGATGCTCAGCCCTGCCAACGCGTTGCAAGAGCCTGTCCACTGCCCTTGGAGATTGAATCTGATGGACTTGATTTACTGCCCCGACGTCGATACCTAATTCCAGACTACTCGTGCAAACTAATGCGTGTAAGTCTCCTGCTTGCAGTCGCTGTTCCATTTCCCCTCGCATCTCTGCAGACAAACTACCGTGATGTACGCCGATGTCCAGTCCTGAATCCAGCATGGATAGTCGATGCGCGACAGTTTCAGCAGCATTTCGACTATTGACGAAGACCAGCGCTGGCGCATCTTCTCGTAGCCGGTTAGCCAGCGCACGTAGAGCAGCCATCGCTCTGGGTGATGTCGCCATCTCGATGGCTAGAGCCTCATCGTCTTGATTTGGCTTCTGACAGGTTACCCGCACCTCGGTTGCCCGTGGAGCTGGCGCGTTAATCGACTCACATGTTGGTGAGAGCCAATGTGAGACTTCTTGGGGATTACCAACGGTCGCTGACAGTCCAACGCGCTGGACTCGTCGTCCAGCGAGTTCATCGATGCGTTCCAGAGCAATCAACAACTGAGCGCCTCGTTCGGATGCTGCCAAATCATGCACCTCATCGATGACTACGGCTCGTAGGTTGCGCAGATGTTCACGCAGCCGCTTGCCGATTAGGAGAAGTTGGGTGGTTTCTGGAGTGGTGACCAGTAGATGAGGGGGATTTTTCGACTGCTTATTTCGTTCGTTTTGAGGGGTATCACCATGTCGCAATCCAACCTTCAGTCCGACAGCGGCTGCTACCGACTCAAGTCGTCTGTCAATATCCCGATTCAACGCCCGTAGCGGAGTAATCCACAGAATGGACATTGGCTCCCACTGTTTGGATTCCGCTTGTGAGATGAGAGGGAGAGCCGCAGCCTCGGTCTTACCTGAGCCAGTTGGAGCAACCAATAGTCGGTGTTCACCGGCGAGTAAGTCAGCAATCGCTGCATCCTGCACTGGAGTAGGCTGCCAGCCAGCGTTGTCAAGATATTCTACAAGGTTCTGCGACAGCAGCGAGAACGATGTTTCCCCAGTCATATTGCTGCCTCTAGTTTCGGCCCCTCTGCCGTTGGCTTTGAACCCGGCGACCGCAGGTCGATATATCGCCTGTCCAAAATGATTGCATTATTGTCCACAGCAGAACGATGTCCGAGGTGGGGGATTACTCCCAACCTTCCTCGTCGTAGTCGTCGTCCTCGTCTTCCCAGTCATCATCTTCATCTTCGTACATCAATTCGTCTTCGAGCAGCGCGCTGCCTGTCGCAACCGCGGTTTTCCAAGTGATGAAACCGATGACCGGTAGCACGATGAGAGCGATGATAATCGAAATTACAGTCAACGGATTTCTGCGCCACGCATCCAACCATCCAAGCCCCCATGCGTAATCTACAGCGACGCCGACGCTCATGCTATTGCCTTCTTCATCCACTTCAACGACCTCATTTTCGACGTCGACAATCACGGTGATTCTGTCAACGCCTTCCTCTGCTTTCCAAGTGGCAACGATGACGTGTTCTGAGCCAGAAGGCATCAATGATACTCGTTCGGTCTTGATGATTTCATCTCCAGCGATGAAGACTACAGAGAAGGATGATTCCGTCATGCCGCCGCTATTTGCGATGGTCGCAGTAACCTCAATCTCCTTGCCAAGTCCAACGACGTCATTGTCGACAGCCACGCTCTTGACATAGAGTTCAGCGACGGTTGCTCCCAGTCGCACCCACGCAAGGTCATAGTCTCCATCGAGTTCGGCGGGTTCTCTCACCGGGTCGGATTCGGTATTGCCTGACATCGGGAATTCGTTGCCAGCCGCATCGTGTCCAGTAACCCAGAATCCGATGCGATAACCGCTACGCGGTGTGACGACCCCACCACTGGTTAGGTCAACATCACCAATCCACTCGATGCCACTCTCCAGAACCTGTGTGGCTAGCGGAGAACGTCCAGCAGCGATGGTTCGCGCCTCATCTCGCATCACCCAGTTGACCCACTGTGGGCTTTGGGTAAATGCTGCGCAACGGTCCTCACCTTCTTCCAGCACGCATTCCTCCCAGCCGTGGAAAGCAACTGGTACGGCGGAAAGGTCGCTGCGCGCCGAGATGTCAATGACATCAATTGGCTCAATTCGATAATGCACCCTTGGTGGTGTGTGGTCAACCTGTAGTTGCAGGGTTGTTGCCACCGTGTCCCGAGTCATGTCTTCGCCTCTGCCCGGGACATTGCGGATTCCAGTGAGGAATGTTCGAGTCTCAGCGCTTTGCAGAGTGGGTGCAGCCGACAGTGGTACCTCAATGCTGAATCCACCATCGGTGCCAAGGCTACCATCAGACCAGTATTGCACCCCATCAAAGACCTCGACAGTAATTCCTAGGTTGCTAGGTGCTGGCGCTTGACTGCCTTCGTAGACAACGTGTCCCGACCAGCGCAACCTGTCGTCGGGCCGGACTGGAGTCGCATCGTCTACCGGCCCAAGCCGTGGTTCTGCGACATCCTCTACCAGATAGGTGCTAGCGTCGAGCACCAAGTCGTTCTCGACGCGGAAAGTATGCTCAATGAACTCAAACGTCGTTGGTTCAGCATATCCAAGTTCCTTGTACTCCAACGCTAAGTCGGATATATCTTCATCAGGCCAATCCCATGAGAATTGGAAGTTGAATGAGGCCATTATCCAAGGTAGGCCAGTGTCGTTAGTGGTTACCATGGTGTGGCTGCTCGGCTGTAGATTGATGTATGGTCCCTCAGACCAGAATGACCCGTTTCGTCCAGAGAAAGAGATTTTTTGTTGGTCACGGGTGGGGTCTGGGCCTTCAAAGTCGAATATCAGTGTGATATACTCAAAATCAATGACACCGTTAGCATCGACTAGTCCAACGCTAATGGTCTGGTCCACACCAGAGAACACTGAATTGCCATCAGTATGGCCATACCACGTTACTCCTGTAAACACAGATTGCATATCCTTGCGGGTTTGGTATGTGGCAAGGTCGTAGCCAAACCCGGGTCCATCCGGTGATGTGAACGAGTTACCGGATGGGTCTGTTCCGCTGATGTAGTAGGATACGCGCGCCATATTGGGGTTGCGTGAATCATCGATAGTACTGGTGAAAATCTTGTGCTCTGCATCGGTCATGTTGGTCAATGTCTTGTTGACATATTCACCATCATCAGCTGCGCCATTGCGATTGGTGTCATGATCGGCCTCAACCCAATAAAACAATTTCAGTTGTTCAGGAGAGCCCACTGCGTCGTCGACGTTGATGACAATTTGTTGTTCAGAACTCGACGCCTCATAGCCACCCTCCAAGGGCCATGAGTAAACTATGGCTGGAGATGTAGCATCGACGCGTATTGTTCGACGCCAAGAGTCATTGGTGGGCATCACTTTGGTAGGGTCTCTTTCATTGTAGGTTTGAATCTCGAAAGTGACACCGTCCGGTGCATCGAAGTCAGGAACTTCAACTGAGATGAAGAACGCTCCATCCGGGTTGGATTGGTCTTTCCACGTCGCACCAGAATAGTCACCCTGACTATCCTTGCGCGCCACGCGCACATCAAACATCGAGTTGAGTGGAGCATCTTCGGTGCCATCGAACCAGATTTGCCCTTGGAAGTGGACCGTTTCACCTGCTGAAACCCAATCTCCGCTCTGTACATCGTTGTTGGTCACTTCACCTTCGACGTCTCGTAGGGCCAGCCAGCCCAGTCCATAGGACTGGTTGACACGAATGCCTGCAGGTCCGGTCGAGAGAATGACCGGGGTTCTGCCGTTATCATCGGTACTGGACACTCTGAACCCGACATTATTCTGCTCCGGGAAGTCGGCAGTGATTCTGAACGACCAGTGAATCTCAAAGATTCCATTGCTGTTATTTGTCCAAGTACCGGCTTGATTAGGCATTATCCAGTCTTCTGGGTCGTCATCGACCAATGAACCATCATCGGTCCAAGTTAATCCCGGTGCGTCAGAACTTGGCGCAGCGATGAAAGATAATTGTGCGCTGGTGATAGCCAAAGCGGTATCGCCAATCACGTGTCTAGTCACGACTTCATATGGAGTATTACGTTCATGCAGCACCATGTCCTCATCGAAGTTAATGTCCAGATTTACCGTCTGCATGGTGTACTCGATGTTGAAAGAGACAATCTCTACGTACCCGGCTGCAGAAGACTTCACTGTCAGCGGCACTGTGACGGTACCAGAGCCTGTCCCGGGGATTTCGTTGTTAATCGCATCATCCAGAGTAGAACCACCCGCCGAACCAGAAGATGCAGAGGTAGTACCGATCAGAGTCCCCGTGTAGGACCATTCATTGGTCCCGTCATCTCCGATATCGAGTTTGACATTTTGTGGAGCGTTGCTGTAGGCTGACATATTGAAATCCAATACCGTCGGCGAGAACTGATTATTCGAGCCGGCGTAGAGATAGATGCATAAGGTCAGGTAAGTTGGTGTGCCTGTGAATGAAACTGTTGTTCCGCTTGTGGGAACTGCATGCGTCGAGGTTCCACAAACGCTTGTCCCAGTTCTCCAATAAACAGTGACTGATGAGCCACCGGGTGTTGAAGCGTTCCACCATACAGTTGCCGCAATAGGCATTGTGCCTGCGAATGAATAGCGATACATCCTCATGTGACCAGAGGATAGGTAGGTTGCTGTGTAAGACAGTCCAACAGAATCGAGAATGGGAGTGACTGAAGTTGTACCGTTCAGCCATGCCTTCCATGCAATCTGGCTGCCAGCGTTGGCGAAGGTCACCACGCTTCCAACGGTTGCTCTTTTCCAAGTGGCACCGCCATCGTTGGTCACCATGAACTCGATGGAAGTCCCACTTGGCTCCCAAGTGAAGGCCGAACCGAGAGTGAGTTCTGTGACAGTCCTAGCAAGCGTGCTGGTCGATGATGTAATTGTGGAGGTAACGCTGCTCGGAGTTCCAATCCATGTTGCAGCGCTTGCACCGTTAACGTGTACGATGCGCGATTGCGAGGTACCACAGTAATTGGTGTAAAAGCAGGTGAAGCCGATTTCACCATCATCAATTCTCTCTATACCGTAGTGCGCTGTGTTCGGGAATAGGATATCACCCTGATGTATCGGCCACGTCGGTGAGTCGTGGAATACAACGTGCTTAGAGCGCGCATCGCAGTTGGTGGAGGAAGAATAGGTACAGAATACGTTGTAGGTGATTCGAGGCATCTCGACATCTAATCCAGCGGGCACACCCTTGCCGCTTGGAATTGTGTTCAGTGTCCAAGATGCTAGAGCACTGGTTGGTGCGGTGCGGTTCACTCTCCACATGTCAACTACATAATTCGGGCTGTTGTAGTAACTTGAGAGGAGGTACATCTCGCCATCTTGTGGGTCAAAAGCGATACCAGAGGGGTAACGAGTACTACCGCTGCTCGGCATCGTCCAATATTGCTGACATGACCATGCCCCTCCGTTAATTGTCCATTTTGCGATATATCGGTAGGAGTAAGAAACCGTCCAAACCGAACCATTGCCATCGCTGGTAGCATCATTCACATATCCGGTCACTGAGGTGGTGCAACTTCCGTAGTTGATTGTGGCCAAACCAATGTATGCGTGTGTGCTGGCATTGTAGCGGGCTATTCTAGAAATAGCATTGTGAGATGACGATGAGTACTCGAGGATGTGATATTCATCGCTCTGCTTGACTAATGGGCCAGCGTAGTTCCATGTCCCGCCAGTACCCATGGTCAATTGCCGGGTATTGGTTGCTCCAATCAAACCGGCCTCAGCAGATGAGTAGTGCCCACCAGTTGTGTTGAGAGTTCCACCACTGCTGGCAGATATCTGGTTTGAGTTCTGTAGAGTCCAGTACTGGGTCGTTTGCTGAGGTCGTAGCGACGCTTGGTCATTGTCTACATCAATACCAGTGCGGTAAGAACCACTGAACCATGGGATACTCATGCTGCCATCAGTCGTTGTAGGTCCACCGAAGTGGGTATTGGTGGTAGCATTGGCATATTCAGTGGTTGAAGGCTCGCCCTTGATGGTGAATTGAGCAGATGTGACCTCTGCTCCATATGGCAAAGTTATGCCAGGAGTAGATGCATCACCTGACTGTGAAAAGGTGTGAGTGAAGTTTGTTGTGCCATCGGAAAACTGTGTTTCAATGGTTGCCACGGTCAGTGGAGCAAGCGTTGAAAGCAGGAATAGCAATATGAGGGTGATTGCACTGCGTCGCATTGGATTTCCCCCCTCCGGCACTCCGTCGGCTACGCCGACACCGTCAGGGTTTGTCTTTCAACCTTCTCCGTGACTGTAACTCGCCTCCAAAGGAGGCGTTTCACCAGTTCAAGCAGGGGAAACGGTAACGTTCACGAAGTGTTCGCAGGGTGGAGGGAGACCATGTCATTCGCTTCGCAGTACCGCCGATTTGTTAGGGCTCTAACCGGCCCCTTCTCAACATTCTGGGAAGGCCAGCGCGACCGCCATTTTGTCATTCTAGGCAGTGCCTCATTCCTTGGCTTCTGCGGATTGATGTGGACCTTGGTTTTCTTCTTCTTCCTCGAAGGTTCAACAAGACCTGAATGGGAGGAATACGTTGCATGGAGTTGGGGAGGTGCAATCCTAGGCATTACTCTGCTATTTTTTGCTGGCCCAGAATTCATCCATTACCACGGTCAATACGCTTTGCTGAAGGAGTCGTTCCAGACCACTTCACGCGCTGACCTGCGCCGCAATCAGAAGGAGGCGCAGGTGGCTGCTACCGAATTGGGCAGCATTTGGGAGGCGCGCTTGCAGGCGCATTACATCGAACACGGAGTGATTCGGGCGCGCGAGACACCACCCGAAGCGGAAAACAAGGCTCCAGAAGACGCCCTTATCAACTGGGCCAACACCGATGACTCCAATCTTTCAAGATTGATTGCTAGTGACATATTGCGAATTCCCCTTCTCAATATCATGATTGGAATAGAAGGTTTGGCCATGGTATTGTTGCAATTGTACAACATGGGTTGGGGACTTGCTAGAGCTGTCGAAGGTGGCACGAGGGAGAACACACTGCATATCTGGCAGTTAATCAGCGGTACTGAACCGGGTTCGTATGCGGCACCATATTTCGACGACATATCTGGTTGGATACTCATTCTACTAGGCGCATTCCTGTTTTGGGGCTCACTTCCTGCTAGTGGAGAGCGACCTCAGCCATCCGAAGATGAGCCGACAGAGGAAGAGTGAATTGCGGAGTGGCGCCGATGGAGGTCGCTTGGGGGTGGGTTCGCGAGGCTATCCTCGCCACTGGGCTCATTGCGATTCTAATCGGTGGAATGTACGTTGCTACCGGGTCGTGGCCACCGATGGTGGTAGTTGAATCGGGCTCTATGATGCATGATGATGATGGTATTGTTGGGGTGATAGACCCCGGCGACCTCGTTCTAGTGATGGACCCTGAGCGAACCAATATCGAAACTTGGGCGGAAGCGGTCGCTGTCGGCGGATCAAATGTCGACAACCACGGAATGCCTGGAGACGTCATCATCTATCGCAAGAATGGCGGCAGCGACACCCCGGTCATCCATCGTGCCATCATCCGTGCTGAGGCCTATACAACTGAGACTCCGCTCGATAGGACCAATGAGCAGTGTGACAACGGCTCTTGGGACCCGATAACTATCGATTCTGATGGTGAGGCTGGCACATGTGTGTTGACTTGGTGGGTGCCGGGTACAGATGTCATCGGTGTCGAGAGAATCACCGTGGAACTTGACTATCCTTGCCATCCCAATGGGAAACTGCAGATTACCGATTGGGATCCCGGTCATGCAGGGTATCTGACTACGGGTGACAATTTGTTCACTAACGGTTGTGACTACGACCAGAAGGGCGGACATAGCGGTGGCTTGCTCGATGAGAACGGCCGCGCAGTCGAGGCAGTACGTGATGACTGGGTAGTCGGCGTGGCTGGCGCAGAAATTCCATGGGTAGGGGCCATCAAACTCGGTTTGTCTGCAAATAGTGGACAGGTGCCTTCCTCCTCATGGTGGAGTCTTACTTTCACAGCGATAGTATTGCTTGCCATCCCTATGGTATGGGAGAAGACAGTAGCAAGGCTGATTGAAACCTCACCAGAAGTAGAACTTGCTAGAAGCGAGGATGAAGCCGACGAAGAAGAGTGACTCGCCGGTCAGAGATATGGTGCGATAATCATCAGCAGTAGAGCGAGAAGCAGGATGAGGCTGCTCATGCTAGAAATTCGCTGGGCTAAGTGCTCGGTTTGCAGCGGGTGGGGATTGGAGGAGAATCGTGAGAGCCGGTCGATTTTATCGTGCAGCCAGTCTCTGAATAGATGTCCTCCATCAAAAGGCACCATTGGAATTAGATTTGCAAATCCGAGTCCGAGATTCATCCATACGAACCAGAACATCGCTGTAATCAGCATCAGCATCAGTTCAGTGCCGAGTAAATCACCGAGAGGTCCACTTGCTTCTATCATTTCCAATTCTTGCGGGGCCATGATCTGACCTTCGAATTGCACGGGTATCGCGATGATGGTAACCGGTTGGAATAATGTCTGCAGTGCCGAGGCTCCAAGACTCTGGTCTCCGGCTGCGAAAGGTCCTGCGATTCGATCAATACCGGCAGTTCCACTACCATAACCGGAGATGCCGAGGAACGCATCGCCTTTCTCGACTCCAGCGGCGTCAAGGGTATCATTGGATACATTATGAGAGAGGAAATATTCGTAGCGGTCCCCGAGAACCACGGTTATAGGTTCATCTTGACCGACTATCTGTAGTTCAACCGATTCCCCGGCAGAGCGATTTTGAATGGCTGCCGACATATCGGATTGGCTGGTGACTGTGTCATCACCGAATTTGGTGATAATATCCCATGCTTGTAATCCAGCCTCATCTGCCGGTTCTTCCTCGACTACGGCCGTCGCATGTACTCCGGGATTTGTGGCAACGAATTGGCTTGCTAGAGCTGCGATAATCAGCCAAGTTATCGCTGCCGCATACAGATTGACTGCTGGGCCGGCAGCGAACATCCTCGCTCTTTCATTGCGTGGTGCCTTCAGCACCTCGTTGTTCTGCGGCTCGGCAAAGGCACCGAGAGGAAGTGGACCAAGCATTAGCAAACCGAAGGAACGAATTCTCATACCATGCGCGCGCGCTTGAATTGCGTGTCCATATTCATGGATGACCAAGGCTCCGATAATGGCTAGGGCAGGCCACCAGAACGGGAGCATCGGATTGACTCCGGGAATCAGAACCAATTGGCTGGGAGGAAGTGGTTCTACCTGACCGAAAGTGAGGATTGCCCCGACGAATGAAAGCAGCAGGATGAGAATAATCAACACCATAGCGACTCCACATGTCCACAGACCAATTTGCCCGAATATTCTCCACAGACGCCTCGGTCGTGATATCCACTCTAGTACAACCTGTCCGCGTGAGGTTCGCAACATCAGAATGAATCCCAATACCCTTGTCGCATTCCAGCGGTCAAGAGTGCCTCTGTTTTCCAATACACCGAGGAGAATAATCCAGATTGCTAAACCGAGGAAGGCCCAGTGGATGATTACAGCAAGCCAACCGCACAGTACTAGCATTACTACGCGCCTAACCCGCCCTCCAGTTTCCTCACTGGCCATAACCGACCCTTCCGGCCATATCACTTGAAGGTGTGGCGGTAACACGAAGCCGATATAGCATGGAACTTGTTGGCACAAGTGATGACGGCATCCGAAGATGGTAGGCGTGTGCAGCGCCGAGTCAACACGTTATTGCGTGACCGAGATGCGATTCGAAGGATGCTAGAACAAGCCAATCTGGACCGGGTTGCTCGTGAGGTTGGACGGCAATCTGTGTCAATCGAGCGAGTAGGGAAGGAACTCGGTGGCGAGAGTTGATTTCAAAGTCGAAATCGCTCCATCCACGTCGGCATTGCTTCACCAGCAGATGTTTCCTCGACATCATTGATGACTTGCTCCGGTTCAACATCAACATTCAATGCCTGTTTCACCAAGTGTGAGAATCCACCATCTGGCTGCTCAATTCTGCAGACGACTGCCAAGAATTGGTGCAGTGGCAATCCTTGTTCCCAGTCGAGATGTGGTTTGTCGTTGCGAGTGAGTGGAAGTGTAGGGATTCTTCGAGACAGCACACCAAGTCTGCCGGTTAGACTTTCAGTTTCAATCCGAAAAATCCGCCAAGAATCTCCTCTGACCCCTTTGAGTCTGTAAGCGTAAAGTGGCATCAGCCCGCAACGTTCACCGATTTCTCTCATCGCTTCGTATTGTTCCCAAGTTCTCCCTGACAGGTACAATTTGCGCTCTTTGGATGTCTTGACTTCTATCGGAAAACAAATATCTCCGCGTAGTGCCAAGAGGTCGCCGCTGCCTTCCATTCCGCTACCCGCCACTCTCACAACCAGAAACGGTCGCTCGATTACCAGCATCGCGCGGGCCCTCGCAACATCATCACAAGAGCGAGTTACAGCCCTGACTCCATTCGCAGAACCGGAGAGAACAGCCCGCAGTTCTCGTTCATAGATGGCGGCCATAGAATGCTCGGCTCACATCTGCATACAATACAATCGCGGTCGCTGAACCGAAAATGCGTGGAATATCTGAGAGAATGCTACGCACGGTCAAGAAGTTGGTTACGCCGTAACCATGATGCCGAACTTCCGCATGCCTATGTTGTTGCGCACGTGATCTAGTGGTTATGATGCATGGTTCCCAACCATGCCACCCGGGTTCAACTCCCGGCGTGCGCACTTCGATTACAATCGAAAAGAGTTGGTGTCACGCAGTACCGACGCCTATTGCCGAGCATTTCGCCTTCCTTCGCTACGCTAAGTCAGGCTCAGGCCCCGACGTGGCATCAGTAGCGACGGCGGCGATATTCTCGAGTGCAATCTTGGCCGGGAAATTGGTCCTCGCTCTCGCGGTAAACTGTCTTGAGATTGTTGACGTAATTTTCCTCGTGCACCAGCATGATAAATTCGGATACACCTGGGTCCTTCTCACCGTCAAGCCAATTGAGTAAAATCTGCATTGTCATGCGCGCACCCTCGCGGTGTGGATAAGCAAAAATATCCATCGAAATAGGCGGGCTGACAATAGTATCTCTGGGCTTCAATCCGGCGATTACCTCAAACATTGATCCGTAGGCTTCTTTCAACAGTTCACGCCTACCTTCATCTTGGCTTGGGCGGCGACAATCTGGACCTACAACGTGAATCAAATGTTTGCAAGGTAGAGCATATGGTTTGGTAACAACAGCTTTTCCTACTGGGCAGGGTTGCTGGTTCAAAACCCGCTTCTCCTTGGCAATTTCTCTGCAGGCCTCACGCAATTCGTCTCCGGCGGCCTGATGCATCTTTTCATCCAGTCCTTCCCGGCCTGCAAGACGGCTATTTGCACCGGTGACTAAAATGTCAGCCTCGTAGGATGTGAGGTCTCCTGCAATGACCTTTAATCGGCCGTGAAGGCAGTTTCTAGCGATGATAACTTCGGACATACTTTTTGCAAGAGGGGTCGGAGGGATTTATGTTCATCGTCGGAAGGGTCCGGAAAGGCGCTTCCGACATCATAGATGTCGCGATTCTTGTATGCGACATGATGAAAACAGGGTCGAGGCGGTCGCAAGTCGTGCGCTCTCGGCTGTCTGCGGGTCTCCTCGTGCTACTTTTGTTGCAGTCAATGTCGGCGTATGCCTTCGATTCAGTGCCTATTTCAGGTAATATTGTTCTTGTAGAAAATCCTGCCGAGGCGGGAGCAAGGGATGCTTGGAATGAGACTCCATTCCGTGATATCGCTGTGTTAGAGCCATTTTCCCATCAGTCGCTGTCAGACTACAGCGATGTCGCAGTCATCATCAACAACAGGAGTACTGAGAGCCGAACTATCGGCTATGCCTTTGCCGTTGCTCGCAATATTCCGCCGGAACGGGTCCTATTGCTGACAAATGAGAGCACTCCAACAGCCGAGACAATCAACCCTGAGCAATTCGACGATTACTTCGCTGCACCTATTCTTGAGATGCTTCAGCAACGCAACCTGACTGAACTGAATGTATTGGTTACCACAATGGGCGTGCCACTTCGGGTGAACGGCGGCACTAATGCTCGAGCAGCTTTCGACAGTGAAATCGCTCTGATAGGCGGCCCACTGTCTGCATATATCCACGCCAATTGGTGGATAGACTCGGATTACGGCCCTGCCGCTGACAATGAAATGGAGAAGTTCAGCCGAGCCGATCAGGGCTACTATCTGGTCACACGGCTGACTGGTTATGATGTCGAAACCGCTCTCGCCCTCATCGAAAAGGCAAACAATAGCCTAGGCCAACGCGGTCTCTCTGTGCTTGACCTAGCAACCAACCGAAATGGCTCTGGCTACAAGTATTGGAACGACTACCTGTATACTACAGATAGCAACTTGAACGCGATGGGTTTGCCCGTCCACTTCAATCAGAATTCCACATTTATCACCGACATGGATGATGTGATGATGTATGCTTCATGGGGTAGTAACGACGGCTCATGGAATAGCAATTATCTGCCTAATTCTGGCTTCGACACAGCCGATGTGGCTTGGTCGACAGGTGCCGAGAACTGGCAAGGAGTTGACCCTCAACTTTCTCCGGGCGAGCAGTGGTGGTGGACCCGGACAACGGAAACCACTCGCAATGGCAACGGCGCGATTGAGGGAAGATTAGATTCAGCGCCCTGTGCTACTGCTGCGGCTGAGAATACCAACGGCCTGTTGGCAGAATACTTCGACAACAATGGTGTATCCTACAATAGCAGCCTGATGCCAGATTTAACCGGGCGAACTGTGGATTTCAGCCGCCACGAGGCCAATATCGACTGGGCGGTGACAGGTGGCATTTGGGCGGGGCTCGACAATCGTTTCAGTGATTACTGGAGTGTTCGACATACCGGTATTCTACATATCCCAACCGCAGGTAACTGGACCTTCTACCTCGATTCAGATGACGGTGCGAAATTGTGGATTGACGGCGTCGAAGTCGTCGATAATCAAGGCGTCCATGGGATGAGAGAGATTTCCAACACCACGTGGCTCGCTGCGGGAGAACATCACCTGCGCACCGAGTTCTTTGAGCATGGCGGTCACGCCGGTCTCCACCTCAAGTGGCAAGGACCGGGTGTGAGCAAGCAGGTGATTCCCACCACTGCATTGACCCGAGGCAGTAGCGACCCTGTTCGCGGAAGCGACCTGATTCATCACTGGACCTTCGACCACTCAAGTGGTGACGTTGCAACTGACTCTGTGGGTACTGCAGACCTGAACTTCACCGGGACCAACGGAGGCCAATGGCGTGGATGTGTTCTCGGAAACTGTGCGATCTTCGATGGCGTCAACGACTTTGCCAAGGTCGATGTAAACGACTCGGTTACTGACTTCACCGTCAGTCTGTGGGTGCAGGCTAATCACACCGGCCAATCACGTTACTCCTCGGTAATCGCGGTCAACGATGTGGCTGGTGATGACGAGTCTTTCCAAATCATGACAAGTGGAGGCTCTCCCGGTGATTGGGAGGTATACCACAATGTCTCCTATGGATTTGGTGCAGTGGACCCGACCTATTGGCAGCATCTGGTAGTGACTTTCTCCAATGACACGGTGTATCAGTACCTTGATGGCGTCGAGGTTAGAGTGACACCGGTTCCAAATGGGACCATTAACAGTATTGAGTTGTACAAGTTTGGTGTCAATCGCGCTGGTAATACTTACTACACGGGTGCGATTGATGAAGTGCAAATATGGGACGCGGCTCTAAGCGAAGAGGAGGTGGCGGATGTCCACGATGAAATCATCTGGATATGCCCATCTTTCAACTCCACCGGCACACCGACAGCCCATGTTGAGCAAGTATGGGATTTCGGTGCAGAGTTGCAGGGTCATGCTTGGATTCTCTACGGATATTCGATGACTGAGGGCTGGCTCGAAGGTGACTGGTGGCTGGAGATTGAATCGCTTGATGCAAACGGCTCCACGCTTTCGGTTAACCAGTCAGACAGCCGCGCTTTCTCAGATGACTGGCAGTCGCGTACAGTTCGATTCCGACCGCACGAGAATGCCACCCAATTCATCGTTCGGCAGGTTGCCGAGTTGCAAGACGGGACCTACAATGGCTCGGTATTTTTCGACACACTGAACCTACGCGCGATTCGTCCTCATTTCACTTGGATTGACGGTAGCATTGCCGAGACGGCTGTTAGCACCGGTGGCCGCTCTTTCAGTTGGGGGACCAGCTACGGCCAGAGTTTGGTCGTAGACCTGCTTGAGGACGGGACTTCAGGTGTCAAGGGATACGTGTACGAGCCCTATCTGGGAGCGATTTCCGACCCTTCTATCCTGTTGCCAGTATACGCCTCAGGATACACAATGTCAGAGTCCTACGCTGCCTCCAATGTACTGTTATCATGGATGGGTACTGTGGTTGGCGACCCGAAGATGGCACCTTATGCGGACCTGCTACACGATGTGAATGTCAGCGAGGTGAGGGCACCCGACCGTCTCAGCATAGGGGTGACAGGAACTCTTGAGGTGCTTCTTGAGAATCTCGCACCGGCACAGGCGCATGGATCTCTGGTGGTGCAACAGCGAACTAATGCAGAAGTGATTGCAACAGTTCCATTGGTAATCCCGGGAGGTAACGATGCGGGGAGTCGGCTGATTTTGTCGGTGAATGTGACTCCTACCCGCTCGGATTATGTTGAATTCGTTGTAGTTTGGATTCCAACTGACGATAACTCCGAGCGAACCTATGAGAATAACTTCGCGACTTTGAACCATCGAGTGAATACAGCCCCGTCCATCGATTCCATTTCTTGTTCGACCCTTACCCCCTTCAGAGGTGGCGTGCTGACATGTACTGTCGAGGCTAGCGATGAGTTTGGTGTTACTAGTGCAGAATGGTATTGGTCAGCATCGGATGCAACTACGGTAATCAACACCGTGACAGGCTACTCTACCGATGGTGGTCAGACGTGGAGATTCTCGATTTCATTCCCGGAGAACATCAGTCTAGGCAATGTTTCAACCTCTGTGACTGTTTGGGATGAACAAGGTCTGTTCTTCTCTATCGATGGACCGACTTTAGTGATACATGATGCGGTAGCAACTTGGTTTGGCCCTCATGTTGCTGGAGTCGATGTAGAGCCATGGGGAGGCACTTCCCAGACTGCTGATTCAGCGACCGGTTTTGTGCGTGGACGCATGCATGTTGTGACTACTTGCGTCCTCGACCTTGACCACGACGTGAATAGCCAATCACCACACATCGAGGTAGATGGAGTGGCATTACCTGACACCGCTCTAGTCTCATACAGCGGAGGTCAGGCCTGCTATGCTACAACATGGACTCCGTTGGCTGGCACTCCGCTCGACGATGTCAAGATGACACTAGCTGAAGGAGGCCAACTCATTCGCGAGCGTCTCCTGACTCCGATTGACCTCCCACCTACGGTTGAACTGAGTATTCGTGAAGTTGGCAGCGGTGAAGTTCGACATCATCTGAAAGGGCATCAGGATGGTATGTTCGTGCTACTTCTTGACGAGGATGACCCGACCGAATTTCCCGGCCTTGAGTTGAGAATCGAATGGCCGGGTTCAGGCCCTCAATCAATGATGGTCGATGGGCGGAGCGACGTTACCGGCCTGAGCAGTATTACCGCTGGTCCTGGCCTTGAGCAGGGCGAAGCGACGGTCACAGCACGTATCACCGAGGGCTCATGGGTCAACATGACTTGGCAGTGGACTTTCTCAGTGATTATCACACCTCCACAGTTGTCCGAGCCAGTTGTTTGCGCAACCGACGCCAGTTCTGACGAGGTAGTTCGCGGTGAAGCGGCAACGGTTTGGGTTTCTACGCAAGCAGGTCGCTCAATAGATAGAGGACAGGTCATATTAGAGAGAAATAGCAATTCCATCAGCACTGTAGTTTCAGTAGTTGTCGGTATCCCTCCTGCACGTTGCACCCCTTCGAGTAACCCGGGTGATATTCATTTGAGATTGGATTTGACCGCTGATTGGATTGAGCGTTCTTTCCCATTAGGTACGTCAGAACTCAGCGTGGTGCTCACCGATATTGATGGTCTATCTGGTTCAAGCACCGTTTCTATTGAGGTAGAAGGGGCTAAGCCAAGCCTAGACCTGTCCGCATTGCCCTTGGCAGTAGTCGGTGGAAAAGGGCAGTTGTTGATTATCGGAATCGAGGATGCAGACGGGTTTGCAGGTACTGTCTGCGACATTCTACTCATTGATGACGATGGGTTGACACGAATTTCGGATTCATGGGTGCCGGATGAAACCGGTGTGCATTTTGTTGAGTGGCAACCGCCTAAGATAGACCTTTCACCTTACTATTTGGAAGTGGGATGTCTGGATGGTGACGGGCATGCAGTAGGTGCTGAATGGTCATTTTCTCATAATGAGGCGCCCTCTGAAAATGAAACTGATGAGGGTGAGGGTGAAGACGACCTCAGCGTGTCAAAGGGCTTGGCAATCGGTTCAGCAGCATTAGTCGTGCTTCTGGTCATTATCATTGGAACGACGGCTCTACTCATTTCATTGCGTAGAGGTGAACCAGAGCAGGAAATGTTCGACGATGAACTTCCTGTAGACGCTTGGAGTCAATCGGCAGGCGAGATCTCAGACGAGATTATTGCTGAGATGGCCGGTATCGATGCACCAGCTGAGGGTCCCTCAACTGAGAATGAAAAGGTACTCGACATCCTAGAAGCAGAGGACGAACCAGAGGAGAATACTGACGAGGAAGTCGACGTGCTATTGACTGTTGAAGCAGTTGAAGTTGATGACGTGGAGGAGCCCTCAGACGACACCTCTGAGTCAGAATGAACTGATTGGCTTCAGCGAATCATTGAAATTGGCTTCCACTTCGGCCACATCGGTCAACATGGCAATCGGATACGTGCTAATCAACGTCGCTCCAGGGACAGAATTTGAAGTCTATCAGAAAACTAGTTCGATAGAATCGGTAATCGATGCAACACTTTTGTTCGGAGATTATGACATAATTCTCAAATTAGAAAGTAGTAATTTGGGAAAAATAGCTGCAGTTGTTGTTGAGAATATCCGCCAAATTGAAGGCGTTGTAGACACCAAAACTCTCGCTGGAGCAGAACTCTGAGCGACCTATGGAGCAGTGCTTTGAATGGGCAGTCTTGCCCCAACAATTTTGTTATTATTTATTTTAAGATTATAAAAGATGTAAAAAACACACCGAATCGTTGCACCTCAAGCCTATGTTCAGAACTGTTCCTCGACCGTTGTACTGCACCCCCTATGCGGCGCAGTATCGCGGTTTTCCGGCGTAACCCTTAAGATAGGTTGGAAGACCGTAAATGTCCGGAGGTAGAACCTCATGGGAGATAAGAAGTACTTCGTCCTGATGGAAGGAGGCAATGACACGAGCCAGGTTTTCGCGAGCAGACAGCCGCGAGGAGCAGCTCTGAAAGCGGCAACGCGTGGACACACGAACATCAATCTGCGTGAGCGCGGCACCAAGCGGGTGCACGTGTTCACCGGA
This sequence comes from uncultured Candidatus Poseidoniales archaeon, assembly GCA_964647665.1. GTDB lineage: Archaea > Thermoplasmatota > Poseidoniia > Poseidoniales > Thalassarchaeaceae > CAUZSM01. The sequence goes on from CAZYIX010000009.1 coordinate 64,279, forward strand.
TCGACTGAGATGGTGACCCCACCAGCGTCGGCCCCAGCCTGGCTCAAGGCTAAGGGTAAGATCAAGAAAGCCAATGTCAGAAAGGTCCGCGTCGACCACCTCTGATATTGCTCACTAGATTTGACCTGATCAAACACCGATGACAACAAGGCCCGAATCGGGGCGGCTTCGGCTGCCCCATTCGGGCCAATTTTTTTGTTTCGGAATGCTATTACTTACGCAACCCGACTTTCTTGGCGATGATAGCCAACGGGTCGTAAAATTCTGTTACGACTCTTTCCTTGAGTGGAATAATTGCATTGTCGGTGATGTTTATTCCTGCCGGACAGACCTCTGTGCAGCAGCGAGTGATGTTACAGTAGCCAATACCAAATTCCTCCTTCACCATTGGAATTCTGTCAGAGGTATCTAGTGGATGCATCTCAAGATCTGCCAGACGAACGAAGAATCTCGGGCCAGCGAATTCATCGAACAACTGGTGCTCACGCATTACGTGACATGTGTTGACACACAACATACACTCAATGCAAGAACGGAATTCCTGCAGTCGGTCCGCTTCCTCTTGATGGAATACCCAATCCATTTGTTCTGGTCCATTAATCGGTGGAATAGACTCGTTGAGTTGGTAAGCCCACGACATATCGATGACGAGGTCCTTGACAAGTGGGAATGCCTGCATTGGTTTCACGAGAACGGGCTCACCCTCCGGTGTCTCCTCCATGATGTCCTCCATTCGAGTCATACACATCAGTCGGGATTTGCCATTGACCTCAGCGCTACATGAGCCACATTTGCCCGCTTTGCAGTTCCAGCGACAGGAGAGGTCGGGCGCATGCTCGGCCTGAATGCGGTGGATGATGTCGAGAACTACCATGCCCTCATCCATCTCGACAGTGTAGTCGACCAACTCGCCGAATGGTGTACCATCCTCATCCGTCTCCCCGCGGAACACTCGGAAAGTCACGTTCTCGGTCATTCTCAGTCCTCCAGGTCGGCCGCGTCGAGTAGGGCTCTCAGTTCATCTGAAATCGGTGGATAGGTTTCGTGACGCAACTTCATCTCGTCGCCTTGTTCTTGCCAGATGATGCTGTTCACCTTACCCCAGTGACTGTTGTCAGGGGTGGGGAAGTCATCGCGGGTGTGACCTCCTCGACTTTCCGTGCGCGCGAGCGCAGCGAGCGCACACATTCTGCTGATGTCAATCATCGCTCCAATTTCAAGAGCCTGATGCCAACCGGGATTGTAGATGCGAGTGCCACCCGGTGAGGTCGTAGCTTCGCGGCCGCTCAGTGCGTCAAGTTCCGCGAGTGCTTCCTCCAACAATGTTCCAGTTCGAATGATGCCGACTTTCTCCTGCATCATCTCACGCAGGTCCTCGACAACCTTGGCTGGATTCTCCCCGCCTTCGCGTGATAGAGGTTCGAGGGTTTGAGTCACCACATCATCGATGTCGGCCTGATTAATCGCCAGCCAATTCTCTTGAGAGGCGGCAGCGGAGGCTGCGTATTCGCCCGCTCTCTTACCAAAAGTCAGCAGGTCGGTCAGGCTGTTGCCACCCAACCTGTTTGCACCGTGTAGTCCGGTGGCAGCCTCGCCAGCAGCATATAGTCCAGCAACCGTTGATTCCTGTGTTTGCGGGTCAACCCTGACTCCGCCCATCACATAGTGAGCGGTCGGCCCGACTTCCATCTCCTCTTTGGTTATGTCAACCGCAGCCAATTCCTTGAACTGATGATACATGCCGGGCAACTTCTTCTTCACCTGCTCCTCATCTCTCCAAGAAATGTCTAGATATGCTCCACCATGTTCGCTTGCACGTCCTGCATCGCGTTCAGAATTGATTGCCTTGGCGACCACATCACGGGTCAGCAACTCTGGTGGTCGCCGCTTAGTAGCCAACTTGCCCTCGATGATTTCATCGACCCATGCTAAGGCTTCCTCCTCAGTATCGGCAAACTCATCAGCATACATTTCTGGTACGTAGTTGAACATGAATCGCTCCCCTTCGGAGTTGCGCAATACCCCTCCTTCTCCTCGAACTCCTTCTGTGACAAGGATACCCCTGACCGAAGGTGGCCAAATCATTCCAGTCGGGTGGAATTGCACGAATTCCATATCGCCCATCTCAGCCCCGACCCAATAGGCCAGAGCGTGTCCTTCACCGGTGTATTCCCATGAGCCAGAACAAACAGCCCAGCAGCGAGTGATTCCCCCTGTGGCGAGAATGATCGTCTTAGCCTCAAAGACATGCAGAGAGCCATCGGCGCGGTTGTAGGCGAAGCAGCCGGAGATGCGACCATCAGTGGTGAATAATCGACGGACTGTGTATTCCATGAATACCTCCATGCCGCTGTGAACCCCCCTGTCTTGCAGAGTTCGAATCAACTCAAGGCCAGTGGCATCGCCGATGTGAGCAAGTCGCGGGTAGGTGTGTCCGCCGAAGTTGCGCTGGCTGGTCAAGCCCTCAGGTGTGCGGTCAAAGATGGCGCCCCATTGTTCCAGTTCGCGGATTCTGTCGGGTGATTCCCTTGCGTGAATCTCAGCCATTCTCCAGTCGTTGAGATACTTACCTCCCTTCATGGTGTCACGGAAGTGGGTTTGCCACGAATCACGGGGGTCTTTGTTGGCCAGAGCGGCGGCTGCGCCGCCCTCGGCCATCACGGTGTGAGCCTTGCCGAGCATTGATTTGCAGATGACGGCGACGCTCGCGCCTGCGCGGGTAGCCTCGATGGCGGCGCGCAATCCCGCACCGCCAGCACCGATTACCACCACATCGTAGCGGTGCGAATTCACATCACTCATTCACAATCCCCCCCACAGAATGATGTCAGTCCAACCAAACATTGGGTCAGTGCAAGCATAGACGTAGAAGTCAGCGAACATCACCCAAAACAGTGAGTACAGCGCCCAATCCTTGTGATGTTCATTGAAGAAAGTCGAGAATTTCCATAGTCGATGGCGTAATCGGCCAAGTCCAGTATCCGACCAGTTGTTGGTACCGCCACCGACCAAATGCCGGAATGCGTGACAGCCGAAGGTATAGCCTGCAAGTAGAATGACATTAAGCGCTAACACGAGAGTTCCGACACTGACACCATATGCATGAGTAGTCACCTCAGCACCGTTCACCATCGATGTATCGTGGAAGTTCACTGACATCCACACGTCGAACGAAAGAATTGGTAGGTAGAACAATGCCGCATACAGGAAGTAGCGATGCAGGTTTTGAACTAGCAATAGTTTGGTTTCACCCTTGTATTCGTTCCATGGTTTTGAGACTGCACAGGCCGTTGGATGTTGCAAGAAGGCACGGTAGTAGGCCTTGCGATAGTAGTAGCAGGTGCCTCGGAAGCCGGCGGGGAAAATGAGGATGAACATCGCTGGGGACAACCACATCAATTCATCAGGCAACCATGAATTATCTGGAATGAGTAGTGGGCTGAACAGCGGACTCAAGACATGAGAGCCGCCACTTTCAACAGCCATTGTCTGGTTGCCGGCAGAGCGACCGAAGCCTTCGAAGAATGGTAGGCTGGATTCCATGAAGCCGCGCCAAGTCGAGTAAACAATCATCACACCGAGGTAGAGTGCCATGGCGGTCGGACCTTTCCACCAGTCGTCGACACGGTCGGTTGCGCCGAAGCCCTTCTTCATCGGGAGCCGGATTTCTTCCGCCATCAATGCCCCTCGCGCGGTTACAGGCCCTTGACCGTCCTCCATATACTTCCCGTTGGACTACCCACTGAGGTTCAAGGTTGAGCATCACAAGCCTTGAAGGAGAGCGAAGTTAAGTGAGGGCTGAGGGAGAATCGTGGACTTCGATGAGGTGCTTTCCATTTGCCTAGCCTGTGGATTCATGCCGGGTGCATACATGCCTGGGATGCAGTGTCCACGTTGCGGCGAGATTATTCTTTGACCAAAGGCACGAATCGGACCTCGCCGAGGTCGTTTTTTTGTAGGCCTGATGCTGCAGATTTTTTCATTCCTGATTCATTGGCCTCAGGTTTTCTCCACTCATACATTGATTGTTTGAACCAGTGTTGAATCGGTGCAACGATGATACCGCCGGGGGCCAGTTGCTTTGCCCACTGCTTGGGTAGTCGTTTAGCGCAGGCAGCAGCGATGATGCCGTCGAATGGAGCATGTTCAGGCAGACCGAGGTGACCATCGCCAATTGTCATTGAGGCTGGAGAGAGGCCGAGTTCTTGCAGCAGAGGTCCGGCGCGTTTGGCGAGATTTGGTAGGAGTTCAATCGCATGCACCTCAAATCCCATGTGGGCAAGAATCGCGGTCTGGTATCCAGAGCCGGAACCGACCTCGAGGATTTTCGAGCCTTTTGCTAGTTCAGCAAAGCGCGATGACATGATGGCAATCACATGCGGCTGGCTGATGGTTTGTCCTTCGCCGATGCTGACAGGATGGTCGCGATAGGCGATTGATGCAGCCTCTTGCGGCATGAATCGATGACGGGGAATCTCACGCATGGCATCGAGAACCGAGGTAGCGTGGATTCCTCTTGCTACCAATTGCTGGGCGACCATGTCTGCTCTGGCCTCGCCCAT
>CAZYIX010000010.1:0-36373 GCA_964647665.1 uncultured Candidatus Poseidoniales archaeon
TGAGTAACTGTTGACCCGGTTCCCAGACCCACTCTCATTCCTGATTTTACAAATTGACAGGCCGCGATACCCGCGGCCTTTTTCATCGCGGATTTCTGCTGGTCGCTCCAGTCGCTCATCTTCCTCAACCCCTCCGAAGCGAAACACGCCTTTTATCGCATCTGAAGGACATGATGCAACGTCTCCATCACGACAAAGGATTGACAAACTTGGAATCATCAGGCTGTGCCATGTCGGGGGGAGTTCAGCGGCGGGCTGCGGCCATCCTCATGCCTCTATTGTTCGTGTTAGGTTCTTGGGTTGCGGTTGTGAGCCCACCAGAGGATTCAACAATTTCTTTCTTGCAAGATGAGCAGCCCAGTGATACTTCACTCAATGTAGAAACCACTCTATACATCACCAGCCCGGGTGGAAGTTCTTCAGCATTGAAGGCTGAAGTTCCTGACGGCCATGCCGTCGAAGCAATCGATATTTCCGTGAAACCGAGCGCCATTCCTTACAGTGATGCAGCATCGTGGACCGGCACCAATGACTGGAACGCAAGCGGTGCCGTACTCGATCAAGTGAACGTCAATCGCACCGATGGCCTGCAACTATTGCCCAAGAAGTGGGAATGGGACTTTGAATACAGTAGCAGCACTGCCTTCCAATCATCTGGCTGGACCATGGGTACCGGTTGGTTGTGGGGATATGACTCCTGTCTTGGTCAGTCAGGCGGTGTGCACGGCGGCACCAAGGCGATTTACACTTACAACTGCAACTACCCCAATGGCATTCCTAGTTCAGGATACTTCGCCACCTCACCAATTGTTGACTGTAGTGGATGTTCTGGAACTTGGTATCTGAAGTACTGGAAAAGACTTGGAATCGAGTATTACTACTATGATGATGCGCAGGTGCACGTCAAGAACCAACAAGGTAGTTGGGTCGTTGTATGGGACCACAACGGTGGCTCAACAAACCCGGGTTCATTCTCTTTGATGACGCACGATGTCTCCTCGTATGTCAACAATAATCCGAATTTCCAGATACGATTCAAGTTAGGTCGTACCGACGGTTCTGTCACCTATACCGGATGGAATCTAGATGATATCTCTATTGAGCCCGCTGCGGGCGCTGGTGGTGGTGATACTGGCAATTGGACCAGCGCACCTTTCGGACCATCTATCACCGGCGCTTATGGAAGCGAAGGTGACCGCTATGGCTTAGTTTCAGTCGATGCGTCAGTCCCTCAGGGTTCCTCCCTGCGCGTTTCAGTGTTGGACGGTGTTTCGAAAACAGTTCTTCCGGGCTGGTATAACCGAGATGTGCGCTGGCTTGACCTCGGTGCAATCGATGCAGAACAGCACCCTAACCTGCGCATCAAGTTGCACCTTCAATCCGGAACATCAGGCTCTCCTATCGTTAAAGCGGTCAACTTCAATGGCCGATATCAAACCAGTTTCATTGAGAATCCGACTAACGCAGGCTGGACACTGAACAGCATGAGTCACGATGGCAATAGTATCTCTGGTTCTGGCGACGCAACCTCACCGGTTTTTGAATTGCGTCGGCCTACTGCACGTCTCGGGGTAGATGTGCAAGTATCGGGCAACTGGGGCTTGGATGTTGCATTAGATGGCGGTGATTGGCAATCGATGGCTACCAGTGGAACCCATAACCTCGATATGTTTGCTCACACTCTGCAATTCAGAGTCTCTGCCAATGGTGGCAGCATTACCCTACAATCGTTCCAAATTGATTTGCAGGGTGGGCACCTTACGGTTGGCCCACATTTCGACATCAGCAACGATGGATGGGCTGAGTGGTCTTTAGAGAACCAAGCAATTTCGCAATGGGGATGGCAGGACCGATTGATGAGCGGCGGTCTGTCACATGACTTCACATGGAGTACTGCGGGCGTAAAGCAGGTTGGAATCTTGCTTCCCTCAGAAGGTCTGGAGATGCTAAGATTCGAATTGTCGCCATTTGCTGCAACCGATGCGCTTTCTGTGTCAATGCGTGTAGGAGGTAGTGGCGACCTGTTCACCATCCCAGTGAATCTACAATCGACCACTACAATGGTTGAACTCAATGATGAGCAATTGGATGCACTGAACGATAACCTATCCTTAAGCACCCCATTCTGGACTCAACCGGGCGGTATCTCATACTCGGTGGCTACTTTCAATCTCGATACCACAAGTGGACAAGTGCGACTTGGTGGAGTGGCAGCTGTACACAGGCCACAGGCCAATCTTACATTCACTTCTGGCTCATTCTTCATCACCTCGTTGAATTCCGAATTGCCTAGCGCACCGCTGATTGCATCCTCAAGATTGGTCCCGCTGACTGTATCTGCACAACAGCCGGGTGCCCTCAAGGCGACAATCACTGGATTTGAGAGTTCAGCCAACGCGCAAACCGCACCCCCAACAATCCTCAATGGCACCAGCCAGCCACTAACCCCATCGTGGCAGTGGCTTGAGTTAGTCAGCAACCATACCTACGGCGAGGGTGTCCCTGCGTACGTCAGTATGCACATTGAAGGTGAGACAGAGAGGATATCCTACAGATTCCCTGTCGATGGTAGTGCACCAATCCAAGTCAGCGCATATCCGGGACAAGTATTCACTGGCAATGATGAGTTGTTATTCCCTTCAGGTGGGGCGACAATCGATTTGAGTATGGGGTACGTTAACTCGTCTATTCCATTCCAATTGAATGCTGCTTGGAATGATCAGCCAACTATGGAAATCAGTGTGAATCTAGTCATGCAAGATTCCACTGAATCATCTCCACGTACGCTATTCTACGGATTCGGTAGCACAGCACAAGGCTTTGAGGATGATATTCAACTTCTCGATTGGCGTGTCATCAATGAGTTGGGAGAGACTATCCCGATGTCAGCCTCGTATATGCGCTCTACATCGCCGATTCAGATTGAGGTTAATCTCGGCTTTGAGAATGTGCTGGATAACTGGCTTAATCCACGTTCAGGCGATGTCCGCGTCCACCTATTGCAAAATGGCCATGAGGTGGACAATACAACCTCCATCAACAAGGGTGCGGTCGTGTTCAGCCTGACTACACCAGCTGGCACTGGTGATGTGGAGTATTTGGTGCAGGTCGAGCCCTTACTCGGGCAGGAATTCTTCACTAGTATGGCAATGAATCGTACTTTCACCGTTGATTCTCTGCACCCAACGGTAATTGATTGCAACTTTGAGTTGTATGACCACCGAACTCCGTCTCCAAATCAGTTCGTACGTATCGAGGTCTATGATAGACCAGTATTGCCGACCAATCTCGACCTTATGGTGTGGCGCGAATGGATTGACGATGCGAATGGCGATGGACGAATCGATGCAAGCGAGTTCACTGAGATGCTACTTTCTGCACCATCCAACCTTTCTATGGCTCAAGGTAACTACACGGCGGTCATCGATGATACAGGTGGTGAGATGGGAGATTTCGTTGCTGCATATGTCAGTGGGGCCGATGCCGCAGGGAATCTGATTGTTGATGGCGGGTCCCCGGATATTGATGGACAGTTATTCACCTACCAATTGGAAGTCGATGGACCCCCATTACTGTCAGGTGAAGGTGGGTTTGTAGGTGCACCAGATGGCCGTTACAGTTGGCTACATCCCGGAATAGACTACGAGTTCGCTCTAGCAGTAAACGAGTCCAATGGATGGTACGATATCGAGTCGCTTGAAATGCAACTAGCGAGCAATTCAGTGATGGATACTCTCGCAGTAACATGGACTGCTGATTCAGGGCGCTGTGAAACCTCATCGATTAACCTAGATTTGCGTCGTTGTGGTATTCGCGCCCGCACGGGCGAGTTGAGTCCATTCAACCCAGACCTAGAGTTTTTCATGGAATTCAATCTCAACTGGACCCTTCCTCAGGAAGGAGACCTGCGCAGGGAACCCTCGCTGCAAGTTACCGATAGATCTGGACAGGGGGCATGGTTGTCATTGCCACAACTACGCTGGAGATATTCTCCAGACTTGATGATTGATTCTGAAGCAGTATCTCTCAACGTCGGTGAAGGTGTATATTCCACGGAAGGTGCTTGGGTGGCTCCAAGCTCTACACTCTCACTTATCGGAGATGTAGTATTCTCGCCAACAGGTGTCGCCCCCCACCAAGCCCTCTCCATTCGGGTGTTTCTTGATGGCGAGGAAATAATGGCGCCATCGGTTGAAGGATTGTGGTCCGCTCAGTTGATCGCTCCTGAAATCTCGGGTTCATATCCACTAACATTCGAACTGGCTGACCTGCCCCCTCAGGCTCGTGATTTGACAAACACTGACCTTGCCCTTCGCTGGATTGTGGTTGACCCGGACGGTCCAGAGGCACTAGAAGTCCTCGCGCCGAGAGCTGGTTCTGAATTACCGATATTGTCTCTTGAGCAATTGGTAGTTGAAGTCAGACTGAAGGAGTTGGAGCAGATTAATCCCGACTCACTCGTCCTACATTGGAAGGTCATTCGTGGGTCCGATGTGATGGCGTTGCCACTGGTCAGAGGTGATGGTGCGATGACGATACCTGGTGGCAACTTGGCTGGCCAATCAATAACCGCTAGCACCACTCTCGACCTTTACTCAGTGATTCCAGGTGTTTACTATGCAGATGAACTGCACCTACATATTTGGATTACTGGCTCGGATATGGCTGGTAATCAGTTGAAGACGCCGGCGGGCTCAAACACTGATGAGAATCCATTTGCCACGTGGACCATTGAGCGGTTGGAGCCAAAATTCTCTGTTGATACCGTAACCTACTCTCGAGAAGGTGAAGTCGGCGTAGGTGATACAGTGATGGTAACTATCTCAGTTCGAAACGACGGTGAGGCTTTCGGCACCGCCTTCCTGATGGTGTATGAAGTCCATCTCGATGACAGCAGGCGCACACTCACCGCTGTCCCATTCATGGTGGACGTTAATTCAGGTGAGCGAGTGTTGTACAACATCGACTGGGTTCCTGATGAGGCTGGAAGGCAGTGGATTATTGTTGAAATGTCCGAAGAGGAAGTTGCAATGGGTTCCATACTGCATGTGGTCGAAGAAGAAGAGCAAGGTGTCATCGAGAGCGTGTTCAATGGAGTGAATTCCATATGGGTGCTAATGTTTGTCGGTCTAATCGTTCTGTTAGGAGTAATCCTGCTCATCGCAATGCGCTCAGGAGGAACCGCAGGGTACTCCTATGATGACACCGATGATTATTGGGAAGAATCGGCGGATGAAGTGAATGAGCAAGCAACTGCGAAGGAGCAGGTTGCTTCTGAACCAATGGTTTACTCCCAGCCTTCTAATGTCGGCGCACCGGCTCCAGAGGTTGTTTCGCCAATGCCAGAACCGGGCCAAGGTATGTCTGATGAGCACGCTCAGTGGCTTGAACAGGCTAGGCAATGGGGCGGCTACTATGACGAAGCTGGCAATTGGGTTACTCTAGAGTAGACTGTTTTTACCCGTGCAAGGGTTGATATTGCACTCCTTTGGCTTGCAGAACGGGATCAGGAGGACCGCTGACAGTGTACGACACTGAGGAAAGTCCCCTCTGCACAGGTGCAGGTGGTCCGACGCAAGTCGGGTGTCTGGGAAGGCAGGCTCTGCAGAAGCAACGAACCGGCTTGGGAGTACGATGAATCCGCAAGGAGGAGGTTTCCCAATGCTGGCTGAGACGAGCACCCCCACCGCAGCAAGTCCAAACAGTTCCGTCGACGGCACCGAGAGGAACGGGTGGGACGCATAGTTGAATGCGGTTAACCGGAAACGGCGAACAGAAAGGGGCTTACTCCCTGATCCCAACTTCAGGCTGAGAGGTAGCGTTGTAAGTTGAATCTCAGAGAAGGTCGCCAATGCTAGGTAGCCCGTCGTGTTCATTTTCAATCGAATCAGCATCTGCTGGTTGCTGAGTCGGTGCGAACTCCTGCTCTTGGCTCAGCGCTGATAATTGCGGTGGAGGCTGTTCTGATTGATAGGGGTCAGCAGAGTTGAATATTTGCGCTTCAAACCTAGCCGCAGCAATCACCTCCGGGTCAAGAACGTCCTTGTTTTTCCTCTGGCCAAGGATGGCAAAGGCAACCAATCCATTCAGAATTAACATCACCATCACTACGATGATGGTCATCGGGTTGATATTGGCACCTGCAGAATCTTGCTTGACGCTGGATAGATTGTCATCACCACCACCACCCTCATCAACAGGATCTCCACCAATACCCGAATCTTCAGGAGGCGCGGGCCAAGTTACTGAGATGGAGTCCTCAGCCCAAGCCGACTCCACTTCAATTCTGAAAGTGAAAGTCATAGAGACTGGTCCAGGACCATCGGTTTCGATATATTGTGTACCGTTGCTGACCAATTCTGAATCGGATATTGATGACAGCGTCATCTCACAACCGCTCTCACAAGAGACAGTTATCGAGAGATTGGCTTTCTGATCCCAGAAGGTCATTGGTGTGATGAGTTCGACCTCAATCGATAGAACTGGGCAACCTCTAATCGAGCCGGGGATGGTTGGACATTCATCATCCGCATCACTCGGGCCATCGCCATCGGTATCACGCTGAGCATCTGAACACCCATTCTCATCGATATCATTGGCTAGCCATTCGGTATTCGGGCATATGTCCTTATCGTCAGTAATGCCATCTTCGTCGCTGTCGCGTTGTCTGTCAGAGCATCCGCTTTCATCCACTGTAGAAATATCAGTAGAAGCGGTGCCGGGACAAATGTCGTCAGCGTCAGAGACGCCGTCTTGGTCGGTATCCAATTGGCTGGTAGAGCAACCGACGATGTTTACCGCCTCGCCTTGAGGTGTGTTTGGACAAGCATCTGCATCATCGGTGATACCGTCCTCGTCGGTATCCTTCTGGTAGTCGGCACAGCCATCGCCATCAACATCCCAAATCGCATCAGTCAGTGGGCAATCGTCCTCGGCATTGTTGACGCCGTCCCCATCCGAATCCAGTTGCTCATCACTGCATCCGAAGGCATCGACGATTGCTCCTGCCGGTGTGTCGTTGCACTGGTCAACCGCATCTGATACCCCGTCGCCATCTACATCTCGCTGGTTGATGGCGCATCCGTCCTCATCCACTGGCAATCCATCATCGGTGTTTGGGCAGTCATCATCCTCATCCGGCACCCCATCATCATCTGAATCTGGTGGTGGAACCGGACATCCCTCATCGGTGACCTCGATTCCCAAAAAGGTGTGAGGGCACTGGTCTTGTGAGTCTGCAACTCCATCTCCATCGTAATCTGAGATTCCAAAGGATTCCTGTATCATTCTTGTAATCAATTCGTGAGTTGTCAGCGTTGGGTGAAGGTCATCGAAGAAGATGTACTGGTGTGCGTTTGGTGCAATCGTATCACCGTTGGAACACGTCGCACCACTGTGCTGGCAGGCAGCGTGGGTGACATTCACCACATCGACGTAGTGGGAATTCCAGTAAAACATCTCAAAGTAATCCCAGACTGGAGCGACAGAGATGTTGACACCCTGACTGGAAGCGAGATTATTTGCCATCACATGTATCTTGACATTAAAGTCGAGTACCCTCTGATGCATTGTGTCCTTGTCGGCTTGACTGTCATCCCGCATACTGGGGACCTTCTCCAGTGGGGGCATTTCAAACAACAATACATCTGTGGTTCCAGCTGCAATAAGTTGCATTGTGTGCTCCTGCAGATTGTCAACAACGGTTTGGGTATTGGTTTGCCCATAGTTGATGAAGTCATTACCGCCAGCCCAGATAGCAACGCCAGTGGTATTACTGACGGCATGATTGTTCACGTAATCATCAACCTGCTTTCCAACATTTGGTATAGTCCAGAACGATAATCCATTACCGCTTGATGCACCACCATAACCACGATTGTTTCCACTTGCTGCATCTCTGCCAGAAACAGATGTCAGCCCCATCCATTCGTGTACAAGCTCGCCCCACATCTCCCCATTCGAAAATCGACCTTGCCAATATGGTGGACTTTCTGGAGTCCCCCATGCCGCGTAGGAATTACCAGCATCGGTCAGACTATCCCCAAACAGGATGAAGTCGCTGAAATACGGGGCGATGGACTGCCTGAAAACTCCGATTCCATTTTCGGATGTAGCTATCATTCCTCCTGTGTCAGAAAACGCACACAGAAATCTATAGAGGTTGAAATCGGTACTAAAGTGCCAAAGGGTCAGGTCGATTCGTTTGCTTGTGCTATTTGCAGTGAAACTGATGCTACTGTTCAGAATCATCGCTCCACTATTGCTTGCGGTTCCATTACCCTCGAGCAGCATCCACTCGATGACATAGGTGTTGCCTATTGTCAGATTAGTCAGTAGTATACTCGGCGTGAATGGGTCAGCAGATGAGTGCCGCCACTGGTTGAGAACAACGTCGAGTTGCTCGTTGCCGCCAGCGAATGCACTGGAATCCTCGGCAGGAAGACGATTATGTGGAGATGGTGAGAGGATGGGAGACACCAGCATCGTGGCCAAAATCACGACGAACAGTGCCCTTCTCATTGCCTGAGCGAGCAGTAGCAACCTGTTGAATCTGCCGCAATTCCGTAACACACACGTACACGTACACGAAAACGGAACACTGCCACTGCGACTGAAGGTCTGTCTGCAAGAGTTCTAACCTGCCGCAAGTTAAGTGAGTACTGCGTCTATCGCAGATTCATCATCCATGGTCACATCTGTGTCAAAGTCCTGATAGGATCGCTTTCCCGTAATTGCATGAACCATGGTGTGCCAACCAACAATCAGTGAAGGCAATAGTAGGGCTGATGTCAGCAACGCCAATGTGATGAGAATCATCATCAGCGCGAAGAAATTTCGCAGCGCTGGTATATCGACCAACAATCCGGCAGCAAGACCGGCACAAGTGGTGGCGGTGGTCTCAAAGATGGTCTGCCCAGTTCGTGAGACCGTTTTGACGATTCCACCTGGAGTTTCCTTCTCCTCTCGAATTCGATCGATGACGTGAATGGAATCGTCAACACCGATGCCGAATACAATGGTACTTACCATAGCGGTAAACACATTGACATTCACATCACCACCCCTCATCAAAAGAGGCTGCCAAAGCACAACAACGCCAACAGCAGTCATGGTAAACAGCGCTAACCTTGGTGAGCGGAACAGCAACGTCATCACAAGAGTGAGTACTAACATTGTCATCAGAGTGGCGTCCAACTGCGCATCGTGTATGCCCTTGTTGATGTCAAGAGACAATGGCAGTCCACCAGTCAATTTGGTGACTGTCACGTCATCGATGTTGGAAAAGCCATTGGCCAATATACCATCAATTTCTTCTCGCAAAGCCCCAGCAGCCCGGAGGTTGATGTATGGCTGATTAACATAGATCAAAGTCCTAGTTTCACCACCCATTCCCTCGTCTATCTCATTCATCAGCATTGAGCGTACTTCAACCGATAGCGTGTCGAATGCCACGTTTACCATCGCTTCTCTTGTGGTGACAGTTGTCATCAGACATTCCAACGGCCTGTCGGGTTGAACCGGGTCCTCCCAACATGGAGAGTGCAATAGCCCCCATAGGCTGTTGTCGTAGGCTTGGAAGCCACCAATTTCCACTTCAACGTGAATAGCCTTCAATATGGTGACTAGACTGACTGTGGTTGTCTCTGGTACGGTATCTATTCTGTTCTGCATTTCTTCTATTTCATCGAGTACCGCTAAGTCACGAATTGGGGCAGTTCCATTGATTGGAGTGTGATTGCCAGCGTCGACGATGAACATATTTGTCTGCCCACCTTCAAACACTCGACTGTATTCAGCCAACGTTTCATAGGATTCAAGACCCGGTGGAACTTCATCTTTAGAACCGGTAATGTCCTTACCCATTTCCGCGTTGATGATGGTGACGCCAGCTGCGCTGACGAATAAAGCAACAAGCAGTATCGCCCACCAACCACGAACGGGCACAACGCCAACTTTGTTCCAAAATCTCTGGGTTTGTTCGGTTCCTCTCTTACGATACCGAAGGACCCAGCCGAGCGCTGGCACCATTATCATCGAAAAGAAGAAAGTGCATGTGATTCCAAGAACTAGGGTCAAACCGACGGTTCTCATCGGTTGTATTGGAACAAGTTCGGGCCAAGCGAGAACACTGAATCCAACGATGGTTGTGATTGCTGAGAGTAAGATAGCGTTACCAGTAGTCATCACTGCCTCAACGGTAGCTCCGAGATAAATCTCAGAATCCCATGGGTCGACTTCTACTGCACTCTCGCCAGACCTTTCTGCCTTCCATGCCTTCTCAGCCGCTTCCTCCAATCTCGAATTTCTCCCCTCTTCTATCCGATTAATCAGATGTAAGGAGTAATCAACACCCAATCCGATGAGGATGGGGCCCGCTGCGATAATCATCGGCGTTAACATGATGTCTGCTACTACTGTAAAACCGAATGTCACTGCTAAACTCATCACAATAGGAAGACCGCAAATGAACAGAACCTTGGGATTTCGATGCAGTGAAATCATGGCAATAGCCACGAAAGCAAGGGACCACGGGAGCATGAACTCAAGTTGCTCGTAAACCGCAGTAGAAACATCGTGCAGCACAGGAGTGAGACCAGTGACGGTTATCGCTCGTCGCTCACCGGAATCAGGCAGACGCCATTCCAATTCATCCTCGTACCACATAGGAGATAGAGGCTCATCGAATGATTGGCGGCACAGTTCACATTTCGTTGGGTTCGATTTTTCGTAAATCAGCCGATGAGTGTATTCAATGAAGGCCTTGTGGTCCGCTATCGTCGACCCTTCCTCTCCCTTCGGGTCGGGGCGTGGGTCGATTTGTGTGCCCGCCATTTCGAATCGGATACCGATTACAACGACTGCTGTATCCCAGATGCCATCTCCGTTGGTATCCCTGACGAATGAATCCATCAACTCTCCAGCATTTTCAACCAGATTGTTGACTGTATCCTGCTCACTAGGAATACTATATCCATCGTTGAAAAACTGAGAATTCGTGTTGGCAATTGTACAGTCATCTGCTTGCATCTGCTCGATTCCGTGCATCTCAAGAGCGCAAGCGAATCTGCTTCGACTGCTATTGGCTTCCTTGACTATCTGCGCAGGCGACAGAATCCAAACGATCCCATCATTGCGGCCACGGTCGGCCTTGTCCCAGTCAAGGCCACGGTCATAGTTGCCCTGTATACTGGTTTCATCTCCTTCAAGGTAAGATAATTGATTGAGTACATGCACAGAAGTTACGTTATAGATGCAATCGTCGACTTCAGGGCATTTTCCTCGTTCTGTTTCATCTTCGATTGCATTGTCTGTGTGGATATACAGCATCACGATGTCAGTCGACCACCCCGCACGAACTTCCAACAGCAGTTCCTTAGAATCAGCACCATCTGGCAAGTAGATTTCCACGTCGCCATTGATTTGGTGCTGAAAATCAATGGCGTATCGGCCGAAGAACACCGAGACCAGTAACAGGATGATGATTACTGCACCAGGTGACTGATGCAGCGCCCGGTACATGCCAGTAATTGGCCCTGTGGCTGCTCTATGCACCCTTTCCCCGGCGGCTTCAGAGAAGCCTGTCGCACTGTTACGCCACCTTCTGGCACTCTCAATAGCGGGTAGGTCCCAGAAGTTACCGATAGTTGAACGCACCTTCTCGCCAACACTGATTGCCTCCTCATCCGGAGGTGCGTCGTCAGCCGCCATCAGTGCGTTCGTTGCTATTAGCGATTTCAACTAGTCGCAAGTATGAGGTCCTAAAGGGACCTCATCGGACCTTTCAGTCAATTCCGAACTCGCGAACAAGCAGTCTTCGCATCAGAGCGCGTGCTCCTTGGAGCACCAGTGCTGTGAAACAAAGCGAGATCCCAAGCATTCCAATCCACGCCGCAGTCAATCCGGGGCCTACCGACAAAGAAATTGTGCCCTCGGTTATTGACTCGACCTCATTCAGTGCGCGCAGTCCTGCGAGCATACCACCACCCAGCAACGAAATGCCGGGTAGACCGAAGACAAGTAATGGCTTCTTTTGAGATAGCGTAATCAAGGCATAAGATAGGACTGTGAAGCCGTGTGACATCGCGGTATATCGTGACCCCTTTGGCACATCATAACGGATTCTGGTTGGCACTTCTGTCACCTTGAGTTCTAACTCACCACATAGGTCGAGAACTTCCAGAGTTGACTCCATCCCATCAACATCGAATCTAATTCTCTCCAGTGCGAGTGGTCCGAAGGCTCTGAATCCACTTTGGGTGTCCTTGACACCTAGGTCAGAAGAAAGGTTTGAAGCCGCTGTTATTACCTTGATGCCTAGCGTTCTATAGGCAGGTATCCTATCACTGGAACCGCCTTCAACAAAACGAGAACCGATTACCATATCTGCTCCATCTCTGAAAATCGGTTCGAGCATCTTGGGGATGTCCGCAGTATCGTGCTGCCCGTCACTGTCAAGAATCACCAACGCACGAGCTCTTCGCTCGCGGGCAAGCCTCAAAATGGTCCTAATCGCACCCCCATAGCCCCGATTTGCGCGGTGATGATGCACGGTTGCACCTAATTTGCGTGCTATGCGAGATGAGGAGTCCGAAGACCCATCATCGACACAGATCACTTCGTCTACGTGCTCAAGGCACCCAACTACCACACTGCCAATGGTTTCCTCTTCGTTAAACACGGGCATGGCGGCCAAAATAGGGCCATCCCACGATGTGGGCGTTGCGGGCTCGGGGGCCTCCATCAGTGAAACTCCGGCACCGATTCGTATTTCAACGTATCACCGGAATTGCTTAGGAAATGCGCAACTGCTCCGCAGTGTGGCATTTGGTGTGCGGCCAGCGGATAGACCGCTGACCGCAGTATTGCTCACTGAGACATCAGTTGGCTGACTGTGGTGACGGCGCGCTCGCCCTCAATCACCTTGCGCAGTGCATTCAGACTGATGACTAGGGGCACGTAAGTCTGCCCGTCACTGGTCGCGTAAGTCTCGCAGTCGCCAAAGGCGCTGGTGTTGACAGACAGCTTGATTGCACCGCCCGCATTGCTGATTCGCACATACCCGACGAGTAGGCTTGGTGTATTCACCTCAATCTCTTCTTGTTCATTTTGTTCGCTTGCTTGGTTTTTCTGTGTTGCTTTTTTTGCCATATTATCACATCATTCCCACCTTAGCATTCCGCTTTGGCAGGAGAGATACCCTGACCGGTGGCAGACCATCTCAATTGCGAGAAGGGGTGTGGAGTTGTGTAAGTGAAGACAACTATTCCATCCGCGTAGCGGAGGGAAACTGAATGAAACTGTAGCGCAGTGCCCCTTCGCGTATGCTCAGCGCACCTGCGCCCTCGCGTGTGTCCGCGCGTCAGACGGAGTTAATACGGAGGCTAAAGTCGGCGGCATCGATGCGCACTCTAGTGACTGGCGGAGCCGGCTTCATCGGTTCCCATCTCGTCGACCTTCTCGTCGCGCGCGGCGATGAGGTCGTAGTCTTCGACAATATGTCGAGCGGTAGGGCTGGGTTCATTTCCCATCACGATGCTTCAAGCGCATCTGTGACCCTTGTGCTCGGGGACCTACTCGATTTGGATTCCATCACCTCTGCGATGGATGGTGTGGACATGGTTTTCCACTTGGCAGCAAACCCTGACATCCGTCTTGGCACTGAAGTAACCGACACCGACCTCAAACAGGGTACTGTCGCCACATACAACGTACTCGAGGCAATGCGCCTCGCGGGCGTGAAGAAAATCACCTTCGCTAGCAGCAGTGTTGTCTATGGTGAGGCAGTACAGATGCCGACCCCAGAGGACTACGGTCCGTTGTTCCCAATTTCGCTCTATGGTGCAAGCAAACTTGGCTCCGAGGCTCTGATTACATCCTGGGTCGGAACTTTCGGGTTGCAGTGCTGGTTGTTCCGCTTCGCAAACATTGTTGGCGCACGAGGAACACATGGCGTGATTTTCGATTTCATCCACAAACTGAAGGCAGACCCTACACGGCTCGAAGTGCTTGGCAATGGACTGCAGGAGAAATCGTACATGGAAGTCTGCGACTGTGCGGCTGCGATGATTCACCTGACCGAGAACACTGATGAGGCAATCAACTGCTTCAATCTGGGTACTCATGATACTTGCAGCGTCAGCCGCATCGCTGAGATTGTCATCGATGAGATTGGCTTCCCGAATGTGTCAATCGATTATACAGGTGGTGACCGGGGTTGGGCTGGAGATGTTCCCAAATCGATGCTGGACCCCACACGACTTTTCAATACCGGCTTCACACCGCAATACAATTCAGAGGAGGCCATCCGCTACACGGCTTCAACACTGATACAGGAGATTGGACTAAATGATGACTGAATCAACTACCCGCCGCTTGATTGATGATGAGGACGCGAACACCTCTGGCGACGCACGCATACTGTCATTCTTCGCTGTATCAGCTGTACTTTCGTTGGTCTTCGTATTCTCCTATGTATTGGCACCTCCACCAAATATTGGGCCTTCAGAAGGCCAACTGGCTCCAAATTTCAGCGGGCAGGCTCACAACTCAGGTATTTGGGAAGATTACACATTCCATGATAGCATTGACCGGGATTGGCAGGATGGTCAATCCGGACAGTGGTTCTTGATTCAGTTCATGGACACCGATTGCCCGCATTGCTGGAACGACGCAGCGGAAATGTCTGAGCATCATGAATCTTGGAATACACAAGTCACCTTCATCACCATTGCCGTTGAACTGCAAATAGGCGGTCACGATAGTAGTCGCGCAGAGATAGAGGCCTTCAAACTCAAGGAGTCTAACGAAGGTTGCTACGGTGGAGAGCGCAACTGCGCCGACCGACCAGGCGAGGTCCACAATTGGCTCTACTTCGATGCGCTCACAGGGGATACTGCCAGTGACTGGCAAATCCCAGGAACCCCATTCTCGGTTCTTGTACAACCCGATGGAGTGGTGGCATGGAATCCACAGGAGCATAGTAAAGACGGGGAAGATCTACATGACGCAGTCCAGCGTTTGGTGGGGGTTTGAGTATGCCGAGCACTCTATCTGAATACGGGCCACTTGCAGTTTTCTTACTGGTTACTGGTGCAGGTATTTTCCTCGCCACCCCCCAGGGCGAGAAGGCTCTCACTACATACTCAAAAACCCGTAGAATGCTACTAGGTACCCTGTTGGTACAACTTGGTGGGCTGATGGCCAGCGCTTGGACTTGGGTGATTCACAACCAACTCTCAGGTACAGGTTTTACAGAATTCTGTGCTGCTGAGGGAATTGTGCAGTGTGGCAGCGTCATTGGTGATGCAACATATTCCGAAGCACCGATTCTCGGATTGCCTTGGGGTGTCGTTGGTTTGCTTGGGTTCACCTTGCTTGGATACCTGACTTGTGCTATTTTCATGGGTATTGGAGAAGACTGGGCGAAGAAGTGGCTCGACTGGACTTACTGGGTGTCGATTATTGGCCTACCCGGTGTGGCTTGGCTAATCGTAGTCGAATTGTTTCTGGTGGATGGGGCACCACACATCTGCCCCTACTGCACCTCTGTTCACATCTCGATGGTAGCAACCTTCGCCATCTTGCACTTCATCCGAAAGGACCGAGATGCCGGTGAATGGAACATCACGCCCAAGGCCTGACTGTTTCGTAACGAAGTCCAGCAGATTACGGTGCGAATGCACCACCGATTTCGAATAGACTCGAATCTGTCCGCATATCGACAGGCTCAATGCGGATTACGGTCACATCGAGACGACGTGCCTCCACGAACTGTGCGCGGAGGACGTCGTACAGACGGCTTTGCACATCTGACATCTCCCTACCGCGCAGGATTGCAATATTCCTGACCGGTGCTACTTCGGGAATGTCGACGATGTATTCGACCATCCATTCTCGTTCGGCTTGGGCACCCAATTGGCGCCCCGTCTCATTTTCTTCAGGGTTGTACGCCATCAATGTAATAGTTGCACTGCAAGTACTTGAACACATCAGTTTGTATGCCCCAAACAGGAAGTCATGGGTCTTTTGTATGTGAATCGACACGGCGACGTCCTTGCAGTAATAGTAACAAACTCACCACAAGCACGATTTGCAACGGATACATTGTCAGAAAGTTGTATCCTATAGCGAATACTCCACCACATCCACCACCGTCGCCGCCTTGGTATTCCAATCCAAGAACTCCGTAGGTGACCGTATCATCCCCGCCAACGTCTGATTCGTGTACGAAGATGACCTCTAAATCGGTTGGTAGGTCCCAATTTCCATCTGGAAGTTGCAGGTGTAATTCCCTCTGATTCTGATTGAATGAACTGTTATCGAGGAGCCACGCTTCGGGATGAGGCCAAGCCCAAGCGATATGCGCGCCTTGCTCAGAAATGTCAATCTCAACTAATCCGACCACAACATCGCGATGTTCAGTAATTCCGTTTGCGGCTTCGCTGCCAGAAAGACGAGACATGGAATCCTTGAGAATAACCGTCACCTGAGTTCCAGAGTATTGTTCAGCCTGCATCTGGAATCTCAAATCTACAAAAAAATGCAGCAATCCGGCTTGCTGCACGTTGAATTGCGTAGATGAGGACCTATCATCCTCTGCGGCAATTATTCCCTGACTTACGCGCCACGGCTGAACCACGCCAGTACTACCCTCGGCACCGTCGTACCAGAAAGTGGGCAGAGACTGGTTGGAGGGGTCGTTATGCCGTAACAGTCTGTGTGTGGCAGCAGGATTGCCTAGTGGGTCGGAATCATCAGGATGGATGGCGATGCGATAGGCTCGGCCAGAATGGTCCTGCATCACATCCTCTACCCAAGGGTCTACCTCAGCACAGAATTCACACCAAGTGGAGGTGTACTGCTCTACGAGAACCGCATGGCCGCCCTCACTCTCTCGTGGCAGGGATGATGGCTGCTCAGAGCAGGCGCTAGCGAATGGGATCATAGTGGAAATGAGTAGGAAAGCTACGCCGATTTTGACCAACGCTAGCCGCCTGTCCATGCTTTCACCCCCGATTGATGTCACTGCCGTTGCGGGCGGGTCTGATTTACATATCCCGGACCGAGCCGACTGTATGGGGATAGTATGAGCGAGCGATGGTACAAGGAGCACCAACGTGACCCGTGGCGCAAGCAGGCTAAGTCAAAGGGGTATCGAGCACGTAGCGCATTCAAGCTCAAACAGATACAGCAGCGCTTCCCTCTTATTCGAGAAGGAGACTTTGTTCTCGACGTAGGATGCCATCCCGGTGGCTGGACGCAGGTCGCTGTCGAAACCACCGGTCCTGAAGGCATGGTCATTGGCGTTGACCTCGAGGCGTGTGCGCCGATAGAAGGGGCCGCGCTTGTCATTGGAGACATCACTGAAGAACCAACGCAGCAGCGTATTCGTGAGATGTTAGCCAATGCCATTCTAGTGAATGGCGAGCAGTTGGCCGATGACAGCGAGCGTATGTTCAACACAATTGTCAGCGACATTTCACCTAGTCTAACCGGACAGTATGAGCGCGACCAAACGATTTCGTTGGAACTTGTAGCGATGGTTTTCGATTTCACACTACCTCTGCTCTCGCCGGGAGGGGCATTTGTAACCAAGATGTTTCAAGGCAGAGGAATTGAAGGAATTGTCAATGCCGCCAAAAGTAGATTCTCACGTGTGCAAAGATTCTCACCAGATGCTTCTCGCAACTCTTCGTCGGAGGTGTTTCTGATTTGCAGGAACAAATTGCCTTCACCTCGCCAAATCGCACGCGGAAAGAGTGTGCAACAGCAATTGGTAGACTGGCTTGCGGAGGCTGGTGTGGTGACCGATACCTCCGACGATGAGGATGAGGAGCAGGGAGTGGCTGGCTTTCGCCGCATCAGTCGTAAGGATACGACAGACTCCTGAAACTGCTAGCCCTATATTCGTCGTCTCGTGGCGAGTTGCTTCCACTTTCACTTACAGCCAACCCCCTACAAAATGTAGGTGGACCTTCAGCACTCGCTTCAATGCTCAGTGAGTGAATAAGATGTCTACAGCAACGATACAGAGAGAAGCCCGGTTAACCAGCACGGAAGCAACTGCCCGCGAACAATCAATCCTAAATTTGATGCATGCCGCTAGGGGTAATGTAAGAGAACAAAACAGCAAACCACGAATCCCAGTGGCCGACCTACGTCCCTCAACCCCTGTTGGGCGTATCGAGTTGCTCATCCTGCGACGCTACCCCCGTCGCACAGTCCGCAATGAGAATTGGTCAGGCTCGCTTGCTGCAGCCTGTGGACGTGATGAGAGTGGGCTTGTCGGCGTCGTTCTTTGGGGCGGACAAGTGGACCAAGTTAGCACAGGCGATGTTGTACGAATTGAGAATGGTTGGTGCAGGCTCAGCAATGGAGAAAAGGTGGTATCAACCGGTCGAACGGGCAGACTTACTGTTCTTGGCGATTGATTCTAGTCCGGTCCTCGCGGGCAACCATAAAAAGGGGCAGCCGTTCGGCGGCGCAGTACAGGTGTTGAACATGCTGAAGAGAGCGGTTACTTGCACATCCTCCGGGGTACCGTTGACCGACAAAAAGTCGACGTCATTTCCTTGCCCATCCTGTGGCGAACCAATTGGAAGATCCGAAAGGTGCCGCAACCAAGCAGTTGCGTATATTTGCCCTGGATGCGGATTCAGCGGACCCTGAGGTGATTTCGTGGGAGAAGTCGCTGTCAAGTACAAGATAATGTGCAATTCCAGCATGGAAGACGCTGACGC
Organism: uncultured Candidatus Poseidoniales archaeon; assembly: GCA_964647665.1. GTDB lineage: Archaea > Thermoplasmatota > Poseidoniia > Poseidoniales > Thalassarchaeaceae > CAUZSM01. Next base: position 18,741 of record CAZYIX010000010.1, read on the forward strand.
AGAAGTTATTGCTACTGAGATGAATAAACTTGAGAGTGACGTAGGCGTGGTGCAATTTGTTGAGACAAAGCCACTTGCCTTTGGAATGAAATTCGTCGTAGCACACTGTGTTATCCAAGAAGGAGATGGCACAGTCGACAAATTCGAAGACGCGATTCGTGACATCATCGGCGTAGGTGAGGTAGAAGTCCTCGAAATTGGACGGCTCTGATTACTCAGTATTGAGTGAGTGGAGCGCGCATGAATTCGCGCATCAACATCGTAGCATAGGTACCGCTTGGAAGTGTGAATCTTAGACGAAGAACACAACCATCTGGATGCCATTGTTCGCCCTCCTTCGGGCCCTTGCCCCAACGCTCAGAGAGTCGCTCCGCATCAACTTCAGTGGATTCCTCGACACTGAAATCTGTGAACGTAGCAGTTAACGGCCTTCTACTTCCCTTAGACGAGAGGCGAGGTATTCTGCTGACTATCCAGTCTTCGTCAGCCAAATCCATCTGCTTGAGCACTTGATTTTCGATTTTGCCGGGTTCCTGTTCTGCTAGTGAATATTGCCCACCGGGGAGTGAACCAGTCACAGCAAGTCTACCACTTCGGCAATTGCGCGACAATCGTCCGATAGTATCCGACTCAGCAATCACCCGCTTTGATAGATCTAACTTGCCGTTGTCAGACACTGGTGCGACGACATCTCCCTCGACCGGTTCGACCAATGACATCTCACTGATTAGCCTAGCAGCAAGGATTCGATTGAACGCCTCTGATTGTAAGCTGTGTACCATCATCAACTGCAGTGAGTTGGGCAGACGTCGGAATGCACCAGTCCAATCATCTGGTTTCGACTTCAAATGTCTCAGAATATCCCTCTCAAAACCTAATTGCCGCGGTATCATTTCTAGGCAGGCCTCGACATTTTTGTTGTCAGCCCATTCGCTTCGGAATTGACTCACTGCCTCGACTTGATGTACACCCGGCATCCCAAGATATGCGTTTACTGCACCCTCAAGGTCATCTGAAAGTAGGGCTCGACCAACCACGGGAGTGACCGGACGTGTCGCGCCAAATCGTTGTGGCCCTACCCAATTTGGGAATCTGCCAGCACCTAGTCGCTCTTCCATTCTAGCGTAATTAGCGTTGACCCGCTCAATTGCGGCCTTTGCTTCGAGTGGTGAACCATCGTTGTCAGCACATCCGCGTACGGTGATAGTGAAACGATTTCCGTCGTGGTCTCCGAGATGCAACTTCTGATGTGTTCTACCAAGGACCTCAATGTCCACATCACTCATTGAGACTCCCGCCACCTTGTTCTCATTGGCATCGATTGTGAGTAATTGGCTGGTAATAGCCCGCTTATCCTTGGTCCCACTGAACCAGATTCTATTGCGTGAAATTCTCAATCGCTTGGCCAACTGGCCAATGAATCGATTGGTCTCCCAATTATTCAATGTGACCCTAGCAACCGTGAAGCGTCCCTTACCTTGTAGTGCGGGTGGAGAGCCGATTTCATCTACTCGGAAGTCTTCAGCCCTAGTCTTTAGCAAACCACCAATGCCTAGCCCATCGCAAGAATAACCAGTTAGCCCGCAGGCTTCGGCGATTTTCGCCGGTGTCAGAAGTTTCCCTCCATCAAGATAGAGCCATACCCTCAAACTCAGCTGTAATGCCTGAGCAGAGTGTCTTCAGCACCTTAGCGGGGTCCTTACCCTTCTTGACACGAAGGTAAAACTCGGGTTCGTCTAGTTCTGGATGGCCGATGAAATAGTTGGAATAATCAACATCCTTGCTCTCATTTAGCCGAGAGCGAAAGAGTTGCAGAGCAGTGTGACTCTCCTCTGTAATTCGCAATCTCAATTCTCCGCCTTCGTTCAATAGTACCTTAATCGCCATGGTGACCGACCCGCCGACCCGCCTCTCCCTTTTGAGTCTTTCAACCACCACGTAAGTGGTGACATCTGTCATTACGTACAATATTGCCACCATCTGTGAAAGTGTTTGCCCCCTATCTTATGAAGCGACCTTGGCTCGCAGTGTTATGGATGTAGAAGTTTCAGACTCATTCATACCGGGTGAAGCATCCTTTGAAAGGGTTGCAATCCCTATTCTTTTAGCATCAATTCTACTCACTCTTGCCCTCGGCCTCCAGTTGTACCCGGTACCGCCGTTCAATACTGATATCTCCGGGTTTGCGCCTGAAACAGATGCTGATATTGCCGAGCAAAAAATGTCTACGCATTTTCCTCCTGAAAGCAGACCCATGTTCATCCATGTGGCTATTGATACTGGTGAAGGTAATGTTCTCAGCATGGAGAATCTCCACTATCAAGCCGAGGTCATGGCATACCTGCAATACCGTTCTGACCACGGTGGCCATTACATCGACAGCAATATTTCAGCACCCGGAGTCATGCAATTGGTTCTCGATGAGATGGATGAAAACGGATCATTGCTCAGTGATTATTCGGATTGGGAATCATTCCTGACAGTAGCCCTCGAGTTGAACACAACTTGTGGCGACGCCCTAGGAAATGAGCGAGCAATATCGGCTGCCGCCTTCATGGAATCTTCTCTACTTCACAAAGACCTCGACGAGGGCGATATCTGCGATTGGCTCACCGACCGGAAAAACGCGGCAGAGAGTGGTGGTGACCCGGATTCAGTCGCTTTGGATTCAGCACCCAGCGCTTCGAGTACGCTGTGGGTGCTGATGATTGACCCAACAATGGAAGATGTTGAGCGCCAAGTCTACCAGAATGTAATTCGAGATGAACTGCGAGCATTCAATGCAGACTCAAATTCTTCTCTGACATTTTCAGTGTCTAGCATTGACCTGATGTCGTATGATGTCAACAAAGGAACGCTCGGTGAGTTGGCAATGCTAGTATTCGGCGCGGTAATTGTGGTAGTGTGCATTCTAGCGTTGGCTTTCCGCTCTATTCGTGGCGTCGCCTTCCCACTTGTCGGGCTTACCGCATCGCTGGTGTGGACCTATGGTGGATTGGCTCTACTGAATATCGAGTTCACAGTCCTTGAGGTGGCGGTAGCACCTGTGGTACTTGGCCTAGGAATTGACTACAGTATACATCTGCAGAGGAGATATGACTCTTTCAGGTCTCAAGGGATGTCTGCAGCGGCTGCGTGGTTAAGCGGCTTCGATAAATTGAGAGTGGCATTACTATTAGCAGTTGTAACGACCATTGCTGCTTTCCTCGCTAACGTCGTCTCACCTCTACCACCACTTCGCACCTTCGGATTCGCACTCGCACTGGGGGTATTCTCCGCTTTCGTCAGTTCAACTGTCTTGGTTGGTGCGCTGCATGTAGTGATGGAAAGAGCACCAGACATTTCTCCAAAGAGAGTGAAATGGGCACAGTTGGGTGGTTTTCCTGATACGATGGTGTCCTTTGAGAGGCGGCATCAGGCCAAGGTCTTCGGAGTGGTTGCGCTGCTTACGGTCGGCTCGATAATCGTGGCTGCTACAAATTTGGAGACCGAGTTCAACCTCACCCATTTCCTCGATGAGGACATGGAAGTCATGCAAGCCAGAGACCAATTATACGAATCATATGAGGCGGCGGCCTGGAAGCCAGTATACATTCTAGCAGAACCGGAGTCAGGTAATACTCACATCGAAGATACCGCGTATTTCCTTGAATCTTTACGTTTAATGGATACGTGGATTAGTTCGACCGACGGTGTAGTCTCACCACATCGTTCAGGGCAATCCTATCCTGTTTACGATGGACCCTACCCCATTCTATTCGATGCTGTCGAAGGTGACGAGGCATTCGGTGAATCCTACAACCTATCCATCTTTGATGGAGATTTGGTAAGCGAATCAGATTATCAGGCTGGTCAGGCGGCTCAGGCATTGTTTTCTCTATCTAACAATCAGTCTGTATCTAACCCATTGTCTGGGGTGACTTGGTCGGAGAGAGTTGCTGATGTCATCGCCTTCAACAATGTCGCTGGGGAGGAACGAATACTCTACATTCGTATGGAGATTATCGTTGAAGCCGACTCTTCGGCTGAAAGCAGTCTTGTGCTCAATGGCATCAGAGGTGTCGCTGACAAGACTGAGAATCTCCCAGGAGTAGATGCTGAGATGCATGTCGCCGGAGATCTTGTGCGACTAGAGGCTGTACTCGATGGGCTATCTGAGTCACAATTGCAATCCACTCTCATCAGTTTGGCAGTTTGTTTCACCGTGCTTCTTGCACTCACTCGAAAAATTGGTCCAGCGCTACTGGTAGTGCTACCGGTTGCCTTGGCGGCGGCTTGGGTTGTGGGTGCGATGGCAACCTTGTCCTTGAACTGGAATGTCCTGACTGTGATGGTGACCGCTTTGACAATCGGACTTGGTATTGACTATTCGATTCACGTCTGGAGAGGATTTGAGGAAATGCGAAAGGACGAAGAGGACATTTGGCAGGCGATGCGCGAAATGTTTGCCTCGACTGGAGTCGCCCTATTGCTTTCTGCAGGTACGACCATTTGTGGATTCGCGGTGCTGCTAATCTCAAGAATGCCGGTCGTTCAGGACTTCGGGGTTGTTACAGCAATCACCGTGTTCTTCTCGCTGCTGCTGGCAATTGTGTTACTGCCAGTTTTGCTTGCAGCAAATGCGCAGGGTGTTCGCAACGGTAACAAATAGTGATTATTCACCAAGTGATTGCAGCAGCGATCCAACTTGTAAATCCTGCTCCCTCGCCACCAGTAAAATGCACATCCACAGCGTGATTGGCCCCAATGCCCGGCGCTTGCGTTGAGCCCTCCTTAGAACCTCCTTTTTCGCTAGCCCACTAGATGAGGTGACTTGACTCAACAATGATTCTATTCCGGCAGCAGCGGGGTCTATCGGGGCCTGTACGATAGTTTCAGGTTGGACTGAGGCTGCCTCCGGTGTAGCGGGTGGGGTCTGTTGGATTTCGGGCAGATTTGGTTCAGCGGTGGTTGATTCTCGAGGGCATTGTGGTGGGTCTCGCAATGTCCTCATCAGCGGCATCCAGCCGAATGTATGCTCTGCATCATCAATATTGATTGCAGGCAACAGACCTCCATCGCTAGCTACAAGCCAATCGGTTTGCAACAATGAATCTCGAACCAATCTAGCGGTTTCGATGTCAAACCAACCCATATCGTACGCCCAGATTCTTGGGATAGCATCTGCGTCGATTGCTCCGGTTCCTTGAGCAGCCCAGGTATGTGCCAATAGAGTCACAATGTCAGGGGCGACTTTCTGTGCGTTCGTCATTTCGACCAGCCCCGCAACAGTTCGTCCCCACTTAGCAGCCAAGCATACGGCATTTCGGGGTCCTTGAGCAATTCCACCTCGCGACCTTCATCGGGAGCCAACACCCAACGCCAGTGTTTCTTCTCAGCGGTTGGCAAAGCCTTCCAGAATGCAGTCATTCTACCCTTAGCAGTAGACATCACCCAGATCTCTTTCGGGCCGCTCTTGCGCAACTCCTTCAGTCTAGGCAATAATGAGTCAGCAACCCAGAAAGGGATTGGTTCACCTGAACCGGGGATTGTCATCCGTAGTGTCACATATGGGGAATATGCGAATGCCATCTCAATCTCCGCCTTAGGAGCCATGTAGTCTATAGCAACTTTATCAGCACCCATAACCAGTAGGTCAATCAGCACACGATGCTTATCTGAGCGAGCATCGATGAACACCTTACCCGCGTTAGCGACCAGTTGACGGACACTGCTTGTAGGAAGCACTTCGTCGACTCCGCGTAACTCTACGGCAATGTCGATGTCAGATAGACGAGTATCATCTAGACGGTAGCCTCCTGGAATCAAGTGTTCCCCCGCGAGTACGAAGCGTGGCAGACGCCTGCTCATGGCCCTTTGGGGGAGGTCGAAGTGCATGAATCCCTCGTTTCTATCTCAGCACGTGACTGAAGAAAGGTCATGACTGCATGCCACCTGCGCCCGGCCGCAGCACCGAAGGAAACTGAGGCTTCAAGTAAGTCGGACGGCAGGAGTGAAGGAGAATGAGCAGAGATTACATCGCTCGAAACCCGAGGACTGGAAAGCCGCTCTCTGCCGGCAGAAGCAAAAGTGTTGCTATCAATCTGGCATACACCCCTGGTGACGGCGCTTGGGACGCCATACCTCTAGATCGCATTCTACCGCTGGCTAATGGCGAACTAGAAGCAATCGAGGTGATTTGGAAAGATCAGCCCAAATTACTCTCTCGCTCAGATGGCATTCGTGCATTGCCAAGGATTCGCGGTGGCAGGAGCGAGGGCGCGCATGCGGCTCTAGACTTGGCTCTGCTTGACATCGACCCGCGTTTACGCGTTGCAGGTTTGGCAAGCCTCCCATTCTGCGCCTTGCAGCAAACTGAGAGCGTTTTCGACCACCTGCATGAATTGCTCGATGATATCGATGGTGGCGTCAGAAATGCCGCTGCGAAATGTCTAGTGATAGTTGCACCCGTTTTCCCATCGGCAACCGAAAATACTCTTCGTCGCGAACTTCGATTAGATGGCGAGAGAAGGAATACTGCCTTTGAGGCGTTGAAGGCTGTTTCTGGTTCCTGGCCCGAAGTTGCTGAACTTCACATCGACGAACTAATCCGAGAGGAAGACGATGATTTACGTTCACGCGCCGCAGAGATTCTCCCCCGGCTGACCAAGCACCACTCTGCTACGCTCTGGGATCTAATTGGATGGTGCCTTCAAGACGAAAATGTGGCTGTACGCCGACATGCTGCTCGCTCACTAGCATCTTTGGCTGTACGCGCTCCGAAGGTTGCACAGATTGCTCTGGAATTTGCTCTATTTGATGAGGACACTCGGGTGCGAAACCACGCACTTCGAGCCTTCAAAAAGTTGGACCCACAATCATTCCAGATGCGGGCAATCATCAACGACGGCTCAAAGCACCGCGACCCTAGTATTAGAACGGCTTGCATCAAGATGATTCCAGTGATAATGACTGAAGCCGAGGCACGCGATATGGCCAATACTCTACTCTCACAGGAAACCGATGCCAAGATTATCAAAATCTTGCAGGATATGGTGAAAGACGAATCGCTAGAGGGTACCGAGGCTGAGAAGAACAAATATCTCGCTCCTGCTGAAAAAATCATTCCGGAGGAAGGTAGCCTTTCAACACCTCCACCTGAGGCGCTAGATGCGGTGAAATCGCTCTCAGAGGGAAAAGATGCAGTAGAAGGAGGGGTAGAGGGAACCACAACAGTGGGCCTGAAGCCGGATTTAGTTAGACGTCCGACTCAGGACGAGATTTTCTACGGTGACGACGACTTCGAAGATGAGTTTGATGACGACTTAGAAGACGGTCATGAGCCACAATCCTCCCCATAGGGGAGCGTCACGGTTAAAGAGGGGCGTCAGGTCGCCCGCTTCCGAGGAATCAAGATGTCTGACGAGGAGCCTGTCGATTCAAAGCGGGAGAGTTTCAACCGGATGTGGGAAGGAATCACACCCAAGGGCGTCAACCGTACCAAGTCTCTCAAATTCCGCCAGTACATTCGGGAACACGTTCGCCAGACCGGTCGCCCCCTCACTCGAGATAATTGTGAGAAGTACTGGATGGGTGAACTACAGAAGGAGATGAAGGACGCCGAGACCTTCTGAGTTGACAACAATGTCTAGCAGTTCAATCAGTTCAGTCCGCTTTGAGGACTGGGATATTGATTCTAATATCGCTAAGGCTATCGCCGAGAAGGGTTGGGAATTTACCACCCCAATTCAGGCCGATGCAGTGCCATCCGCGCGCCTTGGCAAGGATATCATCGGTCAAGCACGCACCGGCTCAGGCAAGACTGTCGCCTTTGGCATCCCGATTATCGAAATGGTCGAAGCGGATGGAATAACTCAGGCTCTGATTTTGTGCCCTACCCGAGAACTTGCTACCCAAGTCTCTGAGGAGTTGTCGTGGCTACAAGGTAACCGTGGTCTGAAGATTGTCACCGTGTATGGTGGTACTGACCTAGAGAAGCAGGCGAAGACCCTCAATGCTGGCTGCGACATCATCGTTGGTACCCCGGGCCGAGTCATCGACATGAGTAAGCGCGGTCACATCAATTTGGCCTCAATCGAGAGATTTGCACTCGATGAGGCCGACCGGATGCTGGACATGGGATTCTTTCCGGACATCCTCTGGGTGCTGGAAAGGTTGGAAAATAGGCAACAGACACTGTTGTTTTCTGCCACATTCCCCGCTGAAGTTCTTGAAGCGGTTAACGAGTTCATCCCTGAAGCTGAGTACGTGATGAATGACGACCTCGACGTCGAAGTGCCTGAGATTGACCAATACATGGTCAGAATTGGTCGTGCAAACAAACTCTGGGTGCTCGGCAGATTGCTTCTACAGATGGACACTGATGACCAAATGCTAGTCTTTTGCAACACCAAGCGTATGGTGGACCTATTGGTAGAGCGTTTGGACCGACACAGATTCTCTGCTACCGGCATTCATGGTGATATGGCGCAGAATAAGCGTGAGCGAATTATCTCCGACTTCCGCGATCGTAAGGCACGAATCGTGATTGCAACCGACGTAGCAGCACGAGGTTTGGATGTGGACGGAGTAACTCATGTAATCAATTACGACATCCCTTCAGATTCCGAATCCTACGTCCACCGCATTGGACGAACCGGCAGAATGGGCAGAAAGGGTGAGGCCTGGTCATTCGTCGCCAGTGAGGATGGGGCCCTGATGAGCAAAATCATCTCGACATGGAACATGGAGATTGCCGAAGTGGAGGCACCTGCACTCCCCGATGGGGTTGACCGAGACCCAGTGAGAAAGCAGCAGGATTGGGGAGAGGTTGCTGATGTGTTTGGCATGGTACCTATCCGGCTATCAGGAGCCAGTGGCAGTAAGTTGGCTATCCATGAGTGGGTCGCGAAGCAATCTAGAGTTCCGGATATCGCAATAGGTGAGATTTACAGCGATGGAGACGGTTCTACAGTAGAGATTCACCGTGAGAAGGCCCAGTATGTACTCGATGCTCTGGGTGGAAAGGAATTCAAGGGAGCAGAGATATCTGCTTCCCTCGTAGATTGAATCTACTCCTCTTCATTACTCTCGATTATTCCAGCATCACCCATGACAACAGAGTCTTGGATAATTATGGTCTGAGTGGCGCTCTGCTCATCAGATTCGACTGATTCATCATCTGAAGATGTGCTGCCTTGCTCATCTGTGGGTTTTCTTTCAGGAATGGTGATGATTGCTAAACCAGCAAATATTCCTGCGAATAGCCACGCCCGCATAGAACGGCCAGCTACCTCCTCCCAACGAGCCATCTCGTAGTAACAACTCTGGTTGTCGCTATCACGCCAGCCATCATCTCCCCACTCGCAATCTTCACTCATCGCCTTCAATATCTGATTCTCATCGTCCATTGCGTAAGCCCATGTTGCCCAAGATGCCAACAGCAGGCAAGCAATCAGCACTATCACTGAACCAGTAGGAAGACTCTCCCTGAGTCTGATTCTGCGCAGGTTTTGCAACTCTGAAAGGTCGACTCTAGTACTGCCGATTCTTCCAGATGACTTGAGCCAGAAGAACCAGCCCAGCCAGATACCGACGAGCAATAGCAGGAAACCATGGGTGAGGATGAGGTTGTGAAATGTGTTCATCGGTGCTTCACATCCGATTTGACCCGGTTGTAGTTCACAGCCAGAAACCGCGAATGGATATAGCAGAAGCAGTCGAACGAGGTTGATGCACTGAACTATTCCAGCCATTGCTGCAATCGACCTGATGCGGAGATTCCTATCAACTCCCGGCGTGAGTAGCATTAGGGTTCCAAGGAATACGATTTCGTGAATCGCAATACACTCGTCGGAGACATAAGTGCGAACGAGTCCCTGCTCGAAATTAGGATTGTTCAATTGCACCCCAGTGAAGGCACCTGTCGCGTGGGTGAACATCTCGGCAGAACCGGGCCAGATGACGTTTGAGAGCCAAGTCCAGAGGTGTGCAATGGTAACCTGTAGCGGTTCCATCGAATTACTGGTATCAGTCGCCCACCAGTACAACAATTCGATGAAAACCAACGCCAATGGTATTCGTAGAAACGCCCATGCTTGGCCTAGAATCTCGTCGCCACTCGACGGATTCGCAACTGCACCCGGTGAATCGTCCACAAATGCTTCACGACCTCTCACGCTTCAATCTCTCTGCCGTGAAGATACATCACGGGCCGACTTGCGCCGAGTTGAAAAGTGTCGAGCCGTCCGAAGGGTCGGAGGCAGAACGCTTGTCCACCCTCATTATCACACGCACGCTAGATGTTCTAGGCTTTCATTGCCCTGTTCCGGTGCACGAATCCAAGCGCTGCCTGATGGAGATGAAACCCGGCCAATCGCTTTTTGTAATGGCAGATGACCCTGAAACAATGGAGGATATCCCGATGATGTGCAATCGATACGGCTGGGAACTGATTTCAACGAATGAGGAAGCGGGTGAATACCACTACCTAATCCACCTACCTTTGGAGGTAATGCTGTGACTTCAGAACGCCCGGTGGAACTTGTCGAGAAGGAGCATGTTCCAGCAGATGCCAAATTACCAACAGAGCATGGTGAATTCAGAATTCGCGTTTTCCATGACGATATTACCGGTCTAGACCACGTGGCTTTGACGCGTGGAGATATGTCAGGTCCCGATCCGGTTCTTGTCAGGCTCCACTCAGAATGTTTGACCGGAGACGCATTGGGTAGCAAGCGATGCGATTGCGGACACCAACTCGATGCTGCGCTTGAGGCGATAGATGAGCATGGTTGGGGATGCTTGCTTTACCTCAGGCAGGAAGGTAGAGGAATTGGACTTCATGCAAAGATTCAGGCATACAACTTGCAGGATAAAGGTGCAGATACATTGGATGCAAACCTAATGCTCGGGCTGCCCGCTGATGCGCGCGACTACCGTATTGCGGCGGAGATGCTGACTGGAGTCGGAATCTCACGAGTGTGTTTGTTGACAAATAACCCCGACAAGGTTGAGCAACTAAATTCTCTCGGCATCGATGTAGTAGAAATGATGCCGCTGGTAGTGGGTGTGGAAGATAGCAACCGCCGGTACCTTGAGACCAAGGCTGAGAGGATGGGACATCGCATCTCAGCAGACCGGTTAAATGGTGACTGAAAGCCAATTTCAGTGCCTATGCTATCCGCCATGTCATGTCGATGGGGCCGCGACCGGGAGTCGAACCCGGGTTGGCAGAACCACAATCTGCCGTCCTAACCACTAGACCACCGCGGCCATAGTGCGAATCGGCCGACCTGAAGCCGCTTTATCAACCGAACGGGCAATGATGAGGTGATTTGGCAATGGATGCGGGCATCCGACGAGTTCAAGGGGCTGCGCCACCGCCAAAGCCGCATGACAACTGCCTCCTCAGCACGCTTCATCGCATTAGTGCTAGGATTTCTCCTCCTCGCAATGCCATTTGCCGCTGTTAGTGCCGACACGGTCATTCGCGCCGACCCAATCGACCTTCTTCCTGCTGGAGATTTCTCAGATGATTCTGAATGGACGTTGACAACCAAATCAGGCTACACAGAAAACCCCGCTGATTACACTGTGGCAATGATTGCGGACGGACACCTATCCTTCACTCATACAAGGCCGCAGAATTCTGTCTATACCACCGTTTGGTCGGAATACTCGTCGACTGAGAGCAACGCTTCCATCGGTGAACCTGACGGCGGGTATACTTGGAGTAAAGGGCCAAACATTACTGTAAGCGATTTTGACCTGTCTGCAGTTTCAGATAATACTCTGCTCAACGTTTCACTTACTCTATCATTCAAAATTCCTGATTCGCTACAGCAGGACAGTGTGAGAATCATAGTCATCAATGGAGGACAGCACCTGCTGGTCAAAGAGTATTCACACACTTTTGGTGAAGTTGATTACATGTCTGGTAATTCGCTGCAACTCTCTTTGGACAATGAGGCAACCTGGGATTGGGCAACTCTCTCTGCACTGCAAGTGACGGTCGACTATGTGTCGGTTGGCGAATTCGATGATACTGAAGTCGATGTTGATGCAATCGGCCTCAAAGTGCGACATACAGAATCTTGGTTTTCCTTCGAGACAGCGAAGGCAGAGCACAGCGTTATTGTCGAGGATAGCCCCATAATTAATCTGGACCTGAACCAAGGCAGCCATTCTTCTGAAATCACCATCGCTCCATGTGGGCTCGATGCTGGTTCTGGTTCAACCCCCGGAACTTGGACAAGTGCAGCAATCTCATTGCCGTACAACCAGTCATGGGGGCGATTCCACCAAACCAACGATGGTAACGTGACTTGGAAGTTGGAGACATCTGATGATCTTACGACATGGATTGACGCTGGGTCTCTTGTTGAGGAAACTCTGCTTCCAGATTCCCCACACCTTCGCTTTGTCGCAACCGTGTGGGATCGTTGCCTCACCTCGGTGTGGGTTGATATCAACGACCCTACAGTAACGGTGACCGGTACCATCAGTGGCTCGGTTGACGGCTTGATTCCAAGTCTGAGCACAGTACGGGTAGCGATGAATGGAGCTCTTCTTGGCGAGGTACCAGTCAGCCCCGGTCCATTTGCCATCTCCGCACCTATTGGAGTAGTCCTACCGATCGATGGAGGTGACATCGACATCGGGGTGTCTGTGAGATACCAATGGTCGAGCGCCGGTGAGCCTGAATCTACAGTGGTGGTTGTAGATCAGATAGTGATGACTGGAGGTTATGTGATTGACTGGGATTTAGATCCAATCTGTGAAGTGCCTGGTTCAATGGCCTTCACCGAAGATGGCGGTGGTGTACTGCATCCGTTCCTCAGCACATGTTCAGACGACATTACGGGCAATAGTGACCTCGTAGTGCTCGCCAGCAGCAGCAACCCCGCAGTGCTGAGTGCGGAAATGGACGGTTCTGCTATTCGCCTTCAACCGATGCCCGACGCATCAGGTACTGCTGAAGTCACCATCATAGTCACCGATGGGCAAGCCAACAGTTGGACTGACACATTCTCAATCTCGATTAGCCCGGTTGATGATTCTCCGATATTCGACCCGCTGCCCGTAGATGTCACTGTTGAGGTAGGACAGACCTTGAGCCTCGCGCTTTCTTACTCAGACGTCGACACTGCTGACCACGCCCTAATGCTCTCAACGGACCGCTCATGGGCCACTTTTGCATCAGGGCAACTACTACTATCTCCAGTTGATGTAGGAGAGCAAACGGTGACTGTGACAATTTCAGATGGGGTGTCTAGCGTATCACATACTGTAAGAGTGGATGCTACAGCCGACGCCGACCTCTTTGTCGAGAGTGTGACAATAAGAGATACCTCGTTGGTAGATGATGTAATTGAGGACGGAGACATTGCTGAAATCGAGGTATTCGTACGCAATATTGGCAGAGCAACAGCGCAGCCTGTCAATATTCGCTGCGAAGTTGACGGCGAATTGGTCGGCTCGACTGACATCGCCGTCGTTCCTCCTGGTGCACTTGCTTCGGGCATTTGCGATTGGGTGGTAACAACGGGTGGAGCAAAAAATGTCACGATTAGTGTTGAGATTGACAGGCAAGGAGACATCGACGAGACTTCTGAGGAAAACAACATCTGGGTCGGTGAGTTGCATGTCGCCAGCGGGGCACTTGATACCTCAGAGGGCGAACAAGAGCAATCACCGAGTAATGGTGGATTCAGCCGATTAGTGATGTGGGGATTGCTGTTGGTTGTCATAGTAGCTGGCATCGTGTTACTGCAACTTGCTCCGGGCCGCATTCGTCGAGTCCAGTAGTGGAAATAGAACTACGATTGGGTCCTAATGGCTGATAATCCGAAAAACAGCCTCAATGGTTATACCATGTAGTCGCCACTTCAGGTTACTCTCACATTGACCGCTGCTGTGGTCAGGGGGTGGGAGTGGGGTGGAAACACATGGCGAAGTTGAAAATAAGGCTCGAGACAGAAGTCTGGGTATATGAGGAATACGAGCAGGCATGAGTGCGTTCTATAGGTCGGCCATCTCGGCGACCTAAGCGCTCATGATTTGCCCCAAGTTTTTGGGTATGCCTCAGGGTCAAGGAATACTGCGGACGCCTTTGCTGCCTCTCCGGTCTTGCTATCAGCAATCTCTTTCGATGAGCAAACCATTGTTGCAGTGGCAACTATTTCTCCCTTCAAGGTGAAAATTGCCACATTATCCCCCGCTGATAATCCTGATTCCAACGAAGCAATTCCTGGGCACAGTAGAGGTGCGCCATGCGCCATTGCGGCAGCACCACCATCCTTGACCACGATTGAAGGCAGATCTTTGACAAGCGATTCCACTGGCGAGAGGATTCTGCGCAATGCGGCCTCCTCTCCGTGTTCCCGCCATAGCCAAAATGCATCGGCAATCTCCTGAAGGCTGACTGAATTATTCTCAGTGAATCGCCCAGACCTACTTCTGCGCAATTCCTTGAGTACCACCGGAATACCCAGTAACAGTCCAAGATCCCTAGCCATGGTTCTGATGTATGTACCAGATTCACAACTGACCTCTACAACAGCATCTCGGCCCGAAATGTCTAGGACATAGGCACTCGATACTTTTCGACTGCGAACTTGAATCTTAACCGCGGATTCCTTTGGTGGAACATTGTATATGTCTCCAATCTGTGTTGAGAGCGCCTCGGCAAATGCCTCACTATCAATATCCTCGGCAGACCTGAACACGCAGATGTACTGTTTGTCGTGTGCAAGGACCTTGCTGGTAAGCCGCATCGCCTGTCCAGCAAGAAGTACGATCACACCTGTGGCGAATGGGTCCAATGTGCCACCATGCCCCAACTTCTCAATGCCGAGAAGGTCTCGGGCCCATGCTGAGGCTTGATGACTGCTTGGGCCAGCTGGCTTGTCCATCACCAGATAGCCGCTGCTCAACAGTTCTTCGATTGAGCGCTGCGAAGGAGGTGAGCCATGCTTGTCTGAGGTCTTAGCCTCGGCATCCAATATTATCCGCGTCATCACTGCATCCCCAAAGCGTCTAGAGTAAGTTCGAGAACCTGTTGCGGTGTGAGGTTGTCGGATTCTAACACCAGAGAATACGGTGTCTTGTCAGACATATCGATGTCGTACAGCCTGTGGTAACGAGCATTGTCCGCTTCCATACGCTCCCGCCCCTTCGCTTGCTGAGTCGCCACGTCACCGCCCTCTCTCCCGTAGAGACGTCGTGCCCGTTCCTGCTCGCTGACCTCCAACCATATTCGAATACAGTCAATACCGGCCCGATAGGCCCACCATCCAGCCAAACGACTCTCGACAATCTCAGGGCCGCTAGAGTCGGCGATGCGGCTCTGTAGAATTTCATCGAGCATTCTGTCGACGGATTCGTCCTCAAGGCAGAGCCGACTAAAATCTTCCAACTCGATTTGGCGTCTAATCGCCTCGTCACGGAAGATATCCCCGCCATTCAAGCGTTGCCAACCGGTTTTCTGTGCAACTGCAGTTGCTAGAGTACTGGTACCCGAGCCCGGATGCCCGCTTACCGTAATGCGGGCCAACTCAACGCCTCCACTCCTCTCTGCACATTACACATCTGAGTCGTCCTGAGGCCGCTCGCTCTACTGATTCCGAATCACATGTGGGGCAAATTTCCCCAACCATCACTGCCGCTTTGGTGGTGCCAGAGAACAAATCGGGTGCGGCTGTTTCGACTTTCTGCTTGCCTCCTCGCATTCGCCGCTGGCCCTGCCGTGTTCGCCTACGCCCTCGTGAGTCGTCTTTCTTATCCTTGAGAAGGACAAGTAACGGCTCGTCTATCAGTGTGCCTTCGACAACCAATACGTTGCGCTTGAAGCGAAACAACTTGATGTGCCTGTCAACCAAACGGCCTAATGGCGCTGACATTGTGATGTAACATGCAATCCACGCTGGGAAAATAATCACCTTGTCTTCGAACCCCCACGCGCTCTCCCATGGCAGACTAACATGGTCGACCCTGAAATCCTCGACCATCAGATACATCCAACTGAACACCGCTATAATGAACACCATTGTGAACATCATTGGCTTCATCATGCCCATTTGCAACTTTGTAGTCTCAGGCATGAGATACATCTGCATCTTCTGAACCTTCTCCATTCTGACGTTGTCGCGAGACATTCGTGCCTCGTTCAGCAACTTTCTCAATTGCTTGTTCCGGTGATTTAGGTGCGCCTGCTTCATCGGGTCCATGAACAGCGACCTGAACACAGTATTGACTACCATGATACCTGAACCAAGAATCCAAACGGTGGGGACGAAGTATTCGTCGTGGAAAGGCAATGCAGGTTCCAAAATCCCCCCTGCAATGGTCGCCATTGTGACGCGTATACTCTCATTGATGAGCAACAGGGACATTCCAATTAGCAACACTATTGGCATCAACATCTGCCCAATGGGCATCTCAGGCTGCTCAGGCAGTTCTTCGCTCACAAACTTGTGGCGCAGTGGACGCTGCTTCAATTCTTTGGGCGCCGGGGGTGGGAATCCCTAGTCCTAGAGCCGGGAAGGATTGAATGCTCATGGGTTCTTCGACCATCCGTGGAAACTCCGGAAGAGGCGCTGCGCACCGCTCACTCGCTTGAGGTCGAGGGCAATCTCGAGATGGCTGCAGATATACTGAAAGACGCGAGCAAACGCTGGAAGCGGGAGCCGGAATTCAAAATGCGATATGCACGAGTATTGAGAAGGCTTGGCAGTGAGAAAAAGGCACTGAGGGTATTCAAGTCAGTAATTCGAGCCCACCCTCAGCGCGCGGATGCAGCACAGGGTGCGGCAGAATGTGCTCAAGTCATCGGCAAGGCGAAGGTAGCAGAGAAACATTGGAGCCGGGCGTTGTCGCTCGGGGCTGCTCATGACGTCTGTTCTGTTGGGATTTGTCGCGCGATGTGGGTACGAGGAAAACGCGAGGAGGCTTGGCATCAGGCAATCGCAGCGTTCACTGCAGAAGGGATGCGTAGTGCCACTCTACACGATTTCCTAAAGGAAATCAGTCCGACCATTGGACTCAAAGTCCCTGAACTTGATGTCATGGAGTCGTTGGAACTCGATGCCGCTGCTGATGCGCGCGGAAGTGGTCAGGTGGCCGGCGGTTCACTTGTAGCGCCACAATTCAGTTCTGACAGTCTTGAATCGATGGCTGGGGTCGATAGTGATGCAGCGGCGGCAACCGCAGCAGCAATTCAGGATGCTCAATCACTTCTCAATGATGACAAGGATGTTGAAGGCAAAATAGACATGTCAGCACTATCATTGCCTAAGCCGATTATCGCAGAACGCGAAACGGTTGAAATCCCCGAGGATATCCTCGACTTTGACTAGCCATCCAGCGCTACACCGTTGGCATCGGCGAGACTAGAGGTGACTACTCATCTGGGAAGGTGAATGAGCAGGCAGAGCACATTGCGTTGCTACCTGGATTGGATGTTTGGCATATCGGGCATTCCCGGTCTTCATCGGCTCCGGCATCTCCGCCATCGCCGTTGTTACCAGTAATCTTGGCCAGTGCATCATCCATCATCGCATCCTCTTCAGAGGGTGGCTCTTGGTCACCTTCATCTGCCTCTTCCTCGGCTTCTTCTTCCTCGGCTTCTTCTTCCTCGGCTTCTTCTTCCTCGG
>CAZYIX010000010.1:36473-38814 GCA_964647665.1 uncultured Candidatus Poseidoniales archaeon
CTTCTTCTTCCTCGGCAGCCGGTTCTATCTCAGCCGGGACCATGCCAGGACCTGATTCATCATCGACCTCGTCGCCGAAAGTCGCCCCATGGACTTCCTGAGTATCTCCAACAGTGAATTCAGCGGATGGATCTCCCTTGATTTGATACAAGACCTCGATTCTTTCTCCCTTGGCAATCGTTCCGATTGTCCAAGTCATCTTCTTGCCATCTTTGGTCTTGTCCTCAGAAGTCTTGGCGTCCCTAGTTCCACCTTCGCTAGTTCGAATCTCCCATGATTCGACTTCAAAAGCGCCGGGGATGACATCGTGAATGGCGAGGTCCTGTAGAGCTGAGTCAGATCTGTTGTTGAACATAATCATCACTTCGTACTTGCCCGCACCGCCAGCAGGGAATACTTCCTTGCCGGTGTCGAACTTCCTTCGGCGGTGGCTGACCCTCACTGCTGGCGCAGACTGTAGGCCACGGGTAGCGACCGGTCCGAATCGCTCTGCACTGAAGTCGATACGTGCCGGAGCGGCGACGACATCGTTGTCAGGAGAGGGGTCGGGTGCATTCAATGGGTATGTAATTGTCAACTTCCTACCAGGTGCCAAACCAATCGGACCCTTGGTTCCGATTGTAAGCAACATTGTGTGACCGGGGCCATCTGGTGAAACTCGGTTTTCCTCTAGAGAAATTTCTTCCTTCATTTCGATGCGGTATTGGTCACGAATCAACTCGTTACCATCGATTGCAGCCTTGACTGAATCTGCCGCTGGTGCACTGAATACTCCGGGAATGTCATCGGTAATTCGAAGTAGATTGATATTGGACGAACCGGTGTTCTCAATCTCCATTATAACTTCCAAATCAGTACTGACGTAGGAGCGCAGCACGTCCTTTGAGTAACTCTTGCTAACATCAGCCTCCAGAACCTCAATGACATGTGGCTCAAGGGTTAGGGCGCCCGAAGTAGCCTCTGAGCATCGCGGAATCACTGAGTACAGGAGTTCCTGACTGAAGGTTGGCTTTTCGGTTGAATGTACTACCTCAACACCACTTTCCCAACGGCCATCTGGTAGAACGTCATCCACAACGTCTGCTATATTGAAAAGAGGATCACTTTCCCCAGTCAACTGGACAGACAATTTGGTCAAATCCACGGTGAACGACGAGCGATTCTCAAACACAGCTTGACAACGCCAGTTATCCGGCCTCTCATCCTCATCGACCACCATGTACGAGAATCCACGGCAGTTCGCCTCAATCTCGTGGAATGATAGCCCAGATAGGGTTGCATCTGCTTCGTATGTTGCAGACGCAACACCAGCATCGATGGTATCGATAGCCTCGGCAGTCACTGAAGTTGGAATCGACAGGGTTTGCTTCTCACCCGGGGCCATGCGGCCGACGTTCCAAGTCAGGGTATCGCCCTGCTTCTCGAATCCATCTCCTTCACCGACAGAAATCTGAATTGGGAAGGCTCGAGATACGATGACCTCGCTAATATTCACAGGTCCGACATTCTCTACTTCCAACTCAAGACTGATTTCGTGAGCATCGCCATCTCTGACTACGGAAGTGCTTCGCTCCTGACTGCGGCTTGGATTGGTGTCGATTCGCTCGCGAAGAACCAGCATCCGGGGCCCAGTTACGCCATAATCGATGTTGTGTTCACCATCGGCATCCAATTCATTGAATGGTACATCGGTAGAATCTAGATCTGTGTGGTCAATACCATGCAGGGTGATGTCGATATCCCAAAGGCGGTCCTTTTCTGAGGGGTTGTGCAGTCTCATAGTACCCATCACTTCTTGTTTGACGACAGAACCGTCGGACGAGAGGGTTGATTCCTCCGCCTCGGTGAGGGTTCCGAATATTTTGTCACCGGGTATCCCATCAACGTCGCCAGCGGTTCGGATGTTGCCACCCTCCTTCTTCTCAGGAGGTGCAATATACACTTCTTCTACCTCGGGTTCTTCCTCGACGATTTCGTCATCATCTGAGGGGCCGAGTAGGTCGAGTGGTGCAGGGGGTGCTTCTTCTTCAGCCGCAGATTCATCTTCTTCCTCGGCCTCATCATCTCCACTATCTTCAGCATCTTCCTCCGAATCATCTTCATCGGAATCAGCAGTTAGCAACTCAAGATTTGGTGGTGCTGGCGGCGGTGCGACATCTTCGGCGTCGTCATCCGACTCATCATCCTCCATATCATTGAGCAAATCCATGGGGTCGGGAGGTGCCGGTGGCATCTCTGGTGGAGCTGGTGGTGCGTCCATATCCGGTGGTGCCGGTGGTGCATCCATATCCGGTGGTGCCGGTGGTGCATCCATGTCCGGCGGTGCCGGTGGTGCATCCAT
>CAZYIX010000010.1:38914-57454 GCA_964647665.1 uncultured Candidatus Poseidoniales archaeon
CCATGTCCGGCGGTGCCGGTGGTGCATCCATATCCGGTGGTGCCGGTGGTGCATCTGGCGGAGCGGGAGGAGTGTCATCGAGGCCGGGCGGAGCCGGTGGCGCAGGTGGTTCATCATCCAGTCCGGGCGGAGCCGGTGGTGCATCTGGCGGAGCGGGAGGTGCATCATCGAGGCCGGGCGGAGCCGGTGGCGCAGGTGGTTCATCATCCAGTCCGGGCGGAGCCGGTGGCATCGGCGGCATTTCAGGTGGCATCGGTGGTGTATCGTCAGAGTTTTCGTCAGTCATTATTCAATCCTCCAGATTGCTATTGTTGGCGACGCCTCGACATTGGCGGTTGTGGTATAACGATTGTTGCGCAAGGTGCAGCGGTCCTATGGACCGTGGAGCATCCATTAAGCAATAGGTGCGGATGCAAAGGGTTGATGAACCAGTCCTAGGAGGCCGAGGGCATGGGAGTATCAGATCAGAGTACACCCCCGGTCATTTTTGTGGTCGGGACAGCCGGTGCGGGAAAGTCGACGTTGGTGACATCTTTCCAGCGGTGGTCTCGGTTCCTCGAAGTGGATTGCAT
Source organism: uncultured Candidatus Poseidoniales archaeon (assembly GCA_964647665.1). Taxonomy (GTDB): domain Archaea; phylum Thermoplasmatota; class Poseidoniia; order Poseidoniales; family Thalassarchaeaceae; genus CAUZSM01. Next base: position 39,487 of record CAZYIX010000010.1, read on the forward strand.
GACCATCAATCTGGACCCGGGGGCAGAAAGGGTACACTACGATCCTGAGTTTGATGTCCGAGACCTAGTATCATTGTCTGAGGTGATGGATGAATACGACTTGGGGCCGAACGGTGCGCAGATTCTCGCGGCAGACCTCGTCGCCGCTCAGGCGCACGACATTTTCGACGAGTTGGCTGGCCTTTCTGGAGATATGCTGGTAGTAGATACTCCAGGGCAAGTGGAATTATTCGCATTCAGAGAAGCCAGCAGCCACATGGTCGAAGTTCTTGGACAGGGCCGTGCTGCGCTGATTTTCCTATTCGACCCAATGTTGTCGCAGACAGCATCGGGATTCGTATCACAGATGCTACTCTCAAGCATTGTCCACTTCCGGCTTGGGCTGCCGACTGCCAACTTCCTGTCGAAGTCGGATTTGCTCGAGCCAGATGACCTTGAGCGCGTTTTGACTTGGGGCGATGATCTCGATAGCCTAGAAGCCGCACTTTACGAGGAAGCCGGTGGTCAGCGAACTGAATTCGCTATCGGCCAATTGCGTATGATGCAGAATGCTGCTATCATGCCTGGACTTATTCCGCTTTCCAGCGAACTCGAAGAAGGGTTGGCTGATGTGTTGACTTTCGCACAGAGTGTGTTCGGGGGAATGGCGGACACACGCGATGGATTCGCTGCGGATATCGAGCATGAGCGTGATTGAGGGGTTCTATGACAGAGCATCTACTTTCTATAGACGATGTTGCTGGGAATCTTCGCAGCATATTGGAATGGGCTGTTCGATTCAAGCACGATGACGAAACCAGTGAGGGGTTCAAGCCGCTTGATGAGATGTCAATCGGTTGCATTTACGAGAAACCTTCCACACGTACGCGTGTGTCTTTTGAGGTGGGAATCAACAAACTCGGAGGGCAAGCACTAACTCTACTCAAGGGTGACATCCAGTTGGGGAAATCCGAAACCATAGCAGACACCGGAGCAGTTCTCTGCAGATATCTGGATGGCATAACCTACCGATGCTTCGGACACGATATGGTTGAGGGGCTTGCATCATCTTCCTCCGTCCCAGTGATTAACGCACTGAGTGACAAGCATCACCCATGTCAGGCCGCTGCCGACCTGATGACAATCCTCGAGCGCAACCCTAGTTTGGAGGGAGAGCAGGTTGCTTGGGTCGGAGACGGCAACAATGTACTGCACGATTTGATGCTGGCCTGCGCTATCCTTGGAGTCGATTGCACCTGGGCGACTCCGGTCGGCTATGAGCCAGCATCCGATGTGGTTGAGAGGGCACAAAAGTTAGCCAAGGATTCCGGAGCTAGCCTCAGAGGAACCAATGACCCAATCGATGCTGTGAGCGGAGCTACTGTCATCTACACAGATGTCTTTGTCAGCATGGGTGAGGAGCATCTTGAGGACAAGACCGGTGACTTCGACGGATTCCAAGTAAACGAGGAACTGGTAGCCCATGCTGCAGATGACTACGCCTTCATGCACTGTCTACCAGCGCACCGTGGCGACGAGGTCACCGATGCAGTGATGGACAGCGAGAACAGCGTGGTATTCGACCAAGCAGAGAATCGGATGTGGGCGCAGATGTCGCTACTCACTTGGTTCTGTAATCCGATGGCTTGGCAAACTTACGAGGACCTCTACTGAAACATTCGCGAGGGAATATTGCCGAGCAAAACGCTACTGAAACGGATTCCACGGCTGTAGCAGGACGCTAGCAAGGAATCCGAGTAAACCTAGAACCATACCCGTTCTCAGGCTGCGCTGTGCCGCGTGATCCTCACCACGGAACAACCGCGGCTTTACTGAAAAGAGGACCAGCATTGCTGGCAGTTGCAGTGTGAGGAATCCCAGAGGCAACCACTCCAAACCATAAGGAAGCATCAGTGGAACCATGCTGAGAATGACGAATCCCTGCGCATATGCCCGGGCTTTATGTGGGCCTACCTTCATCGTCAATGTCTCGCGGTCAGAATCACCCTCAACATCCTCGATATCCTTGACAATCTCTCGGGCTGCATTGACCATAGTTGCCGAGGCACCAACCAACCACACTAGTGGTGTATCCCATTTCCCAACAGCGGCGGCTCCGAAAACAATGACCACGCCGACGAGTACGGAGACGGCGATGTTGCCCCAGATGCCCTTGTGCTTGAGCATGAATGATGCTGGAACCACCATCTCATAGTGGAACATTAGTAAGAATGCGACGAACCAAATCACGATGGATACAATCCAATCAGAGAGGTAGTCGGTGTTGCGTGATGCAACAAACATTGCAACGAGCAGACAGATTATCGACAGCAGGAATAGGGCCCTCCCCATCGCTTTTGCCTCGGTTTCAGTGACTCGTCCACTTGGCAGCGGCCGTTCAGGATGATTGATGGCATCGATATCTACGTCCATCACATCGTTGAATGTATTCCAGGCTCCCATGAAGAAGGCAACACACAATGCATGCAATGCGACGATAATCCACTCTGCTGTGGTAAATGCATCCAACACCATCAGCGCACCGACAGGCACAGTCAGAGCCCCGACCACGACATTGCTACCGCGCAATAGGGCCCACTTGTCAGACCACGTGCCGTGGTCCGGGGTTGCCGCTGTCTCGGTCATCCAACACAGCGAGCAAGCCGTCGGCCCTTGAGGGCTACGCTTATCTCACGCCGTTGTTGCAACCACTTGTTTGGATGATGATGATGCGTCGTTGATTAGCGAACGGTCGGTTAGTGACCACTCACACACGGTGTATCTCGCACCTCTGAACAAGCCACGGACGTGACCGACTTTCTCAAAGCGAGGGTCTTTGGCCAGTATGTTGCCGACTTGGTTCATGGTTGCGCCCCAGGCGAACCGTTCGTTGAGATGATCGAATACCTCGACAGTGTTGGCTTTCGCTGTAGCGCTGAGGAATACCCTAACTTCTTCGCGAAGTCGCTTGGTTCGGCTCAAGCGAGCACCTCCTGAGTTCTACGGCGCAGGTGACGCCATGACGGCGGCATTCCGCATTCCGACTTCTGTAATGGCAGGGCTGGTAGCGGTCTCCAACCGCCCTGCTCAAAGAAGCCGCTCGGGTGTACGAGGGCCAAATCAGCAGTTCTGCTGATGACTTTCGTGTGCCGTTGGGCATTGCTTCTGTTCAATGAGGAAAAGGCGACGACCGTCCCATCCTCGGCATCTGGTTTTTGCATCGTTTTATTTCGTTGCATGAACGGCTCCAGTGTCGGGGTGACTATCAAGAAAGAGCCGAGACTGTAATTGAAACTGAATGTGAAAACTACCCGCAGTCCTACGATATTCACATTCAGTGTACTGTGAAACTGAACTGAATATAGCACTGCGAACTGATGACGCAGCAACTGGTATTCTGCGTTCTGTTGAAATACAGATGTCAGGTCGCCGCATCACTGCTCGCATAGTGTAGCGGCCCATCATGAAGGCCTCTCGAGCCTTCGACCCGGGTTCAAATCCCGGTGCGAGCACCTTCACCGATACTACCTGGTAAGTCTGTTAGTTCGGGATGTCATTCACTCAATGGATTCTGACTGTGCCATGCGCACGCCAACTAGAATCAACACAAAGCCGACGACTAGGCTCCAACCGAGTTTCTCATCGAGGATGAGCCAGCCGGAAACCACACCGAAAACCGGCACGAGGAATACGTAAGTCGCAGCGGCAGTAGACCCAATCCGGTCGATTCCCTGTGCGAACCAGACATAGGAGAGAACAGTCGAGACCACCGCGAGGAAAATGATGCCTGCCCATGCAGTATCCGAAGGAAATACCCAGCGCCCATCAAGGAATTCCCAGACTACGAATGGCAGCAACATCAGCCAACCGAAAAACGAGGCCCAAACTATGATTGAAAGCGGAGTTGGGTCCGGCCTTACCCGTTGTTGACTAGTCTCGAGCAGCCGCTTCACCAAGTTGCTTGAAGTTGCCCAAGTAGCGGCTGCTAACATTATCAATACATCCCCGATTACCCGAGTAACCAATGGAATATCCACGTTGGGTGACCAACCGGTGACAACCGCTACACCCGAGGCTCCGATGGCGAGGCCCAAAGCTAGACGCCAAGTCATTTTTCGACCGAGTATAGGGATTGCAAGTATGGCGGTGAACACCGGATTCAGGGTGATGATTAGGCTAGCATCTCCAGCCGCTGTGCGACTCATTCCACTCATGAAGAATAGTTGGTAGAGCATGGTTGAGAAGAAGGCGATTATCAGCAGGCGACGCAGGTCACTGCGTTCGGGTAGACGTATCCGCGTAGATAGGTCGACATCTTTCTCAGAGCGCGTGCTGAAGTATAGGTATGTGAAAAGACAAGCAGACGCGATTGCATAACGAAGCCATGCTGCGCTGGCCGGAGGAATCTCAAGCGCGACCACTCGGCCTGCAACCCAACCAAACCCCCAGATTGCTGCGACTAATATCAACAATCCATGAGTAGGCGCATCATCCCACCAACTGCGCTTCATGTCGGTGCCTCTCAATTGAGAACATCATGGTTTCCGCTACCGAGGAGTGGAATGAAGATGGAAATGAATCACTCACTTCCGCCCTCTCGCTTGGCTTTGCGCTTGGCCTCTCGCTTCGCCTTGCGCTTGTCCCTCGCGGATTTCACCAGCGACTTGCCTTTCGCGAGCGCCTTGGCCTTCGCGACCGACTTGGCCTTCTCAATCGCCTTGGACTTGGCGAGCGCTTTGGCCTTAGCGAGCGCCTTGGACGTCCGGGACTCCGGCTTCTCTGGCTCGTCTTCCTTCATATTCAACCGGATGAGGTGCTCCGCATTATGTTCACCCTCGTGCAAAAGCAATGAGTTCCGGCATACTGCGTGCTTGTAGAAGGTGAAGGTGGGCCCGCCCAGATTTGAACTGGGGTCTGAAGCTCCCAAAGCTCCGAGCATAGCCAAACTAACCCACGGGCCCTTGTGGATGTGGCTGCGTGCAAGGTCCTTCAGATGAACGTTTCAGTCCAGAATCCGCCAGCGACCTGCTCCGATATTGAGCAGAATGCCTGCGATTGCAGCATCCTCGGCAAAAGTTTCGGCATCATTACCGCTGCCTGCAACGGCCAATTGGATTCGCAGAGAATCGATGTCAAGTTCACCGGCTTCATCAGCGGCCGCTCGAAGAAGCGCTGGCAGATCATCGACACTAATTCGCTTGGAAGTCTTCTCCCTTTTGCGAGAATCACTCATCAATTTGGTCAATTCAGAACGAATCTCCTGAGGAATGTTTGCGTTTGAAATCGCATCCTGCGCATCTTCCGGGTTCAGGTGACGGGAGAGTAATCGAGGTTCAGTAGAGCCACCACAATGTGGACAACTCAAATCGCGAGCACGTGATGAGCGGCCGTAGGCTCTGTCACAGTCAGCACACAGCAGCACTTTCCACTCGACGGTGAAGTCCTCGCCCTCGCCTGACATATATTTGCTGCAAACGTCACGGTCTTTGACGACTGCGCTCACAAACCAACAGAGAAATCACTGTCATTTCGTCCCCGCGACGGGCCTAAGGGACGAGTAGATGTGCGAGAGCGAGTTGGGCCGGATGGTGAACCCGCACCCATTCGTAGACTCTCTGGCATTATCAAAGCGGCAACCACCACTCCATTGTGACCCTCGGCTGCTGTCACCTCATCCACAGCAACGTCGAATTCGTCAACTTCGAGGTCGCGAGATGCCATCTTGCGCTTGAGATTACGACGGAGTTGTAGGTCGGTCTCCTCAACATCCAATTCGGTAGCGAGTGTTGTAACAATCGCACACTCGTCACCTTCTGGAGTTTCGCACTTGGCCCAAGCCACCCCTGCTGCAGCACTGCCTCCATCAGATGTGTGGGCGATTGCCAAATGACATTCGACTAGACTGCCCATCGGTAGGTCACGAGGTTGTACCGGCTCAAATCCCAAAGGCAGCATCGCTCCTTCGACCTTGACCAATCGGGCATCACCGAGACCCAATTCCACCAATGCTTGGTCAAAAGCATCTTCTGGATTCTCGCCCCATGATGCAACCGCAGTCATCAACCATCCCGGGCATGCACCTGAAGGCGATGGTGCTCGGTTTGCTGCTCGCGCTGAGGCGCGATTATCTGTGCCGATGTTGAAGTCCACAGCCGGCCGAGGAGGGGTTCGGTTCATCAAGGGCAGGGTTTAGGCATGAGCATGGCAGGAAGGCAGCGGGCAGCGGTGCTGGGTGCGATTTTCGCGTGTCTGCTAGTGGCTAGCGTCATGACCATCATGAAGCGAGATGGAGTCGATGCCGCTGCATGGACACTACTGCTATTCAGCGGTGTTCTCGCTGCTGCTGCTCTAATGGCATTCTTCTCGAAAGATGAGGAAATCGATACCTCACAAACTGCAACCATTGTTGATGCAGCCACTCAATCAGATTCCACGGTAGAGCAAACGGCTTCCGAAGGTCTACCCAACCCGGCAGAAGCAGGCTTCGATGTGCCAGTTCTCTGATTAAGCCAGCCTGAGAGTTTCAAGATTTCTCGGCGCATGGGTTCTGACCTTGAACGTCCTGCCCAAGTCTTTCCTGAATTCAGCGCAGGTGTGGGCATCACCGTGATGGCAAATGATGGTTCGAGGCTTCGGATTCATCGCCTTGACATAATCCATCAACTGCCTTCTATCCGAGTGGCCACTGAATCCATCAATGGTGACAACATCACATTCGATGCTAATCATAAGAGTCTGTCCACCGTCGTTGATTGGTATATCTCCGAATCCCTTCTGCAGACGTCTACCAAGCGTTCCATCGGCTTGATATCCAACGAAACACAAGGTGTGATTCTTTTCGGGCGCCCAGTGTTTGAAGTACTCGACAATCGGTCCACCAGTCATCATTCCGCTAGTGGCGAGAACAATGCACGGCGTGGGGTCCAGCAGCAGACTATCGCGTTGCTCACGACTCTCGACCTGCTTGAACCAAGGAGCGTTGAACGGGTTATCATCACCGCCTTTGAGCACCCTCTTACGCAAATCACGGTTCAGTGCATTGGGGTGGCTGGCATGAATAGCGGTCGCCTCAGAAATCATCCCATCGAGCCAGACCGTTACCGGCTCACAGTCTCCAGACTTGAACAACTGGTCAATCGCAATCATCACTTCCTGTGAGCGACCTACCGCAAATACAGGACAGAATACCTTGCCCTTGCGAGCGAGCACTCGAGTAATCAAGTCCTGAAGTTCCTGAGTTGCTTCTTGTCGGGTCGGTTGGAAATCCTTGGAGCCTCCGTATGTTGATTCCATAATCAGGGTTTCAACACGTGGGAAGCGAACTGCTGCTGCGTCGAACAGCCAGGATTTTTCGTACTTAATGTCGCCAGAGAACACGATGTTGTGCCTGCCTTCACCCACGTGCATATGCAGTGAGGATGAACCAAGAATATGTCCTGCGTTAACCATTGTCAATTTGATGTCAGGTGAGATGTCAACTGTCTTGTCCCACTCAACATCGACGATGTGTTTGATCATCTCCTGCACGTCTGCTAAGGAATATGGTGGTTCATTGCCTTCTGCAGCAGCGACCTTGATGTAATCCCCTTGCAACAGTACCATCAGGTCACGGGTAGGGGGCGTACAGTATATCGGACCGGTGTATCCGTATCTATAGAGTAGTGGTAGCATCCCAATATGGTCGACGTGAGCATGAGTGATTACCACTGCATCAAGATTCTCAAATGGCAACAGTTCTGGTGCATTGAAGTAGGGCATTATCTCACTGCGATTATTCGTTGGCTTGGCTCCACAATCAACCATCACCTTGCTCTCATTGGTTGTAACAAGATGCATCGAGCGACCGACTTCACGGTATGAGCCGAGAGCAGTGAGACGTACCCACGGAGTTCCTGGTCGCTGTGGCCGGTAAATCCGGGTGCCGAACTTGCGCAGCAGCGCCTTACGGTCCTTGGCACATTCCTGCCTGAATCGGCGGATGTTGTGCATGGTTGCGCTTTCGATGGCGGCCGCTCTCTCAATTCGCACCAACCAGCCGATTGCATCTCGAATTGCTCGAATGTGTATGCCCTTGGGCCCAACGGCTGCGCCGGGGTCCTTGCAAACCAGTATGACTTCGCTTACGGCGGCGTCGAAATAGATGCGGTGTAGGCCGGCTTCGTCGGGAAGAAGTTCCCGAATCTTCGGTTCGGCCTCTTCCCTGTCCATCAGAATTTCTGGTGAGGGGCGGATCTCCACACGCCGTTTGATTGCCTTGGCAATCTTGCCGGCGAGGCCATCACCTTCTGAGAACCGCTCTGGTTCAGAGGTGATGATTGCGATGCTCGCAGCCTCAAGGTCTACCGAGTATTCTAGGCCACTCGGTACCATTTTCTGTATTTTCTTCTTTACTTCATTGAATGTCAGTCGCATTTCAGACCTCCTTTCGTAGTACCCGGCCCGATGCTCATTGCAAACGCCCCGCAGGGTGTTAGCGAAGATGGCGCGGACGCCGGGAATTATTGATGCCTCATATTGAGGCCAGTAGTTTGTTCAACTCAACTTCTGGTAGCATCTGGTACCCATTTGCGGGTGTGATTACACACAGATCCATTCCATTGCCGCTCGCTGCGTCACGTTGGGCGCTAGCAAGCAATGCTTTGGCCGCCACTGTTAGGGCTTCCTTCTTGCTCATATTGGGCTTGTATTGGTCCTCAAGTACACCGTACATGTATGGAGATCCTGAGCCTGTTGCACAGTACTCATCGGGAATGGAACCGCCTGCAGAATCAATGCTGTAAACGTGTGAGCCATCTTTGTCGACTCCAGCAATCAACAATTGCACCCAATGTGGGCGGCCGACCAGAATGTTCGCTGTCAGCGTAGCAGCACCCTTGACGGTCATCTGCTGGTTGCGCTTCAAATCGAATAGGTTCAGTTCAGCTGCAAGTGTTCGAGACAGTGACTGAGCGTGACCAACAAGGCCTGCTGTGGTCAGAGCGATGTTATCTGAGATTTTGAATAACTTCTGTACACTCTTGTTAGCCACAAAGTGCCCCATAGTTGCACGGTGGTCGGCTCCGACGACAACTCCGCCGTCGAAACAGATTCCAATAGTACTCGTTCCAGTCTTGACCGCTGTCATCTCTGCTTCCATCTCATCACCTTTGAGTGCCGGGTGGGATACTGCACCGGGAGGATGGTGGGCCATCGAACGGCCCTTTATCAAACCCCCGACCTGCAATAACCGTGCTTCAGGCACCACCTAAGACCCCCCGGACGCCGGAGGTTCTTGAGGCTGTGGCTACCCATTCCCGTAAGACGATAGTTGAAAGAACGCCGCCTGTCTCACCGATACGATGGACGAGGACAAGCGGGATGATGTCCAGTGGATAGGCATGCCGAGTGCTGCTGAAGATGAGGGTGCTGAAGTCGTCGAAGATTCTGAATTCCACGACCTCGGTGAAATGTATCCTGATGCACCTGTACCCGGTTCCGCAGGCTCGATAGTAATCCACCGGGCCGTATTACACGATACCTCAGGTATGTCGCAACTATTCGACTGGGTAGCACAAGGTGACTTGGTGATTGTTGAATTGCGTCGGCTGATGGAGAGGGAAATTGAATTCGCCGACTGCGTGGCTAGACTGCAATCGCTCATCGAAGGTGACCTTGGAGGGCAATTAGTGCAAGTAGGAGATGAGAGATTACTGCTACTTCCATCCTCTACAAGGGGTATGCGTGGCATTGAGGACGAGGTATTCTCTGCGCCACATGATTGAATACTCATGCCAGCGATTTGACGGAGGGTTCAGATGGAGAGCATAGTCGCACACGACTGCATCATCTGCGGCCAAGACAAAGGCTTGCAAATGCTGGCACACACAGAAGAAGTCCCATACTTTGGAGAGCACACCCAAGTGACGCTGAGTTGCAAAGCATGCGGTTGGCGTCAGACTGACTTCATTCCATCAGAAGGTCGGGAACCTATCTGTCAGTCTTTTCGTTTCTCAAGTGAGGAGGACCTCCGCGTGCGCGTAGTGCGTGGGGCTTCGGCAACAGTTCGTTTGGTCAAGGCCGACCTTGAAGCCCGGCCGGGGTCTCACTCGACTGGCTATGTCTCAAACATCGAGGGCGTATTGAATCGCTTTCAGGAAGTACTCGATATGCTGCGAAGGCAAGCGATAATCGAAAGCGAAGATAATGAAAACGGAGCAGAAGCAAATCAGGTGTTGTGTGCTCTCGATGACCTAGATGCCCACCTAGGCAATCTACGCACGGGTGAGGGTGAGGATACTCTGGAACTTCTCGACCCAGCAGGTCACAGTGTCATCCTCAGCGATTCAACAATTACTCGCCCGTTGACAGACGAAGAAAAGGATGACTTGCCAATTGGACCGGCTGCCAACATTCTTGAGATGAGTGCGAAAGAGGCACGCCTCGCCGACACAGATGAGTGAAAACTCACAAACGTGCGTCGTCAGCAAGGAATTCATCGAGCAAGTGGGCATTTTCATCCCGCTTTTCGCGAAGATCTGACAACCAAGAGTTTGCTTTGTCTATGCAAAGAGACTTCATCTCCCCAGATAGTATGTCACCGGAGACGTAGCCCTTGCGTATCTCATCCAAAGCGGCGTCATCATCCTCAAAGAAATAGAGCAGGTATTGGAAGGCGACATCGATGTCGGGATTACCACCAAGTCTCCTGTGTTCTTCTACAGTAGACTGACCACCCGAGAATGATCGTTTGAACTTCTTCTCGACTGCCTTTTCGCCATCACCGAGGAAAATCGTCGTCTCCGGCATTGAACTGCTCATTTTGCCGCCGGTCATTCCGATGGCAAAGCGGTGGTAGGTGGAGCTTGGTTGCAGCAAACCAGACCCGCCAGCGGCGCGCTCGATTTTGAGCAATGCCATTCGAATCGGATAACGGTCTGAGGCGGTGGCGCCAGGAACATCGATGAGTCCGTGTTCCGGGTCAGAATTGATGTCGGAGAACCCAAGATTACTGAGCACACTCACCAACTCTGCAAACACTTGCTGCCGACGCGCTCGGTCCAACTTTCCATCAGGAAGTACACCTAGAGCATCTCGATTCCCATCCATCACGCTGACTGTGATGCGCAAACCACCTTTCTTGCCTTCATTGACATTGAACCAGTTGGTCTTGCCCGCCAACCCGCGAGTCAACCGCAGATGTGGGTCTTGGTCAACACCGACCGGAACCACGATTGGACGCAGGCCACCGTATTCATCGAGTTGAGGATGAAGGATGTCGCCAGCCTGCACCAAGGGGGCTTGCACGTGCGCGAGGTTGGTATCTCCCTTGAATCCGTAAATAGCCTCGAATTCTGATAGGTTAGTTCGCTTACCCAATGTGAAGCCCATTCGCTGGACGATAGGTCGCATGCTCTGGAAGTAGATGTTAGTGCGCTCGGGGTCCAGCCCCATCGCGACGTAATTCCCAATGTATTCATCAAACGCAAGGCGGCGACACTCATCAAGACTGTACCCCCGTGTTGCATTTGCTTCAAGGTCAGCAACAGCGATTGTGACATCGGCACCTTGCTCCTGAAACCAGCGCACTTGGTCAATTACCATCTTGTGGCCGAGGTGCATTCTGCCCGAGGGCATCAGGCCAGTCATCACGCCAAATGGCTCCCCTCGCGACTGTGCTTGCAGGATGTTACCCAATTCCCTATGTGCAAAGATGATTCCACGTCGGTGGAGCATACTTGGATTCGGAATATCTGCGAGATTGACAGTGTCCAATCCGAACTGCTCGACGATTCGAGCATAATCGGTTGAAATGTCGCTGGACCACGGATTAATCTCGACCATCGGCTACGCCGAAATAGAGGCGGCTTTCAAGGCGTCGGGTCATCTTCGGCCTTTGGCCGATGGTTTGACGTGCGAAGAAGTGTAGCGGGGCACATGGCCTGTATTCTGGTTGCGGGTGCTGGGCTTGTCGGTCGTTTCGTTGCTATTCAACTCGCTATGCGAGGACATGAAGTAACTGCAGTAGATGCGGATGGTGCTGCTCTTTCTGGTCTGGATGAACATGGCATCAACACCGTCGAGTCGCGAATCGGCGGGGCTGATACAGAACTACTGTCGAGCGCGGATGTGGTAGTGAATGCACTACCGGGCAGTATCGGCGACGCAATCAGAGAAACCTTGCTCTCTATCGAAGGAATGCGGGTGGCTGACCTAGCGTTCGCTGCACAAGACCCAGAGCGATTTGATGACTTGGCAAAGCGGAATGGGGCTCTCATGGTCCACGATGTCGGTATCGCCCCCGGCCTGTCGAACATGGTGGTGGCACAATACGCAGAGCGTAGCAAATTAAAATCGGTTGAGATTAGAGTTGGAGGCAATCCACAGCAGCCGGATGAAGACTGGTCCTACATGGCTCCATTCAGCCCTAGTGATGTAATCGCAGAATACACTCGGCCAGCGCGCATCCGGCGAGAAGGCAGAGAAGTAGTGCTTCCTGCGCTCGGCGAGTTACACCCGATAGAAGTCGAAGGATACGGGTTGATGGAGGCGTTCCTCACCGATGGTCTGCGCAGCCTGCTCGACAGTATCGATGCCGAAGATATGGCAGAATATACCGTCAGATGGCCCGGTCACCTTGAGCGCTGGCAGAAATGGCTGCTGAATGATGAGAACGATGAGGAACTCATTGCGGCGTGGGCTTTTGATTCGACTCGTCCTGAATTCACTTGGTTACAAGTCAAGTGTGAGAGCATTGATGGAAACACAGGCAATTTTGAACTTCTCGATGAGGGTGGTGACGGTTGGTCCTCAATGGCTAGGACAACTGGATATGTCACGGTCGAGGTTGCGGATATGCTGGCGTCAGGAGGAAGACTTCGCGATACTCTGGGGGCGGGCGTTCATCCCGCTGAGGCACTGATTGCCCACCCAGACGCGCTAGAAAGATGTCTGTCAACGATGAGAGAAGCAGGGATGTGTATCACTCATTCCAATTCGGAATCAACTTGAGTCACCCGACCAGTTTGTCGTTCGCGCTCCTTCTTCACCGTCCACCATGTTGCAACAGGAGCGACGATCATCAACACGATAGCAATAGCAGGGAGCAGGTATGATGCGACAACATCTGCCTGTGGCTCTACCAACCATGTGAATTTCAGTGAGGATTCCTGGAATGGAGATGACCACTCAAACAGGTCGTCGCAATGATATCCCGCAATTGCGATTGCCCAACTGTGATTGTTGAAGTTCTCAACCTTGGAATGCATCGCAGCATCGTAGTCGAGGTTCGCATCTGCGGTGATGCGGATTGACGTTCCCGCGCGATAGGTGATTAACAACGAATCTTCCTCGACTCGCCAACTCTCAGCGAGGTCGCCATCTTCTGGCTCGGCCTTTGGCAAAGGCACGCTGTCGGCATCAACCGAAAGTACGGTTGCAGTGATTGTGCTGAATCGGAAGGTCTGCGGAACGCACCACCATCCCTCACCATCCTCTGTTGATTCGATAAGCAACTCAAATCCATCATCGAACTCATTGACGGTTGTAGAAGTGATGCAATCGCCGTTTCTATAGGAGAAGTATTCACCCCATGTGGTGTACCATACACTCTGTTGCTCAAGCCAATCCACCACATCGCCGTCCTTGCGCACATTCAGGTCCTCGATTCGCGCTTCCCAATACAAGCTGACTAGGCCGCCTTCTGATGCTGCATCCTCGATAAGGGCTGAATTTGCCACGTTCTTCTCAAGACTGCCTCCGTTGCGCTCAACCCATTCTGGACCTTGCCATTGATGACTGCTTGAATCACCTAGAACTTTGAATCCGGCTTCACTGAGGTTTTCGTGAACAGAATCTGGTAATTCTGCGTCTGGGACTCCATACGATAGCGGATTTGCTCCCCAACGAGAAGCATTCGTTCGGTCGAGCAGATAATCTCTGCATTCCTCAACCGCGCCGCTGCCTTCGCGCAAATCTTCGCCGGGAATGCCGTGACAGCCAAACTCATCCCCCATCCGCAGACGCTCACCTGCAATCTCATCTCTTGCCAGCCATCCATCCGCTCGCCACGCCTCGACTCCGGGCATGGTGGCCGGAGTTGCGAGCAGAATTAGTACAATCATCGCAAGCAAGCGGCGGACCATGGACAGTTGCGTGAGCCTGTCATTGATGAGTTCGACGGGGGGGCCATCGGCAATCATCAAGTGGAACGTCGCCGACGCAGAGTCGAGGAATATCGGTGCCTTCCATCTCGGCTGAGACTCTAGCAGGGCTGCGAGAGGTCTGTAGGATACAGGGAACTGACATCCCATTGCCAAAGGTACCGACCTATTTTTTTCTGATGTCAATATTGCCAGTATTCCTGCGGTTCATCACACGCGTACGATATCGGGGGATTCACAGAATACCTCGCTCTGGGCCAGCGATTATCGCTGCGAACCATCTGTCTCACGCCGACCCATTGATTGTCATTGCAGGATGTAGAAGAAGGTTACACTATCTGGCGAAGGACTCGCATTTCAAGCACTTCCACAGTGCATTAATCATGCGAACTACCGGGCAAATCAGGACCCACCGGGAATCTGGTGCCAGTGATGCGCTCTCAAGAGGCTCTGATCTGCTTGAGAGTAGGCGAGTCATGGGCATCTTCCCTGAAGGGACTCGCTCACGCAGGCAAGCTCCACCGTTTCTGCAACCGGGCAAGACCGGAATGGCAAGACTAGCGGCCAGCCATCCGAACGTCCCGATAATCCCAGCCGCTATTTCAAATTCAAGAGACATCATGAAGCCGGGTGACAAAATGATGCGGCTTTGGGCACCGGTGAACTGCAACTACGGTGAGTCGTTAACCTGGAATGAATGGTTACAACATCCGGCAGGAGGCGCAGTGGACGAAGAAGAAGCAAGTGGAATCATCGCGATGGAGGAGCATGACAGGCGCGCTGCACTTGGAAGCCTATACCGTAAATTCACTGACCAAATGGTTGGTACCCTCGCTGCATTGGGCGCTCCATGAGCCTCCATCTCTAGCATTGTTTACCTAAAGCCCATTTACTGCCAATTGTCCACCTTTTATGTCCGCGAGGCAATGATGGGGTGAACACAGGATGCGACAATACCTCGAACTGATTGAGACTATCCTGCAAGACGGTGTAAGAAAAGGCGACAGGACTGGTACTGGAACCATCTCGGTTTTCGGCCATCAGATGCGATTCGACCTTTCAGAAGGATTTCCGGCCATCACCACCAAGCGAGTGCATTGGCCAAGTATCATCCACGAACTTCTTTGGTTCATTTCAGGAGATACCAATGTTGGATATCTGCAGGAGAATAAAGTCCGCATTTGGAATGAATGGGCTGATGAAACCGGTGAATTAGGACCGGTCTATGGAAAACAATGGCGAAGATGGGAAACTGAAGATGGAGAAATCATCGACCAAATCGCTCGCGCCATTGAGCAAATCAACAATAATCCGGATAGTCGAAGAATCATAGTCAGCGCATGGAATGTTGGAGAATTAGACGAGATGGCACTGATGCCATGTCATGCCTTCTTCCAATTCTACGTTGCAGATGGTAAACTCTCATGTCAGTTGTACCAGCGCAGTGCAGACGTCTTTCTAGGGGTGCCATTCAACATCTCATCCTACTCGCTTCTTACCCACATGATTGCGCACGTCTGTGATTTGGAGCCGGGTGAGTTCGTCCACACCATTGGCGATGCTCATCTATATCTGAATCATCTTGAGCAGGCGCACGAACAGATTTCTCGCCAGCCGATGCGATTGCCGACACTAAAGTTGAACCCAGAAATCAGCAATATCGACGATTTCACCGCTGATGACATCGAAATCGACGGCTACGAACATCACCCGCACATTGTAGCTCCAATCAGCGTATGAGGTGACAATATGCGCATGGCGATGATTGTCGCAATGGATGATGATGGCTGCATAGGCAGGGGTAATGACCTACCGTGGCGTTTAGCCTCAGATATGGCTCGATTCAAGCGATTGACAGAGGGCGATGGATTCAACGCGGTCATCATGGGACGACGAACGTGGGATTCGCTGCCCGACTCATATCAGCCGCTGCCAAAACGAGTGAATATCGTGATGTCGCGTGACATCGATTGGCAGGCCGAAGGTGCTGAGACGGCTCTGTACCACGGCCGAGCGATTGAGATTGCGTATGCTGAGGCTTGCGATGAGTGTTGGGTGATTGGTGGCGCGCAAATCTACGAGATGTTTCTAGACCGGGTTGACGAGATTCACGTGACGACTGTTCACACATCGGAAAGTGGAGAGATTACCTTCCCTGACTGGGAAAGAAGTGGATGGAATGAGGAAGTTGTTGAGAGCCTTGAGGCTGATGACGGCAACGAATATGCCACGACGTATTCCATCTGGACCAAGTCCTAATTCAACTGCAAGGTCCAGAATGGCGATGCAGGCCTGATTTCAGAGGAAACGAGACGCCTTTGATGCCCTGCCTGTGGATGATTCCCAGTAGGGAATAGTATTGATTGGAAGTCAATTCGCCGTGGCTTGGCACAGGCTTTTAGTTCAGGCCTCTAGTTTATCCATCTGTGATTGCTGAACAAATCGCGCAGCTGTTAGCAACAGGGAGAGCAGCAACGAGCCGAGCATGATATCACCCACGCGGTCATAGTCTGCACCGACCAACGCACCATTTAGCAGCAGCAGGTCAAGCGAGAGCACGCAGCCAATGAACAAGAGAGGGAGCGTGCCGATAAGCGTGAGTGACGCCTGAAATGGCAGAGGGGTAGCGCTCACGCTCTGCGCCTTTTCGTTCAATGGGTCGTAAAACAGTGCGAACACCACCCCAATTCCTGCGCCCAAGAAATTACTGAAGAGGTCGCTCACCGTGTTCAAGTAGCCTCCTTGGTCAATCGTCAGGAAAACGGTCTTGCCGAAGAACTCGTACACTTCGTAACCAACTCCTATAGCTACGGTGAGCGAGAAGCAGATACCAGCGACCATGCGTGGCGAAATTTCCCATTCATTGTGATTGCAAATCCTGCGCCAAGCGAATGACCAAGCGATGGCGCAGGTGGCGCTGTTCGAACTGTGCACCAATTCGTCCCACCAAGCGTGGACGTGGTACATCCCGTTGACACCGTCGGCGCACAACCATTCCCCCGGTTGCATACCATCATAGCAGAATGGACCCGGTCCGTGGTCTGGTGCACCGAGTGAGCCACCGAAGAAGTGTAGTAACGCCGTGGTGAAGCCTATCCATAGCGGCAATACAGGCATGCGCATACGGCCGTCCCACATGATTGCGAGTACCACCAGAGCCATCAGCGCCCCCCCGAGGTTGTATCCCGCCCAGAGATACAGACCGCGGTTGTAATTCCAAATGGCAAGAATACTGCAAGATAGAACCAAAGCGAGTAGTGGCGCGCGTTCAGGAATTCGTACTTCTTCTAATGACATGCAGTCAGTCTCCCTTCTTGGTCGCACTCTCAAATTAGGGAATTCGTCCAACGAGAGATGTCGTCGCTCTAATCATCACCACGATATATTCCATCTGGAATAAATCGTGACTAAGACGAAGCTGGGTCACGCTCTGTTCCATCGCAATTTAACCCCTCAATCCTAAGTAAGCATTCTCTATCCATAATCAGTGCCCCAGTAATATCGAAATCTTCGCGCACTTCATGAACAAACGACATACTACGCACTATTCAACCTTGCCCCGACGATATTCTCACGTAATTATCATTTCTCGCTTCATAGAAAATTTATGTGTGTCATGGACAGACCCTTTGCAACTTATCCGAATCAATCGAGAAGGTATAATTTGATGATTGTGTGAGCCTGAAAATGCCCAACACCGTGAACAGCCTTGAGATGCTCCTTCAGTTCGCGTTTTTTAGACAAATCAGTATCTCTCAACACCGCGAACCACTCCTCAAGCGACCGACCGGTTTTGTCCGCAAGATTTCGGATAATGGCCTTCTCCATTTCCTCTGGTTTCATAGAATAGC
>CAZYIX010000011.1:0-2202 GCA_964647665.1 uncultured Candidatus Poseidoniales archaeon
TGCATTCATCTTGGCACTCCACCTGAGAAATTCGACTGGCAGTGGCGAGACAAAGATGGAGAGTTCCATACGCGTGGAACGATGACTCCAGCGCAATTCCGCGATGAGTTCGTCACCATCGACTACAACGAATACGTCTGCCTAGTGCATGACCCTCGCAACCCAAAAATGCAGACTTACACTGTCGATTTCCTGCAGAATGTCGCTGGTGGGCCACCGGTGATGTACCTCAACATCGAGATGAACCAAATGAAGGATATCACACGACGAATCCTCGAGGATGGTGAGCCGGTCTGGATGGGTTGTGACGTTGGCAAACATATGCACCGAAAGTTGGGTCTGTGGGATGGACGCCTGTACGAATTTGAGGAGATGTATGGAATCGAGTTTGGACTCGACAAGGCGCAACGACTCGACTACCACCACTCACTGATGACACATGCAATGTTGTTCACTGGTGTTGATGTCACCGATAAGGGTGTGCGCAGATGGAGAGTGGAGAACTCTTGGGGTGACAAGGAGAGTGGCCAGAAGGGCTACTACACCATGAATGACTCATGGTTTGATGATTGGATGTTTGAAATCGCTGCTCACAAATCCTTCCTCTCCGATGAGATGCTAGCGGCCCTTGACACCGAACCGGTCGTGCTGCCTGCATGGGACCCGATGGGCTCGCTGGCTTGCTCTCACTGCGGGGGCGACGAGCGGAACCGTTGATTGGTGATGTTGACCTCGCGATGACATGGGTGGGGAGAAAATGGGATTCGTTCCCTTGGTCTTCGATGAATTGCCGCCTGATGAGATGCAAACGCGAGCGGATGAATTTCTTGAGTTGATGGAGAAGCGACGGACTACGCGGCATTTCTCAGCGCGCGATGTGCCGCGTGAACTGATTGAAGCGGCGGTTGCAACCGGCGGCACAGCACCTTCGGGCGCTCACCTGCAACCGTGGACCTTTGTCGCCATCTCCAACCCAGAACTGAAGGAGTCTATCCGGCAAGCGGCCGAGGTCGAAGAAAAGCGATTCTACGAGGAGAGAATGCCCGAGGCCTGGGGGGAAGTGCTGAGACCTCTTGGAACTGACTTCGTCAAGCAACATATCACAGAAGCACCGTGGCTTGTCGTCCTTTTCAGACACTCACAGAGAGCGCGTGAAGGGAATGAAATGGCACCGACCTACTACTCGCAAGAATCCTGTGGCATCGCGGCGGGTATGTTCATCGCAGCCATCCACAACATGGGTTTGACCACCCTGACTCACACTCCCTCCCCCATGGGTTTTCTGCGCGACCTGCTCAAGCGACCTGACCATGAACATGCGATGTTACTGATGCCGGTCGGTTATCCAGCAGATGATGCAACAGTCCCCGATATTACTCGCAAGGCGATTGAAGACATTCTGATTTGGCGGGAATAGATTCAGGACCAATGCTCGCACAAACGCAACAGTAGACGTCGGGCCGGGATTCCCCACTGCACAATAGTGACCTGCGCTGTGCTCCGGTCCTCGGAGAGAGTTCCTGCATCTAGGCCCGGCTCTCCTAGGTCACTGGGTATCAATGGCAGACAAAGGTCAGCTCCGCTCTGAACTTCCAGCACAACTCCATCTTCGGTGATGCTGGCACTAAGACGCCCCTCAACGACAGCACCGTCGTCGGTTGTGACTGTCTTTCCTTCAGCTCGTAACAAGCGGATTATCGCAGAAAGCAATTCCTCTGGTTGGTCACGTCCTGTACCCGGAGGCAATCCTTGTTCTCCTCCTTCAACAGCTGTTCCGTATGCCTCAAGGAAGGGCAAATCGGTATCGTGTTGGGCCAATAGGTCATCGAGGCCTCGCCCTAGTCCACGCTTCTTAGCCATCATCAACACCTAATCCATCGCGAGGCCCCAGACCTCGGCGAGGTTCTCGGCCAATACACGATAATCCCTACCTCCATTTGATTCAGGGGCGTGAATGTGTATCGGCACACCTTCGCTCGGTGCTTCAGCCAAGCGGATGTTGCGGCGAATTGGCGGCTCTATCACGAAATCAGTGAAGGTTTCCTTGAGTTCGGCAGCGACCTGTGAATTGAGTAGGGTCGGCGCGTGCATGGTCAGCATGACCGCGTCGACTCCAAGGCGTGGATTGAGGTTTTTACGAATCTCCTTGACGGTGCTTGCAAGCATCGCCACTCCTTCCAAAGCGAAGTATTCGGTTTGAAC
>CAZYIX010000011.1:2302-50899 GCA_964647665.1 uncultured Candidatus Poseidoniales archaeon
CGTGTAGTGTGTGAGACCCGGCTCTTGTCGATACCAAGTCCTGTCGCGCAGTTGCCTTGCTGGTCACAATCCACCACCAACACTCGCAGCCCTTTGAGCGCAAGATGTGTTGCAACGTTGATGACTGTGGTCGTCTTGCCGACTCCACCTTTCTGATTGATGACCGTGACGACCCGTGCCCGGCCTTCTGGGGTCGGCTCCGCCTTTGGCAGGTCAAGAGGGGGTCGTGGCTGAGCCGCACCGATGTCGTCGGAGTCTTGCAGAGTCGGGGCAATAGGAGGCTGCTCAATTTCTTCCTCAACGAAATCGACAACCAACGGCGCTGGCTTCGCCTCAGGTAGCGTCGATTCGCCGTCTGGACCCGTGTCCATCGTGCATCCCAAGTCGCACCGCTCAAGCAGCACTCTTGAGGATAACGGGGGTATTCTCCTCGCGCGTAGGGATTTACAGAGGGGAGTATGAACCGTCAATAAGGCTGGAATTACGAAGGTGAACTGGTTACAACCCATCCTATCATGCGTGAGAGTTCAGCGTCCATCAGCGCCTTCAACTGCTTATCTTCGCCTCCCTCACTCCAAGACCTCTCGATAACTAGACTCACCTGACCGTCTCGATATTCGTCAGGAAGTAAATCCCACAAATCATTCTGGTCAGGGACCGTCAATACGTAGCCAATCGATGCATCATCGAGCAGAACCCCTCCTGACGTAGTCATTTGAACTAAATCCGGGTACCGAGAGTTGGCGGTGATTCGTTCCTCAAGGTCAGCAATACTCAGTGTGTCTGGAATATCCTCTCGACTATGCTCTGGCCGATCATCACCACTGATTGGCCCATCGCCCATGAAGATGCAAGTTCCTTCATCGGGCTGGCCTACTTTGACCCAACCGGCATCACCGGGACTGACCCACGACAAATTCCACACTGGAACACTGGAATTGCGGTCATCAAGAGCAGCGAATACGTAGCCACTGGATGTCAGGGCTGCCGCTGCGGCTCCTGATGACGCGTTGGCAACACAAGCAACTGCTTCCTCAACTGTGAATGAACGTACAGTGGTAAGGTCTGGCATGTGGGTCGAAGTCTGCCATGGAATCCTGTCATCATCATCTGGCACATCCTCGTTGGACAGTGGACGACCTGTGTAGGTTTGATCCCACACAACCGGGTGACTTCCTTGTGAAAAAGAATCCTGAGTAATGGTGTAGCGAGCCCGCAGTGTGCCTTCGGGAAAGCCTAACTCAATCGCACTGCTAGTCACCGGACCACAGTTTGCAGCGGATGCATGACGCTTGGAGAGTTCAATATCCACACTCTGTTTTGCCGGCCATGGCTGATTGGGAAACACCCACACAGACATTGTTGCATGGCCGAGGCAATTCTGTGCCGTACCATGTTCTAGATAGACGACTCGTGCCTTCTGTCCATTTATCTCCGATTCACCGCCAGCACGCCAATTCCATCCCTCGTATTGTCCAGACGCACCGTCCTTTAACACCGTGATACCAAATGTTTCGTACAGATTCAGAGGTTGGGTGGGAAGCAGGAACATCGTCATCAAATCATCGGCTAAGTCGGTATCAATCGAAGGGCCAAAAGTGGTACCCGCTACCGACGAATGCACTGCGTCAGTATCGGTGAAATCAAGGCTGATATCAGTGCGCAATAATGTGCGCTCAGTCACCTCTGTCCAACTCTTGACTGTCAGGTCAATCTGATTGCCATTCATGTTGAACTCAAGGTTACTGCATTTACTCGAATCAATCTGTGAGAAAGAGCGGCCGGAAATGTCCGCATTGACATCGTAGTTCAATTCCTGTTCTGCTGCTAGCCACATCCTTCCATACGGCCCTCGTTGGATGACCGAGCCTTCTAATTCAGAATCGGCTGGACTAATCAAATCAGTAAGACTGCCTTTGGTCAAAACGATGTGACCATTTCCCGAATAGGAAATAGCCATCTCCTCACATACATCGTCCAATGACCCGCCAGCTGCCTCACGAAGGTAGGAAACCATCTCATCTCCACTCACCGAAAGTGTGCCATCTGTAACTCGGAATTGTAGGTTGTCACCATATCTGGGTGGTGCTGCCTGATACACCTGAGCCTGTTGCATCATATACCACCAACCGGCACTTGCCGATACCAGAATAATGACCAAAACCGTGGCGAGGGTTGCCGGTTGTTTGTACCAAGAATCATTTTGAGTTGTTGGGTGGGGAGTGCGCTCTCGCTTGGGTTCACTGACAATTTCTGGTTGTTCATCTTCGATAATCTCAGCCTCGAATACCTCGGCTTCAAGCACTTCCTCGTCTTCATCATCAACGATGACTGCTTCCTCGATTACATCGTCATCAACATCTGAGGAATCATCCTCTATTGCATCGTCATCATCCGAGGAATCATCCTCGTCCAGCAAGAAAGAATCGTCTTCCTCATCCAAGACAAGGACTGCCGATGATGTGTCAATATCATCAAGGTCGGCCTCTAACCTCTCGATGAGTTCGGCCTTTTTGCCGCTGACCTTCAGTCCTCTAGCCTTCAATTCGACCTTGAGTTTGGCGACGGTCATTTCTGAGGGGTCGAGGTCAGACATACCCATCCTCAAGGAGGATGGGGGCTGCGACCGCTTTCAACCCCTTCGGAACACGATTGGTTCAGAGTGGCGGTTAGACCCGCATCAACTGAAGCATCACTGCTCAAATGCGGCCTTCTCTAAGTGCGTCAACATGCTCTTGCGTCCAACCGGAGGCAAGCAGTTGTTCATCGGTGTACGCGGCGGCTGGATTGGTTGATTCTGGCGTAGCCTCGGCCTCCTCAGCAGACTCTGGTTCGGCCTCTGGCTCAGGTTCTGCCTCTGGTTCGGCCTCTGGTTCGGCCTCAGCCTCAGCCTCAGCCTCGGCCTCTGGCTCTGCCTCGGCCTCTGGCTCTGCCTCGGCCTCTGTCTCTGCCTCCGCTGCCGGCTCCTCAACCGGTGGAACCTCACCTTGCTCCGGACTTGCAGCAGCCTCAGCTAACGTTGGGCCATCCGGCTCTGCTGAATCTGAACCCTCATCTGGAACCTCGGTCGCTTCGAAATGCTCCTTGCGCGCCTGTTCAGCTTCCTCGAGGACCTCCTCCTCGATCTTCTTCTCAGGCTTGCCCTCGGGATACTTCAGTCGCTTGAATTGGCGGCCGATGCGGAAGGCACCAATGAACGCGAATAGAGAGAGCAGAGCGGAGCCTACTGCGAATGGAACGAATACCTGCAGGGTCCAGTGGATGCGTACCTCAGCATCAAGGGTGGCCTTGACTCGCTGATGCTCTCGCGGAATCGGTTCGTCGTACTTGACGAAGAAGCAACTCTTGCCCGGTGCCACCTTGAGACGGAAATCAACCACTTCTCCGGGAGCGAGGGAAGCATTGCTTTGGAATACTGCGTCAGAGTCGAGAGTGTTGAAATCCCAAATCAGATTGTTCTCGCAGGCCTCGGGGAAAACTCCTGCAGTGAAATCTGTAGTTGCATCAGCATCCTCACGCCAAGAGGCAACTTTGACATCAACTCTCACTTTGGTTAGTTCACCTAAGTCAACCCCAACTATTGTCAGTGTTTTCTCAGCGGAGCCAGATGAAATATCGGCACCGTCCCATATTCTATCTCCGTGTAGGTCCTCATCTTGCCATTCCGCAATACGCATCTCAGCCTCACTGGATGGCATTGTTCTCTGAGGGTTATCATCAACATTGCCCGGACCCGTCTTGATTACCGACGCAATGGAAAAAAGCACAGTGAAGGTAAGGAATAGATAGACATTGATTCGAGCGCGATTTCGCTTGTCTCGGAGAGTCTCCAATCGCTGCTCCCTCGATTCTCGGCGTGCACGTGCATCCTCAATCTCAGCCAGAGGGTCAAATTGAGCAGGACTGGTGGATGGAACTCCGGCAGAACCAGCAGTGGCGTCATCAGTGGAATCGGTCTCAGAAGGTGGTACTACGGAACCCTTCTCGGGTGCTCCAGCAGGTTTCTTTGCGGGTGCTCCAACTGGGCCCTTTGCCGGTGCTCCAACTGGTCCCTTTGCCGGTGCTCCAACTGGGCCCTTTGCCGGTGCTCCAACTGGTCCCTTTGCCGGTGCTCCAACTGGTCCCTTTGCAGGTGCTCCAACTGGTCCCTTTGCGGGGGCTCCACTCGGGTCTTCTGGAGGCTGCATGGTGTCGCCCACTACCGATATGCCCTTGAAGCCCTCGCAGGGCCCGCGCAGCACTATTTCCCCCCCGCGCGAGCGCGTGTGAGCGCTCGCATATGCTCGCGCGGATGTTTGATTTTCAGCCGGAGGACTCAAAACGGACGCGTGACCGCGCAGGCCTCGATGAGTCTCAGAGTAGCCATACTATCTCGCGGCCCCCGGCTGTACAGCACTCGACGTCTGGCTGAGGAGGCTCAGGCACTGGGTTGCGCAGTCGATGTGCTCGACCCGATGAAACTCTCAATCACCATAGGTAACGGATTCAAACAGATTCTAAACGAAGGATGGCCTGTCAACGTAGATGCTGTTCTGCCGAGAATTGGATACTCAATTACTCAACACGGAGTCGCTATCGCAAGACAATTTGAGCGAATGGGAACCTATGTCGCGAATACCAGTGAAGGTATCCTGAACAGCAGAGACAAACTACATGCCACCCAGATACTCTCGGCTAATCATATCCCAGTTCCGAAGACTGCATACGTTAGAGACTGGCGTGACGTGCAGCGAGCAATATCTCAAGTCGGTGGAGTTCCTTGTGTCATCAAGGCAACCGAGGGGACTCAGGGCAGTGGCGTTTTCCTTGCTCACAACGAGCGTGAAGCGACTGAACTTTCTTGGGAACTGCTCGAAAAGGGCAATCAAGTCCTCGTGCAGGAATACATCGCAGAGAGTCATGGTCGCGATGTCAGAGTCCTCGTGGTCGGTGGGAAAGTCGTTGCCTCAATGCGCAGACGCGCCCACGGTAGAGAATTCCGCTCCAACTTCCATCTTGGAGGCAGTGTCGAAAACTTCGAACTGCCTGAAGACTACGCCCGTATCGCTTGTAAGGCTGCGCGCCTACTCGGACTAGACATCGCAGGTGTTGACCTACTCGAATCCAATCGTGGACCACTGTTGCTTGAAGTAAATTCCAGCCCCGGCCTTGAAGGAATCGAAAGAGCGACTGGAGTTAACGTCGCAGGCCACATCATCGCGTACATTTTGGAAACACACGCTTTCAGTACTGTTGATCTCGACCAACTACTGGCAACCAAACCAGGCCACGGCACCCTGTCTCTGAAAGTGCGAAGATATCCGGAACTGGTCGGTAAGAGACTTGCAGAGCTGATGCAAATGGATGGCGAGGGTATGGTCGCGGCTATCGCAAGAGCAGGAGCACACATCTGGCAACCGGATGGAGACTTGGTTCTACGTGAGGCTGACGAAGTAATCTTCTACGGCGACCTGAATGTACTCCGCGAGCGGATCAGGCCACTGATTCAGCAGACTGTCGAAGATAGAATCTCTGCTCCTTCCAAACCACAACCTTGGGAGGCAGAGGCCGATACCCACCCGGCTGCTTGGGCTGTGCAAAGTCACCAGCCGCAACGCCGCTGGCCCTTCCGACGCTGAGTGCCGCCAAACCTCGGCGGTCTCAGAATCACTTGCAGATGGGCCGATAATCCACAGGCCTCCGCGAAGCATTGATACCGTCACCTACTGACTCAACATTCCCCGTGAGGGGATGGGACGCAGACGCCTTGTGGCGTCAGGTAGGACGAGATAATGACAGAACGGGACAATTCTAATTCGAAGCGAGTGGCTTGGGCTATCGATGGTCACCCAAGTCTATTTGCCACACCATTCAATGAGGATACCCTCGGGGTTTCCTGGACTCTGCCAATGCGGCTAAACCGGCTTGCAGACCTCGCTTGGTTCGGTTGCTGGGACCTGCAACTGCGAGCCGAAAAGAAAAGCGCACACACCCTTCGCGCCTACGTCACTTCAGTCAAGCAATTCATCTCAACTCCACTGCCAGATGAGACTCAAGCCTCTTGGGATGCACTTGAGCAAATGAGTGTGCAAGAACTACTGGTGTGGGTTGACCCAAACAATGGCAGGCTGGACCTTTGGGTGCAGTCAATCAGTCATCTCGCATCATCCACCATCAACGCTAGATTGGCAGCGATTTCACACATTCTCAACTGGCTTGGTCACAGAGTTCCCGACAAAATGACTCGGCCCTCAAAAGGCAGGAGTCTGCCGAAGACTTTGACTCGCGGTGAGATGGAACGGTTGCGAGAGGCGGCACAGAACAGTGAAAATCCACTGGCTAATACTGTCATCACCCTGATGCTTGACACCGGCCTGCGAGTATCAGAACTATGTGCGCTCAACCGGGCTGATGTCGATATCGCAGACACCTCCGCTACTGTCATCGACGGCAAGGGTTGCAAAGACAGAATGGTACTATTCACCGAAGATACTGTGAGGACATTGGCGGCATATGCTCCGATTCGCGCGAATATCATCGAACTAAGGCCACCCGAGCCTGAGCACTTGGACTCATTGCTACTCAATCGCCGAGGACGACGGCTTACACCACGGGCGGTTCAGAAGATGATGGATACACTGGCTGATGCTGCAGATATTCCTCGCTCCAAGTTGTCTCCGCACACATTGCGCCACAACTTTGCCACCGGACTGCTAGAAAGAGGTGCTGACTTGGTTAGCATCCAGCGATTGTTGGGTCATGCCAACATAGCGACCACCCGGATATATCTCGAAATTAGTGACCAGACTTTGCGCGAAGTGTATGCTCGAGCGCAGGCGACGGGAGAGGCATTGGAGGCAGAACGGGCTGAAGATGCAGAAGAAGTTGCGGAAGATGATTAAGCACTTCTCGCCTTGGAATTGTGGCTTGAAGACACCACGACGCTCATCGATAGCAAACGGCCTGAATAACAATCCTGATTTGTTAGCACGACATGTGGGTGCTGTGGCAGACATCGACGACGTACCCGAAGCAGCCTACAACGATGAGGATGTTTGGAGGACTACAGTAAAGGAAACCCGTACAATGAATCCTGTTGCATGTGGAGAACTACTGAGATACGGGGCGACAGTAACCACTTGGTCAGACGACCCCATTAGGGACCTTAGGGAAGCCCTGCATATGTTGGACGGGGCAAAAGAACAGGCTTGGGCCGCATGGTGTAGAGTGGATCTGGCATCATATCTGGAGGAGGGTTCTGAACGGGAACAGTTGCTCGAAAGGGCGCTTCAAATTTTCACCATAGAAAATGATCGGGCGGGTATTTCGTCAGTTCTTAGTGCTCGAGGTGAAGAAAATCCGTTTGAGGTTGATGCGACTGGATTGTCGGAAGAGGAGCAAAGTGCCCTTTTCAATGAGGGATACACACTAATTGGAGTTACTGGCACATATGGAAAATCTAAGGCGGAGTTGGAGGCTGAGAAACTCAGTAATCTCCCAGACCCAACAAACATTCCTTCACTGATTATCACCACCGGAATACTAGGTTGCGGGGTTTGTGCTGCCGGTTTTATTGAATGGGGGGAAGCACCCATCGATGGCCTTTTTCTCGCCTCTTGCGCGGGTTGCCTATTCTCTCTCAGCATTGTTGTAGTCGGAATCAGCCTACTCTGGAAAGCCAAGCGTGCCGCTGTTGTATTAGGCTGAGATGCCACATGAGTTCTTTCTAATGGCTAATCGGTTCTATTCTGCTTTGCTTTGCGAATAATGTCGGCTAGAGAAGGGCCACGAGCGATTTTCTTCTCAGTGTCTGCTTTCGCCTGTGCATTGCGCTTACGGGTGGCTGCCCCCTTTGCCGCTGCTGCCTGCTTCTTGGCCTCAGCCGCTGCTGCTGCCTTCGCCTCAGCATTGCGCTTACGGGTGGCTGCCGCCTTTGCAGCGGTTGCTTTCTTTTTGGCTGCGGCAGCGGCCTCTGCTGCTGCTTTCTCTGCTGCCTTGCGCTTGCGAGTTGCTGCCGCCTTTGCTGCTGATGCTTTCTTCTTGGCCGCAGCCTCGGCTGCCGCCTTAGCCTTGGCATTACGCTTACGGGTGGCTGCCGCCTTTGCAGCGGTTGCCTTCTTCTTGGCCGCGGCTTCAGTTGCTGCTTTTTCCGCTGCCTTAGCGGCTGCATTCTTCTTACGAGTTGCTGCGGCCTTTTTCGCTGTAGCCTTCTTCTTGGCCGCGGCTTCGGTTGCTGCTTTTTCCGCTGCCTTAGCGGCTGCATTCTTCTTACGAGTTGCTGCGGCCTTTTTCGCTGCTGCAGAACGCTTCGACTTGTCCGCTGCCGCCTTACCCTTACCCGCCATCAATACCACTTCATCCCGGAACGTATGGCCGGACGTATCAAGTTTGACTTTGAACTCTCCGAGTCCGCAAGCAATGGAGGTGGGCGGTTGAGCGAAGAAAATGAGCAACTCCTAAACCCACTGGAATCAGTGCTATTTGCTCAGGTTCGCCGAGGCGACCCAGAGATGAGAATCGACGAGGAAGGACAACTGCGGCACAAGAACTGGAAAGGCACACATGGTTCTCTCTACCTCGGAGATGTTGCCGACGTACTGCTACGCTGCTTCGGACCACATGAACCACCCC
Source organism: uncultured Candidatus Poseidoniales archaeon (assembly GCA_964647665.1). Lineage (GTDB taxonomy): Archaea > Thermoplasmatota > Poseidoniia > Poseidoniales > Thalassarchaeaceae > CAUZSM01. Next base: position 10,913 of record CAZYIX010000011.1, read on the forward strand.
GAGTCGCGGAGGAACCGGGGCTTGACCAGCAGGTCTGGACAATAGTTGCCTCAAATTCTGAATTGTCGGTGACTATCAGCAGCCGTTCCTACTGGGGGTTCGGCCTGTTCAATTCTTGTTTTCTTAACGATATTCGAATTGTAGGTCCACTCCGGCTGCGGGCAAGGCTGATTTTCGACCTCGCCGCCGCACTAGGCCGCAACCCATGGGAAGCGATTTGGAAAGGACGATTCGCTAAAGCGACCGAAACATCTCAGCAACAAGCGAAGGACGATTGGGAAAATCTCATCGACAAGGGTCGCGAAGATATCGCTGAAGCGATTAGCGAAATGAGGAGCAATATTACGGAACTCGGGGATAACCTATCACTACTCGCAGAAGACGCAGCGGAAGGGTGGAACGAAGACGCTGCCCGCAAAAGCCTTGCAAATGCAGTGAATGAATGCGATATCGCTAGCGATGCTTTGCATGACCGCTCTGCAACCGGAGTTGAGAGAGCATTATCTCGGGCTGAAGCAGCAATAATCGAAGCAGACCCCACCACAGAAGTCGTAGCTCAACACGGTGGTGGCAGTACTTTGGAGGATTTTGAAATCGAAGTTGATGATATCGACCTTGAGGAGGTGGTATTAGCCCATGAAGAACTTCCTGAAGAAACGGCTAGGTCAGCAGCCGCTTCAACTGAAGACACCGAGAGTGTGGAGGCAGGAGACTTGCTATCGGCTGATGAAGAACAGGAAGGAGGCCTAGGCCAAACTAGCACTGAGGAAGACATACCGTTCGTCGACCTTGCGGCTGACCAAGAGGAGTAATTACCTAAAAGCCGGTTAATTGGGCATAGGCCCACTGCAACACATTGTGATTGAGTAGGTAGATTACCACAGAAACTGAGATGCAAGCAAAATAAATGACACCCTTTGGAATCTGGAAAGCATCATCGCTCTCCTCATCGAAGTAGCGAATCAGCCCAGCGGCCTGTTGAATATTGGGGCCGCCCTTCTTGCTCTTCTTTACTGCCATGCGATGCGCCCACCTGCCTTACGTATTTCAACACACCTGATTCGGTCAAATGGCCGAAAAATGGAGATTCAGGGGTCTAGGCTCTCGATGAGGACTACGCCGTTGTTGAACTCAACTATTCGACTCGCTGCGTCCATCGCAGCGTCAATGCCGTTGGTCATGAACAATTCTCGGCGCCGACCATCCTCTGTTTGCAATACAAGTCGGTGACTTAGACTCTCTAGAACTGCGATGTCAACGGTTTGCCAAACCCAGGCGTCCGATTCGATAGTAATGAGAGCTTCAACAGGAACCAAGGGGCCCTGGTCCGCACCCGTACGTCGTGCGCGTTCGGTAAGTTCAGTTAATTTACGAGCAGTTTGCACTGCATCTGTCTTGTTTATTTCCGTCTCCTTCGCGAATCTACGTGAGGGCTCCCGCTTAGTTGTCATGTCCATCCCATCCGTAACCACTTGAGGCTACAGATGCTCATCGTTGCCGATGAAGGTATAACCATTAGGGCAGTTGTTGCCAACTAAATCGGCATTTCTTGACTGTCTGAAGAATACCAAATCCCTATTCTGACTCGTCAATTTCCTTCACCGATGACGGCGGCTTTTCGCTGCGATGTAGTAGCACCAACGCGACTGCTGACCAACAACCTAGCATCAGCAGCAGACCGTCTTCTCCAACCCAAGTATACAGTAACAATATCTGAGCAGCGATAATCAAAATCGACTCAATGATTCTTTGAGTCGGAGCAAGCCTCGGTCGCTTCTCTGGATGAGTAGCAAGTATCGGTACAGTTGTTGCTGCAAGGAACACTGGCGCAAAGGCGGCACTAGCGAATGGTAGTCCGGGGAAGATGGCTAGGGAAAACAGCGTACCGCTATGCCAACCCCATGCCTCAGGCCGCGGACGAGAATCAAAGCCAGCCATCGGAGCCATTGCACCTACAAGCCCACACATCAGCACCCAACCGCTGATGTATCGTGTCTCCCAAAGCGCATTGTGAAATGACGCCACAGCCGGGTCTTGCCAAGCCACCCAAGCAGTGCCGATAACGATGAACAAAATCGAGTGAACAAAAGTGCGCAGCAATCCAGTCCATTTGCGTCCCTTGCCCTGACCTCGAAGGTCGTAGATTTTCATCGAGACAATGAGGTGTCCACCCACTCCCACTAAGGTGATGCCGAGGGCAAGCATTGCCACACCCTCACCCATTCTCCCGGTTTGTGAAATCAGCATCGCAACCGAGCCGACCACCAACGCAGACCCTAGACGTAACTTAGAGGCAAAACGCATGCCGTGAATTTCCAACCTCGCAATTGTGGAAAGCAATGGGTGTACAATTAGAGCACCTAGTAACACCATGTCAAGGCCGAACATTTCTGGCACTGAGCCAAACGGTGGCAATGCGGATGATGCCACTGAAATGGAGAAGGCATCAGATGGTGTGCCCCAGCCAAGTAATACCACCCATGCAAGAGCTGCCCAACGGACTGCTCTAACCTGCATCGAATCATGTGAATTCGCATCTCGCGTCCTCCACGCAAGCATGGCTGCAAAGCCGAGTAACACTCCAAACATCGCACCGGCCTCACCTGCGAAGATGTAGGGGATGGCTGCGGCTCCGCCAACTCCTTCTGGTAGCCAAGCCGCGACGTGAGAATCACGGCCGTCGGCAGAAAGAACGGCATCGATACGGAAAATCAGTGCTAGTAGAATCAGCAGCAGCGGACTTAGTGGAACCAATCGCTCGACCAAACGCTGCCACTTCTCACCAAATGACTGGGTCCGCTCACGTAACCAAGGCCATGTGACCAATAGTGGAGGGCATAGCAAAAGTGCGGTGGTGAGCAAGGCGGCGGTGGGACTCACTACCTCCCCGCCACCTATCGCCATAGCCCGGCGTGAGCACGCACGGGCGTTGAAGGTTGGCCGCAACCGGATGGCGAATGCTGAAGTCGTGCGCCTTGTCAGCGCGAGCGTGGACGCTGGGATTTCCGATTGGCGTGAACACGCTGCGCAAAGCCAACTGGCGTGTCTAGTCCACGCGTTGCGCGGAGATGAAAAGGATACGTGGCTAGACGCTGCCGTTCCTAGGCTGCCCGAAACGGTCAGACTCAATCCTCTACGCAATGATTTGGAATGGACGCGTGAACGATTAGTTGAGTTCGGGGCCGAACCTATCGAATGGTACACCGGCCCCGGCGGCGCATTCGTCATGCCTTGGCCAAAGTCACGAACACCGAATGAAAAGTTGCGATGCTACATTCAATCGTTGCACGGCACCGGCAGAATAACCCAACAAGAGGCGGCTTCGATGATGCCGGTTCAAGCCCTCAATATCACTCCTGAAAATAGAGTCCTCGACCTGTGTGCGGCTCCGGGCTCCAAAACCACCCAAATTGCCGAGATGTTGGGGGATGAGGGATTTGTGGTAGCCAATGAAGTGAATCCAGGTCGAGCCAATCACCTCGTCTCTAATCTGCATCGCAGTGGGCATCTCAACGTGGTCATCACCCAGCACGACGGTCGGCAGTTTCCACGGGTTGCCATGCCGGGCTTTGACCGTGTGCTAGTCGATGTGCCTTGTACTGGTACTGGAACCACTCGCAAGAATACTGACGTTTGGTCAAAATGGAAACCATGGGCTGGCAGGTCGATGCATCGACTACAACGCGACCTGCTCAAGAGAGGAGCAATGCTGCTACGACCGGGAGGGCTGCTGGTCTACTCAACTTGCAGCATTGACCCACTGGAAAACGAGGCGGTAGTCGCAGACGCGCTGCGCACATTCCCTTGGCTTGAATTAGTGGAAATCAGCAAAGAGAAAATATTCCCCGGACTGACCTGCAGGTCAGGACTTGCCACCTGGCCATTGCTTGCGGACGATTGCTCGATAGTGGCTGATGAAGAAGAATGGTCGCAATTATCTGGTTGGGATGAGGCACTGGCTCCTCCTGTGGAGGAGAATATCCAGCATTCATTGCCTAGGTGTATCCGAGTCTGGAATGATGAGAACGATGGAGGCGGCTTCTTCATCGCAGTATTCAGTCAAGCGGAGCAAGGTGAAAACGCCGCTCGAGCCTCAAGACCTCATCCAAGGGACATCGGACGAGATGTTCGTCCACTCACTCCGCCAAAACCGGGGCATAACGAACTACGACTACCAGAACAGCAGGAAGGCGAAGGTTTGCTTACAGACTGGGGAATCGAATCTGAAGGACTCGGTCTTTTCCGACGCGGCCACTATGCGCACGCGACGACGCTGGCGGTGAAACAGTGGATGTGGGAATCACCACGAACCAACGCCAAACATGGTGGCTGGCCCGGCGGACACTGGCATCCGATTCGAGTACTGCAGGCTGGCCAACCCGCATGGCAGATTCGTAAAGGGAAAAATCGCCTACTGTCTAGAGGGTTGCATGGACTCGGGGCAAGGGTGACGGCACATCGACATACCATCTCCTCTGAATTGCTGCGCAGTCTGCTGTCTGGAGAACAACCGGGACGCTCTGAATTGCCCATATTGGCTGAGCAGGGACTGCTCGGCGATGAGGTGGCAGAAGCAATGGGTGAAGAGCGTGATGGCGGCATATTGCTCGTAGTGGAAATAGATGGTCGAATGACTGCCGTTCCAGCGTGGATCGCTGGCAAATTGAGTCTGATGGTACCTGAATACGAGCAAGATGTTCTGCGTTGGATGCTTGAGCGAGATTGATGGAGGGTGTCCTACTCGCACCCCTATGCTCGATGAGGATGAGGGAGGTTGGCTGCCATTCGCCGTCGCTGTCCTATTGCTTGCCCTCGCCGGTTGGGGACTATTCTCTATTCCTGATGCTGCCGATGATATCCATATTTCTGAAAGTACATCGGCAGATGAAGTTCCACCGACGGTCGAGTGGTTCACCCACGTCGATTGTCAGTCTTGCCATCAACTCGAAGAAGATACTACTGGGCTACGACATGATATCGCTGACCAATCAAACCCGTTGTGGTTCACTTGGCATCATCACGATGATTCACTCGATTCAAGCGACTCCGGATATGATGAATTGGGAATAGTAGCGGGACAATATAGGGCGGAGGACCTCGATGCTGAGTGGCCCGGCCTTTATCTCGATGGAGAGCCGGTCGGTACTGATGCCCTCTCACTTCGTGACGCATTACTGGCACGTGAAGTAAACAATGCCAGCGCAGACCTAGGACTAACAATGCAATGGGTTGGGACGGAAGATGAACTGATACTCAACGTCAGTATCTCCCTCGACCTATCTGAAACGCTGTCAAACACAACCTTACTGCAAATGTACATCCTAGAGGATTCTGTCGATATCGAAGGGCATACACCCGCGCAGGTAGCGATAGTCAAACTGTATCGATTCACCATCGCATTCAATCACAATTCCGGGGAGAGTTCGATACACTGGGAGACTATTCCCGAAATGGACTTACCTCGCTACGACTTGCCGGAAGATGCGCGGGATTCCAATCGACTACGATTCGTAGTACTGCTACGAGATGACATGACAAACCAGGTGTTCGCTGCTACTAGCGCTCAACTGCCCGCACCAGGAATCGGGCCTTCCAACCATGGAGACAGAGTTGCGGTCCTCGCTGGCCTTGCAATCATCTTGTTCTCACTTGCAGGAGTTAGCAGAGCGGAATGGCGACGAGAGAGACACCTGCCTTCGCTATCCGGCCGGATGGAGAGAAGGGGAGACAGAGTAGTACCGGTGGCGGTCCTGCAAGCCAAAGCTTCTCCAATCACCCTAACCAAGGTGGTAGTCGAGGAGCCGTGGAGGCTGTCTAGTAGAATCAAGGAGATCTCTCTCAGAGAAAATGCCGAACGCACATTCGACCTCATGGTCAAGGAAGCGCGGGGTCATCAACCAAGTGACTCTGACCCGGTAATCAGCCATTGGAGTGTGAAGGTCGAAGGCATGGGTGGGTGGGTGCTCGACCTCTCATTCGACATGATTAGGCCCCCTTGAGCATGCGTTCAACTCTCATCAACAATGCGGTGCGATTCTGAACGATTGTCGAAATTGATGGCTTGAAGAAGGCAATATGTTCATGCACCCCCTTGACGGGCCTGCTCGATACTTCACTGGTAAACAGCAATTGAAGTCCCCCCCGGAGCGAGCAAAATGGACGGATTGGATGACACTGATAGACGAATTATCGAAGTCCTGCTGGCTGATGCAAGAACCTCTCTCCGAGGTATCGCGGAACAGGTTGGCGTTGCACTAGGAACCGTCTCTAACCGCGTTAGGAGAATGGAAGAATCCGGAGTCATCCAAGGATATGGAGTCAGATTGGAACCAGCCAAAATCGGTTGGAGTATGACTGTTCTGTGCGGGCTGCGTATCCAAAAAGGACGATTGATGGAATTGCAGAACCAGATTGCTGACGATCCACGTGTGTTTGGCATCTACGATGTAACTGGTGAATTCGATTCGATGGTACTAGCTAGAGTCCGCGACCGTGCTGACCTCGACAACCTCTCCAAAACCGTTCTGTCAGTTGAGGGAATCCTCAGGACGGTAACTCACGTTGTACTGAATTCGGTGAAGGAGGAAGGGGTGAGCCTTCCACCTGATGAATGGTGAGCGGAGCCAGTGTTCAAGTACGGTCGATGGCCGATGAGTGGCCATGGCCACTTCGCGTGCTGGAACGGGAGCGGATAATGACGACGAAGTTGCCATCCAAGATTGGAGTTTATTGCGCTGTGACCTCGACTTAAGACTGCCAACATCCGATTCAGCGCCACTACACAATTTCGGCCGCTGGGATGACCAACCGCACCAGCATCTTCCGGCTGCTAGGCTATCGGCAAGTCCGTGGCGTGGCCTGCTGATTGCTGACGAGGTTGGATTGGGAAAGACCATCTCAGCCATTCGAGTTCTTCGTCGACTACACGCAATAGGTCGAACAGGCGCAGTGATAATCACCTGTCCGGGAGGTTTGCGCTCAAAGTGGCGCCAAGAACTCTATCATCGAGCAGACCTCGACTGTGCCATCGCTGACAGTGGTCGAAGATTACTGGCAGAAATACAGAGGATGAGAGATGGCGAGCCACGGGTTATCATCGTCAGTCACGGTGTACTGCGACGCTCCCAGACCCTTGAGCAGATGCTCGACTTAGTGCCTAATCTGATGATGACCATCGTTGATGAGGCACACCATTGCCGTAATCCGAAAAATCGACTGCATGACGCTGTCCAACTGCTCTCGATGCGCTCAGAGGAAGTCCTGTTGCTCACCGCCACACCCATCAATCTTCGCGATGAGGAATTGTGGGTGCAACTCTCTCTACTCGCACCCGACCGCTGGCCTACACTTATGCAATTCCAGCGCACTATGGGACCTACGCGTATGCTGAATGACGCGTTGGCTCAACTGAGTCTTGCCCAACCCGATTTACCTGGTGTACTTGACAGGCTCAGGGCATTGGAGCAAACCGTCGGAATCCGAGGCGACCCGCGGCTTGACCAAGCGCTTGATTTGGTACTTGATGAGGGTGCATGGAATGCAGAACGAATAGAAGACAGTCGACAACTTCTCGCCGACTTAATTCGAGTGCTGCGCCCTCTCAATGACTTGTTGGTACGTACCCGAAGACGAGACCTTGACTGGGATCTCGCCACCCGTCGTGCCGTCACTCTCGATATCATGTTGACTGAGGAAGAATGGCAGCTGTATGAGGCTGCAAGACGCTGGTCACGAACTCTGGTGCAAATGCGTCACCCTGAGGGTCAAGTCTTCGATTGGGCACTGATTGTTCCCGAGAGGATGGCTTCCTCCTGCCTGCCGGCTTTCGCAACACATGTTCTGAGGCAGTTGCGTACTGCCGCTCGTGAAGCGCTCGATTTTGACCTCGAAGAAGATGATGGCGGCCCGGTAGAAATTGACGAGGTCGAAATGCGTGTCCTGAGGCGACTTGGTAATCTACGCGAACTTGTTGCTGCAGCAGAGAAATTGGGTGAAACCGACACCAAATACCAAGCCCTGCGGGAATGGGTCACCGCCAGTCTTGCTGAGGATGATGTTGGTGGGATTCTCCTTTTCAGCCACTTTCATGCCTCGTTAAACCATCTGCGAACTCGCTTGCGTGCGGACGGATTCTCCTGTGAGGTGCTGACTGGACGCACACCGATGGCAGCTAGAGATGTACTGCGTGAATCATTCAAGGATGGTGAGTTTGACATTCTGCTTTCCAGCGAAGTCGGTAGCGAAGGCCTCGACCAGCAGCACTGTCACCGACTGGTGAACTACGACTTGCCTTGGAACCCGATGCGCATCGAACAGCGCATCGGCAGGCTCGACCGGTTTGGCCAAGAGGCGGATGAGATTGTCATTCTCAACCTTGCAGTTGAAGGTACCATTGACGCCGCCATTCTACACCGACTATACCATCGCATTCGACTCTTCGAAGACTCATTAGGAATGCTCGACCCGATGCTAGGCCAAGCCATGCGAATGGTAGCGAGGGCTGAACTTGACCGACCTACTGTTCGTGGTGAACACCGTGCAGGATGGGGGCTTGTCCCTGCAGAGACTGCAGACGCTGCTGAACAAGACCCTGAGATGCGTACCCTGCTAACCAAACGTGAGAACTGGCTGTCCGAACGCGCTATCGAAGAACGAGAGTGGTTAGGCCCCGACCCGGGAATTTCTTCACTTCGAGCAATGGTAGAATCTCACGGCCTAGATTTAGACTGTAATCATCTGCGGCGATGGGTAGTGCACCGTTTGGCAATGCATGGTGGCGATGCCCAACTCCATCCAACAAGCAAGGATGATGTTTGGATGCTGAGACTTGATGATGCCCATGTAGCGGAATTAGCGGCAAGGTGCGAAGACCCGATGCTGATTGACGCTAGCAATGTAGGCTGGATGGAATTGATTGCCCGGATGGCTACCGGCAGTGGACCCCATTGGCTGCATGTCGTCTTTGAGAGAGAGGTGTCTCGACTGTACCCCGATCTAACATTACTTGCCCCGTGGCATCCATTGGTGCGCTGGCTGTGTGAGCCTATTGACCAGAGTGATGAAGCCGGAGCAATACGATGGCTCTGTTCTCCAAAGTGCCGAGATATTCCTCAACAAGCAAACTGGCTCATCGCCATTGATTGGACGGTACATGGCTTGCGCAGTACCTGCATCAGGCGATGGTTGCTACTCGATGAAGATGGCAATCCATTACCGACTCAAGATGATGCTTTGTGGCGTTTAGTCAATACGGTGGATTCTCACTCACCATCGGCGAATAACGAAGAATTAATTGACAATACACTCGATGTTCTGCACAACTGCCTTCTCAGCGATGAAAGGCGAAGGCAGACCCCGCTTATCGAAGAACTGCGAGCCAATGCTGAGCAGGCTTGGGACTCAAGAATCAGGCGTGAAATGAACCAGTTGAGTGATGCTGAACATCGTGCTCAGTTTGAAGGTACTCAGCCAGATGAGCGTTGGGTGCGGATGAAAGAAGGCCTCATCAGTAAATTGCAAGATGAACTGGCAAATCGACTTCGTGACCTTGACCGAATCAGTGAGTGCCTGAATGCGGAAATATGTGCTAGAATTGTGGTCAAACTGGATTGAGTTTACTCCTCGACCGCTCCGTCCTCATCGAATGCATCGATGAACGCGCGTAGTCTGTGCGCATGAGGTGCAAGTCCCTCAACAGTCCTCCCCTCCGGTTTGAGTGCTCGAGCAATGACCAACCTGGTCTCGGTATCCAATTTCATTCCAAAAGCAGTCAAGCTACGGTTGAAATCATGAGTCAACTGCCCACCGGTGCGATCCCAATCAAATAACAATATCAGCGAAGCATCGTTGTCAACCGGATTACGTATTCCATACTTCTCAAAGAGATAGGCTGTCATGCGGCTTCGGTCCCAGCCGCGATTGACCAATTCAATCGGCCCGGTGAATCCGTAAATCTCCAACGCCTCTCTATCACGTCGGCCCTCGACCAGAATTGGACAACCGCTTCCTCCTTTCTGCTGACCTCGATTCCTACGCCGTGCCTCACCCAATACTCGTCCAGCGACCTCGTAACGGACCTCGAAATCAGGAGGGCCCGCTGCTTTCGCACGGGCTTTTATCCAGTCATCTTTTTGCCTTTTACTGCCCATTCCAATCCCCCATTAATGCGATAATACGCGCTGACAAATCAGCAATGGATAAATCGGAAACAACTACTGTCTTACGCCTACTCTTTTCTCCGCTGGAAAGGATAAGTGAGGACTGTGGGATTTCAAGCGCGGTAGCAAGCACATTGAGCACTGCCGCATTAGCCGCTCCTTTCTGAGCTGCTGCTCGAACAGCAATCTGCAGACGACCACGCCATCGGTTGATCCCTGCTACTTCCTCTCGCTTCGATGCGGGTGCAACTTCAATTGCGATGGTCACTCCTCCTGAAGTCTCTGTGAGCAACCCGACTGGCATTATGGACCCTGAATCTCCCATCAATTTACATCAAGAGGAACAGGCGCATGATACCATCGCTCTAGGTTACGGGAAAAACCGACATCGGAGACATATTCACACCCCCGTAGGGGTGTGCTGATAACGCTCATATAGCCCCCGCTCACCGGCCGCGATTGAGGGGAATCATTTGGAGGCTGGCGGTCCAATATTCCACGAGTTGTTTGATGAATTCATGCTATGGTCTGTCATCGTCGGAGTGATTACTTACGCTTGGATGATGCACCACTCGCTGAGGTACCGATCCAAGGATGGCTCTGACAATAACGTAGATGATTTCACTCCCGGAGTATTTCCTAAAGAAAACGGCAGCCTGACAATGGAATTGACTTGGACTTTCGTCCCCTTTGTCATCATTGTTTATCTGGCCTTCATCTCTTGGGCTCCGCTCGATGAAATGTGGACTTTGGATGAAGATGCACATGAAGTTGGGGTCATGGGATACCAGTGGTTCTGGGACTTCGATTGCGGTGAACTTTCCGCTGATGTTTGTAGTACTGGATACGCTGATGTAGAAGGGCAAACCAACCCAGTACTATCGTTGAAAGCGGGTGAATCATACACTTTTATCATCAATTCTGACGATGTTACTCATGCACCTTTCTTCAATGATTGGGGGCTCAAAGAAGATGCGCAGCCCGGACTTGAAACTAGAATGAGTTACACTCCATCCGAAGATGAAATTGGAAGGCAATTGATGATGTGTACTGAATACTGTGGCGATAACCACGGATATATGACGGCCATCATTGAAGTACACGCTTAGGTGATAATATGCAGATTGGCACACATGCACGCAATGTCATTATTCTTGCACTGCTGGCTGCACTGATTGTTCTGGCTCCAGCATCCCAATCCTTGCCCACAGGCATCTCAGGAGTACAGGATTCTGGCTGTAACTGCCACGGCACAGCAGCGTCTAGCGAAGTTGTCGCTGTCATTGAAGGGCTACCAACGGATTACGAGCCGAGCACCACCTATCAACTGAATCTCTCCTTCACAGGTGGCCCTACCAGTGAGGTTGGTGAAAACCAAGGTGGCTTCCACCTTTGGGCTAGCGAAGGTACTCTTGCTTCCATCGATGAAATGACTCAAGAAAATGCCGATGGCAGTCTGACACACCAAGAGGTCGGCAATGACCAAACACAGTGGACTGTCGAATGGACTGCGCCAGCGAGCGGTGATGCAACCATCAAATTACACACCAATTCGGTGAATGGTGACGAAACCAACAGTGGCGACCAATGGAGCGTAACCAGTCAGGTCTCTTCAGGACCATCAGTAGGTGGTGGAGACGAACCACTCCCACAAGCGCGTGGCCTGACCATAATGATGAGTGCCATTTTGTTGATGATGCTGATTACCGCGGCCTGCATTGTTTACATCTTCTATCGCAAAGACCCCAGCGCATTCGCTTGGGACCGATTTTGGCCTTGGCTCTCCGACTGGCTGACTAGCACCGACCACAAGAAAGTTGGAACATTGTATTTCATCAACGGCTTGTTCTTCCTTGGTGTCGGGGGAATGTTTGCTCTTATCTTCCGCATTCAACTCTCATCACCTGCTAACGATTTCCTGACCGTCGATGAGTACAACCAATTCTTCACCATGCACGGTACCGTGATGATTTTCCTCGCTGCCATGCCGATGATTGCCGGTTTAGCGAACTGGATTGTGCCGCTACAGATTGGAGCACATGACCTAGCACTACCTCGGCTAAACGCTCTGGCATTCTGGCTGAACCCTGCCGCGGCTCTGCTTCTATTCACTGGAATGTTCACCGGAGAGGGAGCTGATACTGGTTGGACCGGTTATGCGCCCTACATTGTGAGTGAAACCGCTCACTCTGGCGTTACTTTTTGGGTGGCAGGTCAAATATTGATTGTTGCATCCTCTACCATTTCTGGTATTAATTTCATGACCACGTTCACCACCATGCGCGCACCAGGAATGGGTTGGATGAATATGCCGTTATTCTCTTGGTCTATTCTTGTCAGCGTACTGATGCTGTTCATCTCAATCCCTGCTTTTGGAATCGGCCTGATTCAAGTCTATCTCGACCGGACCATTGGTACGGTTTTCTATGAGGTTGCAGGAGGTGGTGACCCGCTACTTTGGAGCCACCTATTCTGGTATTTCGGACACCCTGAGGTGTACGTGGTTGTAGTGCCGGCATTCGGTGTGATTAGCGAAGTTGTCGCAACTTCTGCTCGCCGCACCATCTTCGGATACAACTCGATGGTTTACGCTCTGGCTGGAATCGGCCTCGTCGCCTTCATCGTATATGGCCACCATATGTTCACTAGCGGTATGGATCCGGCACTGCGATTCATTACCATGCTAACTACGATGGTAGTTGCAGTTCCAACTGGAATCAAGATATTCAACTGGTTACAGACTATGCATGGGGGTAGCCTTGTGTATCGAACTCACACGTTGTGGGCTCTTGGTTTCCTAGTTACTTTCACGCTTGGTGGCATCTCTGGGATGTTCTTCCCAAGCGTGCCAATGGACCTACATCTGCATGAGACATACTTTGTCGTCGCGCATTTCCACTACGTGTTCGTCGGTGGCACTGTGTTCGGGGTATTCGCTGGCATCTACTATTGGTTCCCCAAGGCAACCGGGCGCATGCTCAATGAAAGGTTGGGGGTTCTACACTTCCTGATTGCGTTCACCGCCTACAATCTGATCTTCTGGCCAATGCACAGGCTCGGTATTCAGGGAATGCCAAGAAGGCAGCACACTTACTTCATCACCACTAGCGATTACTTCGCGCTGCCTGAAACTGCTGGCGACTGGAACATGATGATTACAGTCGCGGCGTTCATATTCTTCCTAAGCAATCTGATATTGGTTTACAACATGATTTCCAGTGGTCTGAAGGGTCGCAAGGCCCCGAACGACCCATGGGGTGGCTGGTCAATGGAATGGCTCACCACTAGCCCACCTCCAACTCCATCCTTTGACCCGAACAACCTACCCGTGCAGAAATTCGCTGAGGAACACGATGGCGAACCGGGTCGATTGGGACGGTGGATGACGAATATGATGGTGGCAGAGGAGGAGGTGAGTGATTGAGTTACGGAGAACGCAGTGATGCACATGACGACCACCATGGTTGGCACACGCCGCACAATTCGTGGGCACCGATCCTGATTGCATTTGGTTCCTCTATCTTCCTGATGTGGTTCGCTAAGGTCTTCACTCAGGCGTGGAGCATTGAGGAAGATGCTTGGGAATATGCAGTCAATACTGGAGAATTGTGGGGTGTATTCGCTGGACTCGGTGTATTCATGGCCGGAGTTGTGGTGTTCTGGCGACAGGACTGGGCCCACGACGGCTCCTTTGAGGCTAAGGCAGTAGGTACACCATTCAAGCACATTGACCTGCGCAAGGTCGCTGTCTGGATGTTCCTGATGTCTGAAATGATAGTGTTCAGTTCTCTATTCACCACCTATATCCGCTACAGAACTGGCATTGTGAACTGTGAGGAATTGTTTGCCACTGGAGTGTTTGAAGCAGGTCAGGCATGTTGGTTGCCAGCGTCCTACTTCATCGCTGAAGGAGGATTCCACCAAGAACATGCAAATGCTGCACTAGGCTTCATGCCAGACACGCTGATTCCCGGTGCAATCAACACCTTTGCACTCATCATCTCTTCGTACACAGTTGTGATGGCACTGAAGACTGCACACAACAAGGAACTTTCAGATGCAGAGCGTAGCAGGAAAGTCGGAGTCTACCTCTTGTGCACAATGATTCTCGCTACTATGTTCCTGATGTTCAAACTGATTGAGTGGTTCGTAGGCTTCGAAATTGGTGACCATGATCACCCGTTCTTCCACGCTCCAAGTCTGCTTTCAGATGGATTCACCATCCATGCCTCGGAATATACCTATTGTGCTGAATGGGACCACCATGCCAATGCATGTGTTGCAGGACAAAGTGCGGTGTTCGATGTTAGAATGTCGGCGTCTACCTTCTACGTTACCACAGGAACTCACGGTGTGCACGTGCTAGGCGGAGTTGTGGCGCTGATTTACATGACTATCAAGGCCTTCAAAGGAGGCTACACACCGAGGAATGCAGTGAGTATCGAGTATTTCGGACTATACTGGCACTTCGTTGATCTGGTCTGGGTTCTAGTGTTCCCAGCCTTCTACCTATTCTAAGGAGGAATGAAAATGAGTCATAACAAAATATTGGGATTTGATGCATATAACCTGAACTTTGCTGTATTGATGATACTAACAGCCGTCGAGGTGGTTGCGGTTGCACTAACCTTCTCGATGGAGGGTGTCGTCAGTATGGACACTGTAATTTTCATCTTAATTTCAGTGGGTGTTGTAAAACTTCTTGGCATCGCTGGTATTTTCATGCACCTGTGGGGAGAAGAAGATTCGAAAATTATGACCTTGACTGCGCTTTTCCCAGTCTTCTTCATCATCGTGATGATTCTATTCATCGGACTCACCCACCCCGGAGCAACCGACACGTTACCATCGTGGTGTCGACCGGGATTCTACTATGGTTCATGAATCAGCGTGAAGGCCATAGGATAGCAGCCTCTACGCGTAACTGCGGGCGTCGCATAGCCAGGTATTGCGCCGGATTTGAAATCCGGTGACCTTGCGTCGCGGGAGTTCGAATCTCCCCGCCCGCGCCACCTTCAACTCCGAACCAATCGATGGAAAATACAACAAATGAACCCGGACACGCAGCGTCAATGAAGCCAATTGCGGTACTGCTTGGCCTGGCGCTTCTCTGCACTTCTTTTGCTGGGTGCTTGGATACAGCTGAAGAAGATTCAGAATTCCATGGCATCGAATACCAGTCTTCCCCTGCTGCTGATTTCACCTTATTCAACCAAAACGGACAGGAAACAACTCTGTCCGATTATGCGGGAATGGTAGTCGTTCTAGCCTTCACATACACTGCCTGCCCAGATGTATGCAACATCATCGAAGCCAACCTCGCTTGGGAGAAAAATGAGTTGGGTGACGCATATGGCACAGAGGTGGTTTTCCTGTCTATCACCATCGACCCTGCTCGAGACAATATCAGCCATTTGGCAGAATGGACTGAACAGATGGGCTATGATTGGCCGCACCTAACTCATGACAACCACACAGTTCTAACCAACGTTTATTCTGATTGGAATCTTGTTGTCGATGATGAACATATCAACAGCAATCATGACACCCATGATGACAACGAAACCCATGATGACAACGAAACCCATGGTGGCGATGAATCCCATGAGGACGACGAATCTGGTAATCTTAATGACATCACGGATGAGAGTGGCAACTACACTGTCGGCCACACTACTCTAACATTCATCATCGACCAACAAGGAAACAAGCGACTGGTCTACGTTGGCGCAGATTGGAATATTCACCATTTCCTTGAGGATTTGCACACCCTTATTGGGTCTACACATGATGAACACGCACACTGATACTGTGAGAATGCTCATCAACAAAGGGGTTCTTCACAGGGGTGTGCGCCACACACCCTTGCTACTCGGTCTGCTGCTGCTGCTACCCGCAATGGCTGGATGTATTGGCGAGCCAGCCGTCGATTGGGGCAATAAATCAGGTGAAGTTCAGACCTCTGTGAACACAGATGATCTTACCGCTGTTATCTCAAGTCGAACCAATCCAGAAAGTGACTACTGGGTAGTGAATCAAGATGTATCATTAGTCGGATGTAGAGCCGACGATGCCGCAACCGAAGATACCAATGAAGGCGAAGATATCTCCAACGAAGCGCAGGAGGAATCTTGGGATACTCAGCAGAATGTGCGGGTAGAGGGTTGGTTGGCTGCCACTCAATTGTTTACCGAAGGCGGCACTGTCACTACACCACAGAGTCAAGCCAGTATTGCATCATTCCTTATTCAGTTAGACCATTACAATGAGGCTCAAGACCTCAAACCCGGAGATGTCAGACTAAGCGTAATGGAATGGGAGGACCCTTTGCGAGTCAAAGCACTTCCAAGTGGACAGACTCAGCCAAAGGACTTCCCACATCAGGGCTGGGCCATTGTTGGAATCATTCCTGCAAGTGAGAATGTGCTCAATGCTGCCAACAATCTTGAACCACATCAGGCGATAACACTGGAAGGCTACCTAGTGACTAGCCATGATGATAATACCTCACAGATGTGGGGTAATCCTGCATGGACTGAAAATGGCTGCAGAATCGTATCTTATTGGAGCGCGTGGGCTCACACCAGCCAAGGACAGAAGAATGGTTGGACTGGAGCAATGGTGGTGACTGACATCACCTACGGGTCATCGGGCAAACAAGTTGGCTCGCAACACACATACATCGAGGGCGACATTCCAATTATCGGCAGGGGATTGTACACCACCATCCTGCTGCTCTCGATTGTAGGTGCAGTGGCGCTGTTCATCTATTCTAGGAATATGATTCGAATGAATGCTAATACTCAGGCTCAGTTAATGATGAGCAATGTGCAACTTGCAGCTGCAAAGAGCGCTTCAGTCGAAGCGAACCGCCATGATGCTAGAATGCAGGCTAGCGCTCAAGCTCAAGCAGCAGTCGCATCTGGTAAAAAAGCAAAGGGAGCCGCTGCATCAGTTCCTGTTTTCGATGTTGAAGCCGCCCTTTCAGGCGACTCCTCAAGTTCTAGCAATTACATCGCTGGTGGTGGAGTTACAGTCACCGATGGGGCTTCGGAAATGGAGGATATGATTGAAGAAATGCAGGAAGAATCTGAGGCTGCACTTGAGATGTCAACAAAACCAAGATTCAGAAAGGGAGAGCAAAAAGAGGTTCGCTCACCTGTGACAACTTCTGCTCAGCCCGAATCAAAGGTTGCTGAGAAACCGAAGAAAAAGAGAGCCGTGCGCAAGACTAAGAAAACCCGCAAAACCTCTCGTCTTGATGAGGACGATGAACAAGAACCCAAGCCTAAGCCAAGGGTTGAGTCAAAGCCAAAAGGCCCAGACCTTGTCGATGACGACGATTTCAGCGACTTCACGTTCTAGTCACTCATTGGGTATCGCTGATGCACCTCGAATCCAGATTTGATTCGGGTGGAACTCAATGGTTGCCGGTGTCATCAAACATGGTTCTCCATCGACCTGAATCCACATAGGTGGGTCATGTGGTTCATTGGTTGGGTTGCCTTCTGAGTCGACATTTCTAATCTCAAAACGTTGCGCTGGCTGCTGGGTGATGCCCCACTTTCCTACGTGGGTGCCTTTTCTGAGTGGCCCCATGATTCTCAACATCTGACTTTTGGACATGCCACTAGCAATGATCAAGTCCATCGAATCGCGCGTAGCGCGCATGCCTGGAGCGACACGATAGCCACCGCCAAAAGTCTCGGTCATAATAGCGGTAAAAAGTCCGCTCATGTCGGTGCGACCAAGTTCTTCATCATCGATTTTCAACCAAGCATACTGCTTCTTCCACTTCACTATCGATACAATGCCAAGCCATGTGTACTTCAACGAACCACGCAACCATTTCGCCTTTCCCTCAGTCTTGCTTCTGCTGACATTACTGGTGGTTCCACCATCAGACTCCAAGAATGCCCAACGAACGACTGCGCCATCTTCTGTCGGTTCTCCATCCCATGATTGCTGAGTAGGTGAAGGGTAGTTGGGTAGTGCGACGGCTGGGCGGGCCTCAACCCTCATCGCGCCAACGTGCCTATCGACGCCGTTTCGCAGCAATTTAACGGCATTAGCGGTGTCACGAAGCGGAATTCCATGCGCACGAGCAAAGTCGTTGCCACTTCCCATCGGCACAATTCCCACGCGCAGTTTTGAGCCCCTCAGCCCACTAGCAACTTCATGCATTGTCCCATCACCACCGACTGCTACCACTAGATCCAAATCCTCGCGGTCTCGCAATGAATTGGCAATTTCAGCAGCATGACCTGTCCGCTCAGTGATATGAGATTCAACATCGAGACCCTCGTCTAGAATCATCTGCTCTATTTCCGGCCACATACGCCCTGTTTTCCCGTCGCGACCAGCCGGATTGACAATGCACGCTACGCGAACCATGTGTGCCGAAAGCAGGTCGATGTCATCAGTATTCGCCCGGAAAGGTGTTCCCGCTCAAGCGCAGCATCAATGAGGGATGTGTTTGTCGGGATGTCGGAGACAGCATATGTTGGCGAGTTCCCCCGCAAGCCCCACGTGGAGCGAATTCGATGTGGACTGCATGGAGCAGGCTCTCCAATTGGCCGAACGGGGGCGGGGTCAAGTATCACCAAATCCACCTGTCGGATGTGTATTGGTCAAAGAAGGCCGTATCATCGCAAAAGGATGGCATGACCATTTGGGAGATTTGCACGCCGAACAAGCAGCTATCGCTGATGCAGAGGCGAAAGGCGAGCCAACTGAAGGCAGCACAGCATATGTCACTCTAGAACCCTGTAACCACTTCGGACTGACTCCCCCCTGCACCCAAGCCCTGCTGTGGGCAGGAGTCGGTGAGGTAATTGTCGCGACTCGAGACCCTAATCCTACAGTCAGAGGACAGGGAATCGAGGTATTGCTTGAGGCTGGTCTGGTTGTCAGAGAAGGGCTATTGCAAGATGCTGCGCGTAGGCAAATGCAGTCGTTCATGCACTGGTGCAAAACTAGACGTCCTATTGTCACCCTCAAAGTAGCGATGGATGTGAATAGCATTGTTGATGCTGCAGAGGGTGAGGCTGAGCGCTTCACAAGCGAGCAGTCACTCGATGCAGCACATCGATTACGTCGATGTGCAGATGCTATAATTGTAGGTGTGAACACCATCATTCGAGATGACCCACAACTCGATGTCAGGCGCGTCGAGTTGAATCATGGCACTAATCCGCTGCGAGTCGTACTAGATCGAACCTTGCGTATTCCTGCAAATTCACAAGTGATGAGCGATGGTAATCCAACGTTGATTGTTCATGCAGGACCAAACGATAGTGATGCATTCGCACATAGTAAACACATCAGCACCGTCGCACTTCCTGATGGCTCGGGTGGTGCAGACCTGACAGCACTTCTCCACCATCTCGGCGATAAGGGCGTGCAAGAGGTACTCATCGAGGGCGGCCCTCACGTATGGCAGCAATTCCTCAACGAAGGTCTGGTGGACCGGGCCATCATCATACACTCTCCAGTCACACTCGGTGAAGGGCTGCATGCAGGTATTGACACCGCATCATTAAGCCAACTTAAGCAAGTAGGAACCACCGATTGGGGTGGTGATTCAGTTGACCTATGGACTCGAGCAGAAATGCAGTGGCCCGATGAAAATTGGCCACAGCCCTCCGTTTGATTGAAAAAGGGGAACCGAGCGAGTCGGCTTGGGCGATTAGGGTAGTCTGGATATCCTTACGGGCTTCGGACCCGTCGACGGGGGTTCGAATCCCTCATCGCTCATCCTCTTTCTAAGAAAACGAGTAGGCGCGAAAGGCTTCCATGAACAGGCACATGGACATATGACGAAAATGACCACCCAGTCGCTTTGAATTGCTCCCTTACCTCCCTCCAAGGCCTTGCGAAAGTCTGTGCTTGCGGATGGTCGACGTCATCCTCATACAATTCTAGGTGAGTGGCGCTCGGCGACCACGGTAGTAGTGTGACTAGATTCGCTTTCGGCGCTGCAATCTTTGCGCAGGCAGAAAGTGTGGCTCGAAACAAGTCCCAGCCATCGTCGGTCTTCCATGAGTTGCGGCCATATGGTGGGTCGAAAGCGAACCCATCGAAAGGTGCTTCATCACCCCACTCACTATCAACATTTTCAGCAGATAATACACGAACATCAGCTTGAAATTCTGCCCCGAGTTCTGTTTTTGCCCATTCGAGGTTGTCTGCACTACCCTTGGCCATCTGGGGGTCAAGGTCACTGCCGTATGTCGCAAGACCACAGAGAACCCCCTCGATAAGAATCCCACCTGTACCACAAAATGGGTCGAGCAGCCTCCCCCCATTTGGACAGGCAATATTGACCATTGCTCGGGCAAGTCTTGGGTCGAGGCTGACCGGTTTGAAGAAAGGGCGATTTGTTGCAGTACGCTGTTCCCATTCTGATGAGGAACTCAACTTCACTCCCCAAGCAAGCCATGGCTTATCCCAAACGACGTTGGCTTGTTCTGTGCTCGCATTAAGCAGTAAAATCTGCAATTTGATGTCGGCGTCGTGCAAATCTATGCTCCAACCCGCTGAATAAAGTGAGGCTCCGACCGAACGTTCCAGTTCACGCGCGTCCCAACCCTCGCATCTGAACCCATACCGCTTTGCTCTCACCACGATGGTTGAACCATCATTCACAAGGTTGCGCTCACACCAATCTGCTATCGCCGACACGTGCTCAGAAGTGCTGGTCACAGGGCTGAATGAGAAGGTACCGAGTACCTCGCTAACCAGCGAAGACCTGCTTGAGATTCGGGCAACTGCATCCTCATCGTCACAAGCCATCGCCCTCTCATGAATCGGCATATTCCCGCCGCCAACACCAGCAAGGTCAGTGAGCACATCTTGTTCCAATCGAGCGA
This sequence comes from uncultured Candidatus Poseidoniales archaeon, assembly GCA_964647665.1. Lineage (GTDB taxonomy): Archaea > Thermoplasmatota > Poseidoniia > Poseidoniales > Thalassarchaeaceae > CAUZSM01. The sequence goes on from CAZYIX010000011.1 coordinate 31,941, forward strand.
GGTCAGGATTCCAACCACTAGAGGTGATTAGGCTGCCTTCTCCTACCTTCAAAATACCACTCTCTCACACGCGCGGCTGTGCTGCTCCGCAGCACACGGTCGCCTTCATCCCTATAACGGTCGCACCATACGGAAGGTTGCATGGCGGGACGCAGGACAACCGGGATGGGTCGCAAGTCCAGCGCTGCGTTTTTTGTGTTCTCCCTATTGGCAGCGACAATTATCCTTGCTGCAGATTCTGCTAATGCTAGTGGTGGAGATGTCTCTACCATGCAAGATGGTGAAGACCCCAAAGTGGTGACCTATCAGCGCAATGTCACGTATTTCTATGGCGATAAGGATGCTGCTATTCGCTATGACCAATGGCCGATGTGGACACACGCTCAATCTACTGATTCAAACTCAGACGACAACGTCTGGGAGGAGAATCAAGTCCCAACCGGTGACCCAAACTACGGAGGAGGGCAACGTGACTTCATCTTTCGAGGTGAGTATCCCTCTAATGACAGTCTTGGATTGGATGAACAACGGCCAATCAGCGGTTTCGTGACACTCGATATTACCTGCCCGGGTAGCAGTGATTCCTGCTCAAAGCAAACGACAATTGTATTGAGGCTAGGTGAGAAAGACATTGCCCAACAGACTATCGAAATGCCCGATGAGCAAAACCGCTACAATTTCGAGTTCTACCACGGGCTCAGCGAAATTCCAGCCGGTGAGGTCTTTGGACTGAAAGTTTCGTTTACCAAAGGAAGCCAAACCCTTGACGGATACACCCTGTATATGGGCCAGAACAATATCGAGATGTATTTGCCAATTCTACCTCCTTATGCGGAGGCTGTTCCCGGTCTTGAACTCGCTGAGGGTGAGACCTATGTCTCCCCATACGCCACTACTGGAGGATTCATCGAAATGGATACTGCTTCGACATCTTGGTTCGGTTTGATCTTCTTCCTCTTCCTCTCACTCGGCGTTTTAGTCGGTGGTTTTGCGCTGATACCTGCGATTCCATTCAAGGAAGCGGCCATAGTGCTGACCGGATTAAGTCTGATGACTACCATGTTCATCCTGCCAATAATCTCTGGTCCGATGGCGATGGGAATGGCCGCTAATGTGGATGAACCGTCTGTGTATTCAATTGACGAACTTGCAGGATTGGATGAGCGAGATGGAACCTTCCTAGGCGACGATTTGGTTGCGGGAACCGAATTCCAAATCTGGATTACCTACAAGCAGGCATACACTCGAAAGAATCCCGACACTGGCGACCCTATCTGGGGATTAGGATTTGAGAAGAATGAAGATGCATTATCGGATACTTCAACAGGCAGACGTGGCAAGGAATTTGTGCAACTTTACTTCTCCATGCTCTCAGTGGACCCCACACCCGGTCAAGGCGTTCTCATCAATGTGAAACTCATCAACTACACCGACGCCAATGGGATTTCGAGAACTGTGCCGCAGTGGGCGGACCCCAACGACCAGCATGCACAATTTATTGCAATAGACGAGGATTTTGGAGGTCGCTGGTTGGTGTGGGCTAACGAAGACGATGGAAGTGAAACTATCGAGGTCTACGGCATTCCATTCAAATGGCGGTTATATCCACTGATAGCTACCGCAATCGGACTGATACTCGGTGGTGTGGGATTCTGGATGTCGTTCAGGACATTCCGAGGAGAAAGGGGCGAAGATGAGGAGCCGGACGAGGATATTGACGGTGCTATCGATGACCTTGACGACCCTGAATATCTCGAGTTTGAAGAAGATGAACTTTTTGAGGAGGAAATTGAGGAAGATGAACTCGAAGAATTGGATGAAGACCTCGATGACTTAGACGATGACTTAGAAGACCTCGACCTCGATGTCTGAGCGGGGGTTTTACGATGGGTTGCAATCTCAAAGATCTCGCCACTCCTCATGATATCGAACTGAGGGACCTTTCTGGTCAAAGGGTGGCAATTGACACATTCCTTGTCGCCTATCAATTCATCACCACCATCCGAGCACGTGGTGATGGACAAGATGGTGGCCCACTACGAGATGGTAAAGGTCGACCGATATCACATCTGATGGGTTTTCTTGACAGAAGTACTGTGATGGTTGAGAACGGTATCGACCCCGTTTTCGTCTTCGATGGTCGCCCACACCAACTCAAGCAAGACACTCTGAATCAGCGTAAGGAACGAAGGAAAACTGCTGTGGCAAAATGGGAGGCTGCTGTCGAATCTGAAGACTGGACTGCCGCTCAGCGACTGGGAGCGCAGGTAGTATCCTACACTCCAGAAATGGTTGCAGAAACCCAACAGATGTTCGACCTGCTAGGCATTGCTTGGGTCGAAGCACCGATGGAGGCAGAAGGTGCGGCTTCGGTACGCTGCCGCAACAAGGAGGTTGCCGCAGTAGCAAGTCAGGATTGGGATGTGCTGCTTTATGGCAGCCCAGTAATGGTACGCAACCTGATGTCGCATGGGTCTCGCAGTTATGGCAGGGTTCTGAAAGCGGAGAGAATCGTGCTTGAGGAATTGCTGGAGAAACACGACATCACTCATGAGCAATTGGTTGACCTTGGCATCATGGTAGGAACTGATTTCCACCCCGGTATCAGAGGAATCGGGCCTAAGACTGGCTTGAAACTAATCCGTGAACATGGCACACTTGAGGCGGTTTGCCAAGTAAAAGACAAGGAGGTACCTGACAATATCGATGAAATCCGTGCTATCTTCCTTGAGCATCCTATCGGTGATGATGCCCTGCCACAATCAGGGATGGCTGATGAAGCAGGGCTGCGAAAATACCTGCAAGATGAGCGGGGTTTCAGTGAACAACGCATAGTGCGTGCGCTTGACCGAATGGCCAAGGCCGGCCGGCTGCGTAAGGCAGGTCAATCCACATTACTTGACTTCTAGTGGAAAAATGTAATCACGCTAACCTGTGTAGTACACTGTGGTGATAAGATGACGGTTCTCAATCGCCCAAAGATATGGCTTCACCGCCTTCTCTCTCCAATCATTAGTCGAATCGCTCCCGTAAAATGGAAAGAGTGGAACGAAATGTATTACTGGAAAAAAAGGAAAGGTGATGAAGGTACATTACGAAATACACACTACAAACGCTACTATACTGAATTCTTCAAAATTGAAGACGAGTTCTATAAGAATAAGAGTATACTCGACATTGGATGTGGGCCTCGTGGTAGCCTAGAATGGGCCACAATGGCAACAGAACGCATAGGGCTAGATCCACTGGCCGAGCAATACCTCAAGATGGGTGCACATGAACACAAGATGGAGTATGTCGCAGCGAATTCAGAGGCTATGCCTTTTAGCGACAATCACTTCGATGTAATCTGCTCGTTCAATTCTCTCGACCATGTCGCTAATTTGGATGATACTATTGCAGAAATAAAGAGGGTAGCGAAACCGGGTGGAATATTCCTGCTAATCACCGATCTCAACCATCCGGCAACTGCAACGGAGCCACAGGAGTTCTCATGGGATGTGCTAGACAATTTCGCACCTGAATTCACACCATTGTTGGTTAAGCAATTAGAAAAGCCAATTGATGCAGTCTATGGAAGCCTACGTGAAAACATCGAATATGATTTCAGTGATTTCACTCCAAGGTATGGGTTGCTAGCTGCCAAGATGCAAGTTGTATCGAACTAGAACAGAACGTAGCACACCGAAGCATCAAGTCTTGCACACGCAGCGCCACGTACATGCAGAAGCGATGGTGGCTGAACGTTGAGGACAACCGCTTCTGGAAGGCATTACTCTTACTTGGAATCATCTTGCATGTTATTGCTTCCTTCACAAGTGACCTCGGACTTGACGCACACATTCATTCGACATATGTTACAGTAGAGGAAGGTACTGGTGAGGCGAGTCTTGATTGGGGCCACACCCGAACAGTAGACCCAAAGGCTTCAGATCCATCCTCTGGAGGAGATGTCGCAGATCGTTACGCAGTATGGCACACTATGATAAAAGTCAGTTTCATGCTGCTTGGTACTTCAGAAGCAGCACTACATATCGGTTCTCTAATGCTCACAGCTCTGACACTAGTAGCAGTCTGGTGGACAACTCGTGACTTGTTCGGCAAGAAAGAAGCCCTGTGCTTAACTGCACTTGTCAGCATCCATCCAACTTTCTTGTATGCCGCAGGTAGGGCGAATGTCGAGGAATTCATGTTGTTAGCCATGGTCGGCTTTACTTACGGAATAATCATGCTTCTGCGTGGGAGAGCGACGCTCGGAATATCATTGCTAGTCCTAACCGCCTTTCTCGGTGTTTCAGCAAAAGGATTGCCGATGTTGATGTTAATCGGCGTAGTGACAGTGACGATAATTGCCGTGGCCACTGTGCGACCGATGCGAATCCCACATGCACTTTCAATAGGCGTAGGAATCTCAGTTGTGCTGTTCCTAATAGGAATCCTCACATCATCAAGTGGCACATTTGTCGCGGTGCAAGAAGTGCCGCATAGGTACCTTTCTGCCGTACTAATTTCAACCTTCGATGTCATTGTTGTCTATGCATTATTCGGCATGATATTATGGCCGTTCATCAAGCGAGACCTATTCGCTATGAAGGACCACGAAGCAACTCTAAATGCGGGTATGATTGGACTCGCTGCTGCAGGAATTACCCTCTATGTCGCAGCACAGTGGACCACATACTCGTTAGCGTGGGATGCTGAATGGCCATGGAGCACTTGGACCATGGGAAACAATGGTAGATACGGTTCGATGCTGATGGTACCTGCTTTTTGGCTCATCATGCGTCTACGTCAAATTAGTGATTCTGACATACCTTCCCTAGAAGCACCAGGGCCACAGGCAAAGATGCTGGCAGTAGGAATTGCACTAATTCTTCCAATTTCGATGTTGGTCGCTATTCATGGGCAGACGATTTGGACTGAGGATGCTGCTGAACTCATTGGTGATAACATGGAGGATAGTGAGGATTTCTTGTTTGTGTCAGATGCCACAATGGGTATGCATTGGCTCTACACCTTCCATCTAGAAGTCGACCCTTATGATGACCGGCAAATTACTGGACATTGGCGTGCGCCTGACTCTGGTTGGGAACAAGAATTGTCCACGGGTATTGTCATGGAAAATCGTGGGAATCTCTCCACAGTAGAGTGGGTCATCCTAGCCCCTGGAATTGAATGGGAAGATGCACCCCCGGGTTGGTATCGAACGGCAATAGGAGATGTAGATTTCATGAACGGTGGGGGGCAATGGGAAATGTGGAGTACTCACTCTGAACTTCTCATTGAATAATGGACTCTCATCTCTGAAACGAGAAAAGGCCCCCGCCCGAGTCAAAACCCGGACGAGGGCACGATTGTTGCTGAAGTGAACTTCAAGCGTTCTTGTCGGCCTGAACCTGCACACGCACGTCCTGAGCCGCGCCCTTCACGGACTGCATCGCCTTACGGACACGGGTGCCAGCGGCGGAGTTGCCCCTGTCGTGCTTTCCAGCATCTCCTAGGGCGTCGTTCAGCGTATCAATCATCGTTTGTACCATTCCTTCTACGGACATAGAGCAGCGGCCTCGCTTGAACGCTCTTATTCATTACCGAAGACAGATTGGCTGCAATATCTCCTTTCCGGGTACTGAAAACTCACCACAATAGCCCCTCAGTCAACTGTTTCCTCACCATCTCCAACCACCTCAGCGGGAGGTAATGCTTCAAGACCAATAGTTAGGTGAGTTAAGCCCGCGGGGGTCACTCTCCAACGCTTGCGGAAGCCTTCTCTTATCGCGACTACGAAACCCCTTGATTCAAGGGCGGTCAAGTGGTAGGAAACCGATTGCTGACTACAATCCAATTCAGAGGCTAACTCACCTTGTGTGAGCGGACCTCGCGTTGCTGAGGCCTTCGGAGTACGGGCAAGTCGGTCGAGTAGTTCAATCTGCAAAGGGGCAGGCGCGTGTATTGCTGGAGGGACTGGTAAACTCCCTTCATCAGACAACTTCGAAATTGCAGTGGTGTGGAATCTAAGAAATCGCCCATCACGTCTCGACCAAATCTTCCCACCTGATTCTAGAACTCTCAAGTGGTGAGCAGCTTGGTTGTTACCAAGACCAAGCGAGCGGATAATCGAAGCGAGATGGCATCCCTGATTCTCAGCGATATAGGATTCGATACGAGTGCGGATTTGGTCTCCAGCGGGGCGCGTGCTCAATCGTATCCCCGACCGGGGCTTTGGCGCCGACACTTCAACCCTACAGGTCTACGTCAAGCGCGGTATCACAGGGCGGACCCTATCCACCAACCCATAGGGTTGGTGGGGGTTTATTCAGGCGTCCGAGAGAATCACTGGGTGCGGACGAACGAGTTGTCCGCCTGCATTGCCCATGCAGTTCCATCGGGTGCGAGGTAAACTGTCTCGCCTCCCTCACCAGTGACGTAATTCCCACCTGCAGGCAGGTGCGTGTAGTCAGGAGCGGGCTCAGCACTGGCTAGGGCAGCTATTGCTGGCTGCGGTGCTGCGCCGGGTGCGATGAAGGATTCCTCGGTACTCCACTCAACGGCTGGCGCTGCTGCTCGACTGCCGCCAAGCAGCATCAGCGATAGGATTACTGCCAACACAACAAGAATCACAACTACAACGACTGCGCCGATTATCAAGCCCATCGAATTGCCGCCCTTGGCTGAGGCGACTTCATCGTCTCCAGTCTCCTCGTTGTCTGTCCCATCATCGGTAGTTCCATCATTGAATGGCGAGGCGGAAGCGTCAAACTTGACCTCACTAGATTTGCGATCGAAGCCGTCGGAATCAAGTGCAGTTACAACTATCTTCAACTGGTCATACATCTGCAGGCCAGAAGGACCGCTGATAATCTCCGTATCGAAGTACTGACCGGTCATCAGTTGTGCTCCAGTCGGTGTCACCGTTCCGAAATCATTGCAAATACCGGTCTCAGTATTGCAGATTTGCCACTCAATATTGATGTCACTGAGTTGTAGGTCGCTGAGTTGAACGATGTAGACATGGGGGGTTTCACCAACGTACAGGTTCACGACAGCGATGTCAATATCGCCGTTGCTGCCATCGGTGCTCCAATCAAGCGGTAGTACGTCTACTACCTCGACCATCAATGACCACACGCCACTGTCGCCGTGGGCGTCGGTAGCGGTGATGTACACATTCTGTTCACCTACATCTTCCCAGTGCAGCATCAGAATGCCGCTGATTGGATTGTATTGTGCAGCGCCAGCGGGGCTAGCCTGAACAGTGGTCCAAATCTCATCATCAGGGTCATCGACATCGGACAATAGTGCACCAATATCGATTTCAAGAGTGTCATCGGTCTGCACCATCAGGCCAGCAAGGCCGGAATCATCCAAGCGTGGTGCATCGTTGATGTTCTGCACGTGCACGTGAACCTCGGTGTCCGAGGTGTGCAAGCCATCATCGGCACGTAGAATCAATACTACACTGCCGAATGCATCGTCATCCAATCCATTCACACTCAAACTCTGACCAAATATGTCAGCACTAACGATATTAGCAGGCTCCATTGAGACTACGCTCAACGATAGACCAGAAACGGATACAGAGGTTCCTTCCTCATTAGTATCAGTTAGGAACTGGGTCAGTTGGATTGTGACCCCCATGCCCTCATCGAAGGACTGGGCGGGAACACTCTGCCAGCGTGGCTGACCGTTCTCAATCACATTGAATCTCAGCATACCTGTGTTGGTGTCCTCTCCGTCGTTCATGCTGACTGTAACTCCCTGAGGCAGCGGGTTACCCATGGCGTCCCATTGCAGAGTATCGAAGTGAACCTCGATTTCCTCATCTGCCGCATGCCATGCGATGAACGATGGGTCGTTGCTAGTGATGCTGAGTTGGCTGATATCTGTCTCAGCGTCGCAAATCAAACCATTCAGGCTGACCCTTTCGTTGGTCTCAACCTTGACGGTTGGGATACCAATATACTCATCACAACTGTCCGGAACTGCATCAGGATTGCTCGGGTCAATGACGAATGGTAGGCCGTTAAGCAACTCAAAGGCCTCATTCATTGATGCCCACTCACCGACTTGACCGCGTGCGTCTGTAAAGCGTAGGCGCGCGTCGTAGTCACCACTACCAGCAGTATTGACTGGTGTAACAGTAAACACGTAGCGCTCATTCGGAGTACCAGCAGCAATCAGTTGCTCGCCACCGCTAACCCAGCTTGATGACCAGATGCCAGAACCAGTCGGACTGACTTCAAGTTCAGGGGTCATCGTTACCATCGTGTCGACGTTGTCGTTACTCATACCGGTGGCATCGAAATCCAAAGATCCGCCACGTGGCAGAGTAGTCTGCCCATCTGCAACCGGTGTATGTGCTGATGGGGTGAAGTCGTGCTGTGCGTATCCGATGTGTAGGTTATTTCCACCATTTCCATCGTCTGTCAAGCCAGAGATGACTGCCTTGAACATCGAGTTACCGTTTGGCACCATCTGGATGCTTGAGGCCTCGAAAGTCGCGGTGAAGGTCTGCATCGACCCAGTACCGCTAGCATCGAGGTTGTTCAGAGAAGTGCTGTCAATCAGCACATCGTTACCTCCGTCCATCCAATACAGAGAGATTGTACCTCCATCGGTGTACTCATCGGCGCCCTTGTTCTTGACGGTCACCTCAAGGTCGAGGGTATCGCCGGTAAGGAAGCCGGGCATGCCATCCTGATTAGTCACTACCACATCCTCAGCAGAGACATCGATTAGAGGAGCCATGCTTGAATCGCCAGCAGTGAATACATCGAAGTTGGCGCTGCTGGTACTCCAGCCACTGAATAGTGCACCGACGGTGAGCATGTTGTTCGACCCGGATACCAAGGAGTTAGGTACGGTCCAAGATGCGCTAGCGGTTCCACTTGCTAGCGAAATAGTCTCGAATCCAGTTCCTCCACCCACGTTACCGGAGTTACTGACATATGCACCGCTGTTGAGTAGCCATGCTTCCCAGCAATGGCCACCCTTGGTTCCATCTGTATACGCGTGCGAGTTGCACACCTCCTCGGTGACTGCACCGTATAGGGTGTAACTCGACAATGGTGCGCTACCGGCACCAACGTAACTTGCTGTGATAGTGATATCAGTGGTCCCATCTCCATTGTCGGACTGACCAACGTTTAGTGTGTAGTCACCAACAGTGGAATGGGTACGTCCACCATTGCTGAAGGCGGAATCCCAGCAGGTATTGCTGCCACAACCAGTCATGAAGTAACTCCCTGAACCGCTCTGTGCATCGCCGAAGGAGGTCTTGGGTGCTCCACCGCTCTCACCTAGGTGACTGACTGCAAGAATCGGGTTCACGTTACCCGACTCAGCGTCAGCAGTGTTGCCGTAACTGGCCGAGTGCAATGACACATAGGTGTATGTGGATGGCCAGTCAACCTTCAGTTTCTTGTGGGCTGGGGAGCCGTAGCTCATGCAGTATCCACAGTTGTCAGAAGTGATGTATTGCGAGAAGACCATGTGTCCTGGGTCGGTTGCAAACATCGGCTCGCTGACTTCGAGCAACTCAGTTTCTTTCATTTCCTCACTGAAGTCCATGGCGGCCAGAAGGCTTGCCAAAATCATCAGTGCGGTCATCGTTATTGCGGGTATAGAGCGTGGGCTCATAGCCGCCCGACACTAATGCCTTCATTATCAATGAAGTGGGGGGCTGAATTGGTAGAGTTTCACCATATTTCTCCACTTACCAAGTGTTTCGAACGCTTACGCGCGCTCGCGTACGGTGGCCATGGAGAGGTGGAAGTTCTGCTCACATCATGCGGGAGACGATGAGCTCGGTCTGCTCTCCACTGAGACCAAGTTCACGATGGGCGAGTGGTCCACCCTCATCGAGTACCGGTTCCTGCTCCTCGAGTGTTAGCCGTGAATTGCTCTGGAAGAAAACGCCGGTATGGATGACATCGCCCCAAACCATCGCCTTCTCAATACCTGCCTTCCAGTCTGTTGAATCATGCTCGATATCCTCAAGTGGCTGAACTCGCGGTTTGAAGAATTGGTAGGTGTTGACCTTGTTGAAAGTCACACACGGACTGAACACATCGAGCAGAGCGAAGCCCTTGTGCTCGATACCCTCTTTGATCAACCTGACCAACTGCTTGATGTTGCCAGTATAACCTCTTGCCACCCATGTTGCACCCGAGGTGATTGCGCTTGCAATCGGGTTAACCGGTAACTCAACGCTGCCATAAGGGGTGCTCTTGGTCTTCATGCCGACCTCACTGGTAGGAGAAACCTGGCCGGTGGTGAGACCGTAAATCTGGTTGTCCATCACCAAATACAGAATGTTGAGGTTGCGTCGGCTAGTATGTGTGAAGTGGTTACCGCCGATACCATAGCCGTCTCCATCTCCTCCTGTGGCGATGACTGTCATCTCGTGGTTGGCGAGTTTAGCCCCTGAAGCGTGGGGTAGCGAGCGCCCGTGCAGAGTGTGCATACCGTAGGATTTGAAGAAACCCGGCAGGTTAGATGAGCATCCGATGCCGCTGATAGTTAGAATCTCATGCGGTTGCAAACCTAGTTCTGAAACCGCTCGCTGTAGGCCACTGAGCACACCGAAATCGCCACAACCGGGGCACCAATCAGGGTCTACCTTGCCCTTGAAGTCCTTCGCTGTCAGAGTCAAAGTCGTATTCGTATCAGTCATCAATTCACCTCCTCAAACAATAATCTCCTCATATGGCACGGACAGAGTTTCATCACCCTGGAGTTGCTCCTGAACTGCGGCCACTACGTGATGCGGTTTGAACGGCTCGCCGTCATACTTGCGGATGTGACCGTCCACCGTGAAGCCGGTCTCGCCGCGCAGATAACGATGGAACAAACCAGAGTAGTTGTTCTCGATGAGAATGGTGCGCTTGCAGGATGACAACAGTTCAGTCGCCTCATCAGCATGGAATGGAACCAGCCACTTGAAGTGCAGATGATTGACGACGACGCCTGCTGCGGCAAGTTGTTCGATAGCCTCTTGAATAACGCCAGCAGTTGAGCCCCAACCTACCAAAGTCACCTCGGCATCGGGGTCTCCAACAATGGCGGGGGGTGGCAAATCCGCCAGCAGACCGTCCATCTTGCGCTGTCGCTTCTCCATCATTGCCCTACGCTTGTGCGGGTGGGTGAACTCGTCGCTGATTAGCACGCCGTCGGGCATGTGCTCATCGCTAGCGACTACGTGCTCGTAACCGGGAATACCGGGTAGAGCGCGCGGGGAAATACCGCTGTCTGTGAACTTGTAGCGCTCGTAATTGTCGGCTTCGTCGCCTGCTTCAGTAATGAGTTCACCACGGTCAATAACCGGGTGCATATCAAGCAGTTCTGGGTTGATGGTCGAGGTCTCGTCGGATATCAGCAAGTCGGAGATAATGATGGCTGGCAACTGGTATTTATCAGCCAAGTTGAACACCTCGGGAATGGTCTGGAAAGCATCGAGAGGACTGCTTGGAGCGAGAATGAGTTTCGGGAAATCACCCTGACTGGCGCCGAGCACCTGCCACAGGTCACCCTGCTCAGTCTTGGTGGGAACTCCGGTTGAAGGTCCGGCGCGCTGCACGTTGACTATTACGATGGGGACCTCCATCATACCGGCTTCACCTACACCCTCGGTCATCAAGGCAAATCCACCGCCTGAAGTGGCGCACATCGAACGGCAGCCGGCGTGGGCTGCTCCGACAGTCATGCAGATGACGCTGATTTCATCCTCAACCTGACGGACCATGATGCCGAGTTCACGAGCGTTGGCCGCCATCCAATGCAAAATTCCGGTTGACGGACTCATCGGGTAGGCGCAGTAGAACTTGACACCGGCACCGGCCGCCGCCATAGCGAAGGCCTGATTGCCTGCCCATACAGCAAGCGGCTCACTTGGTTGAGGGGCCTGCTGCGCAGCAGGCTGGAAGTTTGCCGCTGAATGGTCGTACGCTGCCTTTGCAACGCGTATATTATCCGCCACCAATTCCTCGCCCTTAGCAGAAAACTGGAATTCGAGTACATCCTCAAGCGCGGATACCTCAATCCCAATCAATTGGCAGGCAACAGCGATAGCCACTGTGTTCTGCATCAGTCTGTTGGCACCCTTGCCGGCTAATTCACCAACTGCCATCGGGCATAGTTGGACTCCATCCGCTGGCTCTCCCGGCTCGATGGTGTCGCTGTTGAAAATTACCGATGTTCCCGGACCCAAATGCTCGAGGTGTCGGTCCATAGTGTCCTGATTAAGACAAATTATCAGGTCAATGACATCGCCATGAGTGCGAATCTCGCGGTCACTACAACGAACTGTCAGGAAAGAATGGCCACCACGGATGATGGATTGGTAGGCGTTGTATGCGTACATGTGTAGGCCTCGCCGAGCGAATAGACGCGCGAGAATGTTCCCAGGAGTCGCGATTCCTTGACCGGCTGCTCCTCCAATGCTAATGACATAATCGAATTCACTCATTTCTATTCACCAACCCATGCTTGTATGCATCATCTGACCCCAATCTGAAGTGGTCCCTTCGGAGACCCGTCGGTCAGGCCATTATATCGATTGCTCTTTCACTTGCTGTGTGGCGGTCTGCAGACAACGTAATCAATCGATTGTTTTGGTCGTAGGAAAGTCATCGACCGAGGGATGTATTGGCGGAGACCAGCGACCAGAAGAACGGCCGTGGTCGAGCAGATGCCAGTATAGCGCAGTCACAGTTACTTCGACGTCCTCAACCAATTCCTCGCTGGCGATTTGACCGACCTTCGTCGACCTCCGCCATGCATTTCGAGCCAGTAAACCGAGAATCGGCAACGTAAGAGCGGGTCCTGTGGCTGGCAGGGCGGGCAGCAATAGTGGTCGGAGGGTCCGCCATTCCCTTTCGACGATACCAGCCCGACGCATCGCATCACTGACCGCTCCCCAGTGGTTTCCACTGCCAGCCTTTCTTCGCAGCAGTGGAGTGGGGTTTACCGAGGAATCGAGACGGAAGCCGCTAGCGGCCAAAGGGCCCGCCATCCAAGGCGCGATATATCCGCCGGGAGCCCTGAACCATGGACGCCATGCGGAACCAGCAAACTCGGAAATCCGATTCCTTGCCGCTTCGAGCATCTCGGTGAAACCGGGCTGATCCTCTGGCCATGCCGACCAACAGCGATGAGACCAGCCGTGACATCCGATAGTGATGCCATCCATCTTCGCCAATCTATCCAGTCGAGCGGCGAAGGCCGGGCAATCCAACTGCTCTGCAATGACGAATAGAGTGACCGGGGTGCTAACATGCCTATCGTTTTCAGTTATCCAATCACGGAAGTTATCCATTGCATACAGCAATTCATCTGAGGCAACATAACCCTTCATTCTCCATTTGGGCATCGGTGTTGACGAACGAGTGGGATGTCCACGAACATTCGGCAAATGACCGATGTCATCGGTATCGACGCTGAGCCAGTACAATCCTTGTGAACTCATGGCTAAACCCCTATTGCTGATGTGGTAAAGGCAAACGAGGGACCAGATAGCAGTGATGCATTACCTCTCTACCTTCTACTTCTACGTCCGAATCGCCATCGGGAAAACGATGGCCTTGCCAGCGACGTGCTGTTGAATCAGCGGTGGCTAGTCCGGCGGTGTTATTCGGATCGACGCGAATTTCGACTGCGCATGGTGCTCCTCCAGCGTTGCCTATCCAATCGAGTACAGCATCAATGGAACGGCTAGCTAGCCGCTTATTCTGTGCGATAGGTCGTATCCAATAGCCAAGGTTCCAATGTCCAACTACCAAATGTGGTGTACTGTCAAGTGCGATGAGACCTACGATTCGTTCTCCGACTTCATCCACACTGGCTTCAGCAGTATGCAGCCCTCTCTCAATCACTGCCCAATGATGACACATCCCTCGCATACCCATTCTTGAGACATCCTCAAGATAAGACCAGAGTTGGCCGCGAACCTCCTCGCCCCTCTCAAGCCAAGGCAACGCAGGGTACACTTCCTCGCCGCTCTCTGTGATTGCTACGCTCAGTCTGTCTACCATCGGGAGCATGGCTGGACGAAGTACCAAATCTGGCGCGACTGTCAAGGTTGGCGTGGGCTTCACGGCTCGCGATTCTCACGCAGGGTTTGAGCATTGAGGGTCTAAACCAGCAAATGTTGTGCTGCAGTTACCACATTGGAATCGCTTGGGTGGGTACGCTGCGCATTCTCAATCATGCGTTGCATCTCCTCATCACGCTGGAACTTCTTCAGTAGCACTCCAACATGGAAAATCAGGTCTATTCTATCTCCAAGATGAGGGCCAAGAGCCTCAAGGCCGCGATTTGCATTCTCTATATCGCCTGATTTGGCTTGTTCCATTACCTCTCTCAATGTCTTGCGAACTGTTACATCATCCCAAGGCTCACCCTGCGCCCATGGCCAAATCATCCTAGATGAGGTAGCAACCGGTGCTGGTGGAGTAACTGCATCCTCATCGAGGTCGACATCGGTGGTTGAGCTGGTTGGAGTCGCTGGCACGGTTGGTACAGCGGGAATATTTGGAACGACAGGGGTTGCTGAAGTTGAAGTGATTCCAGGGGGAAGTGGGATGCTTGGAGTAACCGGTGTTGCAGCGGTCGCTCCATTGGATTGAGCAGCGGGCACTGCTGTTGGTACTGCTGTTGGCAATGGTGGAATAGCAACGGGTTGCGGAGGTGTCGCAGGAGTCGGCTGAATTACAGCAGGTTCCGGCTCAGGTGCTGTGTCCTCCGGTTCTGGAGTAACCTCTGTCTCAGGCTCAGATTTCGCTTGTTCCGCTCCATTGGCGTCTTCATCCAACGCTGCTGTTGCGTGGACCGGGTCACTCTCCTCGGAAGCAGTCACCTCGACCAACTTCACTACAGGAGATGTTGGTATGTTTGGTGCATAAGATAAGTCAGGTCCTGCGCCATAGTCGAACTTTGCCACATCCTTCGGAGCATCATCGGAAGTGAGTTCATACTCGGGCTCGGACTGTTTCTCTGACTGTTTCGCTGACTCGGCGACGGTGGTTGCCATCTGAGGGGAATCAAATTGAGATTCCATTGAGACATTCTGGTCAACTACTACTGCACCTTCTTCACTATACTGTGACACATCGACAGTCATATCATCCATCGAGAATGAATGCCCCGTCCAGTCGACTAGAGGAGAGTCGTCATCGCTTTGGTCATCTTCATCCATCAGTTCATCGAACAAATCACCTTGCTCATCGTTGCTGACCTCAGAAACGGTTTGACGGTGTGCTGCCACATCAAATTCGTAGTAGCAACGGGAGCATGAATCTGAGCCGGTTGGATTGACCAATTGGCAGAGTGGGCACTCTACACCGTCGACCTTTTGTTTCTTCCAACGATCGAACAACACGGTTCCTCCGGTTAACTCCGTGTCCGGTTCGTGTTTAAGCCTCATCCATATACGCGCGTGGCTGCATCACACATGAAAGGAATAACGGAGGGACCAAAGGCAGGTGTCTATACCGCGGCTCGTGGCAGATGACAGGGGGAAGGTTCGCCGAATGAAACGAGGTGAGCCAGTAGGTACAATCGACCCCGATAAAGACTCCAAAGAGATTCCAAACCGTTTTCCTCGTTCTCAAGACCATCACGAATTGTTTCACAAGTTGATTGGCTGGGAACTAGAAGATGAAATGCAACAGGTAGAAGAGCGGCTCAAACAATGGACGACGACACGATTAGCGGAGAATGGGCTTGCACTTTTCGACCTAGATGCCCGCAATGATGGCTGGTTATTCGGAGAACGAGTGGTCAAACTCTCGACTCGAAAGGAAGGAGGATTGCCTCATCACCGATTCTCTCAGGGCGACATCGTCACAATGTGTAGGAAAAACCCGCTGAAAGAAAGAGTCTGTGAGGGAGTGGTATTCTCTCGTTCTCGCAAGCAACTCCGCGTCGTGGTATCAGAGCAACCAGAAAGAGTACGTGACGGCACGTGGAGGCTTGACCGAGGGGCTAATCGAGTCGCTCACGATAGAATGGCTGGCGCGTTGGACGATATGTTCGGCACTGCTGATGCAGCACCGCTTGCGGACCTATTACTCGGTCACCCCAAAGAAATGCAACTGGCTTCGGCGCGTCATGCCCAAATGGGTGGGCAAGAGCGCCGACTCGCTGCAACGCCAGCAATGATAGAAGACCTCAACGATAGCCAAATCATTGCTGTGACTGCTGCCCTTAGTAGTCGGCTCACGCTGATTCAGGGGCCGCCAGGAACCGGAAAGACACACACGGCAGTACGAATACTCGAAACTTGGGCGAAGAGTGGTGTAGGTCCGATCCTAGCACTGGCGGACTCAAACGTTGCAGTGGATAATCTGCTTGAGGGGATGTTGGCGCGCGGGGTGCGCGCTGTGCGTATCGGTCAACCTGTCAAGGTGCGCACCAACTTGCGTGAAGCAACTCTAGCTGCCAAAATGGAGGAACATGAATTGCGTGGAGATGTTGAGACCATGCTGAAACTCAATGAAGACCTGTTGCGTAAAATGTCAACATTCAAAGGCAAAGAGAAGGGGTTTGCTCATCGTGATTTGAAGCGCGGCTGGAAGGAAATTCGCCGCATTGAAAATCAGATGAGGGATGACATCATCGATACTGCGCAGGTCATTTGTGCAACCTGTATCGGTGCAGGTCACCGAATCCTTGAAGGCAGACGGTTCCCACTCGTACTCATTGACGAAGCAACTCAGGCAACAGAACCTGCTACATTGGTTCCACTGGTTAAGGGCGCAAGACACCTTGTTTTGGTCGGCGACCACCACCAACTGCCGCCGACGGTTATCAGTCAACGTGCAGAGGCGAAAGGGTTGTCGCGATCCCTGTTTGAGCGGCTAGTCGCCTGCGGAGTAAAGCCGATACTGCTCAACACCCAATATCGAATGCACCCAGCCATACGAGAATTCCCTTCTGCACGATTCTACGACAATCAACTGGAAGACGGTATTGACGCTTCTCAAAGGGAACCTCCAGCAGGATTCCCATGGCCCAAATGGGAAGCACCTGTTGCCTTCATCCCTGTCGAAGGTGCTGAGGAAGTCAGTTCCGATGGCACATCGAGATTGAACCGCGATGAGGCAGCCGTCGTTGTGCGGGTAGTCGAGGCTTTGTTAGCAGGAGGTGACATCGAGCCGAAAGACATCGGAGTGGTCACCCCATACAATGGCCAAGTTCGATTGCTAACCGATTTGTTTGAGGCCTCGGGTGGCCTCTCAGAGCGAGAACGATTCGATGGTCTGGAAATCAAGAGCGTTGATGGATATCAAGGACGCGAGAAAGAGGTCATCATTCTCTCTGCGGTTAGAGCCAACGAAGGGCGAGATGTTGGCTTCCTCGCCGATTGGCGCAGGCTGAACGTCGCCATCACTCGCGCCAAACGAGGACTCATACTTCTCGGAGATGCTCGCACGTTGCGCGCTGAGAGTAACTGGGCAGCATGGCTTGATTGGGCTTCTGAGAGCGGTATGGAAGCGTGGCATGCCCTGCACATCTAAGATAAGTGAAAGTCGTCGCCCCTAATTCAAATTGGTAGAATCAAGGTGGTTAAATGAGTGAAGAAAACCCGATTAGCATTCACGGAAGTGGAGCCACATTAGCCAAGTTGGCTGTAGCGGAGAGTTCTGGTCACTGGCCAATTCCAGAAGGTACAGTACTGGCTCCTTCATGGAAGAGAGTGGCCGCATTCATGCTCGATTGGATAGTCATCATGTCAATACTCAACCTTGTCACATCTTGGCGCATCCTCTCTGCGTGGAGTATCACTATCCTGACCAGTTCCCAATGGTGGGTAGTGCTGGTCAATTGGGCTATCGTTCTCGCGTGCTCGTATCTCTATCACAAATACCTGCCAAATGCATGGGGCCGCACACTTGGACAACGTTGGTTTGGGCTTGCTGTGCTAAGAGAAGATGGTGAGCGATTGTCACGCGAGGCTTGTGGGACTCGTTCATTCCGGAAACTGTGCTACATCATCCCAATTATCCAACTGATCTTCGCCTTCATTGATCTGCGCCATATCACAAGGAGACACACTCATCAATCCTCGATTGACCTACATGTTGCAAGTATTGTTGTAGTTGCAGATTCCTTGCCTCCTGCCAAGCGGAAACACCTGCGTTGAGCAGATTCTGACTTGCAACGAGACAGAGCGGGATTCAAGTATCGCAAGCGACACCGGTAAGTGGGAGCCGATATGACTGAGACGACAATGACCGCAAACGGAGTCACTGCGACTCTATTGGGTGTGGTCAGCGAAATTGATGATGAAGACTTGGATGTCATCGAGATTTCTGTGGATGTTCTCAATACAACCAATGTCGACCTATGGGACATCAGAGGCGACCTGCAAGCCATGAATGGTGCTCATGGAGCTGCATTGACACTTCCGGAACGTATCGATGCTGGCGATGGTGGTAGTATGACATTCTGGCTGCCAGCAAACTCTGGCACATGGTTGTTCAAACTTGACTACAACACAGATGGGGGTCATGGCAGCGTCGAGTTGGGCCCATTCGCTGAAGAAATGAGAATGGAATCCACTGCTCCACCAACTCGTCAAAAAATCTCGCCAACAGGTAGTGGTGAGATGAAGACGGCCGCAGCAGTGAGCGAACCAATGTCGGCTGCCTTTGAGGTTGCATTGGGGGATTTCGGTGATATGTCGGTGCGTGCAAACGAAACAGTACTGGCTGAGGCAGCTTCATCTGACAACCCGGTGGAAGCAGCATTCGCAGGAGGACTTCTTGATTCAACAAGTGAGCCGATCGCCCCAACCGCACCGGAACCAACACCTGTTCCTGAACCATTGGCTCAGCCAACTCCTCATCCCACTCCGATGCCTCAGGAGCCACCAACTAGTTCACCAGCCGGTCTACCAACTGGGCCACCAACCGCTCCGCCAACCGCTGCACCGACTGGGCCTCCAACCGCTCCGCCAACCG
>CAZYIX010000011.1:50999-54411 GCA_964647665.1 uncultured Candidatus Poseidoniales archaeon
CCGACTGGGCCTCCAACCGCTCCGCCAACCGCTGCACCGACTGGGCCTCCAACCGGTCCGCCACAGGCTCAACCCGCAGCGTCTGGTCGACCTCCGGGACCACCCCCGATGAAAGGAAATGGTCCGCCTGGTCCGCCACCGGCTGGTGCTTTTAG
The DNA here is from genome assembly GCA_964647665.1 of uncultured Candidatus Poseidoniales archaeon. Lineage (GTDB taxonomy): Archaea > Thermoplasmatota > Poseidoniia > Poseidoniales > Thalassarchaeaceae > CAUZSM01. Next base: position 51,155 of record CAZYIX010000011.1, read on the forward strand.
TCAAGGGAATCCTCAAAGGCCACCCCCTCGAACCTGATGTGATATGATGCCGGTGGATCCCGGAAGACTCGAAGATGAAAGACGGCAGTTCAGTGGCCGTTGGACCGCTTACATGATTATCGCAAGGATGCGGTGGTTCACTCTCATCCTAGGACCTGTACCACTTCTTTGGGATGGTGTGGTTTGGCCTATTCTCGAAATGATGGGGATGCCGACATTCATCACCATGGAAGACCTAGCAAGAGTATTGATTCTCGATGTCCTACCTTTGGAACAGTACGTGAATGAGTTCGAAATATTATGGCCTCATGCCGTGCGAATATCCACACTGTTGTTTGTCGTATTCGTATTTTGGACTGTCTCAGCGCGTAGAAAAGCAAAGAGTGCGGCTAGAGAACTGGCATCCGCAGAGGACCAATTGGTAGTTGGAGGAGAAATAATTGAGTGATGAGGGATACTTACTCGAGATGTGCAGTGGTAGAGCCGCTTGGACAGTAGTCCCCGATGGCATCGATTCCATTGACCTAGCAATTGTATCGGTGAAGGTGGAGGCCGATGGATGGCAGTGCACCCTCAGGAATCGGTTATGTTACACCTTCAGCGGCAAAGCGGAAATCACACTTTATCCGAGCGGAAAGTTGCTGGTCAAGGGCGAGGATAAGAGCATTGCAGCGGACATTGCAAAGATGCATATTACCAATTGGCTTGCTCCGGAGTGAAGGCGCAGGCTCAAGAGGAGAGGCTGCTTTCGTTGCCCTGTCATGGTTACTAATCCACTCCCATCAGCTCTCATTGAACGGGTGACCGCGGGTGAATCAGTGGTTTATCCAACCACTACGCTGCCTGCCCTTGGCTGCATTCCAAATAGTGAGGCATTGGATACTCTATTCAGAGTCAAGGGACGAGACACTGCCAATGTCGTAAGCATCGGGGTGGCTTCACTCGCGCAGGCGAGTGCTCTAGTCGTCATCCCAAACGATGCGAAGGCACTGCTCGACGCGTTCCCACGTGGCTCGCTCACGATTATTCTGCCCGCCAAGCAGAAACTCGATGACAGGGTCGGCGGAGATTCGATCGCAATCCGATTACTTGCGCACCCTGATGCAATTGCACTTACCGAAGTCGTCGGCCCGTTGACTGCTACCAGTGCCAACCCCAGTGGAAAAGCTCCCGAAGTGGATTGTAGGCTTGCAGCAGTAGCATTAGGTCTCAATGCCGAAGCAGTATTGCAAGGTGTGTGTCCCGGTGGGGAGCCGAGCACATTGATAGCATTGAACGAATCCGGAGGCTCGGATATCGAGCGGAGATGGACGGTGTTGAGAGAAGGAATCATCCGACAAGAGGAGGTGAGAGAGTGGCTGACAAAGACCTGAAGCATTGGAAAGACGCGGGGCATGTCGCTCGTCGAGCACTTGAAGCTATCAAAGACGAAATCAAACCAGGTGTGGAATGGCATCAAGTGATTGAGTCCGCAGAACGATACATCCACCGTCATGGCGGCAAGCCCGCATTCCCATGTACAATCTCAGTAAACGAGATTGCTGCCCATTACACGACTGACCATCGACTCACCCCTCCTGAAGACTGGGGAAGTGATATGATATTCAAGAAAGGCGATTTGGTCAAACTCGACATTGGAGTCCATATCCATGGAGCTATTGCTGACAACGCGTTGACAGTGGAGTTGGGTAATGCAGGCAAATATACAGATTTGATTAAGTCAGCGAAAGATGCTAGAGATGCTGCCATCGAAATGATGCACCCCGGAACACCATGGTACGAGGTAGGTGCCGCAGCAGGTCAAGTGGCGAGCGATGCGGGATTCGAACCAATTCGCAACCTCTGTGGACATCAATTGGAAGAATTCAATCTACACGCTGGTACATCGGTTCCCTCATTCAACTGCGGACCCGATAATCCTGGATTCAAAGGTGAGGTGCAGGCTGGCACCATTTTCGCTGTTGAACCATTTTGCACGACTGGAGAATCGGGATTAGTGGAGAATATCCCCCCAAGACATTCATCTAACATTTACCGTGTAACTGGAGATACCCAAATCAAGAAGGCGCTCTCCAAAAAGAAACTCAAACCACTTGGAGCTCGAATCGCTCACTATATCGAAGAGAGATACAGCACCCTGCCATTTGCAGAACGTTGGGCGTTCCCGCTGTTGGAAAAACCATTCCCAGAGGAGGACGAAGAGAGTAGAGTGAACAAGTGGAATGCCTTGATTCGCAAACTTACCAGTATCAGATTCCTTGAGACATATGCTGCATTGCGTTGTGCAGATGGTGGTATGGTCAGCCAATTCGAACATACCGTCCATATCTCAGATGGTGGAGCAGAAGTCCTAACAGTCGAATGATGGAAATGTTGCCAATAAGGGGCTCTATGGGCTTTCTGAGGCCATTCACAAATGATTATACGACTGCCGTACTTGCCTGCTAATGAACAGGGCCGTGAGGTTCTCGTCGAGTGCATCCCATCCCCTCTACGCTGCGTCTCTCGTCCCTGTTCACCTTTCTTGCAAGTGAAAAACCAACGCTTCCGTGGTTTTGAAGTGACGATGAAATTGTTGAGTTCACAGTGAATCTTTTCTATCTACTAATTGATAAATCAATGAATCATTAGAAATCAATACAAATGGTTTGTACTACCGAACACGGCGTGGCAAAAAAATAACACCTTGCGGGTAATCTAAATTTCCTTATGCTACGCAGTACAACGATTATAACGCCCATTTATTGGTTCGTTCCGGCAGTTACCTTAATACCAATACCCCCCATAGGCGAGAGCATCCCCCCGGGGAAAATGGAGGACATAAATATGAAGAACGAAATGAAGAACGAGCAGGCCGTTAGCCCGGTTATTGCTACCATCCTAATGGTCGCAATCACCGTCGTGCTAGCTGGTGTTCTGTACGTGTGGGCAAACAGTCTGGCATCTGACCAGCCTGATGCTGGCACCCGGAACAACTTCAAGGCCGAGGACGCAAGCGACGCGATTAGTGCTGACACAGATGACACACTGATCAAGGTTCGCTGGATTGACGCAAGCGACGCACTTAACTGGGCGTTCGTTACGTTGAAGTTGGAAGTTGGTGACAACGCGTACGACTGCAGTGTTCAGAGTGGGCAGGAATGCTCGATTACTCAGGACGGCAGCGACGACGGCGTTTGGGAAACCAACGAGTTCATCCAGCTGCACGAGTCAGGAACTGAGATCTGCGGCGCTGCTGGAGTCAGCTGCACCGTGAA
>CAZYIX010000012.1:0-22861 GCA_964647665.1 uncultured Candidatus Poseidoniales archaeon
GAACAGACCTACGATTACATGAAGGAAACTGACAACGACTACGACGACCGTTCTGGTAACAACCACGCCAGCCTGTCTGGTTCGTTCAATATCTTCCATGACATCGCAATCACTTCGCTGACCGCGGGTGACTCTGCGGCAACTGAAGGCCTCGTAAATGTTGGAATTACCAAGTTGTTTGCGCAGGTCATCCATGGAGGTAGCGATAATCAGAACTCCTACGATTGGAGTGTTACCTTCTCTTGGACTGACGATAGCGGTTTTGCAATGACTATGGATGCTGACGAGTGCTTGGCTGGTGAAGACCCATACACGCACAGCATGCTTGGTGAGGCCGTTGGCGAATCACCTGCTGGCACAGCCTGCACAGATGTTGATTTCATGCCCGGTCGCTACACTGTGACCGCAACGGTGAACTTCATTGATTACGGTGGCAACAACTGGGAAGACATGAACTCAGGTAACGACATGGTCGGTACCTTCTACGAGTCGGTCAACGATATTCCTACTGTTTACGTAGCGCTTGGTGATGATGTCGTGCAACCAGTGATTGTTGGAGATTCAATTTCCTTCATCGCTCGTGGTGCTGACACCGAAACACTACCCGAGATGCTTGAGTACAGGTGGAATCGAATGACACCAGTAGGACTTGAAGGCATAGAGACCTGTCTAGGAATGGCCCTATGTTCAGTCCCGGACACTGATGATACTTGGATCGGCGAGCGCGCAGTCACAGTCACTGTGGTGGATGGACACGGCGCAGAGCAGACAGACAGTATCACCGTACCAATTTGGAACAAGTACGAGACGAGCGCGACCCTCACAGGCGTCACCGTCGACTACTCCCTAGTGTACGGTCCGATTGTCAACTTCTCGATGACTTTCACTGATGCAGGCGCCGTTACTGGAGCCACTCTAGGAAACAACGTAGGTTCCTACGACAGCGTCGCTGCATTCAGTGCTGACTCGACCAACCTGTTCAGCCCGATTGATATCGGTGCAGAGAGCATTGCAATCACCTTCACTGGTGACTCCACAACCCCGTACGGCCTTTGGCTAGACCAGGGTAACGGATTCTCGATGCTATCGACCACTACCGAACAGTCTGGCGACACAGATGTCGTGATGACTTACGCGCACGCGGGAGCGGACTCGGGTAACCTACCTGACGGAACCTACGCAGTCTTCGAGACCTCAAGCAGCGGCGGTGAGCCGCCTGCAACCGGCATCAGTGGCCTAACAGCCACCCTAAAGCCGGATGCACAGATTGAGTTGTCTTGGGGCCTCTCTGACGAGGGTCTAGTAGGCTCTGATGACTACATCTACGTCTACCACTGCGATGGCGCTGGTTGCGATCCTCTCGGCGCTGACGGCGAAGAGATGGCTGCAATGCTACCGACCTCATCCGGAACGACTCTCAACGGTCAGGATGGCGGAGTGATGAACATTGTAGTGCGTGTTGAGAACGGTCAGACCGATTCCAATGGTGATGATCTATTCGGCACACCGGTCGGCTCTCTTGAGGTGACCGCTGACGGCAGTGTTAGCCCAGCACCGAGCAATGTTGCACTAGCCGCAACAGATGCGGCTGACTCAGTTGCTTTCACATGGACTGCAGAGACCACCGATGACACGGCTTCCTGGAAGCTGTGCTGGGGTGGCTTCCAGTTCGCTGCGTCTGATTTCGACGGCTTGGCGTGCTCTGACACCTCTGATGCGACAGGGTCTCTGACTCTGACAAAGACTGAGATTTGCGGGGGCGCTTGCTCTGGCAATCTCTACTTCGCAGTTGGTGGAGTCGACACGACAGGCAACGTTGCAGATGCTGGTGCACAGCTGGTTATCGACATGCAGGAAGAGGTCGTCAACCCCGGCGTTATTGAGCCGGAGGGTGGCGACCCAGAAGATGACGGAGCGACCAACACGGCGATGATTGCCATCGTTGTTCTGGTAGTGCTTGCAGTCATCGGTGGCGCTTTCATCCTCACCCGTGGCGGTGGCGGTGACGGCGAGGACAAGGAGTGGGATTACTGATCCCGCACTCGTAACCTGCGTTGACGGACAGAAAACACGACCCGCCCTTTGAGGCGGCGACCCGGGCCGGGGACCCCTTAGGGGGTCCCCGGCCCCTTTTTTTGTTTCCAATCCGCTGAAGAAGATTCGACTATTCATCAAACACTGTACATAGTACAGTACGCCAACTTTGAACCGGCCAACTGTTGAATGCGGGTTCAGTACCTCATTCATCACCGGTGAATTTCGATAATCCTACAGGTGTGGCTAACTGTTTTATTGCCCAATGTTCAATTATTGAGTGATTATAAAAATCTGTTACAAATGGTTCGTACCATTGGTATTTTCGTTAGGATACTGGTGTAGAAAATAGAGTGCAGTCTGTCGAATGGAATTGGACATTCAAACGGATTGTACCCATATGGTTATATCTGCGATAAAGCGTGGCGAAGGGTGCATATGATACTCTGGGGTATGTAATATGGTGACAAATGAGAGAAAGATGACGTTGGGTGGCAGCTGGTTGCTGCTTACCTTGCTAATGATAGGAATGAGCTGGAGCCAGGCGGTAGCACCCGCCACGGACGCAATCTCAGCGACAGACGCTGCTGATGAAAGCGCAACGGTGGAAGACCCACTGGCACTAAGCAATGAGGCAATCAGTCGGGCCGACTATGGCTACGCTGACGAGTTGGAACTCGTCGGTTCAAGGACTGAGACCTCCAAGACGTATTTGGCCGAAGATGGTAGCAAGGTTGCCATCGTCTCTCCAATGCCCATCCACTATTTGGATGACGACGGAGCATGGGACGAAATAGACCTGAACATCGAATCTGGGCCATATGGTTGGGAGGTTACGGAAAACCTGTTCAGCACCGAGTTTTCACTTGACGTGAATCGCGGTGTGTCTGTCGTGGTCGATGACAACATCGATCCGATACTGACTGGACTGAACCCAACTGTGGTTACGATTAGTAGCCGTGGTGGGGAAGCTCCGATGTTGTATCCTTTGGATAAATCGGGCGACAGTACCCAAGTCGGTGCGAACGTGATTCGTTACCCTCTCGGTGAAGGTGTAAGTCTGGACTACGAAGTGACTTCGACACAGTTGAAGCAGAACCTCATAGTCAGGGACATGCCCTACTTCGAAGAAGGATTCAATGGCTGGTTTGGTCTAGCTGAGGAGATGATTCTCCCCGAAGGCTACAGCATCTTCCAGGGTGAAAGCCCGCTCCGTGACGGAGAGATGCTGATGACCAACGATTCGTTGGAGATCCGCAACAAAGAGTCTGGAGAACTTCTAGTCGCTATGCCGGCTCCCCTCGTTCAGTCAATCGACCCTGAAACAGTGCCACAGCATGCGACGTACTTCGTTCGACAGTTCGAAACCCACGTCTCAATCACAACTGCTGTGCTAACTGAGTGGCTAACCGATGACAACACGAGCTATCCGCTCGCGATTGACCCATCGTTGGATGTCACTGCACAGAGGGCCGGATACTCGTACTACTACAGTTATGCCTCCTGGTGGGGCGGTGGTTACACCACCTACGAGCGTGCTTACGCATCAACTAGCGTGCTCACCACTTGCCGAGGTTCAAACTCGTACTACACGGCGTGCCTAAGTTCGTCGTCGTACCAGTTCTACTACCGCTACAGTTGGTATAGATTCGATTTGGCTAACACCATGCCAAGCGGTGCGACTGTTGACGATGTGGACTTCGAGAGTCACGTCGGTCGATACCGAACTGGTGCAAGGTCCTTCGATGTCGCTGTTTTGAAGAGCGGCTCGAGCCAAAGCAGCACGATGATTGACCCAAGCAGTTACTTGTACAGTTACGGCCAGTATTTGACCCGTTACATCCGCAACAGCGCAGCCTCGTCTTCGAGCACTTCGCTGAGCGACCCGGGTTACTACTGGTATGGTGGCAACGTCCGTTCAATCACGATGAATCAAGACGGAATTGACGACGTGCAGGACGCCGCTGACGGCAATGCAGCCGGCAGCAGTGGTAACATCCTCGGCCTTGGCGTGAGGAATACTGCAAACGCTCCTTACTGGTACTGGTGCAGCACAGGCTACTACGTCTATTATGGCTGCACAGGTAACGCGAAGTATCCCCACCTGGCAATCACTTACCACGGTGGATCGGACACTACACCCCCAGACTCCGACTTCGCTGCTTACACGGGTAAGACCACATGGGTTGAGGGTGCTCGCACCCTCAGAATCGGCCTGCTGGACGCCAGCGGTGTCGACACCAGTTCAACCAACCCTGTTACGCTAAACTACAATGTCAACAACGGTTCGTGGGCCTCCGTCACCGCCACGACCATCGGCACTTGTCTAGCAGCAGCATGGTGCAACTTCAAGGCAACTCTGCCAGCATCAATGGAAGATGATTACATCAACTACTTTTGGACCTTTGCTGATACTCCGGCAAGTGGAAACGCGAACCTAGCATCACTACCTGCTGGGGCGACAATGACTGGCACAGATTCAGTCACTAGCCCCCCAAGCAGCCCGTATTGGTTCTATGTTGGTGACATCGAAAATGCCGCAGTTGGAGACAACAAGTGGGCATTACACGTCGTGGGACAGAACTCGTGGTCGTATTACAATGCGCAGAAGTACTACAACTACCAGATGACCTACTACGAGGACAACGATGAGTACCATCAGGAATTCGACACCTCGGCTTGTGGCACAGGAAGCAACTCTTGCTTCAATACTGGTTCAGTATTCCAGTTGCGCTACTATCCGGGCACGAACCGCGTGTGTACCAGTACTAACTGCCAGAGCAATTTGGCAAAGACTACACTTGCAGGTCTAAGCATGAACGCTCAGACTGGACCTGGTAGCGACGTGATTTGGTTCTGGGATGCTAACTATGTAGCGCCTACGACCACCTCCTCTGGCGGCTTCGGAGTCGTACAGGTGGATGTTGCAGGTGGCAATGACATCGGCAAACCACAAGGCTCGGGTGATGTTTACACAACCCTCGACTATGGTAGCAATGACGATGGATACGTCAAGATCCCGATTCCTGGTGACATCACCGGGCAGTTCGGTTCCTTCACGTTTAACTCCACATACAACCTGAACAGCGCTAACCGCAACATGTTCTGTGTGAACACCAACGCTAACCCGGTGATGTTCGTGCGCAGTACATACACGGGAAGCGCCTACAGCAACCCTTGCTACAGCACATACTACTACTGGCAGTATGACTATGCATGGAACGGCTGGGCCGCTCCGGGCTACGATGGTGTATGGAAGGCCGGTTGGTCCGTGACCTCCAAGGTCAGCAGCATCAGACCTGCACCGGACATTTGGCCACCAGACTACTCCGGTGGTACCATGATGGACACTTATGTCGAGAATTCCCGAACCCTAACGGTCGGTATCGTCGATGCCGGTGACCCGCCATCCGGTCTCAATGTGAGCACTGGAACGGACGCTGATGGCATCCTTGAAGGTCCACACATGAAGTACCGCATTTATGACGCTGAGACTGGCACTTGGTCCACATGGACTACGCGCACGCTCGCACCCGCGGGAGGCGCATCTCACTCGTCTTGTGAGTTGGCAACCTGTGACTGGACAACCACCATCCCCGGTACAGACCGAGGAAACAGCGTTGAGTACACAATTCACTCGAAGGATAACATAGGCAATTGGAATAACACCACTGTCATGTCCTACGAGATTGGAACTCCAACCAAGGTGTTCGTAATTGAATGGCACGAGTTGACTTGTGGATTCCAGAGTATGTACAAGTGTTCGTTCCAGGTCCGTCTGTATGACCAAACCAACGAGATTGAGTTTGCATACGACACCAACAGCAATGGCTACTACGATTGGCAATACATCGGCCTACAGAACCCGGCCGGTACCATCGGTGAGTACCTACGCAGCCGCGGACCCGGATACATTGCAGGCGCCAATCCGTTCTCTACCAACTACCGAATTGCTACAGATGGCGATAATTACGGTGTTGAGGAGTATTCTGCCGGCATGACTGAATTGTTCAACTACGATGAGGAGATGGTCGGTTCAAGCAATGGCTGGCCCTACACCTACTACTGCACGCGCTACTGGTCCAGTTACCGGGGCGACTGCAGTGCAGTCATTGACCTGCCGAACGACTTCGAGTTCGATTACTTCGGCAGCACCTTCAACGGAACGCAGGGTCACAAGATCCACGCAATCCGCCACGGTGCAATGCAGTTCAGTACGAGCAGCTCCTCGAACAGTGCACAGATGATGTACTACGGTTGGGGTACTACAATGCCCAACCTACCGAGTACTGCATCGTACATTAGGAACGTCGACCTAGCACCATGGTTCGGCTACTATGCATCGTACTACTGCTACTATGACAGCAGTTCAGAGTGCAGCATCCGAAGCAAGATGATTCCATTCGATGGAGCAGGTATGGATGTCACTGCAGATATCACTGAGGATACGACTTGGGACCATGAACAGAGCCCAATCAGGATTCTCCCATCTGGTGATTACCTGCAGGTCTCCGCAGACTTGACTATCGAGCCTGGCGTTGAGGTCCAGATTGCACAGGGTAAGGGCATCGTCTTCACAGGCGCTTGCAACACCTTGACCGCAAACGGAAACTCGACCGACCACGTGACAATCACTAACCTAGGAACCGCTAACGCGAAGGGACTGGCATTTACCAACGGTTGTACAGACACCGATGACCGCCACACCTTCACTAGCACTGACTTCAGTAACATGGACATCGCGATTAGCGCGGGCAGTCGCCACGGCTCTGCTCCGCACTACAACGGCAATGTTGGAAACTTCACCTTTGATCAGGTGACATTCGACAATGTTGACACAGCGATTAGCCATGGAAGTGGTCAAGGAACAGGCTTCGACCTGTCCGGTGTGTCGATGAACAACAGCGCTGACTCTTGTATCGATATGCCTGCTGACGGTAGTTTGCGATGGGTTGGTGGCGGAACCACCAACTGTAACAAGCACGGCTATGCTGGCCAAGGTGCAATCGAGACTGGCTCAGGAACCAGTATCTACCTAGAGAATGTCGACTTCACCGACTCCGGTGTTAACGGCATCACTGGCAGTGCTGACAGTCTGACTATGTCGAACGTTACTGTGACCTCTCCGGGCTATTCAGCCCAGCAGACAGGTACCGCAGTTGCTCAATTAGGCACTTCGACCAGTGGTACGTCTATCTACGCGTTTAACGTGGATATGGAAGGCTACGAAGCAGCATTGACTACACACGCTGTCGATGATATTCATCTAGAGGATATCTCCAGTAGTGGTGACTCCAACGGTTACTATATCGCGCCCGCGGGCGCGAGTAGCCCGACTGTGGGAGCCACTGGCTGGACCATGGATGGTGTTGCAGCCGATGGTGGCCTGACAATTGCCCGTACTCAACCGGCGTCAATGGACAACATTGACCTCGGAGGTGCATTAGTTCTGTCTGGCACGGCGCCAACTAGCAATTTGGTTGAGGGTGATGACGTTACAGCGTCTGGACTCACGGTCAACGGTTGCGGTTGGAAAATCGACATCACTGGTGTCAGTCTTGGAGACATGTCTGGCACTGACGGTGCTTGGGTCAGCGCAAACTGCCTGAGCACTTCTAGCAGCAACGTCATCACCGTCTCGGACGGAACGATGGACGGTTGCCAGAGCAGTTGCAACGACAACTTCGTGTACGCACGAAACTCCGTTGTGACTGTCGCTGAAGTTGTTGTAACAGGGATGACTGCTACTGGTAGTTATCTCGCGCAGGCAAGCACCAACGGTGATGTCCGTTTGGTTGATGTGAACTTCGATGGCAACGACTGTTTGGATAGCAACGACGACTATGCAGGACAAGGCACTTGCTGGGTGGAGGCTACCTCTAGTACAGCAAAGATTTACTTCGGTGGAACCGGATCAGTTTCTGTTTACCGAACTGTATCGGGTACTGATGTATTCCAGCCGAACCACAGAATCACCACATCTGTCCACGACGGCAGTGGTGTGGAGTTGTTCTCTGTTGGAACCTCAAGAACTGATGGAAATGGAGCAGCCGATGTATGGCTACTTACCGACTTGTTGGAGAAAGACAGCGGTGGCGCAACCTCGGTCAGTGAATCATTCGCCGACCATAGCATCCGCGCAACTGGCGGTGCAGGTCAGAACGTGACGACACCTTCTGACCCGTGGTATACCTCCGGCTTCAACCTGCAAGGTTACCCCGGTGACCTACCGCTAGAGGTTGGAGAATCAGTGTACCTGAAGCTCGAGGCATTCCCGATGGACTTCGGTGGAGCAACGAAGGATTGTGCCTTCTTTGCTACCAACGATTCGGCAAGCCTTGACGGTGGTTACTACACCTACACGATGCAGTTGTTGACTCTGTCAACCAACATGGTCTTGGATGGTTGCAGTGTTCACCTGAATGGTACGATGATTGCAATTAACCGATCTTCAGGCAACAACCCGATTATCACCCTGCGCAATGGTGGCGAACTACTCGTCACCGAGGGCGGTGGCGAAGCGGGTCGCATCGTTGCAACTAGCAGCGTTTACGGTTGGGATATGAACATCGAGGGTGGCGGTTTGCTGACAATCGACAATGCGTATATCCGTGACATGAATGGCGGCTTGCTAATTGGTGAAGGAGCCACGGTCAATATGATCGGCGGTGCCATTGCTTATGGCAGCCCGAATGCTGCGGCAGGCACTGCGACTCTGAATGTGCAAGGTGGAACACTGACTACCAACAACGCGAAGGTTCAGAATGCGAATTCTGGAACCGGTGTCCTGCTTGAGGACACAGCATCGAGTTCTCTCTCGAACATCATCGTGAAGAATTCAGATGTTGGTATCCAGGTAACTGACGCAGCACCAACCATCGATGGATTCACTCTGACCAACAACACGGTCGGTATGGACGTCCATGGTGGCATGTCGCTACCGAGCATCTACCGTTCGACCCGCCTCAGCGGTGAGAGCGCAGGATGGACCACACACGCAATTGACATCACATCATTCGCCAAGAACTCGAACTTCGTTCAGGTCGGCATGAATTCCGTCTACATGGGCGGCAACTCGGACCCGATTTACGGTTCGTACTATGCGAAGTACTACCTGACCTATGACCGAATGCGTATCGCTGTTGACAGCGGTAGCGGTCTGACAAACGTCAGTCAAGGTGATGTTGGTTACTACCCGTATTCATCGGCCGACCCAAGTGGTGGCTCGAACTATGCGGGTGGTGTAGGAGGTGCGCCAGTCTGGGATTGCAACTACTATGGTTACCAATACAACCCCGGTGGTTCCTACCAGTATGGCTACTACTACTACATCATCCAGTACGGTGGCTACATCAACAACGGTGGATACAACAACTATCCGCTCGACTTCGGATTCCGTGTCGAGTCGGCTACAGATGTGACGCAGAATACCAACTACTACCCGTATCACTTCTGGGCAAGTTACTGGCCATCGTTCTACTACAGCGGCCAGTGGGCACCGCCCGAGGGCTTCAACGGAATGTGGGGCAGCTACAACGTCTGTCAGGACTACGCATACAGCGTCTTGACCCCGAAGCCAGCCGGCTTCCGTGTGGCGTTCCCGATTGTTGACACTTCATCGGCAAGCATCGACCAAGTCGTGCTATACGTGGACATGGTTCACTACGGTGCAGACTACTTCGCAGACCGCTTGGACGTAACAGTTCGAACCGGTAACAGCGTTAGCAGTCTACTCAGTAAGGACTACGCACGCGAGTTCGGTACAGCATCAATCAGCAACGGTCAGATTACCGGCGCTGAGACCGGCCTCGTCATCGGCGGTTCCCGAGCAGCAGCGGACATCAATTCAGTCACCGTCTCTGACCCAGTCAGTCAGGGTGTACTCGTAGATGGCTCCGTGTCAATCAATCTGGACAACCTTGAGGTGGATGGCGGCGCATACGGCGTTCGCTTGACCTCTGCCGCAGGCGGCAAGTTGGCCTTGACCAATGTTGATCTCGATGGACAGACCCAAGATGGTCTTGCCTTGGCTAGGGACATGAATCTCGAATTGTCTGGAACCATCGCAAATTCAGTGGGCGCTGCTATCAAGATACCATCGTCCAGCGCGGGCGATTGGGAGTTTAACAGCCTCACCTTAACGAATAGCGGTGCAGGTGTTGATGCCAGTGGCTCAGGCTCTGTGACAATGGTAGACTGTACATTGGCCGGCAATACGAATGACGTTGCTTTAGGTGGTAGTACCCTGATGACATATATCGAAGGGACTGTTGACTTAGCCTCTGTTGCAGTTAGCGGCAGCGCTCTGTTTGAGCGAGCACGTCAACTCGACATTACTGTCACTGCAGATACCAACGGTATGGTCGACGCTCCGGTGAAGTTACTTGATGCAGATAACAAGGTTGTCGACACAGGTCAAACTGATTCGAATGGAGTGGTGGACGACTTGTTGTTCTACACACAGTTTATCGACGCTAATGGACAGACTACTGTGAACCTAAATGGCTATCAGGCTGTCACCATCGCGAAGGTTGCCTACACATCAAATAGCGTTATTGACATCCGCTATGACATGAAGAGTGTACCATTGGCTGATACTTCGGGTAATACCGCAAGCCTCGCCTTGACTGACAGCATCGACGTTAGGACGTGTTACATGTACACGAGCAGCAGCTACAATGTGATGGCTAACTGTACCGGACTTGGATATACTGGCAGTCGTACAGTCAGTGGTGTCACAGAGTACGGATACGGTGGACTCTCGCAGGGTTCGACCGGTACCTTGGACATGTCTGGTAAGGTGATTCAGATGGATTCGCCGTGGAACTACTTCCAGATCTCGAGTTACGGAATATCGTTCAACAACTCGATAATCTTCACTACTGGAACGTACAACAGTCTCACCTCGATGTATCCGAACTACCCGTATCAGGGTCACGTATACATGACCAACACCACCATCATTGCGATGGGTGATGAGTCTAATGGTAACCCAAGTGGATTCAAGATTGGATACTCTGGAACTTACAGTTACGGAAACTTCCACATCCATGAGTCGGCACTGCTTGGGCTGGTTAACATCGCTACCGGTTCAGGTTACTACCAAGCGAACGGTGACCTCGATGTCACTGACTCGACCTTGGTGCACTACCGTGTAGCTGAGAAGGCCAGTTCGATCTTCTACGACGACATGTGCATTTACTCTGCAGGATTCGATGATGTTACCATTTCTGGTAACACCATGGTTGACTGTGGTGTCGGTGTGATGGTTCCGAACAGTTACTATGCAACTAGCGTTTACTACAGCGGCAACGGAACTAACAACCTGCACGTGAATGACAACACGATGATTGACGTGCCGAACTTGGCAATGTGGTACTATCTCGGTGCCACTGTGCACGATGCGCAATTCAATGGCAACACCATCACTGGTACTACAATACCAACTTATGGTGTGTATAGCCAGGATGCAACGTCGTACACCGTTGAGGTCGATGGTAACGACATCCATGCGGAGAACCCGGTTTACTTCCGTGGAGCACGCAACTGGGACATCACCAACAACCAGATTACAGGTGATTCCAATGCGGCACACGCTGGTATCTATGCCTTGAACGGCTGGGGTACCATTTCGGGTAACACGCTGACCGATGCCGATGGTGGTATCGCTCTCAGCGGTATCCGAAGCGGTAACGAGGTTCACATTGATGACAACACAATCGGCTCCAGCGCCGGTCGGCTCCCGACCAGCGCAGTCGGTATCTACGTCGATAACTGTGGATTGGATGACGTGTTCATGTCGAACAACGTGATATCCACAGTGATGAACGCTGTGAACACCAATGGATGCACTCTATCTGACAACGGCTCGGTTTACACCGGCATGGGTGGAACTGCATCTAGTATCCACAGCGTCGATCAGCAAGCGAGCACCTTCAGTCCGGCGATTGTCAACATCAGTGTTGGCGACACGGTGAAGTGGACCTCGCGTGCATACGGCACAGATGGTAACCCGCACACAACCACATCTGACGATGGACTGTGGGACAGCGGTACCATGAACCTCGGTTCGAGCTTCATGTATCAGTTCAACAGCCAAGGGTCGTTCAACTATACCTGCTCGGCGCACTCGTCCATGACGGGTACGGTGAATGTGGGTGCAGCCTCGGGCACGAATCTACAGACGGTAGCATTCGATATCTTGGGTGGCGGTGACGACATCACGCTGAATGGTGTCACTATCAGTGGCTACGGCCTTGGTATTGACCAAACAGGCGGCGACTTGACCTTGGCTGGTGGAACCACCATCCTCGGTGATGCTACGGCAGTCGATATCAGCAATGTTGACCTAACTATCAACGGCGCAACACTGGGTGCAGACACCGGATATGGTGTAGCACTGGATGTTGAGAGCACTGCTGGCTACGACACGCTTGACATGACAGGTCTATCTGTGTCTGGCTCGGTCGGCGCTCTAGTTGATGGCCACTCGGACTTCCGCTGGAATGGCGGCCTGAGTACGGCTGGAACTACGCTGAAGACTGTCAACGGTGCAACTGGCACTATCGAGAACATGTCTGGTCCGTTCGGAAGTTGGACGGCAACATTCGGTATGGGTACCAACATTCAGATTGATGCAGGTGCCTTCTCGACAGTCACCAGTATTGGCAACGGTGTGCTCAACCCGAGCAAGATTGCTGTCGATGCAGACGCAATCGTACACGAGGGTAACCTACTGGACCTAACCGTCCTACACATGGGTGGCGCTTCCACTGATGTTGGTCTGTTCATCCGCAGCGTGCCTGACTTGGCACGCAGCGAGTATGTCAGCCCATCGTGGCGTAGCCGTGCCGGCGCACCAGTAACCGTCGACGGTAACTTCTACGATTGGTTGGGTACCAACTTGCTGAACGATGCTGACGACATGATGCCCGGACCTGTGGCCGTTAACGCGAGCACAGGCGCGCACATGCGTGTGACTTGGGATTCACAGAGCGTTTACATCGCGATTATTGGAGCATCATTCTCCATTACCGATGGAATGCTGTATCTGGACACAGGTGCAGGTGGAAGTAACCAAGGTGACACATGGTACGTGAGCCATACCCTGCCATTCCAGGCGGACTACATGCTGTGGATGGAGGACCTCAATAACTGGGGAATCCGCCGCGTCATGCCGACTGGTAACTGGGTTGATACAACCAGCAGTTGCACTGGAATTGATTTCCACCTCGCAACCGGTACAGACTATGTGAGCGAATTCCGCTTGCCATGGAGTTGCATCGGAGACCCAGTGGACGCAGTCCGCTGGCTAGCTATTGTGCAGTGGGATCCATACCCCGGTGTTGTCGCTGGAGTTTACCCAGAGCAGCCGTTCAACAACGCTACCAACACAGCCCAGACCTTCAGTGAATTCGGCACCTTCAATGTGAACGCCGACCACGGAGACTTGGATGACGGTATGCTTGATGACTTCCTGCTGATTTTCCGCAGTTACGTTGGCAGCACCACACCTGGTAGCAACAACATCTACCAGATTATGGTGAAGACCCGCAACGCTGAGGGAGATTACTGGGATTGGGGTTCAGCCGCTCCGGTTGTGATGACTACGAATCAAGACATCACTATCGACATACAGCGCGCGAAACCGATAATCACGGAGAATATGGTTGACGTCGAGTATAATGAGGATTCAGGCACGCATACAATCAGCCTGACCGATAAGGCGACAGATATCCAAGACGCTGACAACGCTTTATTGTGGATAGTAACTGATGCAGCGTCGAATACGCATACGTATCCGACGCCGTACTCGTACTCGTTGACAGCACAGACACTGGACATCTCGACTCTACCGAACCAGTTCGGTGGACACAGACTCCAGATGACTGTGATGGACAGCCACGGCATGTTCGCATACGCGACCATGATGGTTGGTATCCACAACGTCAACGATGCACCGGTAATCTGCAACTCCAACCGTGGAGACTGCATGCCAGTGTTCTACGATGATGGATTCGGTAACCTCAACGTCCACGATGAGAACTTCAACGGTCTCATCACCAAGGAGTTGGGAGACACTGCCAATGCGAGCCGTTCGTATATTATCGATATGATGAACGAGCAGACGCAGACGGATTGGAACAGCGAGGCTGTGCCGCAGACCTATGGCTGGACTTCAGCTACAGGCCCGTGCACACCGTTCACTGCAACGATAACCAACAACGTGATGGAGATTGACGAGAACACCGCCAATGAGGCTGGTGGAACTTGCACAATCACGTTGGACTTGACTGACGGAATCGACGATGCAGCATCAGTTGATGTTGACTTCACCGTGAACCCGGTGAACGATGCACCTGAAATCAAGGATTTCGATGCAGCAGCGGGTACCTACGTCGAGACGGCGAATGGTAGCCTACAGTTGGATTGGTATTGGGACGTCATGGAGGATGATGAGAACGCAGACAACCTGACGTTCGACCTCAGCCGACTGATGCACGACAATGACCATCCGGTCGGTGAGTTGTCTTGGGATGTACAGCAAACTCAGTTGTGCACCTTCGGCAACTACTTCACGATTACAGTTGACAACGATGCAGACACGCTCGAACTCGACTTGATTGATGATGCAGCGACCGATGCGCCAACCTCTGAGATTGACTTCCTGCAGGACGCAGATGGCAATGGAGAGTCTGACGACGGTGTGCACCAGATGCAGCCGGCGAGCGGTGTGTACTGCACTGTGTATCTATGGTTGAACGACACGGCATCCGCGCCGAGTCACATCAACTACAGCCAGTCTGCCAGCGGTCACTACGAGCAGCGAACTGCACGTGAGACAATCAACATCCGTGTGATCAATACGCCTGAAGCAAGGCCGGACTACCACTTCGACGAGGACCGAGGATTCAACTTCCTCAATGTCGAGGCAATCCTGCCGGGCACACTCATACCGATTGACATCGACATCACCAACGATGTGAACGCTGATGACCCAGCATTGTACAACTACGAGCACGACCTACAGGTTCGCTTCTTCGTAGATGACAACCCGACGCTGGTGCAGGACCAAATCACTGTGGCATGGGACGACATCCCCGCCCGCGGTGACTCCTCCACCCTACGGGGATGGGTCACGCTGAACAGTGCGAGCACAGAGGTCCGTGCCTTCATCGAGGTACGAACCATCAACCCGCACACCAACGCCTACATCGACTCCAGCATCCGAAGGCCTGCGCTTGAGGAGCTGAATTGGGGTAACAACAACATGACCACAACCGACACCGGTGACGAGCTCCCAGCAATTGTGAGCCT
This sequence comes from uncultured Candidatus Poseidoniales archaeon, assembly GCA_964647665.1. Classification (GTDB taxonomy): domain Archaea; phylum Thermoplasmatota; class Poseidoniia; order Poseidoniales; family Thalassarchaeaceae; genus CAUZSM01. The sequence continues at coordinate 15,352 of CAZYIX010000012.1, forward strand.
GCGACCGGCAATGAGCGTGGCATCGTTTGCTCCAGGTCTGATGGCGGTCAGTCTAGTAGGCGCCTTCGTGGCGATGCTACTGTTCCGTGAGCGTTCGGATGAGGAAGAGGAAGAGGCAATCGAGGACAACGAAGCGGCAGTGAGCCCGGTTATTGCGACCATCCTTTTGGTAGCAATCACCGTCGTGCTGTCTGGTGTCATCTACATCTGGGCTAACAGCCTAGCAGACACCAGTGGCAAGGCAAACCCGCGTCTGACCTTCGATGCTGACGCCCGCTACACCCACACCAGCGATCAGGACATGTGGTACTGGCGAATCGCCGTGACAAGTCACGACGACGAGTTGGCTTCACAGGCTGTATACGTGACAGTGGAATGGTTGGATGACAACGGCGACCGTCAGGTGGAGACTACGCACTTGGCTAACCGCGAGGGTGTCTACGGACGTGTTCCTTCGAACAGCCCGAATTTGGTTACCTACAAAGACAGCATTGACTGTAATACCGATTGCAGCGTTGGCTTCGGAGCCAACGATGTGATTCAGGTACGCATGGTCAACGATGGTGCCCCGCTCGACGAGGCAACCATCACGCTACAGTACGCCCCTGAGGGCGGAACCAGCGTTCCGCTGATGGTGTACCACGCAACCTTCAACCCGCCTAACATCAGGGCAACCCCCTGATTCAGGGCTGAAGTGACAATAGGGGCCACCCAAAGGGTGGCAGGCGGGGCGGCCGCAAGGCTGCCCTCCTGAGTCCCCTCCCCGGACGGTAGAAGCCGTTCCGGGGAGGGATCTAACTCCCGACTGCTTCTTTTCGACTAGTGTTTGGCTAGGGGTTCCATTCAACTACGGCCCCCCCACCTCGCAGAGTCATCTACTCAAGTGTAATTGGAGATGTCCAGATGAGTGAGGTGAAAGCTGTTGCATTCGATTGCGATGGCGTTCTTGTTGACATCATATCATCGTGGAGAGTCATCCACGACCATTTCGGTACCGATAGTACTGAGATGCTGGAACGTTTCATCAGAGGCGAGATTACTGATGAAGAGTTCATGGATGACGACATCTATCACTGGAAGAAGATTCAGCCTGAAATTCACCGTGACGAGTTGATACGTTGCTTCTCGGGAATCAAGTTGATGCCCGGTGCACGTGACCTCATCGAGGCTTTGCAGGAGCGGGGTATTTTCGTAGCCATCGTAAGCGCTGGCGTGGACCTTTTTGTCGGTGCCATAGCACAGTTGCTGAAGGTTGATGATTGGGCGAGCAATGGGTTTCTGTTTGACGATGATGGGCTATTGCAAGACCAAGGCCTAGTGCGGGTACCGGCTCATGGCAAGGGCCAGATGGTGGAGAAAATCTGCAGAATACGCGGCATCGATGCAAATCAAGTCGTCAGCGTCGGTGATACGAGTACTGACCTTTCTATGATGATTCCAAATAGCCGCTTCATTGGCTTTTGTCCGACCAAGCAGAGTGCGATTGATGCATTCACACAAGCAGGTGTCCCTATCATTGAGAATAGGGATTGCAGAGAGTTGTGGCAACTCATATTCCCCGGTGAATCATTCCCCGCCATAGGCGGGGAATGAGTTGAGCCTATATCCTGAATGCTGACCTGCGGGTTGTGAATAGACGCGCCTTGACATGCGCCATCTTGCTGGTGCTACTCGTATTGGTTCCCGGTTGCACAGGCCGCAGTGGCGATGTGGATAGCGGTGATTTAACCAGTGGCAATGACGGTGCAGGGGCGATTGTGCTCGATGTGTGGTACACGTTTGCAGCCGACAGCAAGGAGGAGGCCACTTTCCTTGCAGCAGTAGTTGAGTTTGAGGCTGCAAACCCCCAAATCACCGTTGAGACCACTCAGGTTCCTTTTGGCAACGCGGACCAGTTGTTCCTAGTAGCGGCGCAAGGTGGAGAGGCACCGGACCTAGTTCGGCTCTCCAGCGACCAATTGGGCAAGATTGGACATGTTCGCACAGATGGATTTCCACTATTGGAGGACTTGCGCCCCCATATCACTCCAGCGCAGCGAATGCAGTTTGACCCAGTTGCGGTAAATGCGATGCGGTACGACGAATCCCTGTATGGAATCCCTGCCAGCCAGGATTGCCTATCGCTGATTTTCAACAAGGCGTTATTCGATGCTGAGGGCCTTGCGTATCCAGATGACAGTTGGACTACTTCCGATATGCTATCAGCAGCAGAGAACCTTACTCATGGTGATATTCACGGCCTTGCTCTGCCGGTCAAAGTCGCCTACTGGTGGTTCCCCTTCCAAGCAGGGTGGGGCGGCTCTCTATTCGATGAGAATGGCACTCCAACCCTTGATTCCAACGGCTCTGCTGAGTCAATGGAATGGCTGATGGATCTTGAGAAGGAGCACGGTGTGGTAGCGACTGGCACTCAAATTGAGTCGATGAAGTCGCAATTCATCCAGTCCGAGGCGGCGATGATAGTCGATGGCCCATGGAATTGGGCAACCTACGAAGCGAGCCGCCTCGACATCGGTCAGAGCTTGCTTCCTATCGTCGATGATACAGGCGAGAGGCTCTCACCACTTGTGACCTACAAAGGTTGGTCGGTGAGCAAACAGAGTCCAAACAAGGTGGCTGCGACAGACCTTGCCGTGCACCTATCCTCACCTTCAGTGCAGAAGGAGTTCGCCTTACAGACCTACACGATGCCGACTGCGAATCAACTCGCATCCGATGATGAAATTGTCAATGACCCGGTAATCTCAGGCTTCCTGGCCCAAACCGCAGTAGGGACACCTGCGCCGACCACTCGAGGGATGTCGCTGGTGTATGACCCACTATCCACCACCATCGAGCAGGTTTACTCCGACACCCTGCCAGCGGCCGAGGCTCTGCAGGCAGCGGATGCTCAGTTGGAGGAGATGCTAGCCACTGCTTCGCAAGCCAGCGAAGTGCCCCTGACTCCGGGCTATCGCACCATCTCTGTTTCTGCGGATGTAGTCGCTAACACGTCTAGATTTGACTTTGTAGTCGATAGCGTCTTTCACTCCTCAGTACACCTTTCAGGCAGTGAAAACTACACAACTCCTCAGCCCGGCGAAGGCTACTTTGATTGCTTTATTGATGGCGAGCCGGCGCCGCGTAACCAACCGTTTGAGGAAGCAGTATTTGCCACAGATTCTTCCTTGATTTCATGCAATCTAACAGCGATGATTCCAGGGAAATTACACGAGATTGTGGTAAATCGCATTGGCTTCGATGGAGCAGTGTCCGAGGTGGTAAACTCCTCTTGGTCCACCGATGTGCAGGGTGCTCTCCCCCCACCTCCAAACACTCTGCCGATGTTGTTCGCTGTCGGCTCTATCGGTCTCTCGCTGATTGCGCTGCTGTCCTATCTCGCCTGGCGCGACAAGAGTGCTGGAAAGACTCGCAGTCGCTTGTCCCACCTCTACATCGCCCCTGCCATGCTTGCATTGGCATTGCTGACATTTTATCCAGTAGTGTACGGTATTTGGCTTTCATTCACCGATGCCGACCAGACTCATCTGGGAGAGCAATCATTGGTCGGCATTGCCAATTATCTCGATGTGCTGATGGCATCTGGGTTCCTACGCGTAACCGCATTCACTCTGGTTTGGACAATAACCAACGTAGTTGCGCATGTCAGCCTCGGACTTTTCTTGGCGATGGTGCTGAACAATAGGAGCCTGAAGGGCAGGACTGCTTACCGAACTGCTCTGCTTCTGCCTTGGGCGATTCCGTCCTACATTTCTGTGCTTGTGTGGCGAGGAATGCTTGAGCCAGCGGGTTTGCTCAACGAACTTCTTGGCACCGATTTGAATCCGCTGGCGATGCAGAGCAGCGCACAAATATCGGTTATTCTGGTCAATGTGTGGCTTGGCGTTCCTTTCATGATGATGTCGCTATCCGGTGCACTGCAAGCCCTTCCCGGGGATATGTATGAGGCAGCAGAGGTAGAAGGTGTAAATTCGTGGGCGCAATTCCGTCACCTGACCTTACCCAATCTCAAGAGCGCAATCGTACCGCTTGCTCTACTCGGATTCATCTGGACATTCAACATGTTCAACGTCATCTATCTGATGACTGACGGTGGCCCGGACCTGTGGCAGGGTGAGCCTGGTTCAACTGATATTTTGATTACCTACGTTTACGATGTTGCATTCCGTGATGGTGCCTACGGGGTGGCTGCGGCTTGGTCTGTCATCATCTTCGTCATGCTAGTAGGATTCTCATTTGTTTACATGAAAAGCACGAAAGCAACGGAGGCGGTAACGTGAACACGGGAATAGTTCGGAATTGGTACGTGCCTGTCGAGGTATCCACCATCCGCAGTTGGCTTACTGTTGCCGGGGTCGCCAATCTGCTGCTATGTGGTGTTGATTTACTGCGAGAGGATTCCTCCAGTTTGCTGATGAGAATGAGTGCTGCTATTCTGATGCTGCTAACGGTTCCGGTGATTCCCACTCAAGGGCTGGCGAGCAGGCTTCGAATGCGCCGAGATGCGGCGATTTGCTTGGCTGCGTTGTCGCTATTCGCGACAGTTCTCTGCATTGGCTCAGCCTCAGGAGCGGTATTCGATGTTTGGGCTGGCCTGCTGCTCGCCTTGCCTGCGGTGTTAACAATCTGGTGGTTTTCATCTCCACAAGTCTCGGCTTGGTCGGGTGGGAATATGAGTAATCAGGAGGTGGAAGAAGGCTTGTCACGCAATCAAAGATTGAGCGGTCGATTCTCAGCAATAGGTTCTCACTTGGTGCTTCTACACGCAGTCGCCATCGTGATGATTCCAGTTCTGTGGATTCTAGATGTGGCAATATCTCCGGGTAATATCCTCGGTGGCGATCTATTCGATTCGTTTTCAGGAGAACACTTTTCGAAAGTCATCGGTGGTGATAATTTCTGGTTGTGGACAAGAAATTCAATCATTGTCAGCGTCGGCACCACTCTGCTCGGCCTTTCTCTGGCAGTGCCTGCCGGTTACGCATTCAGCCGGTTCAAATTCACCGGCCGCGACACCGCGATGTTCTCGTTCCTACTGGTGCAAATGTTCCCTGGAATCATTATTCTCGTGCCGTATTTCCTGCTGATGAAATCGCTTGGGTTGCTCGATTCGTGGCTCGGGCTCATCCTTGCATATTCAGTAACGGCTCTACCACTGTGTGTTTGGATGCTCAAGGGCTTCTTTGACACTGTACCAAGAGAATTGGAGGAAGCAGCGTTGCTAGATGGGTGCAGTCAAATGCAGGTTTTCTTCCGGGTTGTGCTACCACTTTCACTACCGGCAGTCGCAGTCACTGCGCTATTCTCCTTCTTGGCAGCTTGGAACGAATTCCTGCTTGCACTCACATTCAACACCTCGAATGATATGAAGACATTACCAGTGGGCTTGGCTTCGATGATATCATCAACAGGGCAGGCATGGGGTGATTTTGCAGCAGCATCGCTTCTGGTCAGTTTACCGGTGGTCATCCTGTTCATAGTGTTCCAAAAATTCCTCATTCAAGGGTTGTCAGCAGGCGGAGTAAAAGGGTGATTGAATGGTCGAAGTTCGGTTTGAGAATGTGTTCAAGCGATACGAGGATGGTACCGAGGCGGTGCGCTCTCTCAACCTAGTTGTAAATGATGGTGAATTCCTCGTTTTGGTTGGGCCTTCCGGCTGTGGGAAGTCAACTACTCTGCGTATGCTTGCGGGTCTTGAAGACGTGACTGAGGGGCAGATCCTCATCGACGGCTCTGTAGTGAATCATCTGCCACCCGGTGCGCGTGGGCTGGGAATGGTCTTCCAATCCTATGCACTATATCCGCATATGACGGTCTCTGAAAACCTCTCTTTCGGTCTGCGAATGCAGAAGGGCGAAGGGCGTTTGCCTGCCGATGAAATTGCCTCAAGAGTTAGTGGGACTGCCGAGTTGATGGAGTTGACACCAATGCTTGACAAGAAGCCAAAGGAGTTGTCTGGTGGCCAGCGGCAGCGGGTTGCTCTGGGAAGAGCATTGGTGCGTCAGCCGAAAGTACTGTTGATGGACGAGCCGCTGTCGAATCTTGATGCGGAACTACGCACTCAGATGCGTCGAGAATTGCGTAGACTTCACGATGAGTTGGGGACGACTACAATCTATGTGACTCATGACCAAATCGAGGCGATGACGTTGGCAGATAGGATTGCAATCATGGACGGAGGCGAGTTGCAGCAACACGCACCTCCACTTGAGGCATACAACTCTCCAGCCAATGATTTCGTGCAAGGATTCCTATGCAGACATATAGACGAAATAGTTGAGACTGCGGACAGCATATTCCAGCGTGGTGATTGAGTGAAGGGCACGCAGTCTATCGTTCTCGTGATTTTGATGCTGATGGCATCATTTGTCTCGATTGTGCAGCCAATTGCGGCTGATAGCGATGGTCGCGATGCGGTGAGAATGCGTGCAACAACAACTGATTTCACTTGGTCCCCAGCTGACGGGGAAGCACAGCCGAGCAATGTGAGTCTGATTGGGGAATGGGATTGGAGCACACATACTGAATTGACTTTTGACTCGGGTTCTAGTGAATGGTCAACCAGCCTTGACCTAGCTGCTGGATTGTATTGCTACAAATTCGTCGTCGGCGAAGCCAACTACATATTCGACCCGAATAATTCCTACCGTGGTTATTGTGGTGAATATGAGAATTCGATTGTGCGCGTCGCCGACGATATCGCTCCAATGCTGACCATTGGTGAGAACTTCCGAATATTGTACTGGGCTGGTTCTAGCGGGTCGGAGATGCAAGATATCGAGGTGACAATCACTCAGGATTTCTCCTCAATGCCCATAGAAACAATGTGGTTCGAATCCGATTGGAGTCTACAATTGATGCCACCTTTCCAAATGGACTCTGGAAAGTATACCATTCGTCTTACTGCTATCGATATGGACAATGTTTCCTCCGAAACACTACTGATGCCATTTTGGGTCGGCGACCAGTCCACATTCGTATGGGAAGATGCACTGATTTACATGGTGATGACCGACCGATTCGTCAATGGCAATGCCAGTAATGACCCCGGTCCAAATTCTGGTGCAACCCCCAGTGCTGATTGGAAGGGCGGTGACTTTGCCGGCGTTACGCAAATGATTGAGAGTGGCTATTTTGAAGACCGCGGAATCAACGTGCTGTGGCTTTCACCATTCAATACCGCTGCAAACGGTACCGGAACCAGCGGAGATGGCGGCCATGAGGTCACTGGGTATCACGGTTATTGGCCGGTTGAAGCACGTGGAGTCGATGCACGATTGGGTACCCCAGAGGAATTGGAGGAACTTGTCGTTGCAGCCCATTCTAGAGAAATGAGGGTGATGTTTGACTTTGTGGCCAATCACGTTTACGAGGACCATCCTTACTATACTCAAAATCCTGAATGGTTCAACCAAGGCTGCCTATGTGGGGAAGCCAACTGCGATTGGACAGTGCACCGTCTCGATTGCCTGTTCAGGGCTTACATGCCCGATGTGAATTGGCGTAATCG
>CAZYIX010000012.1:22961-47499 GCA_964647665.1 uncultured Candidatus Poseidoniales archaeon
GCGATGGGTTGGGTTGGGCATGACCTTGCAGCCAATCAGCCGGAATACGATATGATAAACCGCTACATCGGTGAAAATGCGCTCGATGGTCAAGCAGATTTCGTTCTTTATCACGCGGTTGTGGATAATGTGTTCACCAGCGGCGAGATGGATTACGAGCACCTCGATTACTGGACCGCTCGCAGTCAAGACCAGTATGTTGAGGGTGCAACAATGGTGCCTTTCATCGGTAGCCACGATTCTCCTCGCTTCATCTCACGCGCTGACCCCGGGACATCAGATGCCTGGAACCAATGGCTCGAGCAAGGATTACCCGGAGAACCGGGAACTGACGACCCCTATATCGCCGCAAAACAGGCCTTCACATGGCTGTTGGGAACGCCGGGGGCTGCGATGGTCTTCCAAGGCGATGAATACGGCGAATATGGTGGAGGTGACCCCGATAATCGCCACCTACTGCGCGGACCTACCACGTGGAGTGATAGCGAGTCCGACTTGTCCGCTTTCTTCGCAGGATTGGGTATGTTGAGAGATGAATTGATACCGTTGAGACGAGGGACGTACACTTCGCTTGAGAGCGATAACAACACCATTGCGTGGGCGAGACAGACCGCAGATGAATCGGCCATTGTCGTGATGAATCGGGGTTATTCAGACCACGACTTCCAATTTGACCTGAATTTGCTCGCTGGGGTGTGGGATGAAGACCATCCAGACCATTTTGGTGGTAGTAATTTGACCAATGGTTCTGTCAGACTACCAGGGCAGTCAATTGGCATCTTCTCAAACGGTTTCTTTGTCGAACCGGGTAATGGGACCGGCAACGGCACAGACCCGGGCAATGGAACGGACCCCGGTGGCAATGGAACAGACCCCGGTGGCAACGGAACGGACCCCGGTGGCAACGGAACGGACCCCGGTGGCAATGGAACGGACCCGGCTGAGCCGTGGCAGCCGACCCTCGATTTCACTGCTGTCATCAGTCTTGGTGATAGCACACAGCATGACCCTCAAGGCATTCGTGGGCCTATGGTCGGGGAGCATCTGGCTGAGCGACTGGGCGTGCCATTCACTCGATTTGCCATAGGTGGCTCTACATCTTATTCAATGTTGGATGACGAGCAGCACACCGATGCTGCATCACAATATGGCAATGGAACTGTTGCTATTATTTGGATAGGCGGCAATGACATTCGCAATGCTGGAATGGACATCGCCTTCGGAGATTTCGCAGTTCTAGACAGCATGGAGGAGAACCTCACAACGACCTTGACAACACTGAGAGAGGCCAATATCTCAGTGGTTCTTGCCAATCAACCGGACTTCTATCTGGTTCCTGCGATTCCGGCTATTTTCCCTGACTATACCCATGATGACTTCCGCAACATGAGCATCGAGTGGCGCACACGAATCGCCAGCATGGCGGTCGAGCATGATGCTATGGTTTGGGATATTTTTGAATTCGGGGACTCAGCGCTCGATTCTGCTGATAATCGCAGCGTTTCTGGTATCGAGATTCTCCCCTCGCCAGAGATGTGTCACGACACCTGCATGTTCATCGATCTGCTGCATCCATCTTCAATCGGCAACGGACTGTTGGCTAATCACCTCTTTGAGGCGATGAATGACCACTATCCTCACGGAGATAATGGGCCGATTCCGTTGATTACTGACGAGGAATTACTCGCCCTCGCTAATGTTGAGCCCGGCACAGTCATTTCTGACTTAATAGCTTCAGAATTAACCTACCAATCTGCGCTCATTTCGTGGACTACTTCTGTACCAGCGAATGCGACGATAGCCTGCGGACCTTACGTCGCCGGTGAGATGAGTCAAGACTATCTTGTCGTTGAAGGTCCAACAATACTGATGACCAACCATTCATTGTTGGTTGAGGACTTACCACCTGAGACGATGATTGAATGTCATATCACTTCTGGAAACGCTTGGAATATGCTGCATTTCAATACTACAGCCTTCAATGCTGAGGATGAGCCGGATACCGGTGTTGAAGGAGGAGGCGGAGATGAGCCGTCAAGTGGAGTGGAAAGTGGTGAATCTGAGTCAAATATCATGCTGTATGCATTACTGCTGTTGGTCTGCGGTGGCTTAGGCATGCTGGTGTTGTCGACGCTGAGAAAACGCGACGAAGATGGCCCTGAATCTGAATTATGAGATGGAGTGAATCATATACTTCCCAAGACAAGTTATTCTCCATGCGTAGCGCGCGCGAGGTCCTCACGACACTGGCATTCATCTTGATGCTGGTCGCAGTTCCTTGGACAGTATCGGCAGGTGGCACCCAAGCAGCTGTTGGCAATGATGACCCGGTAGAAGTCGATACGAAGGCATCAATCAAAAGTCATGGCGCCGTCGAATATGAGGTTGATTTCAGAAATCTAGATGACTCGTCAACTTACCAATATGTGATTTGGTTCACTAGAGTTGACCCGGATTTTTCTCACTTCACAGTTGAGGGGGATTTAACCCCCGATTCTAACCATGTCAGGTTGCAGGACGACTGGATTCCAGATCAGGATGGTCCCTATACCCTTCGTGCTACAATTTCTCAATATGGCAATTTTCTTGCTTCTGCTGAGGACACCTTCGATTGGGGTGATGTCGCAAATAACAGCGATTCGACTGCAGTGGTGATTTCTGCTTCTCCAGAGCAGGATTACTACGACGTGATTGGCAATGAATCTCGTCAGAAGGGCATCCATTTCTCTTTTCATGGGATTTATACTGAATATAACGCCAGTTACAAACTTGAGTGGAAAATCTTTGAGGGTTCAGAGATTAATGAATCTCATCAATTGCTTCGAGCTACCTACACCAACTTGCATACATCGCAGAACATGTCGGGCCTCGGCGACCAAATTGGGGGTTGGCAGCAAGATACCGAATACACCTTTGGAGCATGGTTGTACCGTGTTGATTCTACTGGTGATGGCGATGTAGATGCGCATGTCGCTAGTGATGAGTGGAGTTTCATGGTTGGCGCGGCACCTCAACCAATCTTAGCGTTGCAAATCTCCTGTTCTGGAGACGCTGATGACCCGTGGATAATTCCTCTAAACAGTACTCTGATTCAGAATGATGCCGCAGAGCACAGCATGCAATGCGATGTCACTAACCCGAACGATGTGGAAATATCCGGAAATTACACAATACAGATTGAGCAGGGCTCAGGAATGGCATTTGAGGCGACACCATCGGGCCAGTTCACCATGCTAGCTACTGAATCGAGTACAGTGATTGTGACCCCTCAGGTGTGGCTTGAGGATGTCACTCCAACTGATACGGGAGTATTCTTGCTGAAGGCTGACATCGAGGGCGAGGGTTGGCTTGCGAACCAGAGTACAATCAGGATTTATTATCTGCTTGAGGAAGAGCAAGTCGTTGTCCCACCAACCATACCTGAGTTGGAAGTGGAGGGCTCAGCGGACGCGTCCTCTGGTGAGGCGCCCTTCGATGTTGTGTTTGATGCAGAAATAATCGGAGGAGTGCAGCCATATCAGATTGTTTGGAGTATCGAGGGGGATGTACTTTCCAATTCTGCATCGTTTGGCTATACCTTCGATACCGAAGGTGATTACATCGTCCAACTTGCTGTTATGGATGGTTCTGGACAATCCAATGGAACTAACCTGTCGATTTCGGTCAGTGCGCCGCCACCCGACCCGTTGTTGAGTAACGTGAGTTTTGCACCACAACTCAATGCCAGTGCATTGGTGGTGAATGCGAGTGTTGAGATGTTCGCTTCTGCCAGTGGCGGTATGCAGCCATATTCATTCTACTGGGACTTCGGTGATGGTGGCATTGGTGATGGAGAAAATGTATCGCACATTTTCACTGAAACTGGTAACTACACAGTAGTGCTCACAGTAGTAGACGCCAATGACCAGATTGCCGCTGATTCGATTCAAGTCAATATCACCGTTGCAGCCGATAATTCAGATGGCAAAGGGGATGAAACCAGTGGTGAGTCGTCGCATGTCGAAGAGGACCGTGCTGACGAGAAAATGCAACTCGCTCTTGCTTCAGGAGGTGCAATCGGTTTGATTGGGCTGTTTGGTCTTGGACATTGGAGAGGCAAGAAGGATATGGATGACATGCTGGATAAAGAAAGAGCGGCTATCCAGAAAAGCAACGACACGACTCTATGGTCATCTGAAATCGGCATTGATGATATCGAAGATTCATTCAATGATATCGATATTGACCTTGATTTAGACAAACCTCAGTGAAATGAGTCGTAGAAGCGGCGATAATCACTAATCATTCGTGCTCCGGAATACCGTGCGCTGGTAACGATAGCGGCTCGCATCATCCCCGTCCAATGGTCAGTGCTCTGCTCCCAAGCGGGCAATACCTCATCCTCGAGGATACGATACATGCTATCCGCATCCCTCACATCGTCCCGCTCATCTTCAGCCGCGCCAATTGCCCAGCCGTTGACGCCATGTTCGCAGGCTTCAGGCCACCATCCGTCCAGAATAGAGCAGTTGGGTACACCATTCATGGCCGCTTTCATACCGCTTGTACCGCTTGCTTCCATTGGGCGAACCGGGTTGTTCAGCCAGATGTCCACACCGCTAGTCATCGCTAAGCCGGTCGCCATCGAGTAATCTTCTAGGAAGGCGACAGGAATCTCGTCGGCAACGTGGGAGGCACCCTCAAAGATGTCCCGAATCAATTGTTTGCCACCCTCATCGTTTGGATGAGCCTTGCCTGCGAAGACGAATTGGATGCGTCCAGCGCCGATTTTACGCAAGCGTTCAATGTCGGAGAAGATGAGATTGGCGCGTTTGTAGGTGGCAAAGCGGCGAGCGAATCCGATGGTGAGCCGCTTCTGCTCAAGTTGAACTCCGGTAGCGACTGCTACCAAATCGCGCAGCACCGCTCGCGCCTCAGCCCTTGCATTCTCCAATGCAGAGTTGGGCAGTCGGCCAGCGTGAGCGAGAATTGCTGGATCTGTGCGCCAACCGGGCAGATGCTCATCGTAGAGAGTGGCCATAGGAGGTGAGGTCCAAGTCAGGTGATGGACACCATTGGTAATCGGCTCGATATGTTTGCCTTCAAACATCGATGAGGCCACCCAGGCATTGAGGTTGGATACCGCATTCATGTTGTTGGATAAAGCCGCAGCAAGATGGCTCATCGAGCAACTGCGCCCATTTCCAGGGTCGTTTGCAGCGATGCACAACTCGCGCGCATCATCAGGCAACAAATCACCCAAAACTCCCTCAACCTCGGCCCAATCAAATCGGTCGTGGCCAGCGGGTACAGGCGTGTGGGTTGTGAATAGACAGCGTTGTCGCAGTTCGTCACGAGTCCAGCCTTGTGCAAGCATCTCCAGTGCGGCAAATGTGCAATGACCCTCGTTCAAATGTAGACCATCTAATGGCCAATGCCCGAGAATTTTCAGCGTTCTGATTCCACCGACGCCAAGCAAGAACTCCTGACGAATTCTGGTCTCATCTCCGCCGCCATACAATCTATCGCCGAGCGAAGAGTGCTCAGGCGCGTTGCCCGGATGTCGCGTATCGAGGAAGTAAACTGGAACTGAACTGCCGGAAACCCCCTTAACTTCAGTATGCCAAATCCGCGAATGCAGTGTGGTACCGTCGAGCGGCAAAGCAATTTCCAAGCCAGTATCGGTGAGAAATTCCTGTGGGTCAATCTCGCCGTAGGTTTCTGTTTGATTTCCATCAGCATCCAAGTGCTGACGACCATATCCCTGACGATAAAGAAGGGTCACTGCGACCATCGAAAGGTCAGAGTCAGCAGCCGATTTAATGTGGTCACCAGCCAGCACTCCGAGTCCACCAGAATAGGTGTGAAGATCGGATTCAAGCCCGATTTCCGCGCTGAGGTAGGCGACGCTCATGTGACTCAAATCGAGTCGCTCACAGCGCCCTATGATTATGACTCACTCCTAAGTTCCCTGCATGTGGATATTTTGGGGAGGTTTGAAGGAGGAATAGCACCCGAAACCCTCCGATGGAGTTCATCCTAGACACCGCCGTGGCCGACGAAGTGGCTGAGATTGCAGCTTGGGGTGTATTGCACGGCGTGACGACCAATCCGACGCTTATTCGGCGTGCTGGAGGCGATTTTGTCGAGACGGTGCGGCAGATTGCTGAGTTGTGCGACGGCCCGATTTCTGCTGAAGTAACCGCTACCGATACCGAGGGAATGCTGGCAGAGGCGCACGCCCTCAAAGACCAGTTGCCAGAGAATGTGATTATCAAGGTGCCATGCACCCCTGAAGGGCTGGCAGCGACCCGAGAGTTATCGAAGGTGGGTATCGGCACCAATGTGACTCTCGTATTCAGTGCATCACAGGCTTTGCTAGCAGCAAAAGCAGGAGCAACATACGTCTCACCATTCATCGGCCGTATCGATGATACAGGTGGTGATGGAATGCAGTTGATTCGTGATTTGATGGAAGTTTGGTCGCAGTATCCTAATCTCAAGACCAAGGTCCTCGCAGCATCAATTCGCTCACCTGAACATGTTCTGCAATGTTTGCTCGCAGGTGCGCATGCTTGCACGATTCCAACAAATGTATTCCGTCAGTTGCCCAATCATCCGCTGACCGACAAAGGAATTGAGATGTTCTTGGCCGATTGGGCAGAAGTGGAGTCCGAAGGTCGTTCACTTACCTCTTGACCAACTGCGCGAATCGGTCCCAGCGTTGCGCAGAGATGTCGCCCCAGTCAAAACGCCATGACCAGTTATCACCGGTGGTTCCCGGAGAATTCATGCGAGCCTGTTTACCCAACTCAAGGATGTCTTGCATCGGGATGATCGCAAGTGGAGCTGGGGATTGGGCTGCTAGCCTAATCAGCGTGTCACAGGGCGATTCCCCCGACAATCCCTCGCTGTTTACCCTCTGTTTGCGCTCTTCTGACGAATCCTGCCACCATCCCATTGTGGTGTCATTGTCGTGGGTGCCAGTGTAGGCAATTTGGTCCGATTTTATATTCTCCGGACGGTGAGGGTTATGCGGATTCTCGTCGTCGTATGCGAAGTGTAAAACCGCCATTCCGGGCAATCCGTGACTGCGGCGCAGTTCATTGACTGACTCGGGAATGACACCGAGGTCTTCCGCGACGATTTCGACCGGCCCAGCAACCTCTGTTAGCGCGAAAAGTAAGTCAGCCCCCGGACCATCCTGCCATTCTCCTTGTTTGGCCGTTGAAGCGCTTGATGGAATTGCCCATGCCGACTCAAATCCCCTGAAATGGTCAATTCGGACCATGTCGAACATCTCACAGATTCGGGCCATCCGAAGCCGCCACCAAGTCCAATCCTCCGCCTTGTGCGCATCCCATTCATACAGAACCGTGCCCCATCGTTGACCATTTTCTGAAAAGTAGTCCGGCGGCACGCCGGCAACGACGCTAGGCTGACCGTCTTCATCGAGTTGGAATAGATGCGGGCGGGTCCAAACATCGGCAGAATCGTGGGCGACGAATATCGGCAGGTCACCGAATAATCGCACACCCTTTTCAGCGGCGTAGTGCCGCAGAATCATCCAATCTCGGTGAAATCGGACCTGTTCTACGATTCGCTCTCGAATTTGTTCTGCAAGCCGAGTTCCTGCCTCCTGCAATGCCTCGACCTGTCGATGACGAATCGGCTCAGGCCATTTTGTCCATGATGCTCCGTCATTCTCGGCCTTCAGCGCATCATATAGCGCCCAATCCCAAGCCCAGTGGGCGTTTTGGGAAAGCCAAGTTGCAATCATCTGGTCATCGGGAGCGACCGAAAGCGAAGGGTCGCAGAGGTCAGTCCAACCGGCAAATGCTGAGGTGGAGGCGTATGGTGATGAGTGTTGGTCCGGCGGAGTGACCGGCAACATTTGCCAGACCGTCACACCGGCCTGCGCAAGCAAATCAACGAAGGTGAAGGCGTCGGGGCCAAGAGTGCCTACCGCTCCTTCGCCGGGTAGTGAGGTGATGTGGCATAGCACGCCCGCCCGCCTATCTGCCATCGAATACTCTCCTGTGGGCCCTTGAGCCAACGAGGTGCAAAGGCTTTGACACCATCAAGACTCGCAGAACCATGCAACGCAGCCGCCGACCAGCCATTTCCGCGGTACTTTTGCTGCTGGTACCAGTATTGCTCGGCGCTGTGGGCGGTGCTACTCCCGATGACATCACCATCGATGGCGATTTATCGGAATGGGACTCAGACACTCTGATGGACACTAGTTCCAGTTCGATTCCATCATTTAGGATGACTTGGAATGAAACTCACCTGTTTTTTGCGTGGCATGGAACAGATTGGGCAAGCACGAGTGAAGGGGCTGACCTATTCGTATATCTGAACACCACCGACGGTGGCAGCCCTCTGTCAAAACAGTGGAATCTAGCGCAGACTCTGCCGTTTCCTGCAGATTTCGCCTTCGTGATTGAGGATTCGTCGTATTTCTCTTTGCAGACCTATGATGGATCTAGTTGGGTTGCAGCGGACCAGACTGGTGTTTCGGCATTTGTCGGCTGGTCTGGTAATCAAAATACAGAGATTTCCATCCCTTGGGCTAACATCGGTTCCCCCATCAGTTTTGCAGTATTGGCATGGGCGCAGTGGCAGGATGAAGGCAATGTTTGGGCATCATTCCCACCGGAAAACCCCGCTTCCAATGATGGTGCCGAGACCTTCACGTACGCATATGTGGTTGCGGACATAACGGTTGAACAAACGCCGGGATATACGCCCGTTGTGGATTTTTCTGGAAGCGTGAACAAAGTGGACGACGCGCTTAATCTTGCCATAGTTTTCCATCAACATCAGCCCTATTACAAGAACAAACTCACCGGCATGTACGAGATGCCTTGGGTGCGAGTTCACGCGATGACTGAATACGTGGATAGCCCCGGAATCCTTGCTAGCACCGATACCAAGGTGACCTACAATTTGGTGCCGTCGTTAATCGAGCAGTTGGTCGAATACACCGATAATTCAACGCTCGATGTCCACACCGATATAGCTCGCCGCTCTTGGGAAGAAGGCAATTATCCAAACGCCACCGAACTTGAACTTCATACCATGCAATTCCAATCGTTCTGGAACTCTGGTTGGATTTACAACGTCACTTCTGATGACTCCAAATTGGGATGGTTGTATCCGAGTGCGTCTCGTTATTCGGAGATTTATGGTATGACTCGACATAATCTGAAGCCGGCGACAATCATGGATGATGACCTGCTCGCTCCGCAGGATTTCCTTGATTTGCAAGTCCTGTGGTATCTGTATCAGTTCAGCCCTGATTACGTGCTTGGCGAATACAACGCCAGCCACCGTGATGAGGGGCTAATCTCACTGTTTGAGCAGAACGGGCAGTATTCCGTGGCTGACCTGACCTATGTCGTGGATGCGCAATCTTCCCAGATGGCCAACGTGCTGCCGATGTACTCTGAACTCGCTGCCACGGGTCAAGTTGAGTTGACGACTACTCCATACTACCATCCAATCATGCCGCTGTTGATGATGGATGGCTGGACCTTTGAGGACGGAATCAGGGTAAACAAGGATTCGTGGCCAGAAGATGTAACTTCACATCTTGAGAATGGCATGGACCTGTTTGAGGATGAACTTGGCTTCCGTCCGACTGGTATGTGGCCTTCTGAACAATCAGTTAGTCCCGCGATGGTGCAACCGGTTGCAGATGTCGGAATCCAATGGATGGTGACAGATGAGGTGAACTTGGCTGAATCTACTGACATGAATGGACAAGAGATTGACACCTCCATTGCTAGCAATCTAGCCACTCCGTGGATAGCAACCGGAGTGGACGGTGGTGAAGTTGCGACAATCTTCCGCGACCGAGTTATTTCCGACCGAATTGCCTTCCAGTATGGCTCTATGACTCCGCAGGCAGCTGCCTCTGATTTCGTGTCCTATATCGACAATGTGCGCCAGCAGTTGCTCGATGAGGGTAAGGACCCGAGCGAGCATCTGCTCACCGTCGCGCTCGACGGTGAGAACTGGATGTTCATGTCAGATTTCCAGCATCACGATAACGGCCGACCATTCATGCAAGAGTGGTATTCCCGTCTGTCCACCCACCCGACGATTGTCACGACCACACCCTCAGAATTCCTTGCCAAGAATCTGACACTCCCGCACATTCAGACTATCGGCACCGGCTCATGGATTGATGGAACTCTTTCCACATGGGCCGGAGAAGCCGAGGAGAGTTTGGGCTGGCAGCGACTGGTGGAGGCTCGTCAGGCATTGGTTGATTTTGAGGCCGACAATCCAACTCATTCTGGACTTGATGCAGCTTGGGAGAGCCTGTACATCGCTGAAGGAAGCGATTGGTTCTGGTGGTATGGGCTTGACCAGGACAGCGGCTACGACGAGTTGTGGGACACTCTGTTCAAGGTGCATCTTTCCAACATTTACCGCGCCATCAATCTCGAACTTCCTCCATATCTGCAGGATTTGTGGACCAGCCCTGCGCTGCCAGACGCCCCCTATGGGGGCGTAATCGAACCGATGATAGATGGAATCGCTCTTCCCGGCGAGTGGGACGGAGCAGCGCGTTATGATGCAAACACTGTGGATGGAGGGGAACTACTTGACATCGAATCGTTCTACTTGGGATACGATGCAATGAATGTTTACGTGCGGGTGGACATGGCGATGTCTGGGTCAGAATGGCAAACCCTAGACCTAGCATCAATTCCCGACCTGTCAATCTACTTCATGCAGGCTAATGCGGTTAACTTCAACGAGGTTCAGACCAATTTCCGCACCTACTACGGCAATCAGGTGCTTGGATTCCCTGCCAAGAAGATGGTATCCTTCGACTTCAATGAGATGCGTGGTAATGGGCTGGCGAAGTACAATCTATTCAATGCGCAGGGCAAGAATGGTGACAACGAGCAATGGACTTTCTACAGTGCTTCAGTGCTTGGCGGATGCGCCTCTGTCGATGTTTACGAGTTCCGCATTCCATGGTCTGATTTGGGTTTGGCTCCGCGTTATTCCACCCGTGTCAAGGTGGTGACAGCTTTGGCAGATTCCTTCGCCTATGGTGATGGGGTTGACATCGAAATGGCTCCTCCAGCACCCGCTGAGATGATAATGCCCGATTTTGAAGAGTGGGTAACTATCCTAGACGTCGATGATGCGGTCGGTGATGAGAACGGCGGGGGCAATATCACCTATCCAACAGCCAGCGATTTTGCCCCCGGAGCGGGTCTGTTTGACATAACTCACTTGAAAATTAGTCAGAGTGCGTGGAATGCACGATTCGAGATTACCATGGGTGAGATGACCGATTATTGGGGATTAGCCAACGGATTCAGCCATCAAATCGTGCAGATATATGTTGACCAAGGCAACTACATGTGGGGTGAGACCGACATGTTGGAAGGGGCCAACGCGGTGATTGACGAGGATTGGGCTTGGGAGGTTGCCATCTCTGCCACCGGTGAGCCTGGAGCGGTGAAATCGATAGAATCCTTGAGCAGAGAGACCAGCGCAAAAGGCATAGAAGTTTCAGGTGATGTAGAATCCAAGACCATCACAATCACCGTTTCAAAGTTGGTAATTGGCTACGATGTTTCGACCTACCGTTATGTCATCGTAGTAGGCTCACAAGACGGATTCGGCCCGGGGAAATGGCGTGACGTTGATGCCGAGGCCAAGACTTGGCGACTCGGTGGAGGCGCAGACCCGTTGCCATTGACCGGAGTCGATTACGACCCGAACGTACTCGACATCGTGTTGGATGGAGATGGGCAAGCAGTGATGCTTTCGAGCTACGATGTCGAGGCTCAGGTGCCTGCTATATTGACCGGCATAGAAATTCCCGAGGTGGAGCAGCAGATCTACGGCGCAAAGGTGGTCAGCACCAGTTCAACCAGTGCCATCGTCGAGTGGTCTACTACCCGTGAAACAGCTGGCAACGTAACGTGTGGAGAACTGAATATCGAGGTTCCAGCAGGTTATCTGACTCAGACGGTTCAACTTTCTGATTTGCAGAGTAATTCTTCGTATCAGTGTGCAATCATTGTCGAGGATTTGGATTGGGTCTGGCTCAACTTCACTACCAACGCCGAGGCCGATGTCACACCGCCTGAGATTCTCAACGTCAATGTCGAGATTCGAGAGGATAATCGGCTCAAGATTACCTGGTATACCTCCGAATATGCGACTGAATTGATTGAGGTCGGCTCTGTAACGATTGAAGGCGATACAGTTGCGCTGAAGAAGAATCACCTGCTTTACTCACCCAACGTCTTCTCCAGCGGCACACATACTGTGATTCTGACCGCTGTCGATGCTTCGGGGAACTCTAATTCCACTTCGGTGGACATCACAGTGCCACAGTTAGATGGCGGCGAGCCAGAGCCTGAACCAGAGCCTGAGCCGGGCGAATGTCAGATTCCTGAAGGATGTGAGGATGAACGCGGCGGCCTCGGAGAATTACTTGGCTCTCCAATGATTATGGCCGGCTTGTTACTGGTCGCTCTGCTGGCAATCGGCGCACTGATTCGCACCCGATTCCATTGAACCTGATTATCGCAGGAAAATCCGACGACGAACTCTTGAAGTTTAGTGATAAATTGTCCGATGACATTTTCAACTATACGAAAGGAATGGAAGCTACCGCGTGCGTATGCAGATTGACCACCGTGAGGATGCACGGCTTGGGCTGGAATCCGAGCATGCGCTGGTAGGAAGTCTGGTCCTGCCAAGTTGATGAATGCACCAATGAAACTCCCTTGTAGGTCTCAGTGTGGTGGCCATGCACGTGGCCAGTGACAAAAATGTCAGGGATTTCCGAAATGACCAACCTATCCTCTGGTTCCGGTGAAAGTGGAGTTTTTCCACCCCATGAAGGAGCGAGATGGCGGCGGTCAATCATCGCCCGCATCGCCGCCTCAGGCTGCTCAAAAGTGACCGTGCGCAGACTGGCGACGAAATCCATGATGGAGACGCCGTGATAGGACAGAACTCTGACTCCGTGCAAGGAGAAATCACACGGATTGCCGACGAACATTGTGTTGTTGTAATCAGTCTGCAACTCTGGGTCGAGAGCCGGTTGTGGCTCGGCAGGTCTTACCGCGTCGTGGTTGCCCGGTAGCAGGATGACATCAACCCAGTCTGGCAGTGGCTCCAGCATCCTTCCCAGCGTGCTGTATTGGTTGAATAAGTCCTTGATGGTCAATTCCTTTTCTTGTCCCGGATAGATGCCAACTCCATCGACTCCATCGCCGCTGATGACTAGATACTTCACCGTCTTCGCTAGTGGGTCGTTGTTGAACCACTCCATCATCGTCTGCCACTGAGGCATTAGGAATGTCTTGCTGCCGAGGTGCAAATCAGAGATGAAGGCCGCACTGATTGCTCTATCCTCGCCAGCGGTCGCCTTGTCATGATGGTTTAGCGGTGGAAAATGTGTATTTTCGACGTAGAAAATGTCATCGGAGTTGCTGAAATTGCCTGTGACTCCAATAACATCGTCTGTCATCAATCCGGCATGTACGAGATCGCGATTTTCAGCATCAGTATCATCGCGACTGAAGATGATGCAACTGACCTCAGCAGCCTCGTCCTCAATACTGAACATCAGATGACCGTTCTTGGTGTGGCGTGGTTCATTGACCATGCCAATCATCGTCGCAGTATCATCTCGGTTGTCGTAGCGATTCCTCTGACGCAGCGCCTCGGTCACCGTGATGGGACGATTTGGTAGCGGATGTGAGGCAATCAGTTTGCGAATCTGTTTCAAACGGTCTTTGAAACAGGAGTTGATGTCCTCTTTCTTGCCTTCGGTCACGCTCTTGCCTGTAATGTCGAAGTGAATCTCAATCTCTGCATCGACATCGCGAGCCTGCATCGGGAAATCTTCGAGTCGATAGTGGTCAAGCCCATGTGGTCGTGGTGCTGGTGCTGGCTCAGGTGTTGCGATTGGAGCAATAATGCGCCCTTGTGGCTCAACCGGGGTTGGTTTGTGCTCTTCCTCCAGTGGTTGCTGGACAATTCGCTCCCCGTCACTGGCATCGAGGATAGGCACCATTTCGCTGTAATCGATGATGGCTTCCACTGCCTCCGCTGACGCGGTATCAGTGCTGCTCTCCGCTTCAAGATGGGCGAGAATGCTGTCTAGCATTGCTCCATCAAGCATACCTTGTATCCCCGCGCTTCGAGCCGCAGCGACCACTGCATCGATGTCTGGGAGGTCGCTCAATCTCTGGCGAACCGAACGTGAAGGCAGAAGCCCCACGCCGGTCACCTTACGGTGAATCACTGCCCAGCCGTCGTTGCTCACACCTGCAAAGCCTCATCGACGGTTCAAAAGCCATGCGAGGCCTCTTTGTGGAATTTTGCCAGCAAAATGCAGTAACAACACTCAAGAATGCCGGGCTGTGCCGCAGCATTGTGAGTGAGGAGGCATCCATGCTCGCGGCGCGCTTGGTGCGCCGTCTCAATAAGCATGAGTGGAGCCTTTCATTGGCAGAATCCTGCACAGGTGGCCTTCTAGCGTCATCATTCACAGATATTTCCGGAGCATCCGACTGGTTTGCTCAGGGTTGGGTCACATACTCCAACCAGGCAAAAATGGGCAGTTTGGCTGTCGATGGTAACACGTTGGAGAAAAAAGGTGCGGTGAGCCACGAAGTAGCACTACAGATGGCACAGGGAGCCAAGCGCGCTTCGGGCACTCAAGTCAGCATCTCAATCACTGGAATCGCAGGTCCTACTGGGGGAACCGAGAATCGACCGGTAGGCACAGTTTACGTTGCGGTTTGCATCGACGAGTCGTTCCTAGTCAGAAAAGGTGAGTTCGGTGGTGGTGATAGGGCTAGTAACAAACATTCGTTCACCATTTTTGCCATGCAAAAAGCGATTGAGGCTTGGGATACCCACTTTGGGAGAATCGAGCAGATGATGCATGATGCGGAGTTGGAGGCTGCCGATGAGGCCGCTAGAAAAGTCGCTCTAAGTGAGGCTCTGGCCTCGATGAATCCTGACTTGGCAGAATGGCAGCGACAGGTAAGATGGGGAGAGGAGAAGGAAGTAGTTTCTACAGTCGCTGAGGAAGAGCGTGACCAGTTAGCACTCGACGTGGATTGGTCATCTGACGAGTAAAATCGTTAGTGGGCCCGGCAGGAATTGAACCTGCGATATTCGCCTTGTAAAGGCGACGTCATAACCGCTAGACCACGGGCCCCTAATTCTGCTGAGAATGTTCTATGTTTTGATTTGTACCTCGCCACAGCCTTTAGTGGGGGCGGCTCCCTCCCGTTATCATGCCCGAGTTGCGTCGCCTATTGGACCGGCTACGTTCCGCAGGCTTGCCGTTGACCGATTCTATCGACGCAGCGATGCGTTCAGTCGACATAGAATCATTCTCTGATCATAACCCGGTTGCATTTTGGCATGACAGGCCGCTTGTTTTCTTGGAAACACCAAGGGGAGGCGTGAAAACAATATCTGCACCTCATATGGTGGTAACCATGCTGCATCACTTGGAAATTTCACCAGGGCAACAAGTATTGGTCCTCGGTGCAAAAGGTGGTTACATCTCCGCACTAATCGCACACATGGTTGGACCCGAAGGAACCGTAGTTGTCGTTGACCCTTCGCGTGACGTGGTTGAGCATGTACGCGCAAGACTGCAACCAATGCGTGACACCCATTCGATTAGAGTGCGGAAAATGCGTTCGATTGGCAGAGCGCCCCCACAACTTCCTGAACCATTGGACCGCGTTTTGGTTACTGGTGCATTATCTGAATTACCTAATTGGTTGGAGACAAGAATGAGTGAAGGTGGCTTCGCTATCGCCCCAATGGGTGGTAGATTCTCTCAGCGCCTCATCAAGCGGGAAAGGGTTGAGCAAAGTTGGATGGACACTGACTTGGGAGGCGTGATGTTTGGCCCAGTCGATATCGCTGACAGCGAGCCAGAGCCACTTGCTGCGGAAAACCTCGCGGAGATGTTGTTGGAATGCGCTGAGATAAGTGAGGAATTAGGTTTACTCGATGACGAAATAATCGAGAGACTGCGATTATTGACTGAGGCTCTAAGAGAAATGCCAGCAGACCTTCCACCGCTACTTCATACAGAGGAATTTGAAGATGAACCACCATGGGTTTTCGATGACGACGACCTGCTTGAAGCCGGACATCCTGTGATTGACTTATTGATGGCAGAGATGGATTGGCTAGCCCCGTTATGGCCTACTCTGCTCGCTCTATTCGATGTACGAATGATTCACCCCGGAGACCCCGAGCACGGAGATGAGGACCCGGCCGGTGGTTTTGGACAACATATCGACTTGGTTCCTTGAGTGCTGAGACTTGGCGTTTCCCCTCATTGTTTTGCTGAAAACATGAAATGTGAATTGCCTGCGCAGCAGGTACGGAGTGGTGTGATGCTGCGCGTAGAGATTGCTCGTCTTAGTCACAAAGACATACGCCAACAACGACTCGCTGTACGCAAATTATTCGAATTGGATGACCCGGACGCGCTGGTCGCATTCGCTGAGTTACTCGACTCTGATGACCAATGGTTCCGAGACAAAGCGGTCGAGGCGATTCGGCGTTGGGCTAATACCGACGACATCGAGCTTGCTAGAAGCCTCGCCGCTTCAGATAGCATTGAGCAGAGGATGCTTGCTACCGAGGTTTCGGCCAGAATGGGAATCAGCGGTCTTACACTGCTAGAATCGATGTGCAGCGACCAGACTACGCAGGTTCGCAGTGCTGCTTGGAAGAGCCGCTTCAGTATGTTATCTGCTGGTTTAGGAGTGACAACAGAAGACCTTGACGCTGCGCTTTCTGACATAGATCACGGTATCAGGAGAATGGCGGTGTTACAACTCGCCGATGCCAGTGAGGGCGACATCGGTTTGAGATTGTCAGTTGCGATTACCGACTCACATACGCGGGTGCGCAAGGCCGCACTTGAGGTGTTGACCGAGCAACCCGAACTTGCAGAAAATTCCACAGTTGTCAAAGCGCTTTCGATAATGGTCGATGACTCCAATGCTGACATCTCCTCTCAAGCAGCCACATTCCTGCTTGAATCCGAGGTTGCGGATGGAGATTTTGACCGTGTCAAGCGGTTGGCAGCTGACCCGAATCCACAGATGCGTAACGCCATCGTCACCGCTCTAGCGGAAGTTGATTGGGTCGCCGACTCCACAGTAGTCGACACACTACGGGGCAGTCTCGATGCCACATTGTTGGTTCGACTACTACGCCGCCCTCGTTCGGACCTTGAACGTGCTCTGCGTATTGAATTGCTCAAAGATAATCGATATAGTGAGCAGGCCCGTGCCAGATTTCTGGAGAATATGCACGGCCGTCCACTGACAGATGATGAGGTATCGAGCACCAAAAATCTCTGCGATGATAGCAGCGACCTCATCAGCCAAGCAGCCACCAGTCTGCTGGCCGACCATGCAGAATTACAAGGTTAGGATTTCAGTGCACGAGCGATGACGATTCGCTGCACTTCCTGAGTTCCTTCATAGATTTGGGTAATCTTCGCATCTCGGAAGAATCGCTCGACTGGGAAGTCGGTGGTATATCCGTAGCCACCGAGAACCTGAACCGCCCTTTCTGTCACCCACATTGCGGTATCGCCAGCAAATAATTTGGCCATGCTTGCTTCCTTGCTGTGTCGCGCAGCATCGTGCTCGTAATGTTGCTGTTTTGCCCAAGCCGCTTGGTATACCAACAGCCGCGAAGCCTCAATTTGTGTCGCCATATCTGCAAGATAATTTCCGATGGTCTGATGGTGGGCGATTGGCTTGCCAAAAGCCTCTCTTTCATGCGCGTATTTGAGAGCGGATTCAAAGGCTCCTTGCGAGATGCCTAATGCTTGCGCAGCAATTCCTATGCGTGAGTTGTCGAGTGCATTCATCGCGATACCGAAGCCCTTGCCGACTTCACCGAGTACGTTATCTGCAGGCACCTTGCAATTTTCCAATACCAAGGTGGTAGTATCGCTACTGCGGATTCCTAGTTTGTCCTCTTTCTTGCCGACGCTGAATCCCTCGAATGCCTGTTCGACAATGAATGCGGTAGTTCCTCCATGGCGCTTGGCTCCGTAGTCAGGATGGTCGACATCTTTGGCGAATAGCACGTATATCTCTGCGCTTGCACCGTTGGTGACCCACATTTTCTCACCGTTGAGAACCCAGTGGCTGCCATCTTCGGCAATCTTGGCCTTGCAGGTCATTGCTGCGGCATCTGTGCCCGCACCTGCCTCTGACAGCGAATATGCACCAACGTGACCTTCTGCAAGTCTAGTGAGATAGTTCTGCTTCTGTTGTTCAGTACCGTGAATGGTGATGGTCTTCGAGCACAGCCCGACGTGAACTGCATAGAAAACTGAGAATGAGGGGTCTACTCTTGCCAACTCCTCGATGATGATCGCCTCGGTAATATCATCGACTGGATTTCCGCCGTATTCCTCGCCGATGGTAATGCCTTGCAAACCGTATTCGCAGAAAGCCGCCCATTCCTCAAGTGGGGGTCTTTGCTGCTTATCTCTCTCCAAGCAGGTAGGTGCGAGGATATCCTCGGCAAAGTCCCTGACCATCTCACGAATCATCGCTTGTTCTTCGGTCTCTTGGAAATCCATGGTAGTCCTCGTCTCCGCGAGCGGTATTCCATTGATAATCAATTGCAGCATCCAATCGGCTGTTTTTTGCTATTCGCTTATTAGGAACTAGACTAATTCATCGCATCCTTGAAATATATCGGTCGGTGGGGCCGCCTCTGAGATGAAGACTTATGGCAGAAGATTTTGTTGAATTCGCAGTCGTCGGTGGCCGGAATTATACTCGAAACCACCTCTGGTTACAATTACTCGACAAGAAAGAAGGAACCTGGAAGCTGGGTGTCACCGATTGTTTGGTGAAGGAACTCGGAGAGATTCTCAGAGTCATACCCAGTGAGGTTGACGAGGAAGTCGGTTCAGGTGATGTATTATTTTCTCTGAGAGCTGCTATGGACAGGATTTCCCTTGACAGCCCCTGCTCTGGCACAATCATTGAGGTAAACAACGAACTTGAGGCCACGCCTGAGATGGTTAGCGATGACCCGTATGGCGATGGTTGGGTGCTGATAATGGGGCCGCACAACCTCGATCAGGATGATTTGTTGAATCCAGACGAGTACATCGAGTCTCTTGAAGAGTGATTTATGGCCAAGCCACCGTAGGCCAGTCGTCGCAATCTCCTTCTTGCCATGGCAATACATCTAGCATGGTCAATAGATCCGCCGCATCTTTCACATCTCCTTCAATTTGGATGCGGTGTAACCAAGACTTCAGCCGGCCTAGCCGTACTCCAGCAGCCAGTCCGGTTTGCTGGGAAAGAGTGTTTCCGTCGATGAGAGGAGCAGTGCCTGCACCCAGTTCTGGTAAGGCGTCAAGGCATTCGTGGACTACCTTAGAATTGCCGTCTGGGTCCAAAGCGGCTTCTATGGCCAAATGAGCTAGCATTGCTTCGCCCGATGCTGCTCGATACAACCGTAGTGATGCTTCGTCATTCGATGGTGGTAAGGTGCCGAGTAACTTGTGGAGCAGCAATACGCGTTGTCTAACCTGATTTGGGACTTTCAGCACCCTCAAATCGTCGTCGAGCAATCTCCATCGCATTATCTCGGCGCCGCAAGCCAGCATTGCTAGACGAGCCGCCGCAAGCCATGTTGGATTTACTTCGCCGAGTTCATTCTGAGGCCCAGCCAAACTTGGCCAGCCCGGTAACAGTCGAGAAAGAACTCCGTCTTCCTCCATTCGTGCAAGCACCTGACCAGCATTCACACCACTCAGTATTCTTGAGAATTCATGCCAGATTCGTTCTGCAGCAACATTGTCGAGCATTCCAGCACATGAGACCATTGCGTCGGCGAGTTGTTTGTCAGGTAGCCATACTCCCGCTTCTCCTTGGTCCATGAAACGGTAGGCCCGCATGATACGTAGACCATCCTCAGAAAGGCGATGGGCTGCGTCTCCGACCGCGCGTAGATTTCGATTAGTCAGGTCGGCACTTCCTGCGAATGGGTCGTGGATTTGCCTGCGGGCAAGGTCGACCGCGATTGAGTTGATTGTAAGGTCTCTGCGAGAAAGGTCGGTCGCAAGTGAGGAACCGAAAGCCACCTCATCAGGTCTGCGTCCATCACCATATTCCGACTCCGTGCGCAGAGTGGTTGCTTCAAACATCAGTTCAGTTGCCTCGCCATCATCATTTGGCCTCCCATCCGAATTTGGCACGTTGGTGCGCAGAGTAACTGTGCCAAACGCGACCCCAGTTGGAATTGAACGTGGAAATAGTGACAGCATTTCGTCAGGAGTCAGAGTCACAGCGAGGTCGTAATCGTGTTCGCCACGACCCAGCAATGCTTCGCGAACTGAGCCACCTACCAGCCATACTCCTGCCCCTCTCTCTGCAATATGTGCTACAACATCTAGAAGCGAGCCTGGAAGTCTGTCTGCCCACGCTGTCATGTCGCCATCAAAAGGCTCCCCTTCGAGGTCAGCGGCCAAGCCCTCGGGGAGGTCGTGTGCGGGCATATGGGGGAGACCCGTGGCCTCAGGGTCATAACTTCCGCGTGGGCGAAGCGATTTCAACCCCCTATTCTATGCGAGACTGATGGAAGTCGAATTGGTGCCAATCGGTTGGCTCAAGCCGCACGAGGAAGTTAAGCCTCGAAATGCCGACAAATTGCACGAGATGACCCTGCGCTGGAGAGCCTATACCAAGCCACTGCTCGCCGACCGTCAATCTGGCACAATTCTTGATGGGCACCACCGATATCATGTCGGCATCCGCCTAGGTCTATCGCGACTGCCATGCATCCTCGTCGATTATTTGAGCGACGACGGAATCGAACTCGATGTTTGGCCTGCCAGCGGCAGGGACAGTTTGACCAAGCAGGAGGTTATCGAAATGGCAATTTCCGGCAACCTATTTCCTCCAAAGACAAGTCGGCACAGATATAGTGACCATTTACCACCTATCGCGGTGGCCCTCGATGTCCTAAGAATCGATGAATGAGTGCTCAGCCTAGCGTTTGTCCACAGTTGGGGCAGGAATTCCAAGTATTCTGCACCTCTGCGCCACAGGAGCCACATAGACCGGGAAGAACAGTAGCACTACCGGACTCGGTTGGTGCTCCACCCGATGAGGTGATTACTTGGTCGGCCCGTTTTTGCTCCGACTGCTGCTCAAGGAAGGTTTGCACAACCTCTGGAGACATCGCACCTTGTTCTGCGGCCTTATCAATTATCTTCTCCTGCACTGTATCGGTATGTTTCTGCCGCTCTAGATTGGCTTCCGCCTGCTGAGCGAGTCTAGTTCGCTTTGCTTCCTGCACCTTATCGAAAGCGCCCATTGCAATGTCCATTTTTGCCTGTTTTTCACTAACACGAATGTCGGAACGGGATTTTTCGCCAGCGATTGCAATGTTTTGGCTTGCTTCATCGTGGCTTCGTTGCGCCTCCCATGTTGCCTCTTGTTTGCGCAATTCCAACAACTGTGATTCCATGGCAGTCTCGACCTGTCCGCGAGCCTGAGCCTTGGCGATGTCGGTTTGGATACCGATTCGGGCTAGGGTAACCTCCCTTTGGCGATCGATGTCAGCAACGGTATTGGCTGCCTCTACATCCTTGTGTGCGGTAGCGGTCTCGACTTGATTTCGATAAGCTTTCAACTTCTCAAGGTCAGTTTCGTTGACCACTGCGAAGGATTTCAGCATGGTCACTCCAGAGAGATTGAAGGCATTACGCATCTCGGCGCGGACCGCCATTTCCAAC
This sequence comes from uncultured Candidatus Poseidoniales archaeon, assembly GCA_964647665.1. GTDB lineage: Archaea > Thermoplasmatota > Poseidoniia > Poseidoniales > Thalassarchaeaceae > CAUZSM01. The sequence goes on from CAZYIX010000012.1 coordinate 44,767, forward strand.
GCTTCTTGGAACGCTGGTGTGCGTAGAGCAGATGCATCTGACTGTGTACCAACCAACGGTTTAATGACACGAGATTCCATCTCTGAACGGAAATATTCAGCAAAGAAACCCCTATCGAGTTCACGACGATTATTAGCGAAGATGTTGAGCAACTTCGGCACATCGTCTCTCTGAATTTGCAGCCTGAGATTTACCATTCCCTTCACAGCAGCGCCATCAGTGGTCTGACCGTTCAATAAGAAAAGTAGGTCGAATGGGCCGGTCATGGCAAAGATGAGTTTGTGGTCTGAGGAACCCATACCCAACTTGCCAGCAACCCATCTAGTCCAGCCGCCAACATAGTCTCGCAGCACGGTCTCTGATAGGGTGTCCTGCACCTTTCCTTCAGCTAAAATGGTCACGCATTCGTTTGGCTTAAGCACGATATCTCGGGCCGACCAACTCCTAATCGAGCCCGAATCAATCATTTTCGCAATAACATCTGGTCTATCTCGCCATCTTTGACTACTCATTCATTCTCCTCCTCACTTTATCCTGCGCAGGACTGACCTGCGTTCACTGAAATGTCCTCGAACACTGGAAATCAACTGTCTACATTCCTTTGCAGCAGTTATTGCAGATTCGGTGTTCGACGCTGCATGCTCCTTCTCAAGTTCATTTGATTGGTTGACTGCTTTGACCAGCATCTCAAGGGTGCGAAGGTCATGGCTGATGAGTGAGTCGATTGTCTTCTTTGAAACACTAATCTGTTGAGAAAAGAATGGATGCTCGCCACCAGTCTCAGCGACGTTGACATCATTGCGTAGAGCATCAACTTCTTCGACTGCACCCGAGCAGGCCCTCGCTAGTTCGATGCCGCCGTCTCGATAGGCCGAGTCATGAACATTCTCGACGTGATTACGAACTCGATTGCTGCATCTCAGAATCTCCTCACGTACTGCAACGTTGGTCTCTCTGCGCTTCTCACGACTGTATGCCCCATATCCACCGAGCAGCAGTCGCACTGCTCGCATATAGGTCAAGGTCTCGGCCGGGTTCCCGATGGTCATCTCTATCCTCAATATGCAGCGATACTGCTGCTTCTTGAGACCTTCCCTAGCGCGTGTGAGCGCTGGGGGGGCGTTGTACATGGTCGCCAAGCGTCTAATGCTGCCATTACTCCTGTTCTGTATCCACAGATGCGTCCCCATCACTTGGCACTTCTGGCAGGGCTAGCGACAGTCCGATTGTCACAACTCCAGAGCCGATAAGGGCACTCAGGAAGACGTTGAGGTTTGCAAGGCCCCACTCGTTGGTCGGCGAGGTGAGGTAAGCAATGCCTGTGGAGACGTCTGAGGTCCAAGCACCATATGCGACGACTGCCAGCAGTCCACAGATTGCGCCAGCAAGCGATGCCCGTGAGTCGACCTTATCCCATAGCGTCAGTAGAACTGGAAGAACAGTGGCGGTGGCGAGCAGGTCAGCGAATAGGAATATGGCGAACACACTCAGTGAATCCATGGTTGCTGCGAAGTAGATGGCGATTGGAATCATTGCAATTGTAATGATACGAGCGTGGCTCAATTCCATCTTGCCATCGGCAATATCCCGTGTGATGGAGGCAACCACTGCGTTCTGCAGAGTATCGGCGCTGGAGCAGACCAGCGCAATACCCAGAACGATGAAAGCCGCGATGAATACAACTCCTGCATCTTCGATGAGGACGAAGAATGCAGTGGAAGGGTCTGCGACTGCTCCCTGTCCAGCAACCACTGTGCCGAGTACACCCATGACGAAAACTAGTGGTACCACAAGTGCGGCGGCGAGTAGAGAGCCGCGTTTCAGAGCCGCATTGTCCTCAGAAGCCCAAGCTCGCTGCCAGTTGCCTTGTGAGAACATCTCAGCCGCAGTGATGGCCACTATCAGAGCAAGTCCAGAGTTGAAGGAATCCATGTAGGACATACTGCCAATGCTCCATTCATCTTCAGGGTTGAATGCCTTGGCGTCGGCAATCAGTGAAGAAATATCAGCACCGAATAGGATTAGCAAAAGGACAACGATGAGCCAGATGATTATCCACGCTTGCCAGCGATCGGTTCGCAGCGACGCTGGCAGGCCACCGTAGGCGGTGTAAGCCGCTGTGACAGCGGCGACAGCCAGCATCGGTACCAGAGGATTCATGCCGGTCAAGATGTCCATCGCTTTGCCGATTGCAGTGAATTCAGCGAATAGGAAGGTGAACATGTAGAGAACAGAGATAATGCCGACATAGACCTGCATTGGCCGCCCAATTCTCATTCTAACGTAGTCAGCCAATGTGACTCCCATCGGCAATTTCTCTCGAATCATTGGTCCCACATAGGCGAGCAGGAGGAATGGAGTCGCAGCTGATAGCGCGTAGCCGACAACATCCCAAAATCCGCCGTAATAACCAACTTCAGAAGGACTGAATAGAATCCAAATTCCCATGCCCGAGGCAAATAGGCTCAGTCCAATTTTCAGCCATCCTTGGGTGCCGCGAGCAGAAAGATAGGTGTCGTTGTCGAGGTCTTTGTCCTTGGCTGCTTGGTATCCAACGTAGCCGAAGAAGGCTAACGTTCCGAGCATCAATATGTATGATATTGCAGTTTCCATTTTCTCACTTCCATTTTTCTTTTTTCAAGTTTCAATCCTCACCCATGAACGGGTAATCCCAAGTTTGAGGAATGTCCAGTGTCCGCTTTACTGAACGGGGAGAAATCCACCGCAGCAGAT
>CAZYIX010000013.1:0-10060 GCA_964647665.1 uncultured Candidatus Poseidoniales archaeon
TGCACGAGTCAGGAACTGAGATCTGCGGCGCTGCTGGAGTCAGCTGCACCGTGAATATCTACATCACCTACGACGGTTACACCGTTGTCGGTACGCAAACCGTGACCTTGAGTTGACACCTAAACCACCGCTTGACCATACCGAGAGTTATTGAGCCATCTCGCGGCGATGTCGACCATGGTGCACCAAGGCGGGCGCATACTAATCCACTGCGACCTCGATGCTTTCTTCGCCGCTGTCGAGACCATTCACGACGACCTTGACCCTAGTGTACCGCTGATTATCGGCTCAGACCCGAGTAGTGGACAGGGGCGCGGCGTGGTATCGACCTGCAATTACGCCGCACGCGAATTTGGGATTCGCTCCGCCATGCCGATTTCAGAGGCTTGGCGGCGCTGCCCCGCGCCTCCATTGGGCCCAGCCCTGTATCGGCGAGGTCGATTCAACCTGTACAGGCGCGCCAGCAGGCGTGTGATGCGAATCCTCGCAGCCGAAGCCGACCAATTCGAGCCTGCTGGCGTTGACGAGGCATATCTGGATGTCACCGAGGCGTGTGAAAGCGATTGGGACTCAGCCGAAGCGCTGGCTCGCAGGATGCAGAAATCCATCTTCGATGATATCGGCCTCACCGCATCATTCGGTGTTGGACCTACCCGTGTCGCAGCCAAGATGTCAAGCGAATACAACAAACCGAACGGCATCTATGTCGCCCGCCCGGAATCATTGACCGAATTCTTCTCTCCACAGGATACCCGTGCCGTTCCGGGTATCGGACCAAAGTCAGCACAGGATTTGGCAGAATCTGGAATCTACTTTCTAGAAGATGCAATCGCCGAAGGCGAGTCAGGGCTATCACGGATACTTGGCGAAAGACGTGGGCGAAGTTTGGCGCGAATACTGGATGGATATTCATCAGATGAAGTCAGCCCGATTAGAAGTCGAAAATCCATCGGAAAAGAGCGCACTTTCAACCGAGATGTCAGCAACCCGGATGTCGTGTTGGAACGACTGCGTGAATTGGTGGCTAGAGTGGTAGCAAAGTTGCTGGAACTGGGAATCGCTGCGAGAGTTCTGGAAGTCAAACTTCGATACAGGGGCTTCGAGACGCTCAACCACGCTCGTTCCCTACCGGTTGCGATGGATGATGAGGAGGTGTTTCGGCGCTTGGCTGATGGATTGCTCACCGATGTGTACGATACATCACGGCCAGTGCGACTCATCGGATTTCGCGTTGGCGACCTCGATGCGCCCCCGAATCGCCAAGCCACCTTGGAAGCCTTCGCCTATGCCGATGAGGGGTCAGATAGTTCACATTGGGCTACAGAATGGGATACGCCGGATTGAAGAACCATTGGCTGTGCGCATCCACTAGCGAGAGGGCTAGAACAGCACGGCGAATCGGAGTTGGAAGGCATGGCAACAATCGATGAGCAGATTACTGAGATTCAGACAGAGATTGACAAGACTCAGAAGAATAAGGCCACTATGCACCACCTCGGCAAGTTGAAGGCGAAAATTGCCGCACTCAAAGCCAAGCAGGAAAAGGCGCAGGCTCACTCCAAATCAAGCGGTCCTGCCTCGGGATTCGAAGTCAAGAAATCGGGTGATGGCACAGTCGCATTGGTCGGATTTCCCAGCGTAGGTAAATCCACCTTAATCGCTAAACTCACTGGCAAAGATTCGGAAACCGGTGCTTACGCATTCACTACGCTGACCTGCATTCCCGGATTGCTTGAGCACCGGGGTGCAAAAATCCAGATTCTCGACCTGCCCGGTCTTATCAAAGGCGCATCCGAAGGCAAGGGCCGAGGCAGGGAGATTCTCGGAGTCATTCGGACTTCTGACATGGTCCTATACATTCTCGACCCGTTTCAAACCAAACATTTCGGCATACTTCACCGCGAATTGGAAAAGGCTGGAATGCGCCTCAATGAAGAAAAACCACCGGTTTTCATCAAACGGACCAATCGTGGTGGAATCATTGTCCGCTCAACCGTTGAACAAACCCATCTGACCATACCTGAAATTCAAGACATTATCCGCACATATGGGTACGTCAGCGCTCATGTCACCATGCGAATCGATGCCACTGCCGACCATATCGTCGACACTCTGGCTGACAACCGAAAATACGGTGAGGCAGTGGTGGTAATCAACAAGATGGATTTGGCCACCGAGGAAGATTACCAGAAGATTGTCGAGGTGTTACCAGAAGGCTGGCCAGTACTACCGATTTCTGCCTTCACCGGTATGGGGATTGAGGGGATGAAGGACTGGTTGTACGAAAACTTGGGATTCATGTCGGTTTTTCTTAAGCCACAAGGCCAAGAGGCTGACCTTGTTGAACCACTTATTGTCAAGAGTGACAGCACTGTCGAAGATGTATGCGCAACCTTACACCGGGACTTCGTCAGGAAGTTTCGATTCGCTAGAGTTACTGGCCCAAGCGCCAAGTTTGATTGGCAGCGCGTCGGCAAGGATCATCTGCTGAAAGATGGTGATTTGCTCTCAATCATTCTCAAACGCTGAAATGCTCACCAGACCTTGGTCTGAAGATATTACCTGACTTAGCCGTCGGACATGTTGAAATGCATATCGTCCATCGAAGGTATCCGGGTGACGACGTGGAACGCTACTATCCTCGCACAGGACTTGGCTCGCTGATTGTAGCCATACCCGTTTGGTTGGGGTTCCTCATCAACAGCATGCTCGGTCTATTCCCTGCTATTCCGTTCCACAATGGTGGTATGGGGGTCAAGTTCCATCCATGGTTCTTCATTCAGGACAAGCTTCTCGGTGGGTCACCCAAACCAGTATGGTCTGATGCAGGAGTAATTACCGGTCAGGAATTGGCCATGCTGGCTATAGCGCTGCCACTGACCTTTGCTGCAGTATACTGCTTGAGGAAGCGTCCCGTATTTGGCAACATTGAGAGTCACAATATCGATGATGAGCGTGAATTGCTAGAGATGAGTGTCGCTATTGCTAACACAAAGGGAACTGGTGATGCAAATACTGCTTCGATTATTGATTCAGTCATCGGTGATATCGATTCCATCGATACCAATGTCGTGACCAAAGCGCTTGGTGAGATGGAAGCAATCGCTGTTGCAAGCGCTACGGAGGTTGCTGCTTCTGCCGCTGCTAAGGCTGAACTAGCAGCCAATGTAGAGGATGATTCTACAACCATAGACAGCAGGTTCACCACCATAGTTGGCGATGAGAGTACAGAAGCCATAGTGAGTGCAGCGGCAGACGAGGCTAAGGCAGAAGGTGACAAGGCGGAAGACCTTGGCATCGAGACCGATTTCGTCAATTTCCACATCGAAGAGCAACCGGAATCTGATGAGGAGGAGCATGAAAAAGATAAAACGTCCAAACTGCCATCACTTTCCGAGATTTCTGATTTCGCCAAGCGACAAGCAGCCAAGGCTACCACTGTGGCGAAGGGTGCAGCCAAAGGCGTCAGCGACACCGCGTCATCCGTCACCCAATTTGTTTCCGATACCGTCGATTCAGTTCGACCGTCCGGTAAGGAAGATTCAGCACAGGAAACTGTGGCTGTTGAACCAGCCCCCCCTCCACAGCGTCTTCACACAGTACAAAGTGGAACCATACCAGTAAGGCCCCGTGGTCTACCCCCAATGGCAGAATGGTCACAAGAACAGGGTGACTGGCTACTGTTGGGCAGGCCAGTAAAGAGTACAGAGTTGCCCGAGCCAGAGGCGCCAAGGCCAGCATGGGCTGTCGAGGAAGAACCCCCGATTCTCTCGGCCACGGCGATATTGGTCGATGACCTATTCGATGAGGAGGGAGGCGATTCACCAGCCGTTGCAATCTCCACACCTGTCGCAAGTGCTGCATCATCGAGTGGAGGCTTGCCACCACTACCCGGTTCTGGCGGCTCTAGTAGCAGGCGAGCCCCGCCAGCATTGCCTAAGATTCCTTGAGTCGTTGGCTCCGAAGGAGCCAATAAGACACCACACACCGATTGAATCGGGGGCTAAGACGTGGCGGAAGATGATGGCCTAGACCTCGAATCACTACTCGATGGTCCCGGCTTCCGTCTGTTCCGCAGCCTCGGCGGTCATATTCGCAACAGGGCGAGGCTGTTGGCTGGCCTTTTCATATTCGCTCTCGTCGTCGGATATCCATTGGCAGGCCAACTAATCAGTTGGGCTGTAGCGCAACCCAACCTATTGCCAAATGACGTGCAAGTCGTGTTACTGCATCCCTTGGAAGCAGTGTTACTGCGATTACACGTAGCGAGCAACCTCGGCATTTTCCTCGTGGTGCTGGCCCTGCTCACCGATGCAATTCGCCTCGGTTCACGCTCTGAAGTGGTTCGCGATGCAATCGGTGAATTCAGCATGCCCCCACTGACTACCGGAGTGCTCGGAAAAATCCTCGCACTGCTCGCCATTGCGCTGGGACTTGCAACTTTGGGTCTGCTCTATGCCTGGCATGTGCTGATTCCATTCTTACTCACTTACCTACACGCTGATGCTGCCTCGGCAGGTCTGAATCCTACTTGGCAACTGCAGTCTTGGATTGGATTCCTAGCATCTCTCGCTTTGGGAAGTATGCTGTCTTTCGAAGTGCCACTGGTGGTGATTCTGCTGCTGCGAGGTGGTATTGCCAGCAGAGAAATGCTCTCGTCATATAGGAAGCACATCTGGTTCGGCTCAATCGTCATCGGAGCCTTCTTGTCGCCGCCCGACCCGCTTTCTCTGGCTTTAATTGCGGTGCCGATGATTGTGCTATTTGAGGCCTCAATGATTGCTGACAAAATGCTGCCTCATTGAGACTGACTCCTAGTTGTCTTCTACCTCTACAGCCTCCGCTTCGGGCTCATCAGAAGTTGAGGTATCACGGACGCTGTTATCCCAAGCCCGAGCGACTGCAACACCATCGTCGACGTCAACGAATAGCATCATCACTGTTCCACCTATGATGAGAATGGAGAGGCTGGCCACTCCAACTCTGCTATCGAATGCGGTTGCCATAACCGCATACATCAATGGGCCAATCAACGCTGCAACCTTGCCGAAGAAGCCGAAGAAGCCAAAGAATTCGGTACTGCGAGTCTCTGGAACCATCTTTGCGAACAAACTGCGTGCCAACCCTTGCGAGCCGCCGAGCAACAATCCTGCCATGCATCCAAGCAATAGGAATTGGAATGTCACAGATATTCCTAGTGGCTGCCATACCAAATCGCGAGCCGTCGACGGGATGAAATCGAGATGGCCATCACCGAGGTTGGTCGGATGGTCGATGCCAACCACCATAATTTCAGCACTATCACCTTCAGGTGCATAACCGAGATATGCGCTGAATCTGGTGTCTTCAAGGCCACGCACAAGCGTGCTGGCTTCAGACCAACTCACATTCTCGCCTGCGAGAAGATGTGCCCACTGCGATTCAAGAGCCTGATCTCCAGAACTGTCGCCGAACGGCTCCTCATGCAACAAAGTCACGGTGTAGTTGTTGGACCCCTCGACCGCCACGAAGTGGAAGTCATACTCCTCTGGCTCCTCCAACTCTAGCGGAGCGAAGGATAGCGCTCCGGCGATTACTACGCACCAAGCGACCAATGCAACGGTGAGTGCGGTCTTGGTATTGGTTTTCCCCGATAACCAAGTGAATAGGAATGCAGCGGGGAAAGCAACGAACTGGATAACGACGATGGTCATTATCAGGGCGGTCATCGACAGCCCAAGTACCGCGATGCCAAATGCACCTGCCAACGCTGTTACGCTGTTGATGCCGTCGATGAATAGGAAATATGCGATCATGTAGATGAACAGAGTCTTGAAAGAGCTCCAATCCTTGACAGTCTTGATAATCTCACCTATAGCCAACTTGCTCGCACTGCCAAACTGCAAATCCTCAATCTCGTTCTCAACCTCAGGTTCAGGCACCCCTAGGAAAGTGAAGAAGGCGAATCCGAACCACCAAATTCCAGATGTTGCCATACAAAATGGTACCACCCATGAACCTTCCAATCCCATCACCATACCGAGATGGACCACAAGCAGCAGGCCGCCACCGAGGTAACCATACGCGTAGGCTTTGTTGGAAATAGAATCCAATTGTTTATCCTCACCTTGATGCGGTAATAACGCGTTGTAGAATACCCCGGCTCCGTTCAATCCGACATTGGCCAATAGGAACATCACCAATATCCAAACCCATTGAAATGAGATTGGGAAAATCAGCGCGAAAGCGAGCATAAAAGTCGAGCCTGCGCCAATATAAGTAAGCAGTTTAAGCATCTTCATCTTGATGCGTGTTCTGTCCGCTATCACCCCAAATGCTGGGCTGACTATCGCCACCGCCAATGCGGCTCCTGACACCGTATAAGCCCACAAGGTATCTGCCGACATATCACCAAACATCGTGCTGATGGAAATTCCGTTAGCGGTCAGGAAAAGGTATCCAAACCAAGCGGGAAGGATAGCGGTGGTCACGCTGGTCTCAAAGGCTGACTTCGCCCAGTCATACATACAATATCCACGAATTTGCTTTGGGTCACCTGCTGCCATCCTATGGCCGTCGGTGCTGCGGGACTATCAGCATTCCACTGAGAGTGGAAACTTCGGGTTACGCTTCAATAAGAGATGCCGGAAGGGCAGGTCGGTGACGAGCATGACGGTGGAGTCAATCACTGGCTGGCAACGACCTGCTGAGAATACCATCGAGGCTCTACGTCACGGCATCACTCACAATGATGGCATCGAGTTTGACCTGCGACTGACAACCGATGGACAATTGATGCTGTACCACGACAATTGTCTGCCCGACGATACGGTAGAAAGTAGTGGACTAAACCACTGGACAGAGGATAATAGCAGCGAAGAACTCGCTGAGATAGGCGTGGCCTCTTTTGCTGAACTTCTCTCTGATGCTGTGGTCATCGAAGCGTGGCGCGAACATGCAAAAGTTGCCTGTGTCGAACTGAAGATGCCGCACCCGCGCGCGGCAAATGGCGGTGCTGTTACTGCGAAGAAGCGAGAAGACTTCGCAGTGAGAATGGCAATTCTTACCGATGAAATGCTGCATGAGGCCGATTTGCCCAAACGAAGTGCAGTACTCTGGTCCTTCAAACGAAATTTCAAAAAATCCTGCAATAAAGCCGAGGTGAGGATTCCAGCAGCCCAATTGAAACCGCACATCCCAGAATATGGCAGTACTACCGTCAAGCGAATTGTGGCACTTCCTTCCTTCATGTGGCTCTCACTACCTTTCCACATGAAGATGCAACAGAAAGCGGGCGCACCGATGCTTCCCTGCGCGCTCGAATATCTCAGTGGTTGGACACGTCACATCACCTTCGGTCGCACAATAGGTCTGTCCGGATACACCGGTGAGAGACTGACTAGATTGAGGAAAGGCTACCAAGCCTATGTCTGGCCAGTTCCATTCTCACGCGAACGTGCGATCAGCGACCTCGGGCTGACTGCGGTCAGTGACCATAGTGAGCCGGATATCTGGTCAACTCCCGAAGGTGGGGCTCGCTGGCCGAGGTGGGCGAGTCAGCCGTTGGATGCGGATTGGATCTCAAAAATGAATGCTGCATCAGTTGACCAACATGAGTCATTAATCAAACAGGCTACTGCGTCGTTATCGCCTTGGTACGAAATGAATGATGATGAAAGACGAGATTTCCTCGAATGTTGGCGCAAACGGTGGCAATGGGGGCGCAGCCTCGATGAATTGTGTAACGATGCTACGCCGGAAACAATGCCGTGGGAAGCGAGCCGACTCATTGGACATAGGGGAGCTGGAAGAACCTCAGGGCGCAAGCACTGATTCACTCGAGACGGCGGACCGTCGAGTCAGCTGCGATGAATCGAGGACGGTAGATTGGGGTGCCACGGCCGCCGCGTGATTTACGCTCATCGTTAATCTGGGCACAGATGCCTGCCACTCGCGACCAGCCGAAGAAAGTCGTGTAGTATTCTGGCTTATGGAATCCTACAGCATTCAGTAAAGTGCCGCTAGCAATGTCTACGTTGGCATTCGGATTGCTAATCTTTGGATTCTCAGAAAGCACTCGAGGTGCAACCTCGCGCAGTGTCTTGATAACCTGGAAATTTGGGTCATCTGGACAAACCTCGGCGCCAAGACGGAATTGGGCAGCAGCACGTGGGTCCTCTGCTCGTAGAACAGCGTGACCGAAGCCGTAGATTGGCCGCTTTGCTGCTAGTTCAGCCCTAACGAACTTCTCGATGTCGTCCGGGTCAGAAGAGCCGATACGCTGGACAAATTCCAAGCAGGCCTGATTCGCCCTACCATGTAGTGGACCTGAAAGTGCGTTCATCGCGCTTGAGATTGAAGCGTACACACTGGCCCTTCCTGACGAAACGGCCTTGCCCGTGAAGGTAGACAGGTTGCCACCTCCATGGTCCATGTGCAAAACAAGGAAGGCACGGAGTACACGGATTACTGCATCTTTTTCCGTGTCAGGCTTACCAAGCAAATGAACGAAATTCTCAACCAACCCTCTATCTGGCTCGCTGCCCACCGTTGGCAAGCCGCGGCCTCCGCGGAGACGGAAGATGCTCGCCATCAACTCTGGCAATCGCGCGATTAGATTCAACCCGTCCGCGCGTACGTCACCAGTAGTGTGTGCAACTCCAAGAGCCTGAATTCCAATTGAAAGCCAATCCATCGGGTGCCCACTACCCGGAGTAAGCGATTCAAGCACTCGTAGAGCACCATTTGGCATCTCTGCTGCTCTCTGAGCCAACTCCTTACGGAAATCTAGTGATTCCTGTCGGTTGGGCAAATGCTTCTCATATAGCAGGTAAATGATGTCCTCCGGGTCCATGTCGGCTAGGTCTCCAACCGGGTATCCGCAGTAATGGACGCCTTTCTTGGTGTCAACGAAAGAAGTGGCACAGGTACCTACCGGGATACCACGTAGCCCTGTATTAAGATGGTCTTCTGTAACCTCAAAGAGAACTTCCTTGCCATTATCTTCTTCCATTCCATCCCTCAAATACGCCGAATGATGCGTTCTGTATAAGTGCAAGGGTCGATGGCATGAGGCCCAATATACGCCTTTAGTGGGTGTGCTGAGAGAATTGAGGGAGGCAAATGGCTCGTTGGGGTAGGAAAGCGAAGAAGCCTTGGTACTCGGAGGGAGTATCGTTCACCTGTCTACCCGGTTGCGGTCGTTGTTGTGACCAACCGGGGGGTGTGGTATACCTCACCAAAGACGATGCAAAGCGAGTCGCTGAACATCTCGAAATGGATGTCAAGGAATGGCTTGAAAGAGATTGCAGGCGCTCATCGGATGGACGTTGGGTGCTCTCATCGAAGAAGAAAGATGGTTCATGCATCTACTTGCAGGACGACCGGGGTTGTGGCATCTATCCGTCAAAGCCTGCTCAGTGTTCTGCTTTCCCTTGGTGGAATGAGAACATGCGTTCCGACAGAGAATGGCGAAAGACGGTGGCACTATGTCCTGGCCTGGTCCATCCTGATGCGGAGGTTATTTCGCTTCCAGTAATCCAAATGCATCTTGAAGCGGATGCAGAAGCAGAAAAGGGATTTCGTGAGTGGAGTGATTAAGTCAGTCTCCACTTATTTTCCCTAATAGTGAGCCGAAGTCGTCATCTTCATCATCTCTTTCCGTAGAGAAATCAGCTCCTTTCACTTCGGCTTCTTTCGTATTATCGCTCACTTCAGGAGTGTCAGCAGCGATTGAGAATAGGTTGAGCTCGTTCTTCTTGGACGACTTTGGCGGTGGACCATCGACATTGACCTGTTTCTTGCCTTTCTTGCCTTTCTTACCCGTCTTGCCCTTCTTGCCCTTCTTGCCCTTCTTGCCCTTCTTGCCCTTCTTGCCCTTTGCCGTAACTGAGCCTGTGAACTCCGCTACGAGGTCATCTATTCCAGTATCCGGTTCGGGCTCAATCTCGGGCACCGGCTCTGGCTCTGGCACTGGCTCAGGCTCTAATTCAACCTCAATCTCCGGTTCCGGCTCTGGCTCGGGCTCTGGCTCTAGTTCAACCTCAATCTCCGGTTCCGGCTCTGGCTCGGGCTCTGGCTC
>CAZYIX010000013.1:10160-37228 GCA_964647665.1 uncultured Candidatus Poseidoniales archaeon
CTGGCTCTAGTTCAACCTCAATCTCCGGTTCCGGCTCTGGCTCGGGCTCTGGCTCGGGCTCTGGCTCTGGTTCGGCGTCTGGCTCAGGTTCAGGCTCATCCTCCTCGACCTGGATTTCGGTTTTTGGCAGAAGGACTCGGTGGCGTGTTGGCCTGAGAATGGCAGTTGTCACCCCGGCCGTAACCCTACCCTCAACCTCTGGTTCAGGTGTAGGCTCGACAGTAGGTTCGGCCTTGATTTGAGGTTCAGGTTGCTGTTCTGCAGGCAGTAGCACCTTGTGCTCAAGTGGTTGCAATAGAATACCGGGGTCGAAGTCGCCCATATCAGGAATCATTTCGCCTGCTGTGAGTTCCGCTAGGGTCTCAAGATAACGTTCTATGGACAAAATACGGTCAGTATATTCGATGAGATCTGCTGGTTCCGCACTATCAATTCGATGACCGATGTCCTCGATTTCATGCTGCAATTCCCGCAATTCAAAACGATGCGAATGGATTGCAGTCTCTAATCTATCTAGAGCAGCATCGGTTCGCACATCGAGGGAATCCCCGGCTTTGATTTGAGGTTCTGAGCGGGCAGCCTCTGACCGCTGAGATATGTCGTAGAGATGTGCGGTCAACTGGTCTCCAACCAAATTGTCTGCTGCAGCAGATGAAGATGGAGGAATCAGGTCTGGTGGAATGTAATCGTCTTCGCTATCGATCAGCGGCGAGGTAAGTTCAATCTCAATCTCTGCCGCTTCTGGAAGCACAGTGTCAAGCACTTCAGAGACTATCTTCTGACCAACTCTGTCCACATCAAAACTAGTCTCAACGTCGCCATCTCGCATAGGTGGCTCCTTGCCAGCCAGCAACTCTTCAACCTCGCCTGTTCCGAAAAGTTCGGCACCGGCATCGATTGCAAGTGCGACTGTTTGGAACGATGAAACACAACGAGACCAATCGGAACGTGAATGCGCTGCAATAACCCGTAGTTGTGAATCTGATAGACCGATAGATCTGCGTAGTGAAAGGCGTCGCAACATCATCACCATGGTGTCGGCATCTGGTGCATCCAGTTTCACCGTGACCGCACCAGCAGCGGCCTGTCGTAGCCTACCGATGGGTAGCGAATCGGATGCAAGCGGCCGTGAGGAGGCCAGTACCAACTGGGCACCTACATCAATGGCCCAACCAACCAGTTTGGACAATTCCTCGACCGAATCAGGGCTAAGTAGAATCCTGTCAACATCGTCAATCAACAAGCAAGAAGCTCGCATGAGCAGGTCATCCCATCCACTTGGCAGTGGACCGGCTGGAAATGTTTCAGCGGTTATTACTCGAACATCCCTATTCGGTGATGTCACCTGAATCCCATCCCCAATTGCCCAGAGCAAGTGGCTCTTCCCGGAACCAGATGGGCCAACAATGACCAGTGGGTTGAGCCGTTTACCAGGATTCTCAATGACTTCATTAGCTGCTTTGCTAGCCATTCTATTGCATGCACCGCCCTGCCAATTGTGTAAATTGAACCCGCTTCTTGGAGTCAATAGCGGTGGCCAGAATCCTGCGAAGGAGGAGGACACCGGGGCAACACTCGAAGGTGAAGTTATCTCTGGCGACGAAAACGTCTCAGCAGATAGCGGTGGACTCGGACTATATTCTCGCTCGGCGTCTAGTACTTCACGCCATAACGGAGTCAAGGGGTTGCGCTCGCCATCATCTGAATCCTCACCTGCAACCCAGCGAGGAACTCCCGGTGGTAGGTCACTGGCTTCGGGTTCTAAACCAAGAGTCGATGATGAGCGGACCCGCTCACGCATCGCAGTGATTCTCTGTTCAACGACATCACCGAATTCACCGGGTTCAGAACCTGCTAGCAAACTCATCCTAGCCAGAGGACCGGGGCCTTCTTCTTCAAGTCCGAGACGAGAAAGGCGGAATTTCTCAATGCTCAAGTGGGAACGGTCCTGCACCGCATCCAATAGATTGCTGTCTCCTTTAGGTGGAACTTTCTTTCGAGCAGACATGCCTAGGAATACGCGACTGCGAGCCATCGCTTCCTTCAGATAACCACCTTTTACAGTCATCGTTCAGCCTCCTCAAGCAAGTGCAAAGCGCTCTCCGGGTCAAGTTCGAACATTTCGATTACTTCAGCCATGTCAACTCCATCTGACTGTAGTTCTGCTATCCTCTGCCATATCGTGTCTTCTTGCACACTTACCCCTGAGAAAGCTCCGGACAAGGCTCGCAAGTCGGACCTCTCCTGTTGTGCCAACCACTCAGTGAATCTAGAGGTTCGCTGTGCTCTGCTCGCACTTTCTCGGACCGACGGGTTATCGCTTAGCGGAGGCGCATCAAAAGCCCAACCTTCGCCCGCTGCTGCCTCTTTGGCGGCGTCTAGACTCTTTTGGTGAAGGTCGATGTAATCAGGGTCTGGAACTTCTGCCTTCACAACCCTTGCACCCTTGACGGCGTCGGTAAGACCCTTGTCCATCTGACGATAATCAATCTCCTCAGGTAACTCGACAACCTCGGCTGCTAAGCCAGCGGCGGATGTTAGTTCATCTCGAGATGTTTGGTCTTCTGCCACAACAGCCATCTCGCCGACTTCAGCACTTAGCGATGCAGCACCAACAAGTCCACGATTGCTAAGTTGGGATTTTGTGATTCTTCGCTTCTTTACTCTGCGCGGAGCATTGCCACGATGATTTACCGTGGCACGCTTGGGCCTTATCGGCTCTGGCTC
This sequence comes from uncultured Candidatus Poseidoniales archaeon, assembly GCA_964647665.1. Classification (GTDB taxonomy): domain Archaea; phylum Thermoplasmatota; class Poseidoniia; order Poseidoniales; family Thalassarchaeaceae; genus CAUZSM01. Next base: position 12,888 of record CAZYIX010000013.1, read on the forward strand.
AGCCTCAACAACGATTACTTCAGGCTCCGGATTCAATTCTTCCTCGATTACTGGCGATTCCGCTTGCACAGGTGATTGTACAGGAGATTGTACTGGAGATTGTATTTCGTCTTCGAGCATATTCGCGCTAGGTGATGTTGCCCAATCCGGCAAATCCTCGTTAGTCGACTTTACTGCCGCATGAGATACTGTTTCGGCAACGCCGGCTACCTCGTCGCTACGTTCTTGCCGCCATTCCTCAACAAGGCCTGTGATAGAGAAACGGTGAGCATCAACATCTACCTCAGCACGATCCTGAACAGCACCTTCTGTTGTCGGCGCAACTGCAGCAGTTTCCTGCATCGGTTCAGGCAACTCAAATGGAGTCCAGTCATCTGAACAAAATGGATGGCCTTCGACAATCGCTGGCCTCAATGACCATTCTGCAACCAACGAAGATGAAATTCGGTCAACCTCACGCATCATGATGGTGCGCTCCTTCAGACTCCAAGCGCTGAGGTCACAGGGAATCAACAACAGATGGTCGGCCGAGGTTACGGTATCGACCAAACTTCGGAGGAGGCCAAGCAAACGTTCAATCCCATGTAGACCTGAAAGGAATTCTGCGCCATCGAGCACCATCACGCAACGTTGCGATGAATGTAGGAAATCGTCGACAGCACGCCTCACCTCCTCTAAACTTGGAGCGAGTACCTGCTCCGAGCCATCTCCTTTCTCTGTCAACCAACGAGTGACCTGAGCAGGAATCCCGTGTTCGATTTCCATTCGTGAAGGGGGTATACGAGTGAGAATAAGAAGTGGATGGCCAATTTCACCCAAATGCCTAGCGACCGTTACTACCTCATTGGGCTCCTCGGCATCAACTACTGCTACCATGCCTGGAATCAACTCATCACCTGCCTCATACCGAATCGGTGATATTCGGTCGGCAGCATCAGGCAACGGTTGTGAAGGGTCCTCGCTCTGCCATGCATCCAATCGTTTCCATCCAGTACGACGCCTCTGTCGCTGAACCCACCACTCCTCATCTGAGTCGTCTCCGGTCCATGCGATGACCTCTCCTTCCTCGATGTGCAGAAGGGCGAGAGGATGTAATTCCTCGATTAGCCGGACGTCCACACCTTCGTGCAAACTCAACCTTGAGTCCTCGTGCAGGGCTGCTTCGCGGATTGCACCTAGGGCAACATGGCCCATCTTGAGATCGCCATCGGGGCTTTCGTAGAGAGCAAGCCTTGGGGCTCCATCGTGGACTGTGATTTGTCCGGTTGCGCCAGAAAGTCTAGGCGCTTCACAACGAATATATCCGGAGCGGGAAGCATTTCGCATGTCGATAAGCAGGAGTTCTAGAACGCCGGGACCACCCCTGCGTGACTCGGATACGTCTCCTCTTGGAAGTTCAACCATGCTAAACCAACGCTCCGCGTTGCTAACGATGCCTCTTGAATGAACCGCCCCTATTAGGGGCGCCATGGCGATTTCTCACACATTTGCAATTAGCCGAACGCATCGATATCGACGATGGAGAGGTTTGATGCTGATTCGCCGCCACGACAACATATGGCGCTACCCACTGATGCGCATCTGTTGTCGGATACCAGCGTTGTTGACTCGTGGGTGAATAGCACTCGTCATTGGATGGTTAGTGGGTTACTGGTCACTGGGTTGATGATTCCAATTTCGCTGTTTGTAGTGATTAGCGATGAGTCCACAACCAGTCTACTGCTCGGCGCCATAGCAGCAGCAATTATCGGCATTGGATATGCGGTTTGGAGTATCAATAACGAGCGGGCAATACTCGACATCATCGCGGTGCAGGAAGGCCACCCTTGGCATGACTCAGATGCGCAAACCTCTACCGGAGTTTTTGTGCTCGACCGCGATGAGGAATGGGTAGAGATTCCAGCAGAAACCAGATTGCACCTCAGCATAGAACCGCTACTAGGAGGATTGCTGCTGAGAGATGGTGATGACGAAGGAGAAGTCATTGTCAGATGGAGCGGGGAAATGAACGATGCAAGTGGAGAGAAACTTGTCAGCCTCATCAACATGGCTCAGGCGCTTCGCGAGGCGCAGGACAGAGACATAGACGAGGATGACCCATTTGAGGTCGCGAGAGAGCGGGAAACTGGTGACGATGACCATGACCATGACCTTCTTGAGAGGGAATGGATGGATACCACACCGGGCCAAATTGAGGTCCCTCTAGGGGCAATTATCCGTAAGGTCACTGGTTCATCCGAAGCCGAAGATGGGACACTCCGTACCATCGGAGAAACAAAAGAAACCGATGGTCAAGATTGATACTCACCCGTAAGACCATAGGGCGATGTCAGACGGTTTGCGCAGATGGAATGGCGTACGCGTATGTCTGACCTCCCAACGGAGCAGAGGCATTTGCTAGAGGGTGGAGGGCTGTCTCAAAGATTCAGCCAATTGCCCTTGTCATACACCCATCCGGCTTTCATAGGCTCGTTCTATGGACTTCTTATCTCGGCTGCATTATTGGTTCCAATGGGCTACTCATTCGAATGGGAACTCTCAGAATGGCTACGGGCGTGGGGATACCTCACCCTCTCGACGATGCTACTGCTTGCTGTACTAGGCCACGTTTCATTGCTGGTCTCAAAATTATCTAGACGCCCACCTATAGCTATGCGTAGGGGCCTGATGTATCCAATTCCATTCATTGGCCTGGTCATCCTGACAGTGTCACGAGTGACTGACTTAGCATCGATGTTGCCGGACTCATTGGATAACTTGCCGTTCCGAATCGGGGGCCTTCTACTACTGGTGCCCGGGCCGATTTACGTCCATTTCTCTTGGGCGCCGCGTTGGCGTATGTTAACTAGACTTGAGGAGGGAAGCGCCCCCTTTGACGGACCAAAACCGGAGTCGCACCGCGCCTCGGTCGAGGTAGAAGACCCAGAGATGCTCGATGCCATCGAGGACTTTGAGGACGAAGTAGCGATTATCGACAGTAATGGTGCGAATGGTTCAGATCAAACCGATACTGCGGCCGGCTGATTCGTAGGCTTGCAGTACGACATCCAACTGCTCATTGCTCAGGCCGGCTGAGAGCTGGTTGCGCACCCTAGCAGCATCTCGCGCAACCATTGGGAATACGATGGCACCGACAAGCACACCTTGTGATTTCAGTTCAGCCGCCAGCGCCTTTGCTGTCTTGCTCTCACCACACATCACAGGGATGATTGGAGTTGTTGAAAGGCCTAGGTCGAAGCCGAGGCTTAGCATCTCTTTTCGGAATCTTTCGGTATTCTCCCACAGACGTGCGTGATGCTCGGGCTCGTTCATCAGCACTTCTACCGCAGCCTTCTGAGCCGCCGCAACCCCCGGTGGTTGGCTGCCTGACAGTAGCCAAGAGCGGCTGTGATTCAACGCATGATTTCTCATCTGGTTTGAACCTGCGACGATGCCACCCTGTACCCCAAGTGCTTTGGAAAAGGAACCGATTTCAAAATCGACTCGACCCTGCAGACCGAAGTGGTCAACGATTCCCCGTCCACCATCCCCGAGAACACCCTCGCCATGGCAATCATCGACGAAGACCATTGCATCGTGTTCTTCTGCCAGAATGGTGATTTCTTCTAGAGGAGCAACATCACCGTCCATCGAAAATACCCCATCGGTGATGATGAGTTTTCGCCCTGAACCTGAATTGTCATTGAGTATCGACTCCAATGCGCCAACGTCATTGTGTGGATAGACTGCTCGTGAGGCCTTGGTTAATCGCACACCATCAATTATTGAGCCGTGGTTCAAAGCATCAGAGATAATCAGATCCTCAGGGCCCCTGACCAGAGTGGGAATCAGGCCCACATTGGCGGTGTAGCCTGCGCTGTAAATCAGAGCTGCTTCAACACCCTTGAATTCTGCAACTTTCTTCTCAGCATCCAGGTGGATGTCCATGGTCCCACTGATTGCCCGAACCGAACCGCTGCCAGCACCATACTTCTGGGTCGCTTCGACCATAGCGGAGATGACGTGAGGGTGAGTGGTGAGATTCAGGTAATTATTCGCTGACAGCATAATGACGGGCTTGCCGTCCACCGTGCTCTCCGCCTCGCTTGCACCCTCAAGGGTTGGAGGGTCCCAGTTCAAGCCGGATTCAATTAGAGACTGGTAGCGCTCTTCCATCCAGTCATGATGTCTTGCCATAGCCTCCCCTATGAGGTATGCAGGGGTCGCCAAGGTGTTGATGATTGCGCAGGCGCACGCCGCATCGTTGATGCGACGGAACGGACTCACGGATGCATGGTCGCGCCGAAGGGGGTTGCTGTCACCATCCTTGGAACTGCCCAAGATGGTGGTGTGCCACAGCCGGGATGTATGCTACCGTGTTGCCGTACAGAAAATGGCGAAGCAAGGCGAGTCCGGCATCCAGTAGCACTTGGACTCACCGATGCGACCGGAACAAGGCATCTATTCGAGGCAAGCCGAGCGCTGGCAGGCCAAGACGAGTTATGGGGGAAGGCCGATGGCCGTGACCTGACATCGTTGCGAAGTTTGTGGCTCACTCACGGCCATCTCGGCCATATCGACGGCTTGGGACTATTTGGCTGTGAAGCGATGGCAATGAAGGACATCGAACTGTTTTGTTCGCAGTCGATGTTGGAATTGCTCAAGAATTCACCAACTCTTAATCGACTACTCACCGATAACAATCTCATTCCAACAACTTTCGATTCAGGAGAAACCATCCAAACTATCGGATTCTCTGTTGAAACTTTGCTAGTCCCACACCGTGATGACCACACGGACACGCATGCATTCATCATCGGTGGAGATGATTCAAGTCTGCTATTCCTGCCTGACCACGATTCTTGGGGTGAGACACTTCAGTTGCACTCTTGTGATAATCCACGACAGTGGTTCAGTCGATTGGGAGTAGACGTGGTACTGATCGATGGCACATTCTGGAGCGAACAAGAAGTTGGGGGTCGAGCAGCATCGATTGGCCACCCTCCAGTCTCTCAAACCATCGAACTGCTCGGTGAGCGGCGCGAAGGTGACCCGCGAGTAATATTCATCCACTTGAACCACAGTAATCCATTGCACGACAAAAACTCGGAGGAGTACGCTGCTTTGGTCAAATTAGGCTGGGAGATTGCAGAACAGGGCACTACGTTCACCCTGTGAAGAATATCATGTCGGCGCAAGTTGTTTGAATAGTGAAGGGGAGCGGGGAACATGCAGTTGGCTGGAGCGGTTAGTAGCGGCCTCGGCCGCGCTCATATCTTCATGTCCCAACAGCACTACCAAGAACAGTTCAAGCAGATTCTCGGCGCGACCGCTTGGCCGGGAACACTCAACGTCGAAGTCGATGGGGCTGACCTAGCAAATTACATCGCATTACGGACCATTTGTGGACTAGATACACCGGAAGTGGATGAATCAGCGATGGCTGAAGCAGCCCAAATCGATTGTTCTGCAATTATTTCTCACCGGGTAAGAGGATTCCATCGTGAGGGGCGTTCATTTGGTGGTGCTACCGCCTTTCTAGCTGAAATCAGCAGTGCTGATGGCGAGGAGCCGTTATCTTGTGCAATTTTGATTCCAGACCTTACGCGTCACGTCGATGTGGTAGAAGTGATTGCAACCGAATTCTTGCGTGAGACTCTCGGTATCGTTGATGGCGATACTGTGGACTTGATTCTTACAGAATGACGCTGTCAAGCCATTCCGCCAGCAACATCGCTTCCTGTTCGCGCCGAACTCTGGCCGACCACAATCTGTAGGCCCGACCGCGAGGAGTCACTTCACTACCGACATGAATCGATGGTGACTCCGCCGCAACAGAATCTGTAATGTCAATGTGTGCCACCGACCAAAGTACCAGCCAGTCTGCTGGAGCCAGCCCGAAGTCAGCTGGCACATCCGCGTGTTCGAGTGCTGCCACGACCTGCTCCGGAGTGATCTTGCCCGCTGCCAATGCTTGGATAGAAGAAGCAATTCTTCGTACCTGATTCCACACAAATGACACTCCTTCGATGCGAAATCCGAGAATCACCCCCGTAGGGTCTACCCATGGCTGGCAACTAAGCACGGTCCTCTCTGTTGGGCGACCTTCAACGAATCGACTGAAATTCTTGAAATCTTGTGTTCCTTCGAACAATGAGCACCAACTAGTCAGCGATTCGATTGTAACATCTTTTGGCCAACCTTCCAATGCCTGCAAGCGATACAGGTAGGTTCTGCTACTCGCATCGGTGATGTTGGAATCAGGCTTGATTTCAACGGCTTTTGTGACTACACAGTTATCCGGCATCTGGTCGTTCAGGGCCAAAAGTACACCTCGTGAGCCAGCACTCAACCAAATACTTCGATCCATATCAAAACTGCCTATGTTGGCCAGTGCACTGACCCCTGCATCCGTTCTGCTCGACATGGTCATTGCGTGGCCTTCTCCATCGACCCAGCCTAGTTGGGTTAGAATATCTTCAATGACACCTTGTACAGTATGCCTATCCGGTTGGTATTGGCTGCCGGAAAATCCCTGACCGATATAGCCGACCGAAACAGCGATGCGTGCAGTCGCCATGTTGGCGTCCCCCTCATTCTTCCATCAGGAGTTCCGCTGCAGCGGCGTTGGAGACAAATCCAAGCCCCAATACCGACCACTCCAGTGCGGTCTTGAGATATTCGCGAGCAATTGGATTTGAGCGGTCGCCGTCAGTTTGCATCTCGATGACATCAACCAATTGTCGAGCCGCCTCATACAGCATGTCGTTGACTTCGACTTCCTGTGCATCAGCCATTTCCAGTAGTTTGGTATATTCTTTGACAGCAGCAGGAATCCGCTTGCAGTCGAGGCAAAACGAGGCGAAAGATGCGACAATCTCAAGATTGTCAGGATCCATATTCATCGCATCAGTGTAGCGCTTTCGAATCAAACCCGGATTCACATCATCATTCATGTTCTCGGTGTGTTCCATGAATGCAGCCTCTGCCCAGCCATAATGACCGACAGAATTCTCCGGTTCCTTCTCCATCAATTCTTCGAATACTGCCATGGCTCCAAGGAAATCACCCTGCCCCATACACTGAGCAGCCTGCTGCATCGTTTCGTCTGACATACTAACCCTCACGTCGATGCGAGTGACGACCGGATATGAATCAAACGGGGAGGTAGCCCGCTAGTAAAGGTGTGAATTCAGTCAAGATCGGCGAGGATATCATCCAAATCTTCCTCGTCGTCAGCATCATCACTAGCAGCCACCGGCTCGTCCTGAATCGCGGCTTCGGATTCCTCTGGGGTGATATTTGACCCGCCGAGGTCATCTTGAGTGTGTGTGCTGCGTACGCGTATTCCTTCCTTCAACTCGTTGACCAATCGATACACGCGCATCGGCCGACTTACTCCGAACAAGCAGTCCTCTGGCTCATCATCATTCATTGTGGAGCGAGTCCTTTGAAGACTGACGACGACAATCAGTACCCTAATGATACGGCGAAGGAAACCCATTTCCTCGGTCACCGCCGATGCTGCATCTCCAGCGGCACCTGCAGAAACAGTGGCGCTCTCCTGCTTGATACCATAACCTGAGCCAGTGAGCATGTTGATGGTTCCATAGCCAAGAATACGACCAATCGGGGTGCGGTTCACCTTCAAATTATCAATGTCGAGTAGAGGGATGTTGTGCTCTGTATGCCATAGTAAGAAGTCCTTCTTCAAGTAAATCGTTCTGTCGCTAATCGCATATGAGAAAGAGCGCCTATAGACCACTGTAAGAACCATCAGAATCACGAAGTATGCAACTCCTAGAACTAGATACCACCAGTCGTTCCAACCGGGAAGTATGCCATTGATTCCTTGCCTGTCCCCAAGCGGTGCGATAAGGGCACCATCTATCCAGACAATGACTGAATCCAATACGAACAAAATCGGCGTCACGGATACAATCAGCAACGAGAAGGTATACCACCGTCCACTTGTAGAGCCGTTGAGGAATCTATTCATCCAAGTTATTGTCAACATGATTAGGACGAATCCAAACATTCCGATCGCATCGATAAGCCGAATTAGGATGTCGATATAACCGCTAGATTCTGAAGAATCATGTTCGATGGCATTTGCCCACCAAAACAGCAGATGGGTAATCAACACCAAGACAGCGAGAACATACTTCCCAGACATGGAAAATATTGTTGGTCTACAGAAGTATATCGCCTTCTCATAAGGTGTCATCTGTATTTTTTCATGGATTTTATCTGAATCGATTCGTGCCTTCATGCTCGCGACGAGTTCTGAGTCTGACATCACTTCACCTCGGTAGTGTTGGTTTTACATCGGCCATATTTGATGCTATGGACTGACTGCCCACTTAGCCCTTAATGCAAGAATCCCCAAGAATGTTCAGCATTGCCATGCACCCATTCGAAGTCATCGAGCGTCCTAACTCCCTTCTCATCCAAGATGCTGACAGCCTCGACCTGCAGTGGGTACTCATTGTAGGTCAGGTGAGATACAAGACCCCCTCTGGTCGGTTGGTCAAATGTCCAGTGAGCGCGTGAGACCGCGCGAGCGCGGAGAGCGACTTGGGTTCTGCCGTTCCATACGCGCACGTGGAATATAGGTAGGGGAGTGCCGTCGGAATCGTACTCGCATTCATCATCCTCCGGCTGGATTAATTCTACTTCACAGCGAGCAAAACGCTCGCTGCGTCCTCGCTTCTCATCGTGTAGTAGTCCTGCTTCGCGCATAGGCAACCGCGAAATATCGCGCAGTTTCCATGCGCGGTTATCCCTTGCTGACATTGAAAATGACGCATGCGGAATGAACCAGTCAAGATAGGTTCCATCGCTGAAATGCAAGAAGCCCCAAAACCACGGGACACTGGGCGCTTGCACGGTAACCTTCTGAAAGTAAGCACTTCCTTGCACATCTTCACCATCTACAGATCCAGAAGCAAGACAAGCGTGTAATCGGGTGATGTCGTAGCCCATACCGCCAACGAACTCATTGTTGGAATAAGCAGCTGATGAGGCAGAGTCAGTCCATGGGGTGATTTTCAGTTCAAACTTCGCTGGTGCGCCGCCTTCAACCGCTGCTGCATCTCCTGCACAATTCAACCAGAAATGTGAGCCATCGGCTGCAAGACCCATTGACAAATCATCATCAGTAACCGGGATGACAGCACCCGCGCCGTTGAAGCCGGTCTCTGTCGGTCCTTCACCTGGCCACATTGGGTGAGAAGCGTCCAATGCCGCAATTCTCGCCTCCCTGATGATGTACGGCTCATGCATTGTCTTCCCATCATACCACCAAGCGCAGACCATTCCTGGCAAAGTGTGCCCGCCATCATCGTCGATGTGGTAGCGGCCATCGGTCTGCCACAGGTGGTCTTTGACCCGTATTCGAGAGGTGTCTTTCGTCGACCAGAGAATCATCAATTGACGGCTGCGGCCGGGGTGGTTTGGGTCCGGCAGTACAACCAGCCACCACCACCACCACCATGAGAGACGACGTAGCGGGGGCATCGCATCTAATCTCCACAGAGATGAGAGATCACCGCCGAAAACAGCAGGACTATCTGATGACACCAATGCATCACCTCAGTCGATTTCACGCCTCTTGAAGAAGGCTTGGCCAATGAAGATGAACAGCAGTGTGATACCCAACAACATGACCACTGACAGGATGAGATTCACTAACGGGTATACAGTCGGGAATGGTTCTAACCAAATCGCCCCTAACGCCACATCTCCTAGCCATCCAAAAGCTTCGGCCTGCTCAGACATCTCAGCGCTATCATTCCACACCAGCCATGCGGTGGCATTGACAATCTCAGACCCCCAATATGACACCGATAACAGCGAGATGCCACTCTGTCTAACTCCTTGGAAAAGACCGAGAAACATCATTACGAATTCGTAGATTGCATAGATTAGCGAGAGGAACATACCATAACGAGGTGAAATGATGCCAAAAGTGGCGAAAATCGCTGCATATGCTAACACGGTAAGACAAACTGCAACAGCAATGCCAGTCCACATCGCAATATCGCTGAATCTGAATATTGAATCCCCGGGTCCGAAGAAACCCGTCACCAGAGATGTGGCTAATACCAATAAAATCAGGAATGGCCAAGCTAACGCAAGGAATCCGAGCAACCGGTATGCAAACACCTCTGCTCTTGCTATTGGTTTACCGAGTAGGTAATACAGAGTACCAGATTCAAATTCATCACGAATCAGACCGGACGCTAGGAATAGCGGAATGAAGATACCGAGGATGAATAGGAATCCCACCCTTCCGAAGATGGAAATGAATGACCGGTGAGCAACTTCCTTCATGAAAATTGCATCTTCGGGGTCCTCGTCGACATTTTTGTCAGGTCGGATATCAATGATTGTGCCATTATCGAAAACGTAGAGAACATTGCATGGTATTCCATCTCCATTCGAGTCTTGCTCTGACACAGGCAGGTCGTGGCAATCTCCGTCATCGTCAAAGCCCTGATTGGGATTGGTGAAATCCCCATCCCAATCGATCCCATCTTCATCGATATACATTGAACGCTGTTCTGGGTCCACGTCAAAGCCATCCACCCAAGAACCGAACTCAAACTGCTCCCATGCCTCAAACGCAGTGAAAGTACCATCACCGGTTATGGTGCGACCACGGAGTCTAATCTCATCTTCGTCAACTCGGCATGCACCGGTATCCCACGGAACCCAGTCGTCGTCATCATCTGGACAATCGGGCATATTGTCAAAGACTACGTGGTCATTCCAACTCAGCCATTCTCGTGCTTGCTGATGCGGTGGAACTGAGGTATTGACCCAAGTGTATTGGAAAGTCCCTGACCCTCGGAAGGTCCCGTTGGCAGTGTATTCTGTGTATAACCCTTCAAACTCGAAATACGGAGCCCCTGGGAAATCGTATGAATCTCGATCAGACGTGCCATATTTCCACTCTTGGCCAGCAGGGTAGCCATCGTCATCCCAATCTTCACCATCTCCATCTTGGTCAATAGCAGGTTCTACGTCAGCCATTCTATCGACATAGAAAGTCAACACTAGCATAATCACCATCGTGCTGATTCCTGCTACGACCCAAGTTGACTTTCGAATACGGTACTGTTTGATGGTGAACTCGGCGAGCGCAGTCGCTTTGCGGTCAATCTTGGTCCAAACAGTATCCGCAAGCGACTTGACTGGCCGACTTACCGCATCCGGCACGACTGCCACCGCCCTCTGGGTGATGGTCTGCGCAGGTGCCGTGGTCGGTGCCGGGGTCGGTGCCGGACTCGGTGCTATAGCGGTCTGCTGTGGCAAACCTGCTTCCGGGTCTGAGCCAACTTGCGGAATCATGAGCGGCCCTCCAGCAGATATCCGAGTAATGATTCCAAATTATCATCTGGATTCTCAATGGCGGTAACACTCAATCCAGACTCAGTGATTAGGCGAGGCAAGTCAGCATGGACAGCAGAGAGGTCATTGGTCTCGATAATCAGTTCACCTTCGTTAGGGAACCGAACTCCGTAGACATCTGGATGTGGTAGCACTACCTCACCGAGAGCTCGAGGTTCAGGTGTACGAAGCAGGATTCGATGTGGAATCTGGTCAAGCAATTCACGGATGGCGTGCAAATTGCCAAGAGCGAGCAGTCTACCGTTGTGAAGAATCACAATCTGCTCAGTGATGCGTTCAATCTCCTGCAAAATGTGGCTGCTGACGATAATCGTCTTGCCCATCGCTCCCAGTTCTCTGACCACATTCATGATGGTCGTTCGCGCCAACGGGTCGCAACCGGCGAGTGGCTCATCGAGGATAATCAGGTCCGGGTCGTTAACCAGTGCATGGGCAATCTTCACCCTCTGGCGCATTCCTTTGCTGTACTTGCCAATCTCTTTGTTGACGACATCTGACAATCCGACGAATGTGAGAACTCGCATCGCCTCACTCTTTGCCTCGTCTCGAGTCATTCCGTAGAGGCGAGCCAGTGTGGAAACGAATTCAAGGCCTGTCATCCAGTCATACATCTTCTCGGATTCACTGACGTAACCCAAACGATGGTAAGGAGCAGGATTAACAAATGGATTCGTGCCAAACAATCGCACTGTCCCTTGCGTAGGCTTGAGGCGTCCGACGATGATTTTGAACAGCGTCGATTTACCGGCGCCATTCATTCCTAGCACACCGGTTACTCCGCCACTGATTGAGAGACTGACATCGTTTAATCCAACAATCTGTCCGTAGAACTTGCTAACATGGTCGAGTAGGATTGCGGGTGCCTCGGGAACCGCCTGCCAAGGCTGGGTTTCCGCTTCTCCAGTCTGAGTGAAGTCAGGAATCATTCGCGTGTCACCTCCAATGAGTTGACTCGACTAATCAGAACGTATAGTGAAACAGCGTTCATCACAAGAATAGACACGAATGACCAAGCGACAGGGAAGTCATATGTTGAGTTCAGCCGCATCATCCACTGGCCGATGTGAGCTAGATTGTCATAAGGTGAAATCAGATACATCACATCGGTATCAAACAATAGATCGATGAGGAATGCCAGCATCTTTGAGCCGAGCAGCAACCCAATGAGGGAAACTGCTGGGAAGAACTTGCCACGACTGACACTGGAAAGGGCAAGTCCGATGCTGGTATAGGTGAACACAAGCAATAAAGCGGCTATTAATCCGGCAAAGAAATACGGGAAAGTGTCGAGTAAATACGCCCAACCTTCATTATTGACGAGTATTGCTACCGCATAGAAAATGCAGTAAGAAAACACAATGATAATCGACAATATCGATGCGGCCGAGATATATTTCATCACAGTGTAATCAGTTCTCGTAATCGGATTTGAGAAGTAAATCGCAGAGGTACCATTCTGCCTATCCTCGCTAATCAAACCGCCAATTACCAACGCAGTAACTATCGGCCAACAACAAACATTGTTGAAGAAAAATCCGAAGACATGACCCCACAAATTGGCTCGGGTGACTCCGAAGAATCGCTGCAATTCATCCAATCCGGTGAGAGAACTGAGCACTAGCATCAACAGGGGTGCAAGAGCGCCTAAGAATACCACTGCGATGATGATACGCGTCATCACTGGCCAAGGACGGTGCCCCTTGGAGAATAGTCCATAGACATGATGACGGAATATCGACCAATTGCGCACCCAACGTGGATTCAGAACCCCATTCCATTCCCGGTAGATTTGATGGAATATTGTGCCAGAATCGACCTGAGCTCGCTTAGCGACCTGAGCATGCATGACCTCGTCGCCATCACCCGAGCCGTAAGCTGCCTCCAAGCGAGACTGACCGGTGACGGCAAGCCCTGACTCTCCCATGAACTCGGCATCTTTGCTCTCCTCAGGAGAAAGAGATGGTGTGGCAACAGGTGCTGGCTCAGCAGAAGGTGCGGTTGCAGGGCCTGGCTCAGCAGAAGGTGCGGTTGCAGGGCCTGGCTCAGCAGAAGGTGCGGTTGCAGGGTCCTGCTCAGTGGCAGCAGGGTCTGAAGAAGCAGCCTCCGATGAAGCGATTGTGTCAATCAAATCGTCGAGGCCCCAAGGGTCATCTTCCGAACTCATATCGAGCCACCCCCAAGACGCGAAAGGTCGGTAGCCCTGTCCATGGCCGGCGTATTACTGGGCTCGAATAGGTCAGAAGACGACTTCACTGAATACCCAAGCCGATCCATGATGACAATGAACAAGTCCTCAAGGCTGGGCTCGTAATCCTCCATTCTCCTTACCTGAACATTGGTTTGTGCCGCGGCAGCCATTATTTCTCGATAGGTGTCTTCGTCCTGCCTGACAATCCGCATCACTCGGCCGGTGCGCCTGACGTCGTGCCCTCCATGTGACAGAGCGTCCTCCAATCGGCTTGCACCACCCCAAACTGAAATCTCAATTTCACGGTCAATCGCCTTCAGGTCCTCGATTCTGCCTTGTGCAATCACCTTACCCTTGTGGATCATCACGATGCGGTCACAGATGTGCTCGACGTCGTCCATCAGATGGCTGCTCATTAGGATGGAACGTCTACCCTGCTTCACAACTTGGAACAAAGTGTCGAGCATGAAGCCACGAGCCTTGGAATCAAGACCGTTTGTCGGCTCGTCGCAAATAACCAAATCTGGGTCATTGATGAGAGAACAAGCCAGTTTTGTCGCTTGCTGCATACCAGTGCTGAAAGTTTCGATGTTGCGGTATCGTTGGTCGCGTAGACCAACATATTCGAGAACTTCATGCGCTCTCTGCATGGCTTGTGTAGGATTCATCCCAAGTAATTCTCCAGCATAGCGAACTTGGTGCACTGCCTCCATCGAAGGGGTGAGACAATCATATTCTGGCATGTATCCAATCCGTTGTCTAATCTGATTTCCTTCGCTAGAGATGTTGTGTCCGAGTACTGTGCCGGTCCCACTGGTAAGTTGGATTAAGCCAAGTATGGTTTTGATGAGAGTCGACTTACCCGCTCCATTCGGGCCAAGCAACCCGGTCGCTCCGTAGTTTATTTTCAGGCTGATGCTGTCGAGAGCGACGTGCTCGCCATATTTCTTGACTAGGTCCTCGGTAGTGATTACCCACTCCTTTGCCATGACGCTCCCTCCGGACGATTCATAGAATCGCCCGGAGTAATGGCTGGCTGGATGCTCTATCAATCAATCCCCGGTTGGTTCAACCTCAGAACCATTTCCAACCCCATCACGAATCTTCACAGCCACACCCTTACGGAATCGCATTGCCTCATCCGCAGTACAACGGGAAATGCCGTGAGCAATCAGCTCTCCGGACTCATCGATAATTCTGCAGGGCAGACCTGGTGTCGGTTCACCCTGTATTCCTAGAATGAATCCGAACATGACATTTCGACCCTTCCGGGCATACTCTGCTGCATCCGAGTTTACCACGAAAGCTGGTAGTGCCCCATTTGAGTGCAAGTGCGAGGCACCGGCTAGGGTGAGAGAAAGACCACCATCTCGCATCCTCGGTGAGAGAATGTGGTTATCGTCGGAATCCATGACATTGCGCACCCTTCCTGTACGGCTGTATACAAAAGAGCAACCGGACAGCCAATCCTCAGCATCATCTCTCGACAAATCGGTGAAGAATGTGACCTTGTCTCGAATCGAAGACACCTGCAAGCGGTGCGCTGAGTCCTCATCGGTTGATTCCCCCTCGCCTAGAGCGGACTCAATACCGCTGAGAATTTCCAAATCTTCCTCACTCATATCAAAGCACAGAATCGAGCCTGCTTGTCCAGACAGCAAATCCTCTACCTCACTAGTTACTGCCTCAGGGTCCACGTCAACCCATAGAGCATCGGGGCCGACCACATGAGCAAACGGCGATAGGTCCTCTAGAGAATAAGGAATCAGTCCTAGTGGAGTGTGAACTAGAATTACTGCATTTGGCCAACGCTGGTCGATGGTATTCACTAGCGAGCCACAACGATCTCTCCACGGCGCTTGCTTCCCATATAGAACGATGACATTGGAGCCATTTAAGCCGACTTTGACCTTTGATAGCAAGCGGTCATATGCAGCCAAACTAGGAGGGTGAAGCGGTAGGTCCTCAGACCAGATAACTCCGCCATCGCGCAGAGATTCTGTTGAGTTGATTAAGTCATTTGGCAAATTATCGTACAGCCACAATGTCGCCTCGCGCAAAGCAGGGTTGGTGTGACTTCTTTCCTCAACCAGTTGCCAGATGGTTCCGTCACGTACCGCCTGTCTGCATCTTGAGATTTCAGCGGCGGTGACCTCTAGATTGTGACGGGACAGTAATTCGCACCTCTCATCATCTGGCAACGCGCGCACTTCATCGGGAGTGATTCCCGAAAATGCGTTGGACGCATATGGCCAGTGGGCTAAAGCTGACAAACGGACAGTTCCCCATGGGAATAGTATCCGGTCGTCTCGAGCGAATATTGCGTAGGCTGCAGAATCGAATAGGTCAGCACCTAACGCAACGCAGATTGGGAATAGGTGCGGATGGCCACAGCCAAAGATGTGAACCGGGCGCTCAGCCGGGATATGCTCTCGACAGGCGACAATAATCTCAATCAATTCTCGATAACGCTGCCTTTCCATCAGTGGAACAATGCCGCCGATTGGATGCACTGCGAAGCCATGCTCACCCATCAGTTCGGCTGAGCGTTGGCGCAGGTCCGCGTGTACGCCTCCTTGGATTGGTCCGTTCATCAGTATGCCTTCAGCGGCCTTCAGCGAGTCCTCAGAGCGCGCAGCGGTTTCCATTACCGCCTCGTCAATCTCCTCGCGAGTCATATCGGGAGTGCCAAACACATCTAGCATAGTGGCGATATCAACGCCTATTTCGCGCTGGAATGCAACAATCTCAGCGACGCCAACTTCAACATCGCCGTAGATGTAGTTCTGAAAGGTGCCAGAATCTGTCATGATTACACCGGGGAAGTTGAGCATTGCATGCACTCCTTCCTCTCGCGCCTGTTTGGTGAGGTCCTCATGTTTCCAAATCACATAGGAATTGGTGATTACCGCCTCAAAACCATACTTCTCCCACATTTCTGCGGGTTCGACCGTTCGGATGTTTGGATTGATGACCGGCAGTAGCGCTGGCGTCGATAATACGTGGGTCGAGGTGTGAAGTCTACCGTTGCGTGCCCAGCCATCTCTAGTGACGACTTCGAAGCGACCGTGGTCGCCCTCTCGGCACGGGGTCGGCTGCCTGTTCACGCCCATGTTGTCTCCTCCGGGTGAGAATGGCGTAATGACCTGCGCTTTCAGTCCTACGCTGACTCAGCGCCGACCGGTTGAGCATCATTTTGCCCGTTGGTCTCCTTCTGAGAGGAATCATACTGACCATTATGCCAGCAATCTGGGTCATCGCGGTCAATTGCTCCGCCGTTGTCATTGTCAATGCCATCTCCACATTGGAATGGGTTGTCAGTTCCACCACCTTCAAGGTCCTGAGCATTAGAAATGGCATACCAGCCACCGATAGCGAGGACTAGAATTACCGTCAGAGCAATGACCCAAACAGCTACTGAAGATTGGCTCTCGTGTTTGTGAATGACCTCAACTCTGACGGTCTTGACACCATCTTCCGAGGCGACTTCCTTAACGACCTCATCGAGAGCCCCCTCTGCTTCACCTTGAGTCGTCATCGGCACGTCAAGGCACACAGAGTATGTGAATACAGTGGGGAGAAGTTTCACTCCAGTGTTGAGAAGTATCACTCCATCGTGGCGGGGGCACATGCAGGTTGGGCTGCGAGGGAATCGTCGCAGGGAATTACCCTCGCCCCAAGCGCTGCGAATCGTGAAACAAACTCATCTCCAAGAGAAGTGCCAACTCGCAGCGCGATCCAGATTGTCTCACCGCGCGAGGAAGTACCGCTGGCTTCATCCTCAAGAATCTGGAAAAACATCTCATTCAATGGCTGGAATACATTGGTAATCAGCACCCCGCGTCGCTTGCCTTGACCATCGTCAACCATCACCATCCACTCGCGGCTGGGTGGTAGAGGATACCAACGACAGCGCAATGACTCCTCTCCAAGATCGATGCGCACTGACTCCTCTAACCCCGGATGCCACGGCTCTGGTTCAGTAGGCAATAGAACACCTCAGACGAATGTGACTCCACCGTGTTTGAGCACAAAATCGCGACCGAGTTCATCGAAGGTGTCGAGCAGGCTTGATGAGAAGCGAACCGCTTGCACCTCTGCATCCATCAGTAGGTCGGATTGGATTCCTTGCAGAGTTCCAGGTGCTGCTCCGCAGGCTATGCAGGCTCCGCAGAGATTCAATTGCAGTTCAACAGCAGCATCTCCATTGGCTCGCGGAATCACCTCGGCGAAATCAACCTCGATTCCTCCGCCGTGACCACTTAGAGCAGCTCGCACCGCTCCAAGCCTTGCGAGGATAGCACCGACAAGGTCAGAATCACTTGTTTCGACTAGAGTAACCAGTGAAAGGCGAGAAAGCCTCTGCTCCTCTACAGGGTCGAGCACCTCGGATAGACGGGCATCTGCCTCATCACCCATGCTATCGGCAATCAGCAGTCGATAGGTATCAGCGAGTTCATCATCCTCGGCCATCAATTATCCCACCTTGCCGGTCCATTTGAGCCCTTGCACAACTATCACACACCGTAGGTGAGTGGTCGTTCGTTACACGCCTTGATAAGTGAATGGCCGGCCCCACTGATTGAGGAATGAGTGGAATGGTTGGCGACATCATCCTGCGGATAAAGAATCTAAGCGTTTCAATCGAGGATACCGAGATTCTCAGAGGGGTTAACCTAACCATCAGAACCGGCGAAATTCACGCCTTGATGGGGCGCAACGGGTCAGGAAAGTCCACTCTGGCCAATGTACTGATGGGACATCCCGCCTACGATATTACCAGTGGTGAAATCGAGTATCTTGGCAACGACCTTTTCGACATGGAACCGTGGGAAAGGGCTCGTGCTGGGGTTTTTCTCTCCTTCCAGTATCCTCAGGCAGTTCCCGGACTGCAAGTAGGTAATTTCCTGCGCAAGTCAGTCGCTGCTGTACGCGGTGATGATGCGCCTTCAGCCAAGGATTTTCGTGCTGAATTGAATACAGCGATGTCTGAGTTGGATGTTGACAAGCAGTTACTCGGTCGTTATGTGAACGACGGTTTCAGCGGTGGCGAGAAGAAGCGTTTTGAAATCCTGCAATTGCTACTACAGAAGCCGAAACTGGCCATCCTTGACGAAACCGACTCTGGACTCGATATCGATGCACTGCGAACCGTAGCCAAAGGAATCAACGTAGCGGCTAGCGATAACTCAGGTTGCCTTATTATCACACACTATCAACGAATCCTCGAGCATGTCCAGCCATCACATGTCCACGTACTCATCGATGGGCACATTGTCAAGAGTGGTGATGCTGACCTAGCACGCCAGATTGAGGAAAATGGGTACGAGTGGTTGGATTGCCCTATTACCCCGGAAGCATAATCAAAATAATGGACTGAGAGCGAAGGAGTGAGAGAGATGGTGAATACTGAGGCGCACGATGCAGTTGGTGATTACAAAGCCGGCTGGCACGATCCAGAACACTCCACAATCCGGTTTGATTCCGGCCTATCCGAACAGGTCGTTCGTGACATTTCAGAGTTGAAAGGGGAGCCGGAGTGGATGACTGAGCTTCGAGTGAAGGCGTACCATCACTTCATCGCCCGACCGATGCCAACTTGGGGTGATAATGAGATGCTTGAAAGCATCGACTTTGACAAGGTCTGCTACTTCCTGCGCTCTGGTAAGGGTACGGAGAAAGATTGGGACGACGTGCCAGAGGACATCCGCAACACATTCGACAGACTGGGTATTCCTGAAGCAGAGCAGAAGTGGCTTTCTGGCGTGACTGCGCAATATGAATCAGAAGCAGTTTACCACTCTATCCGGGAAGACCTTGAGGCTCAAGGAGTCATATTCCTCGATATGGACGCTGGACTTCGCGAACACGAGGAACTAGTCAAGAAATGGTTCTGCACGGTCGTTCCATATGCTGACAACAAATTCAGCGCTCTCAACACCGCGGTCTGGTCCGGTGGCTCATTCATCTATGTACCACCGGGAGTACACGTCGAAATGCCGGTGCAGGCATACTTCCGAATCAACGCCAAGAACATGGGGCAATTTGAGCGCACGCTCATCATTGTCGATGAGGGTTCCTCAATCCACTATGTTGAGGGTTGCACCGCACCAACCTACTCCACCGATTCGCTACACTCCGCCGTCGTTGAACTAATCGCACTGCCCGGTGCCCACATCAGGTATTCAACCATCCAGAACTGGAGTAACAACGTATACAATCTCGTTACCAAGCGAGGAATTGCACATGAGAACTCGATGATTGAGTGGGTCGATGGCAATCTCGGTTCAAAGTTGACAATGAAATATCCGGCTGTCATTCTCAAAGGTGAGGGCGCGCACGCCGAGGTCATTTCAGTCGCATACGCTGGTGAGGGAATGCACCAAGATGCGGGTGCGAAGGTTCACCATTTGGCATCGAACACAACCAGCAAAATCCTCTCAAAGAGCATCAGTAAAGATGGAGGCCGTGGAAGTTACCGCGGTATGGTGACGGTATCCAAGAAGGCGGAGAACTGCAAAGTTAACGTCGTCTGCGATGCGCTGATTCTCGACGAGAAATCTCGCAGCGACACCTACCCTACCATGGAAGTCTCCAATCCATCCTGTCGCTGTGAACACGAGGCCTCTGTGAGCAAAGTCAGCGATGACCAAGTGTTCTATCTAATGAGCCGGGGGCACAGCGAAGACCAGGCTCTAGCGATGATTGTCAACGGATTCTTTGAGCCATTCACCAAGGAGCTACCCATGGAGTACGCTGTCGAGTTGAACAAACTCATGGCACTTGAGATGGAAGGCTCCATCGGTTGAGTCAGAGGTGACTTACATGGCTGCTTACGCTGACCTTCCAGAGCCCAACCGGGCTGAACATCTGTGGAGATATACGCCGTGGCACAGAATCCACCCTACCGGCAAGGTCGCCGAAGTACCTGAGGAGGTTTCTGGAGCCACCATTTCCGTATTGATGCTGGACGGTAGCGAGCCACCAAAGGGTGTCTCGATTGGCGCTGCTAGCGCAGAACAAGTTGAGACCCTCCGAGCGGCCCCTCACGATGATGTCGCTTCCGAATTCATCAGGACGCTCGCTGATGGCGAGGCCGTCGTTCTCACAATCGAAGCCGGATTGCGACTTGAGCAGCCGCTTCTCCTTGAGGTGGAAGCAGACGGAGATTTGTGTGTCCTGCACACGATTCTCGACATTGGGCGCGGCTCTGAGGCTGAACTGGTAACAAAAGTCTGTGGCGATGCCAACTGGTTCGGAATGCTACGCGAAGGCAAAATCGACGATGGAGCCAACTTCAACGATGTCATGCTCAACCAGATGGGTGATGGGCATTGTCTTCGTGTTGATGCAATAGTCATCGGAAGGGATGCGCAGGTCCGAGCAGGGACGGTTGGGTCCGGCTCAACTCGATGCAAATCCGACCTACGCTACGATATGCCCGACCCCGGTGGAAATTTGAAGGTCAACGGGTCTTTGCTGAGTACCGGTAAATCACACAATGATCACCACGTCGAAATCATGCATGAGGCACCGCAAACCTACAGTCGTCTCAACTGGCATTCCGCTTGTGGTGGAAACAGCCGCACCGTTGGTACCGGAATGCTAAGAATCGCCAATGGAGCAAAGGGTGCTGACGCATCTCAGTCATTCCACAACCTACTACTCTCCAAAGATGCGGAAGCAGATTCAATTCCCGAATTGGAAGTACTGGAAAACGAGGTTGTCGGCTGCGGCCATGGAACTGCAACAGGCCCTATAGATGAGGAACAGGTGTTCTATCTCAAGACTCGGGGCTTCGACGATGAAGGAGCTCAGGCGGTGCTGATTTCTGCATTCCTGAACGCAACCCTATCCGCAATGGGTGGCGAGGCGATTCACCAATGGTTGAGAGAACAACTGAGCGGTGGAATGGCTGCGCTTGCTCAGTGAAGTTACACAGCGGTGATTCGGTATAGCGTGCCGTGTCCGTATTCAGCATAGTAAAGGTCGCCATCTGGGTGGAAGCGCAGGGCTAGCGGAGTCGCGAGGCCCTCCATGATGATGGTCACTTCACCACGCCAACCTTGTGCAGATTCTGAATCTTCGACAAGGTCGACACGAGCAATTTCTTGACCAACTGGGATGATGGCATTCCAAGAGCCGTAAATTGTCACATACACGGTGGTATCAGTGCCGGGTAAACTCGAATTGAGCGGTCTCCAATCTACTGCATTGGCAGAAGAATGCGGAGTGAATTCAGCCACCGGCCCAAGCGTCCCAGCAGGAATCGGATCATTGGGGGCATCATCCGGCCAGCCGTATGCAGCCCCCTCAACAAGCAGATTGAGTTCCTCTGGAGGATGGCTGCCTTCCCAATCGCGACCGTTGTCAGTGAACAGGTAGCCTACACCTGGAACCCATGTTCCATCATACGAGTTGCGCACCCCAGAAGCGATGACAGTGTGCTCACCAGTCCACGGGTCCACGCGAAGAAGTGCGGCGTTGCGCTCGTCGTCCTCAACACAGATATTGCAGGTTGAACCGCTGTGCCAAATTAGCGAACCATTGCCGTCTGACATCACAGAATTGGTCTGGTGGTTGCCGTTTGGAATTCCTGAAACGATAATCTCGGCCTCACCTAAATCCCACTGGTCAGGTGTGCTGTTGGCCTCGACATCCCATGCCCGTAGTCGGCCGGTTTCTGAGATGAAAATGCGGCGACTGCCATTGTCTGAATCAGTCCAATCCAGAACGCCATGTGGCCCGTTCAGACCTTCAGCCACAGTCATAACATCAGCGAAGGTTCCATCCTCAAGCAATTGTAATGCGAGCAGTGAGCCGTCACGATCGCAGACCAATAACCAGGTCTCATCAATCCAATCCATGCAGGTTGGAGCACCAAGTCCTGAAGCGACCAACTCGACCTTGTGATCATCCAAGGTCAGTTCAGGTTCCGATTCGAAGATATATGGCCAGAGATATCGAATCGTCATCGCCGAGACAAGCAGCAATACGACGATGCCGGAGCCAATTGCGATTCGACCCGGTAGCGAGCGACCACCCTCGCTGTCAGTAGTTGCCTCTGCTTCCGACATGGCTTGAGCACAGGGGCTGGATTCATGATGCTGACGGAATCAAAGAATTCCGCTTTGCTAACCAAAATATTGCAGGGTTGGGATTAGATAACCTTCATGTTTGAAGATGTTATGAGTCACAATGGGATTTAGAATGAGGGCTGTTTCAATTGCTAATAATCGGCTGACAACACTTCTTGTTTGCTTTGCGATGATTAGTCTGTCTTGGTCAGCAGTAATCGCTGTTAAAGAAGAAAACCCCAATGAAACACCTGTCGAATTAGGGCAAGAAAAAACCAGAATGGATACAAATGTCGCAGCGGTGATATCTTACAACACCACATGGACTACGACAAATTCCCCATACTATCTCAATGGGCCAGTTGTGATACAATCCAATGTCAGACTTACAATAAATCCAGGGGTGCAGGTTTACGCAAATACAACAAATTCTTCCATTACTGTTCATGGAGAAATCTGGTCACCTGGAACTACAACAGATCCAATCTACTTCGGACCAAATCCTGCCATGCAATGGTCCTACACTAGCGGGTGGTGGCAAGGTATTCGTTCCAATTCACCTTATGGCGGAACTGAACCTCTAAAGCTGATTAACACAACAATATCTGGCCCTAGTGGATATGGCTACATGCAAAATTCAGGAAGTAGTCAATATTGGAGTTGGCAGTCATATTACATCCTCATTGACACAAGTGGATTTGGTCGAACAAGTGGCGTAGTTGATTTGGATAATGTCACACTGATAAACGGAAGTCAAGTGAATCTGAAAAATCAACAATCATATGGGAGTAGTTGGAGAATTGTAAACTTAGAAATTAATAATGTGACAAGTCTGCAATTCGATGATAATTCTTTCAATTACCGATGTCGTGGTGCTTTTACCAACAATGTCACCGTAATTGATTCCTATGTGTACGTTGCATATGCCGGCTACAACTCCAATTACAATTATCAGGTGACACCTTATTGCAATAATAGACAAGCAAACATAGATGGTTGGTCATTTGAAAACTCTCGAGTTATTCTTTACAACAGCGGAAGTGCAATGAATTCGATAACGGTACAGAATCCAATTATTATTTCAAACCTTGATTTTGTTGATAGTGAACTGCACCTACAATCGGCAAGTAATATGCAAATCGCAATCAAATTTGTTGGTGCCACGTTCAGTGCAACAAACACTCCTTCAAATCAAGGAACACAGTTCTGGAGCGCTACGAGAACTGGATACTTCATCAACGCTGGTTCCGGCTCATATGGAAAATGGACAATTGAAAACAATACATTCAACCCATCAAATGGATGGAACAATCTAGACTATACTTACTCTGTTGGTCATATGTATGCACCCTACAATTGGTGGGGTTCATCGAATATTAACAATATAGATTCAGATATATCAGATATGCTAGATAACAACGGAGGAGGTTGGGTAAATTACTCACCATTCTGGACAAGTCCGGCAATGAATCAGTTAGACTGGAATGGTACCAGTCCTGCCAACATACCCCTTGGAAGAGAATTGTCTGGAACTCTGTTCTTCAACAAAACTATGACGGCAAATAATTCTCCATATTACCTAGTCGGCCCTTGGACAATCGCACCCAATGTACGAATAAGTATTGAACCAGGGGTGCAGGTTTACGCAAATACAACAAATTCTTCCATTACTGTTCATGGAG
>CAZYIX010000013.1:37328-46846 GCA_964647665.1 uncultured Candidatus Poseidoniales archaeon
GGACAATTGAAAACAATACATTCAACCCATCAAATGGATGGAACAATCTAGACTACGAATACATGAACAATAGAATGGAGGCGACGCACAACTATTGGGGTGCGAATAATCGGATTTTGATAGACAACAATATCTCTGATATTAACGATAATAATGGAGGCAATTGGGTCAACTATTGCCCCTTCTGGACTTCAGCGACAATGAATTCTTTATCGTGGGATTGCACTAGAACTAGAGTTGATTTTACTAGCCCTGTGAATGCTAGTTCTCATGTAGGCTACAATCTAACTGTAAATTACTCCCATTTGATGGTCGCAATAGGTGATTGGTATCTTGATAGTGTCTTTTTGGAATCTTTCAATATTCAGAATAATTCGATATTATTGACTGGCATAACAATTGGTTGGCATGCTCTTTGCGCACAAGTTTCAGGTGAGGGAAATCAACAAGGGACATACTGTTTGACATTCCTGATGACTCCGTACTTCCCAATCGTAAACATCACTTCACCAGCAACGAATACGATACTGCCCACAACTCAAACTTCACAGGTGGTTGATTACGCGACATCGAACGTTACTTCCGGTTATTGGTTGGTAAACGGATTGAACATAGGTCCGGCAAACTTGAATATTTCAAGCGTACAAATAACTGGACTACAATATGGTAACAACACTATCTGTATTGTTGGCCTTGGATTAAGCAATCTAGTAGATACCGACTGTATCGTTATTTGGAGAAATTACCCCCCAGTTATCGTAACTATAGTTAGCCCGGCCGATGGCGCAATCATCTATGGACAGACGGTCACGCTCGCCTATTATACTGCAAACGTCACTTCAGCTACTTGGTATGTTGACGATGTTTTGTCTTCGGACGTTCAACTGAATCAGTCATCACAAAATTTTACTTCTCTTTCTTGGGGCAACCACGAATTTTGCATTTATCCGGAGGGATTAGACGGGTCTCACCCCTCTGTATGCGTGAATGTTACTTTGATAGCTCCTCCATTGGAAGTGCAAATTACCTCTCCAACCGATGGAAGTTCTGTACCTAGTTCACAAGTTTCAATCGGCTATTATCTCAACAATGCTACTGAAGGAAATTGGACTCTAAACGGCACTCCGGTGATGGGCGTTACAATTTGGAGTCAGCAAACGGTCATATTGAATCTGCAGCGAGGGCCGAATATCATCTGCATTGAAGCATTCGGACTAGATTTTCAAAGCCTCACAAAATGCATAACCATCATTGGCCACGAACTTGATAGCGACGGAGATGGAGTGCCCGATTATTCAGATAATTGTCCAAATACCCCTATTGGAACGGTGGTAACCTCTGATGGATGTACAGACCCTTCATTAAACGATGCCGACCAAGATGGAATTCCCGATATAAGTGACATTTGTCCAAATACTCCTATGGGTGAAATATCGGATTCAAGTGGTTGTAGTCCGAGTCAAAAAGACGCAGACAATGATGGTATTGTGGACGATCTTGACGATTGTCCGAATGATTTTGGCAATTCCAATGTAGACTTGTTTGGCTGTCCTGACACCGATGGTGACGGCTACAGCGATGCAGGTGATTCCTTCCCAGAGGACAGTTCACAGTGGTCTGATTTCGACGGAGATGGATGGGGAGATAACACACTTGGTAACAACTCAGATGAGTGCCCAACGATAACTGGAGTCGTTGACGGTGAGTTAGGTAGAGGATGTCCTCCAGCACCGGACGAGCCAAGTCCAACGGCCAATAACACAGACAACGGCACCGGTAACCAAACTGCACCAGAATGCCCCCTGTGTGGCTTGAGTTACAGTATTCCTGAAAACATGGAAGTAAATCAGAGCGCTAACTTCAGTGCCAATGCCTCTCTTACGCTAGGAGCAAATTATTGGGGAATGTACACCATTTCTTGGGATTTCGGAGATGGGAATACTAGTACAGGAAATAAGGTCACTCACACCTATTTGCAATCCCCTATTTCCGGTTCAAACCTAGTGACCTTATGCGTAGATTTCACTTCTGGTCCAAACGAATGCAAAACACAAAATATCGCCATCACAATCCTAGAAGACCCGGTAATTTCTGACGGAAGCAATGATTCAGGAACACAGAACATCGAGGCAGGAGCTTTCTCTAAACTTGGTATAGCTGCACTTGCAATGATTGTGATTATTCTGACATTATCATTTCTAATCATCATATTCAAAAGCCGATCCAGTGACCAATCTGAATCGACGGATGAGGGCTTGGAATCAGACCTAATTGTACAAGACGAAGACGAACCGCTAGAAAATGAGGCGCAATATCTGGCCGAATCAATCGACGAATCCGAGACTACAACGTCATTCGACGATAGTGGATACGAATGGATGGAAAATCCAGTAGGTTCTGGAAGTTGGTATTATCGAGCAAACGAAACAGATGAGTGGACCTACTGGGAACAATGAACAATCCAATACCGCCAGGTTATCATTCACAGGGCTATACCGCAGCATTGAGAAGCAGAGGCATTCCGCCGGCACTTGAGAATCATGGCGAAACGAGATTCGGCGAAGACCGAGGTCAGCGGTGGAGTGCAGGAACACAAGGTACCTGAGGCAGTTGTTGATGGCAATCCGACACTATTCTGTTTTGAGACCTGTCCGTTCTGTTGGAAGGTGCGCAGTCTGCTGAAATTGCGCGGAATCAACTATTCCAAAGTCGAAGTCGACCCAATGAAGAAAACCCAACTGGCGTTCTCTGAATGGAAGGCTGTACCGGTTCTAGTCGATTCGGACGGAACTCAAGTCTACGATTCCAACGACATTCTCCACTACATCAATGAAAATCTCAGCAACGGAAGTTCACAGGGTTTCCCAAAAGCGGGAGAGGATGAAACCCAAGATGAATGGATGGATTTCTCCAATGACCATCTCGGTAAGTCGATTGTTCCGGTAATCTACCGTTCCTACCGCTCAAGCCTCGCCGCACTCGACTATGTCACAGAAGTGGACAACTTCAGTGGGTGGCAGGCCTTCAAGGCCAAGTGGATGGGTGCGGTTGTGATGCGATTGGTCGCCCGCAATCGAGCCAAGAAATTCGATGTTTCACCCGAACAAAACCTACAGCAGAAACTCGACTCGCTCGGCGGCGGAATATCCAGCGACTTCTTCGGCGGTGACATACCAAATGGCGCAGACCATGCCAACTACGGAATCCTGCGCGCAATGCAGGGATTCAGGGGCTTCGACATCGTGCAGGAACACGATGCGGTCTGGCCGTGGTATCAGCGAATGCAATCAGTCTGCGGCATGTGAGGCAAAATTAGCAGAACGGTCACTGAGCCGGATTAACTGCTGCAAAAGACATCCCCAAGCGGAACTCATCGAAGTAAATCGAATTGTTCGTCAGCGTGGCGTCATCCCCGACGATTCCCCGGTAGTGACCTGCTTTCCAATAGTGAGGGAGTTCATTGTGCATGTTGGGTCCGGTCAAATTTCCGTTTGTCAAAGAGTTACCATCGAGCCAGACGTCGGCGAAACCATCATTCTGCTGAGACCAGCCAATATGGTAGACCAGATCATGCCAGACTCCCTTCTCGATTACAGCCTCGGCAAAGACGTGGGTATTCACATCGTTCAGCCCATACTTGAACGAGAGTCCTGTCTGGCCATCTCTCGCTCCATAGAGAATCGAAAGAGGGGGGTTGTTTGAGGTGGGATTAGCCGGGTCTCCTGACCGGTCGTGCCACTGGGTGATGACATTGAAGCCGGTTCCTCCTTCCGGCTTCTGGTTGAGGCCCTTAGGAACCAGGACCGCCCAGCCATCCCATCCCCCACCACATCCCCCATGCCCAGCGTTGACCCCGAATTCAGCACGATTCTTCTCGGGTCGACCCGGTGATTGTGTCGTATCGTTGGGCGTGATATCGACTCGAAGGGATTTCTCACCAAAACGTGCAGTATCATTCACAATCACATATCCCGACTCGTTCGCGCCCTCCCATTTGTTGAACAGAGTATTGCGAGGGTTGTCATCTTCGACTTGTTCAAAACCCTCGTAGGCAGCAAGTTCACTATCGCTGAACGGACTGAAGCCAGCGCTGCAGTTTTCGATTGGTAGGCCAGGGTCATCTGGGTCATCTGGGTCATCTGGGTCATCCGGGTCGTCTGGGTCATCCGGCTCATCGGAGTCGAGAGTACTCAAACAGCCGCTGAGAGAGGCGAAAAGGAGCATTATCGGGAGGCCGAGTGCAAAGAGGCCGCGCATGGTTCGGCATGGGTTCTCACACATCTATACCACCGCTGTGTACAGATTTGCAGAACGTGGCTTGAAAGCGGATTGGCTGCCCCGAATGACTGGAGAGAGGGCCATGGCGCTGGACATTGCGGCAATTCGCGCCGATTTCCCGATTCTTGAGCGGAAAGTGGCAGGTGGCAAGCCTCTGGTCTATCTCGACAATGCTGCTACTACCCAAAAACCGAGGCAGGTCATCGATGCGATGAGCCGATTCTATGAGAATAACAATGCCAATGTTCACCGCGCTGTCCACACCCTCGCCATCGAATCCACAGAACAATACGAGGGTGCGAGAGAAACAATCGCTGGTTGGTTCGGCGCAAAGCGAGAAAACATGGTTTTTACTTCTGGTACTACCGAGGCAATCAATCTGGTCGCTTGGGGTTGGGCTCGGGCTAACCTCGGCGAAGGTGATGTGGTATTGCTTACTGAGATGGAGCATCATGCTGACATCGTGCCGTGGCAACTTCTAGCAGAGGAACGCGGCATCGAAATCCGCTACGTACCAATCAAAACCGACGATGGCACTCTCGACATGGACGCCTTTGACGCTACCATTGACGAAGCAAGTTTGGTCTGCGTTGTCCACACTTCCAATGTGCTGGGCACAAGCAACCCGATTGAGCGAATCATTGCTGATTCCCGCACGCGCGGGCGAGGCGGAGCGGGCGCTAAGGTGCTAATTGACTGCGCACAAGGGGCACCGCACCATCGCATCGACTTCGCAGCACTTGGCGCAGAATTCGTCGCCATCTCAGGTCACAAGATGTGCGGGCCGACCGGAATTGGTTGCCTATTGGTCGATTCTGACACCATGGCCGAGATGGTTCCATTCATGAGCGGTGGCGACATGATTGAGGAAGTTCACCTCACTCACTCAACCTACCAGAAAGGCCCGCAGAAATTTGAAGCCGGCACTCCGAAGATTGCAGAGGCGATTGGTTGGGGTGCAGCAATCGACTGGCTCTCTCAGTTCAATATGACCGAGGTTCACGCACATTGCAGAGGACTTGGCAGGTGGACTGCGGAGCAGATTCGTGGAATTGACGGCATGACAGTGCACGGTGAACACGACAGCGATGCAGGCAGTGGTGTGGTCTCATTCCTCCACGATAGACTACACTCAGAGGACCTCGCGCGATTGATGGATGCGGGTGGATTCGCCATGCGAACCGGACATCACTGCGCTCAGCCGCTGCTTCGCGCATTTGGAGTCACCAGCACCAACCGCGTCTCATTCTATCTCTACAACACACACGAGGAAGCGGCGGCATTCGTCGAGCATCTGAGAGATGTTGTCACAAGATTTGCTTGAGGTGAAAACATGGCTTGGGGTTCGGGAAATTGGCCAGATAACCTACAACAGGCGATAGACGAATTTGCCGATGTTTTCGACCCGATGGAGCGCTACGAAATGCTATTCGATTGGGCGAGTGAGGCCGATGTGCTGAATTCAGAAGAATGGACTGAATCCAATCGAATTCACGGATGTCAGTCAGAAGCGCACATCGAGTGCGAGTTGGACGATTCCGGTGGATTTCTAATGAGAGGTGGCGCCGATGCACAGATTGTGCAGGGTCTGATGGCCATCACTTGCCTAGCAGTGAACGGATTGCCACCGGCAGAAGTTGTTGGTTTTTCTCCGGCTTTCATCGAGGAGATGGGACTGAAGGCAAGTTTGACACCTAGTCGCTCTAATGGGTTCCTCAATATGTTCGAGAGAGTCAGAACCGAGGCGGCTCGATTGATAGACAACAATGGAGGTGTTGAGTGATGGCAGAGGAAAAAAATGCGGTATTGGAGTCATTGCAGGAGGTTGAGGACCCCGAGATGGAAATCAGCATCGTCGAGTTGGGCTTAGTCTACGATGTACGCTTCGAGGACCGTGAGGGACAGACCCATTGTGAAGTTGACATGACTCTGACCAGCCCCGGCTGCCCAGTCGCACCGGAAATCATGGCAGCTGCCCACCGAGCGGCGCTTTCCACCGAAGGCGTCGATTCTGTTCACATCAATTTGGTCTGGTCCCCTCGCTGGGACCCGCGAACACACGCATCCGAGGACGCATTGATGGACATGGGCATCTTCTGATCGGACAAAGGAGGGGGACAAATGGAAAAAATCAATTTGAAGGAGAAATTATCCAAATTTTCAGACCACTGGGCGCCAAAAATAATCGCTGAGATGAACGATTATCAGTTCAAATTGGTCAAGATGAAGGGCGATTTTGTTTGGCATAATCATGAGGATACCGATGAAGTCTTCATCGTAATCGAAGGTAAGATGAAAATTGAGTTTGAGAACCAGACTGTAGAATTGAATGAGGGTGATATGTATGTGGTCCCGAAAGGGATTCAGCACAAACCGAGTGCTGATACCGAATGTAAAATCATGCTCGTTGAACCTCGTGGAGTGGTGAATACAGGCAACACAGAAGGTGAATTAACCGCATCTAATGATGTCTGGATATAGGCCACTCTGTACTGGGAATGCCTTGAGGTTGAGTCCTAGTAATCAGTAATAACAGGAACATAAATCCAATATCATGGGAGACGGGAGGCAACAATACATCCCCGTGTCACGCGCCAGGGTCAAGGACGCCGCATTCTTACTCGATGGAATTGATGAGGAGATGCGCGACGGCCTCGCCAAAATGAGCGAGATGCTAGAGGCTATTTGGCATCACTCATCGCATGAAGGACTTGAGAATCTCAAGCGACTCTACGAAGAAATGGATCCTGATCAAATCGGTGACGCTAACGCGGATGAGGTCGAACAGTTCCTTTCAACATTTGACGAGTTCCTCATTGATGGTAACTGGGAGGAAATCAACGACGAGGAGATGCAAGAAGCGCTTGAAGGAGAAGATGTATTTCCCATTAGTCTCGTTGTTCGATTTGATGAACTCAAGACCATGAAGTTGTACAAATTGGGTGAGATTTCGATTGAGGATGAACGAACATCGATGTTTGGCCTAAAGAAAGAGGCTGTGACAATACATGCCTTCGATCGTGTCATCCAAATCCTTGAATTCCATGACAAGTCATGGTTTGCGGAACGCAAGCGAATGAAACATTACCAAGGCGATGAGGGAAAGGGATTGCATCTTCGCTTGTTCAAAACCGTGCCAAAACTCGACCTTGAAACGATTTTCCCAAACACATCACCACAGATGAGAAGTCTCGACAAAATCAAGATTTTTGCACCTCTAATAGGTGGATTTGTCACCCTTGCGATGAAATTTGGACCCCTGCTCTTCGGAGTAGGAACTGGAGACACCTCCTTGTCGGTGATAGGTGGCCTCCTGTCTGCGCTTGGTATGTACGTACTGAAGTCCTATATGTCATATCAGAAAACACGTGAGAAATATCAGACTCAAGTGTCAAAGGACTTGT
Source organism: uncultured Candidatus Poseidoniales archaeon (assembly GCA_964647665.1). Lineage (GTDB taxonomy): Archaea > Thermoplasmatota > Poseidoniia > Poseidoniales > Thalassarchaeaceae > CAUZSM01. The sequence continues at coordinate 45,011 of CAZYIX010000013.1, forward strand.
ACTTCAAGGGTCAGGCCAACAACGCTGCAGTGTTGAATATGATTGTCGATTTGAGTGAAGAACAAGAAGTGAAGGAAGCTCTACTCGCCTACGTCTTCCTACATGTGGAGGCCGGCAAACGCTACAACGAAGAGCAACTCGATGACCGTATTGAGGGATGGTTGTTGGATACCTTTGGCTATGACATCGACTTTGAGGTCGATGATGCAGTGGGTAAGTTGGTAGACATGCGACTGCTCATCAAAGCCGAAGATGAAACCCTCTCTGTATTACCAATCGGTGAAGCACTTGCAATTCTCGATGATTACTGGGACAACATCTACGACTACTGATTCACGCCGGTGATTATTGCTGAGATAAGCAGAAAACACAACCGTGTATCCGTTACCATGGCTAAAGAAAAAGACGACATGCCTGCTGTGTTCAAATTGACTGCACCCTTTGCGAAGTGGAAAATTCGTACACTGGGTTTTGACAGAAGGCGAAGAGATACGAAAATATTCGAATATGCAATCCATAGATATTACATGGACATCATCGAGATACTTGTTGCAATAGTCATCATATTCGCCAGAATATACCTCGCTATTGACATTGGACAACCGTATAGTGGAGCAATCCCCCTTAATGAAAGTGATTTCATTGTTTTCGGATTGACAATTAGTACATTCTTGAAGAATTGGACACTAATCAAGGATTATCGTAAGAATGTAGTCCAACGAATCGAAACTGCTGCAAAGAGCTGATGATTGACATTATTCCGAGCATAGCCCACCCTGTGCTCGGGGACTATTTCAAGCAATGGCTAGAGTCTAGAAGGACGGACTGAAAATCCTTTGAAATTCTATTTCGAATCAATGGTGTTCGGATTAGGACATTATTTCTGCTACATTCATTCTTCTTCATTCTTCTTCATCAAATCTCTGAGCAATTGACCGGCATCTGCTTTTGTTAACTCATCAGTCACTTCACCACCTAATGATTCGATGAAATGTCTCTGCTTTTCTGAGGCAGGCCCTCTTTCAAAAAGTTCAGCATTAGCAGAAACAAACCATGGCGCTTCACTCTGAATCACTTGTAGAATGGACATTCTTTCAGCATCATCTGAGCCGTTCGCATGCTCCGCTAATCTTGTCCAAAGTGGAATTGATTCTTCTTCACCATTCCAATACGTGGTTAGTTGGGCTAGGCGATTTAGTGAACGCGTGAAATAATAGTGCATTTTATCCTTAACTTCACGTTTGTTGATTAGAGGATAGGACTCTGAAACTAATGATTCATACAATTCAAACTTCCGACTCAAACCACCTTGATCCGAATAACGATTGGCTAACTCAAATTGGTTTGTGTATTTCTTTACCAATGCTCTTTCTCCCGCAAATTCGTAGATTTGCATTGTGAAATCAAGCACGTTGTTTATTTCGAAGAAATTTGGATTCGGCCCATGAAATCGCCCACCCTCGTTAAATTGTTCCAGCAACCATTCCCGTATTAAATCTCCAACTTCTTCCCATTCGGTTTCGTTGTGATGAGGTCGTAATTCGGCTAATTCGGACTGGACTAATTCATAATCTTCCACATCGCAAATCATATACAATATCTGTGTTGAAATTTCATTAGCATTCGACATGACTCTCACGTAACCGTCCTAATGTTGGTATATTATCCTCTTGCATAGTATTCTTGGATGAAGTGATGAATACTGAGGAAGACGGTTTTCAATTTTGAATCGGACACTTGGTTTTTGAAATTGGGATAATCCATGCACATGATTTGTTCTGAAATTTTTTCAGCGACGAATTCTCGCGGGATGTAAGCCCTATACATGTAATCAGC
>CAZYIX010000014.1:0-46110 GCA_964647665.1 uncultured Candidatus Poseidoniales archaeon
TTGCGGCCACCTGCGAAGGGCGCAATTTGCCTGCAAACCGAATGTTGCCGAAGTCGGGTAATTGAGTCACCACAAGTCGTGCTATTTGTGCAGGGCCAAAAGTGAATCGCCGTGACAATAAGAGAAGTAGGCCCTCCCGGATTCGAACCAGGGTCGTGGGATCCAGAACCCCACATGATGGACCGCTACACCAAGGGCCTAAGCAGGTCGGCGTACCCACGCCGCTATTTCAACGCAACCGACGAACGGCAGCCCCAAACATGGCTAGGATTGACAGCAATGTTCCGAAGCCGGGAATGCCGAGGAATCCACCACCATCATCACCAGTGTCCACCGGTTTTTCTGAGATGATGAAATGGTCTCCAATCGTACCATCAATGCGGTGGTAGGTGAAATCAAGTTCACGAGAATCACCATCGTAGACCAATCGCATCCATCCGTAGGTGTTGTTCTCACGATGTGCAGACCAGTCCGGTTGTGGCTCTACCAATTCTTCGTAGGCCGCGCGTCCAGCCACACCGGCAACGATGTGGATTGGAGCGGCTCCTCGCCCGAATCGAGTGCCATCATCAACACCTCGGTCCATGGCGGTCTCATTGGTAACCGGCCATGTGCGTTCGTAGAAGTGGTCGTGACCAGCTATGACAAGGTCGACGCCATGCTCGACATAGAGTTCCTCAAGTGCGTCTCGCAGTTCGATTTCAGAGCCGTGGTAAGCGTTTGAGGAATACATTGGTTTGTGTCCAATCACCACTATGAATGGCCTCTGGGCTCTTGCATCTGCACTATTCGCTTCGGCAAGGTTTGCGTCTAAAGCTGAGAACTGAGCACTACTCATCGAGTAATCGTGTTCTGTTGACATCACAATTAGCGATATTCCGGGTAGATTTCTGCTGTACCAGAATGGCTCGCCCTCAGCGACGCCATTAGCATCGAATCTGTGTTCGTAAGCAGCGAACCCGTAGCCTTCCTCATCTTCGTGATTTCCAACCGCAGTTACCCAAGGCACACTCTGCATGCTTGGCGCCTGCACGTTGAACCATTCATCCCAGACGCTCTGTTCTCCATCAGCATACGAGATATCTCCTGAGATTGTCACCATCTGCGCGTTACCATCAGCGATGATGGCATCAGATACCGCCAGCGCTTCATCAGAATCACCGTGGTCTGCAATCGCAATCCACTCGAAATGTTCTGCATCAGGGTTGATGGTGGTGAAGGTAAAATCTTCAGACCACATATTGCCATCGCCGACTCGATACTTGTATTCAGTCGCCGCCTCAAGTCCTTGCATAATCGCCATGTGGAATGCCATGCCGTGATTGTAGCAGTATGATTCGCCCTCGTTTTCATTTTCTGCAGTATCGGTGACGCCCCATTGGACAAATGCTGACCCACGCCTCTGTTCAGTAGCCCACATTGCCATCATCTCACTGTGGTCACTTCCCATCTGCAAATGCACTTGCTCTGGTGCAGTATTACCGGTAACCGTACCCGGACATTGTTGCAGAGTCTCTCCGAGGCTCTGTCCACTGGCTACTGGTGCTGATGAGAGCATCATCAACAGGATGAGCAGCAGTGAAACTACGCGTGGAGAGTGGCGGGACACGATATCACGAGAGGGCTCTGCACTGTCAATACTTGGACTGCGGCATTAGTTCTATGTTAACTACTCCTCAATGGACCAAAACAGGTCAAATCCATGGCAATCTCAACACTTCACCAATCGCATACTCTTTACACCACCATTCTCCTTAACACACTGATGAAGGCCATGGTACGAGAAGGAAACAACGAATCGACCCGAGAAGCACTGGATATTCAGTTGTCAATCCGCCCAACCAGCCGCGTAGCCATTCTCGTGCTGGTTTTGCTTGTCGCTGCTCCGATAATGCCAGTTGTGGCAGAGTGGTGCTGGATATACGCTGATAATGAAATGGCGATAAATCCTCATGAATGGGAATGCGATAGTGCACCGGTTACAAAGGATAACGACCCTAACACAGAGGATGCTGCCGATTACCCTGAGAAGATTGAGTTGCAGAGGATAATCGACGAGCACATGAATTGGCACTGCACGAATGGTCATATTGGCGCAAAGGGGGGAGGTTCGGGTCCTGGCGTTGGTGAAGTTGGATTTGGTGAGCAGTTCCTCGTATACCACAAACAGGAAATCTACGCCTTCGACCTTTTTCGAAATAATGCACTCGGCTTGGATGACATTGAGATATGGGACCCGAACGACATCACTGATGTGAATTCACTCGACTATAATCCGATGCCATGGGGGATTCCTGGCTGCGATGGTCAGTTAATCGACGGTGAATGTCCACCATCTAATCCGGGTGTTCCTCCTGCAAGAGCAGGAGGTTCGATGGGTGAGTGTATCTACGGAACTGGCCGTTCAGGTGACGGTGTTGATGAGTCAACCTTCACTGCATGTGCTGACTGTGTTATGTTGGATGAGACATACAGGGGAACCCAACTGCAATCGTTCGCATCAGCAGATGATCTCGGGTCCGCCCTCGACGGCACCTTCCACAAGGATTTCCATGTAGAAATCGGGTATTCTATCGATAACGACGGTAATGGCTGCGAGGATATGTTGTACACATCAGCATCTCCTAGAGATGCGATGTTTTGGCGAGCACACAAGGCACTTGATGAGGTACACCATCAATGGCTCGCCAGTCAACCTGCAGACGTTGTCGTGCTCCTTGACCGCTCCGGAAGTATGAACCAGCAATCAGATCCATGGGATGATGCATCACCGAGTAAGATGGATGCCGCTAAGTCTGGGGCGGCATTTTTCAGTGACTTAATCGAGAACGATGCGAGCCATACGGTTGGCGTTCTCACATTCTCTACACATCCGAGTGCCGCGGCTGAATTGCCGCTGGCAGTGGCAGACGAAAACAGTAAGACCGCGGTGCAGAATTCGCTCAGTCAGGCTTCTCCGGCAGGAACTACCGGCATCGGCGAGGCTCTAATCGCCGCACAGAATGTTTTGGATCAAGGACCCAACGATCGCAAGGTGGTACTATTATTGACTGATGGTAAGGAGAATGAGTGCCCACGCGTACAAGACCCCAGTGGAATATGCAATGACTACGAGGACGTCGATGGCAACGGGCTGAATGATTTGGTCACAGACGCGTTGGGTGACACTCAAGTCTGTGCTGTCGGATATGGAGGTGAAGCCGGAATAGATGGGCTGATGCTACGAAACCTCACTGAACGTCAAGGAGGTATCTATGTCCACGGCGTGGGTGAGTTGGATTTGAAGCAGTTTTTCCTACGTTGTTTCTCATCGATATTCAATTTCCAAGAGGTAGAAGATCCAATCGAGGTTTTACCAGCGGCAACGAATGTGTCATCGCCCATCGCCGTGTCGGACCTTTTGTCTGATAGCCTCACTTTCGTGTTGGCATGGGAGGAAGGTGATCCCTCGCTTGACATCTCAATCCATACACCATCAGGAACCTCATTGGACCTCTCTGGACGAGACATCGAGGCATCTTCCGGCCCAACTTGGCGTATCATTCGCCTCTCCCTCCCACTTGATGGCGAGGAATCGGGTGAATGGACGGCTTCTGTTGTAAGAACAGAGCAAGGCGCTGACCAACGATATTTCCTCGACGTATTGGCGAGTGGTGGCCCGATTCTTGAATTTGAGCCGGCCAAGGTACACACACATACCGGCGATACGTTACGTGTGAAGTTACGAATTCCCACACCTTCTCGTCCAATCGAAGGTTTTGATTCGATTGATGCACGCGTGACAATCACTGCTCCCGATGAGAGCATAGGTGCCTTGCTATCCCAGTATGGTCTAATCAATTCGAGCAGAGAACGTAGCGAGTCGATCGGACCAGTACAGGCGAGTCTTGAGGCGATATGGAATGGAACAGGTGGCATGATTAGCACGTCCACCTCGACCTACCAACTCTACGATGATGGCACTAACGGAGACCTATTTGCGAACAACCACTATTTTTCTGTAGAATTACCGACCGTAGCTGAATATGAGGGACACTACGAACTGTACTTTGAGGTCGACTTCACATATCAACAACGTACTCTCCATCGCGAGATGCGAAGCACCCTCTACGTATCCCCTGGAATCGCTGCATCTGCAGCCTCTATACAGATATCCGATGTTGGCACCGATGCGTCAGGAGACCAATTATTCGATATTACATTAGCACCTCAAGATAGCCTTGGCAATCCCCTAGGACCGGGTCGCCCGTCTATGATTGGTGTTGAACTCGGTTCCGGAGTAATGTCAGCGGACGACAGTGGTGGTACTTTCGTTGACCAGTTGAATGACAACTACACGCTGAGAGTGGTTCTTGATGCAGATGCTAAAGATAACGAGGCAATCGTCAAGTTGACCCAAAACGGCAATCGCCTTTACGTGTTGAATTTAGCAACAGGGCAACACGAATATGGCCCCCTTGAACATCCTCCTGAACTTCCAGCACATTGGCATCTCAACCAATTGATTGTCGACGATCACACGTTACTCGATTGGGAGTTGCAATCCACTGAACAGGCCATTGAACCGGGAGACTCAGTTTTCATCACAGTAGATGCACGTAACTTCCTTGTATGGCAATACATGTTGGAACTTGATTTTGGAGAAGTGATGACAGTCGGCACTGACAAAACCCATGCTGTCTTGTCAGGGGATACGATAACTGTCCGCCAAGAGAACGAATTTACTATTGAGGTAGAGATACCTATTGAAGCGAGGGTAGGTGATAAATTCGTGTTGAATGCAGATTATGGAGTTGACTTAACTGACTCACACCCATCGATTTCCTTAGATTCTCTAACAATCGAAGTTGGTGTTCAGATTGGTGATGGTGGTGGCGGTTTACCCGGCTGGTCGTTACCTATGCTGATTTTCTCACTCGCAGCAGCAGGAATCATCGTCGAGCGTCGGCGTTTGAATAGCAACCTCACTGTAGAAATTGATAGCGAATCACATCTAAGTGAGGCCTAATGACTCAACCGCGGAACAACGCATTAATCTCATCGAGGCTTTCTTGGCTCGGACGCATAGCATCGTCGGGAAGGTCGGCTAGAGGAGTGTTGACCAATTGCTGGTCATCGACCGCAGTCGGCTTGGTTGGGTCGTAGTATAGCAAGCCGGTGACGTGTTTGTTGGCAACCTCAGCATTGTGCATCGCAGCCATCGCAGCAACAGTATCGGTCGGGTCGTGGTCAGAACCAATGGTCTCAAGTCGTAACGTGCTGCCATCAAACAACTCGATGTCACTATACTCACCTTCTGGAATCTCAGCCTCGGTGATTGGGACACGTTCCGGGATGTAATCGTAAGCATGCAACTCCTGCTCGTTATCCTTGACGAAGGTGTATGAGCGGAACGACTCAGCGTTGTTGTTGAAGGTAACACAGGGGCTGATGATGTCAAGCAGTGCGAATCCACGATGCGACATCGCCGCCTTCATCAGCGAACTCAATTGCTTCTTGCTACCCGAAAATGAACGGGCGACAAACGAACATCCGAGAGTGACCGCGAGTTTGCACAAATCAATTGGTTGAATTTCATTGGTTACTCCCTTTTTTTTCTTAGAGCCCTTGACCGCAGTTGCACTGTATTGACCCTTGGTCAAGCCATATACTCCGTTGTTTTCAATGATGTAAACCATGTCCACATTCCTTCGAATCGCGTGGACGAATTGGCCGATGCCGATACTTGCTGAGTCTCCATCACCAGATACTGCTAGGAAAGTAAGGTCCTTGTTTGCCATCGCAGCCCCGGTTGTCACCGCAGGCATTCTGCCGTGCAGTGTGTTGAATCCGTGACTTCTACCGAGGAAGTAAGCGGGAGTCTTTGAGGAGCAGCCGATGCCGCTCATCTTGGCGATCCGCTCAGGTTCCAAGCCGTTTTCCCACGCGGCATCGATGATTACCGAGGAGATTTGGTCGTGACCGCAACCGGGACACAGTGAGGAGGCTCCGCCTTGATAGTCGGACTTCGGTAGTTCGATGACGTTCAGTTTGATGCTCACTTATTCACCCCATTCAACTTCTCCATCACCATGTCCGCGTACAGTTGAGCGCGCGGGGGAATGCCGTCAGAAAACGCGACACTGTGCACCTTCGGCACAAGATGAATTGGTAATTCTCGTCGCATGATTCCGTACATCTGTCCATCGCGGTTTATTTCCAATACGATGACCATTTCATGCTCCTCGACGAATCGCTCGACCTCAGGCGAGAGTGGCAGGGCGCGCACTCTGCATTGTGAGACCTTGAGCCCGGTCTCCTCAAGAATGTCGTCAATTTCTTGGATTGAATTCTCCATTGAGCCATAATAGATGATGCCGACCTGCTTTTCAGGTTCCTCGCGCATGATAGGTTGAGGCAGTTTGGTGCGCGAATTGTTGATTTTACGCTTCAATCGCTGCATCAGGGCGTGGTAGACTTCTGGCTTTTCCGAATAGATACCGTCGTCATCGTGTCCTGTCCCTCGGTAGAGAATCGGTGCCAGTCCACTTCCAGGCAGGGTGCGGTAGGGAATCCCATCTCCGTCAACGTCGCGATACCGGCCGAAGTTCTCAAACCCGTCCATCTCAGCCTGACTGCGGACGACCTTCCCTCTGTCCATCGGTCCATCGGGATACTCAAAGCCCTTGCACTGCCAGTGGTTCATACCAAGGTCGAGGTCGCTGAATCCGAACACCACAGTCTGGTAGCGTTCTGCGAGGTCAAAAGCACGCCAACCGAATTCGAAGCATTCCTCAGGCGTGCCGGGGATGATGACGATGTGTCCGGTGTCTCCGTGACCAGCGTCGTAGAGCATGGTGAGGTCACCCTGTTGGGTGCGAGTTGGCAAACCGGTGCTTGGTCCGACTCGATTAACATCCCAGATAACTGCTGGGACTTCCGAGAAATATGCTAGTCCAATGAACTCGGACATCAGCGAAATGCCGGGGCCGCTGGTCGTTGTCATTGCTCTGATGCCAGACCAGCCAGCACCGACGACCATACCTGCAGCAGCAAGTTCGTCCTCGGCCTGAATCACCGCGCAGGTTGAATTCCCATCTTCATCACAGCGCAATTCGGGAATGTAATCGATGAAAGCCTCAGCCAACGAGGAAGAAGGTGTGATAGGATACCATGACAGTAGTCCTGCACCGCCGAAATGAGCACCTAGTGCAACCGCTTCATTTCCTTCAACTAGGAATCCGCTGCCATCTCTTTTTCTCGCCTCGATGTAGTAAGGTATGTCCTCAGTGACATTTTCTGCGACCCATTCACGGCTCATCCTCGCCGCTTCTCCGTTCAACTCAATCGCCTTCGCTTTGCCCTTGAATTGCTTGTTGATGGCGACCTCAAACATCTCTTGGTCCAGTCCGAGCAATTCTGCAAGTACGCCGACATACATCACGTTGGCAATCATTCGTGCCAACTTCGGATTGAGAGTTCGTGCCATCTTGGTCATCGGAACGCCGATGCAGATGCAATCATCACGCTCGACAGGCAGTTTGACATCTGTATTGTAGATGATGACCGTTCCCGCCTCTAGAGCTTCTATGTCATCCACCCAGGTCGCCTTATTCATCAAAATTTGAATGTGGGTCCTGTCTCCGGGAGCCTGATAGCCAGCATCACTGACTCGTAGGATATACCATGTCGGCAAACCTGAGATATTGCTTGGAAACAGGTTCTTGCCACTGACCGGGATTCCCATCTCAAACAAGGTATGCAGCAGAATCAGGTTCGCCGATTGCGAACCGGTTCCATTCGCTGTTGCGATGTTCAGTGTGAAATCGTTGACTACCCGGTCCATCAGGTCCGTTGTCTCCTCGTCTTGGGGTGACTAGTCACCCCTGCGCGTATGTTGTGGCCGAATCGGTCCGATAATAGGCATTGCCTTTAGCGACGGTGCAGAATGAGCACTATATGCAGCCTTTCAGTGCCGCGATTACGTCCCTTAATCATCACCTTTCAGCAAGCGATTGTTGGGGACACCGCCATCCGTTGCGGTTTTGAAGGCGACCCGACTCGGCGGCGGCATGGCATCCGATGCAGTCAAGCAGGCATGGGCGAATGCAGAATCTCTCATCGAGAAAGGTGAGGCAGAAAAAGCATTGCAGGTACTCAGAGATGTATGGAAGGATACCGGAGCTAATGTCACACAGACCTGGCGTCTTGCAGGTGATGCAAAGGCCCATCTCGCTAGAGAAGCGGGTTCGGGAGCCAAACGGCTGTGGAAGGAGGCAATCAAGCACTACGAATCAGGCTTGAAACTCTCACCAACCGACAAAGAGACACGCCGCGCTCTTAATTCTCTACGCAGCGAGATGGACAACAAGGGTATTCGCTCCAATGCAGGGTTCTCACTGTGGTCAGATGGAAGCCCGACTTTCACTGGCCTGATTGCGATAGTCTTGGCTTTGCTGATTGTACTGGTTTCACTGAAATATTTACCAAGTATGTTGGCTGAGCCTGCTGAATATGATGCTATGATTGAAATCGAGTTGTATCCAGAAGCTGCGGCTCGTCATGTTGAATCATTCAAGTTACACGCGGAAGAAGGTAATTACGATGGCATAGAATTCCACCGAATCATTGACGAATTCATGGTTCAGGGTGGTGACATACAGGGGCTGCGTGGAAGTGGAGGATATGCGGCAAAGTGGTACGGTTACTGCGGTGGCGAAGTGAAATCCTCCCCCGACGCCTGTGACTTCACCCAATACACAATTCCAGATGAGGCACATAGCGGTCTATCCCATTCACCCGGCATGCTATCAATGGCGAAAACCAGCGCCCCACACACCGGTGGTAGTCAGTTCTTCTTTGTCGATAAGGATAGTAATCCAACTCATTTGGATGGACAGCACACCATCTTTGGATTCGCAGTTAGCGGGCAGTGGCAGGGTAATGATGTCACGGGCATTGATGTGATTGACCACCTCAGTATGCTGCCAAAAGACGGCCAAGATTACCCTAGTGAAAGCGTGCCGACCATCGTCTCGATGGAAGTCGATGGCGACACAGTGCGCATGTACATTGATTTGGCTTGATTCAGCCTCATGCTTGAGGATGCAAGGAGTCTGCGACGGTCACGTTGAAAGACACCCCACCGGTCGCCCGTATCACCGGGGGTAAGCGAATGAGTGGTAAGGACCCATTCGGAGCATTCCGTGAATTTGACTCTGTGAGTGGCGAGAAGGCCAGGTTTGCCTCACTCATCGCGCTTGAGGAAGCGGGTTTGTGCGACCTAGCGAAGTTGCCATGCACCATCCGGGTTCTGCTCGAGGCAGCTTTGCGAAACTGCGATGGATTTCTTGTTACCGAGGATGATGTGAAGCGTATCGCTGCTTGGTCTCCAACTCAATCCCCCGCCGAGATCCCCTTCATGCCTAGTAGAGTGATATTGCAGGATTTCACCGGTGTTCCCGCTGTGGTTGATATCGCCGCATTGCGCGATGCAATGGTAGCACTAGGCGGCGATGCGAAGAAGGTCAATCCACAGGTGCCGGTTGACCTGGTAATTGACCACAGCGTGCAGGTCGATGTCTCTGGGTTGTTCCCTAACGCTCGCCAGCGCAATCTTGAGATTGAATATCAGCGAAATATAGAGCGTTACCAATTTCTCAAGTGGGGTCAACAGAGCCTCGATAATTTCCGGGCAGTTCCGCCCGGCCGAGGAATTGTTCACCAAGTCAATCTTGAATGGATTGCCAGCGTCGCTCGCGAAGATGTTGGGAGTGGACTGTGGGTGCCTGACACCCTCGTAGGAACCGACTCGCATACCACGATGATCAATGGTCTAGGGGTGCTAGGTTGGGGAGTCGGCGGCATTGAGGCTGAGGCTGTGATGCTCGGCCAACCAATCTACATGCTTCTGCCAGAAGTAGTCGGCTTCGAGTTGACAGGTTCACTGAAGCCGGGAGTTACTGCTACCGATATGACGCTCCGCATCGTAGAGATGCTACGCGCACACGATTGCGTCGGCAAGTTCGTTGAATTCCACGGCGCTGGCCTTGCCTCGCTAACTTTGCCTGACCGTGCTTCAATTGCCAACATGGCTCCTGAATACGGCGCGACCTGCGGGTTTTTCCCAGTTGATGAAACCACGTTGGAATATCTCATTCTTTCCGGGCGTGATACTGCGCATGTGGAGAATGTCAAGTGTTATCTTGATGCGCAAGGGATGTTTATGACCGCAGATTCACCGACTCCTGAATTCACTTCTAATCTCAGTCTTAATCTGTCGTCGGTCACTCCTGCTATGGCAGGTCCAAAACGACCGCAGGACCGAACCGAATTATCCGAGATGAAGGCGCATTGGCATCATTCACTATCCGCGCCATTCGGACATTCAGGTCATGGCATTGGGCCAAATGAGACCGAGAGGAAAGTGCAGGTCAAAGCAGCAAATGGTGGGGACACATATTGCCTCAAGCACGGCGACGTGGTAATTGCCGCCATCACCTCTTGCACGAACACAAGTAATCCCAGTGTGATGCTCGGAGCCGGGATTCTTGCCCGAAACGCTGTTGCTAAGGGTCTTACAATCAAGCCTTGGGTCAAACCAAGCCTTGCCCCCGGAAGCCGAGTTGTAACAGAATACTACGATGTTGCCGGATTAACTGAGCCGCTGAATGAATTGGGCTTCCACAACGTTGGCTACGGTTGCACGACCTGCATAGGCAATTCCGGGCCTTTGGACCCCGATATCGAGGCAGCGATAGATGAGGGCGGGCTGATAGTTGGCTCTGTGTTGTCTGGAAATCGGAATTTTGAGGGTAGAATCCATCAGAAGGTGCAGGCTTCCTATCTTGCTAGCCCGCCGTTGGTTGTTGCATATGCCCTTGCGGGAACCCTTGACATCGACCTCGAGAAAGAACCACTCGGTCATACTCCGGATGGAGAGCCGGTGATGCTGGCTGATATCTGGCCGACAGATGTAGAAATTCGTGAAACGATGGCAGCAGCCATCACTCCTGAGATGTTCAGGGCGCGCTACTCTGATGTGATGAGTGAGCCGCGCTGGGATTCGATTGCAAGCGAAGCCAGCGACCTGTATCCGTGGGCAGATGAGTCCACCTACGTGCGCCTTCCTTCCTTCATTGAGGGGATCGAGCTAGAGCCCGCGCCGATATCTTCCATCAAGGGAGCGCGGGTGCTGCTCAAGTTAGGCGATTCTGTCACTACCGACCACATCAGTCCGGCCGGAGCATTCCCCCATACCGGACCAGCCGGTCAATACCTGATTTCACATGGAGTGGAACCACGCGACTTCAACTCATTCGGCAGTCGCCGAGGAAACCACGAGGTGATGATGCGCGGGACCTTCGCAAATGTTCGCATCCGCAATCAAGTCGCCCCGGGAACCGAAGGAGGATACAGTACTCATTTCCCGAGCGGTGAGGTGTCGTCAGTATACGAAACTAGCATGCGTTACCAATCGGAAGACACACCACTGATTGTGCTCACGGGAGGTCAGTATGGAGCCGGCAGCAGCAGAGACTGGGCAGCGAAAGGCACTCTCCTCCTAGGTGTCAAAGCGGTAATTGCTACCTCATACGAGCGAATCCACCGCTCCAACCTCGTTGGCATGGGTGTTCTTCCTCTCACCTTCCCTGAGGGAGAGAATGCAGATTCGCTGGGTCTTGATGGAACAGAGTGGTTCGATATTCCAGCGAGCGCAGACCTCGCTCCTTTCTCACTAATTCCTGTTGTCGCCACCAGAGAAGATGGTAGCGTCATTGAGTTCGAGGCGACTGTTCGACTCGACACTCCTGTTGAGGTTGAATATTACCGCAACGGTGGCATTCTGCAGACGGTTTTGAGAAATCTGGCCAAGGAATAGTCGCTTTTTGGAATGTCGCGATATTCTATCCGTTGCTCATGTTGCGATGCGATGGTTGAAAGACCGCTAACAGGCGGGAATAGGTGATGGTAGTACTGAAAGGACCTGTCAGGTTCAGGTTCCGACGACCTGAGGACGAGGTTGATGTCCTCGTTCAAGGTGAAGCGAGTTGGGTTCAGTCGGTTCGAGATGACCTCGGTCTTTCTGATGTCGGATGGATGCAACCGCTGGCAGTCACCGGCAGCAGTTCAGCCCCAGCAATAGATGTGGTTAACGAAGATGACGTTGACGAGGGCGACATCGTTGATGAAGGAGATATTGTCGACGACGAAGACACAGTATCCCTTCCCGGCCCACCACCGGACCCAAGCCGCGTACCAGAGGTGAGGAGAACTATCGGCTCGATGTCATTAGAAGAGGAAATGGAAAAGTTAGGTATCGAAAAGCCACACTCACCTAGCGTAGCCGAATTGGATGAATTGATTGGAGATATGGAGGACCCAGACCCCCTCACATCCGTAGTATCTTCTGACCCAATGGCTGAGGCTTGGCTTCAATCACTTATGCACGCTGCAGTACGAAAATTCGGAGTCACCGCTTTACCTGTAGAAATCATTGATGAGGTCGCCGGTGATTTGTTGGATAGGCATGGCGATGGACTCGATGCTTGGCTAGATGGCATGTGGCGAATGGGCAAGTTGGTCAAGGTGCATGGTGCAGACAAGGTGGGGTATGGACCGACCCCTGCTTGGCTTGAAGCTGATTGAGAAATCAGCACATCAATATTCGATTTATTTTCCATTTCAACCGCTTTTTTCCTTCATACCGGCGCAGTCGTTAATACTATTCTGAAAACGTCGCACTGCGAGCCATTTCTAGGGCACAAGTCCTGCGCATGCGTGCGCAAGTGTTGATAACGTTGCCTCACTCGGCGGCTATGTGGTCGAAATGTTGAACCATAAAGAAACGAACAAGGCGCGCCGCCTTAGCCTATCGCTGGTAGCACTCATGTTGGGGTCCATCCTTCTATCGATGGTACCTGCAGTGAGCGCAAGTCACGTTGAAACATATAACGTGCAACGAAACCCTACGACGCTCGCCTCAGGAGATTTGGATTGTGACGGCGATGCTGATATCGTCGCAGGCTCAGAAATGAACATGTTCATCTCAGTGTTGTACAATGATGACGGAGACTTCTCTGATCGAGATGACGTTTGGGTTTCTAACAACCAGTCACGTCGAGCATTTTGGTTCGAGTTGGCTGACGCATCAGACGTTGCTATCGGAGATATCAATGGAGATGGGGCGAATGATATCGTCTACTTCCAGGCGAATGTCCGTGTTGTCAATGGAAACATCGTGATGGGTAATTTGACCGTTATTTGGGGAGATTGCGACTCGGATGCTAACGAATGGACTCAGTCCAATCCGATTACCACTTCACCTTACATCATTGGAATGGAGGTCACAGACCTCAATACTGACGGTAACGACGACGTTGTGTTGGTGCTCCTCGATGAGTCAATAACAAACATGGAGATTTCCGTACTCCGCGGACCTGACCCGACCAACGCTGCTTCACAGACCAGCACCAACATTCCCCTCACCCATGCTTACTACTACGACATGAACCTAGGAAATTGGGGTGAGTCCGTCGGGTCTTTCCCACCCGGAGATTGTGTAGATACTGACCTCTGGATGATGACTGCGCCACCATATAACGGCCCACAATCAGGTTTCGTTGCAGGCAATTGGGACAACGTCACTGTTCTCGAATACGATTGCACAACCAACACCTACGCGAACCCGACTGCTGGGTCGCCAACCGCAGGAAATACTCACAAGTTCGCTTTGGACTCTGACAACGATGGCAAATTCGATATCGCAGATACTGACGGTGATGAAATCATCGATATGGTTGGGATGACTGATGGCTGGGACCAGAACATCACCTACGCTACTCGTACCGGTCTGACCAACAATTGGAATACCGGTAATTTGGTCAACTTCGGAGCTTATGTCGCAGCCGATGTGGCTATTGAGGACATTAACCAAGATGGTGACATGGACTTCCTGATTCCAACCCAGTTGACTGTAACCGAAGTGAACAGTGCTGGAGCCGGACAAGATATCCAGTTGACCACTGAAAATTTGCAGGACATCAATACGGTGAATATCGTTCTTGCCGATGGTGCTGGCGGTTTCTTTAGCCCCCAGGTATTCAACGTGGGTCGCCGCCCGACCATGGTCATCGCTGACCAGTTCACCGGCGGCGCAGGTAGCGCTCTTGACCTAGCGGTAGGTCAGCGTGACTACGCATACGGCTATTCAAACGGAGCCCTGTGGATTGACTCCAAGGGCTGGGCTGGCCAGATAGACTCCATCGCGATTGTTGAACTTGACAACGAGGATGTCGGAATAGCCGGTATGACGGTATCTCCCGCATCATGGGACCCAGAGGAACGTGAGACCAAGATTGGTGAGGGTACCCGCTTGGTTAACGTCACTGTGCGTAATACAGGACTTCAGCCAATCAGCGGCAGCGTTGACGTCGATGTCAGCGTGAGTGAAGTCACTGGCGGTACTGACACAGTAGTGTACGGCAACGATTTCGACACACCGTCGACCGGTTCTTGCACTGGCTGCAATATGATCGGTGTATCTTACAGCAATGAGTGGACCGACACTACATGGCACGTCGAGCAAGGCAACAACAACTCCGGTAACGGCGAGCCCTTCGAGGCCGACACCAATCCGACCGACTTTATGTGGGTCGGTGGCACCTACCTGAACGATAGTTCAGAAGGTGGCGACGGTGATATGGAGACCGGTTATCTCTCTTATCAGGACGAAGGCCTGATTATCGAAGACGTCGACCTAACAGGTGCAGATTCTGCTTCACTGGACCTCGACCTCTATTGTGCGGTCAATAACAACGTCATTTACTGGTCATCCACTGGTATTGCCAATCGCATCATCTACGACGATTCCTGTACGATTGAAGTGTTCAGCAAGGATTCCGGATGGACTACCCTAGATTACTACGGTGGCTACGATTTGGACCGATATGTCCACATCGCCAATGGATATCCGCCCGAGTACACTGTGAACAACGGTCGTTACTACCGTGGCACGCTGTACACTTGGCTTGACCTTGGTGGGGAAAACGGCATTGACCTGACCCCATGGGCTGGCGAGACTGTCGATATCCGCTTCCGCTTCCGCTCAGGTATTGCGGGCAGTGTTGGCAATGATAACAAGACTCACAACAACGAGTTGGACGGATACGCGTTTGATAATCTCTCGATTAACAAGACCGTCACACAGTTCGGTGCCAACGTTCAGAATGTTCAGCAGCAACTGACCTTGACCAACCTTGGACCCGGTGAAGAGGAGGTAGTGAGCCTGTCGGCGAACTTCGTCAATGGAACCACCTACCTCATTGATGCTGAATTGGTGAGCACCAATGGCTTCGTCAATGGTGATGACACCAATGATGACATCGTATGGAAGACCACAGTCAAGAATCTCTTTGACCCAGCGGTCGAAGAGATTACGTCTTTTGTCAAGAATCAGTTGTATCCAGCCGGAGATTATCCGATTGATGTGTTGGTGAAGAACCGCGGTAATACAGTTACTGACTTCGATGTCGAGGCTACAATCTTCAATGCAATTCCGAACAACCTGATGTCAGAAGACTTCGAGGGCGGTGCTGCAGGTTATTCCTTCGGTGACGATGGGGACAACTTTGGTATCGTGGTTGATGATACCGACCCGTCGGTGAGCAATGCAATCGTGCCGGGGCAACGTCCAGTCTTTGGCAGCAGTGCCTATTGGTTCGGACACCCTGATGATGGCTATGGTGATGATTGGAACGAGTCGATGGATTTGCAGTCCATTGACCTAGTCGGTAATACCGCTGACTTCGTCTACCTCTCATTCGATTACTACGCCGAGACAGACTATCTGACAGACTCCGAGGGCGACATCGTCGGTATCCTTGATTATGCGGGTATGGAAGTTGAATGGCGTAAGGGAAGCAAGGTCTTCACCGGCCGCATCATCGGTAACTGGAATGATTACAACGAGAATGGTATCCAGTACAACCAAACCTGTGAGGACATTGATGACGACGACCGTTATGATGAGACAGAATACATGGGCGACTTCGGTTACAACGTATTCTTCGATTCAGAGGGTCTAGCCAAGGGAGTCACACTGGATTTGACTCACATATTCATACTGAATACGACTTCATCAAACAGCGCAGACTGGGACTACAACTGCACCTCTCTACGAGACAGTTTGGTCAACATCAAGTTCGCTTTCCAATCGAACGATGATGGTGTTAGTGGTAATGCTGGCCTTGCTGGCTTTGCCATCGATAACGTGACTGTGCAAGAGTATGTGTTCACTGAGTTGACTAGTTACAGCATACCGGTAAGTGGCCTTGATTCGCAAGAGGAACTCGAGGTGAGCGTCGGTAGCCACAGCTTCGACCACGGCATCTATCGAATTGATGCAATGTCTCACTTTGACAACCAAACAGTGGGAACTGCTTGGTATGGAGCGAAGGAAGTCGGTGTGGCAAATAACGTCACACGGCTGATTTTCAGCGTCGAGAGCGTCGATGTCACCCTATTCGGTAACGACATAGTCCTCGACTGTGTTGAGGCACAGATTGCCTGTGCCTATCCGATTGACAGCGTTGAGTCACACTCTTTCTCAGTTGAAATGCAGAATGGTGTACTCGCAGGCGATTACAATATTTTCCTGAAGGTAGTCGATATGACTACGGGTAGTGTTGTTGATACATACCTCTCGGATGAAGGTGAGTTTAACCTTGACAGAGATGATGAGGCTACAGCAACTTGGACCGCGCCTTACAATGGCTGGCAGGATGGACACATGTACAACCTGACCTTCTATGCGCGTCTGACCGACGGTAGTTCAACTGGCAATAATTGGTATTACCATATTACATTCAAGGACATGGTTGACGTTGCGATTCTCACTGACCACAACGAACAGAACCGTTTGGATAACGTCCGCAGCGACCTTTCAGACCTCGGCATGACCTACACCCAGTTCAATGTCGAAGATTGGGAGACTTACGTCACCAGTGGATGGATGGGTCATTATGACAAGATTCTGCTGCCGTGGCAAACCGAGACCAGTGCAGACCTAGGTGGCTACTACAGTGCCCTAGACACACAGCGAGGGGATGGAACCAGTGCAATGGGCGTCATTCTAGCAAGAATGCAAGCGGGGGCAACTCTACAGATGCACCTCTCTCCATCGTATTCGCCTGGAACTTATGATTGCGACCAACAGAGTTGTGATTTCCTACCGTATGATTTGAAAATCATCAATCGCGATAATACTGGCAACTACATCACTCACGATAACACACAGGTCATTGATTGGTATCACCCACTATTGGATGGAATCAACCCGGCCATGTTCATATCGTTCAATGGTGGCAATCACGTTGCAGCAGCTTCGATGTCGAACACTCAGGCTGAGAATACTCAGTTGCCGTCGATGTGTGGCGCTGGCACAAATGGCTGGCTAACCGCACCGTACGGCACTTTCAACAGTATCATTCAGGATGAGAATGACCCAAGCCAGACTCTTCTGTCTACTTGCGCTATTGGCAGCGGTGGCATGATAATCTCAACCATCGATGCTGAGTTCGTCTCGGAGAGCGACAAACCTCTGCTGAAGAACATGCTCAGCCATCAGGTAACACCGTACCCCGACGACTTCGGGCCGGCAACCTATGGCTTTGAGTTGCTAATCAACGGTCAAGCACGTCCGTGGGACACCTTGACCAATAAATACAGCACGATGTACATGAAGTCAAACGCCAACCTTGAGTTCTCTTTCTCAACCGACGCACTCGATGCATTGGATGCTGACTGGGAACTACGTCCGGCATCTGGAACAACGGCAACCAATTGGGACGGCAACCCCCTCTCGGACGGTTCCTACGACCACCGTGAGGATGACACCCACAGTTCGACCTTCTGCGTACTTGATGCGCAGTCATCCACTGGATGCAAGCAGGACGCGGCATGGGTTGTTACGCTATTCCTTCACGACGATGACGGCCACACCCGTGTCGCGCGAATCAATTTAGTGACCAATGACACTCGGGCTGATGAGTACAACCCGGTCCCGTCTTCATCTATTGTTGACAGATTGGATTACCGTGACCAAATCGAGTACTACGGCACCTACAACTCCTCAGGAAAGGAGTGGGATGTCTACTTGCTTCACCTTGGCCCAACCGGTGACCTGACCCTGCACTTCGATGCTTCGAATTCCTCGGACGCTGATGCGACCGATGGCACGAACGGCATCAAGCAGTACATGTGGAACGTGATGTTCGACGAGCCTTGGGATGCACGAGGAAGCAGCGGCCTTTCCGGTCATAGCGACTCGGTATTGTCCAGTGTCTCGCACACGTGGGCCTACAAGTTCCAGAACATCACAGTGGACCCAACCGGACAGACTCAGCACAAGATCAAGGTTGAACTGACTGTTGTTGACCAGGCTGACAAGCCGAGCACCAATGCTGACAAGTTCCGCATTTACTTCTACGTGGTCGGCGAAGGCTACGGCGATGAAGAGCCAGATGTGGAGATTACTAGCCCGGTGGGTGGTTCGACTCAGACTGGCGACTATGTATTCATCAACGGCACCGTGTTGTCTGGCAGCGAGAATAACAACGTGATGATTGAAGTCGCTTTCGAGCAAGGTGACCTTGACCTGAACCCGACCCAGAAGTTCGCCAAGAAGACTCAGGGTCTGTACAACTCGACCTCTGGTCTGGGTGACGCAGATTCATTCAGCATCAGTCTGCGATTGTCAGACCTATACACGCCTGAAGGCACGCCCAAGACGGTCTACATCAAGATAACAGAAGGCAACGGAGAGCGTTGGATAATTCACAAGTCGATTGACATCAACCTTGCACCTAAGGTCGAGGACCCATGCATTGCTAATCCGGATGCAGAAGGATGTGGCGACGATGGACCCGGCACTCAGGGTGGCGGCGGTGGCTTTGGCGCGATGGGATTGATTCTTGCAATCATTGCCATCATTGCTGTTCTGCTGATTGTGATTATTGCTACCGTGCTCATTGTCCGTGCTCGCGGAGGAAGTTCTGTTGAAGGTGCTGATGACACCAGCTTTGCTGGGGTCGAAGAATTGGACCCAGTTGAGGCATACGTACAGCAATTGGTCGCTCAGGGCTATCCGGAGGAAACGGCTAGAGCCTACGCTCAGCAATACTACGCGCAATACGCTGAACAGCAAGGCGGCGGATAGTAGCCTGCGGTTACGCATAGCTAATTCCCGCTACGCGGGCGTTGGTGTTACCAGTCGGCGTTAGTTGTCATGAGTGCTAGCCTTGAACTACCAGAAGCAGCAATTTTTGGGTTTGTAGGGAAACGAGGCTACCTTGCGGGTTGAAAAACCTGCACTATCCCGGCAACACCATGGATGAGGCCGAGGGCTACAAAGTGGCCGACCTTGCACTCGCCGGAGAAGGGGCTCGCCGAATCGATTGGGCAAGATCTAGAATGCCTGTTTTGGCAGTACTTCGGACGACAGCTGAGAAGGAGAAGCCGCTTGCTGGAATGACGGTTGCAGGTTGCCTACACGTGACCAAGGAGACGGCAGTGCTCATCGAGACCATCGAGGCAGCCGGTGCGAAGGTGTCGTGGTCCGGTTGTAATCCTCTGTCCACTCAGGATGATGTGGCGGCATGGCTTGCTCGAGAGGGTTACTCAATTTACGCATGGCACGGCCAATCTGTCGAAGATTTCTACTGGTGCATTGACAAAACAGTCGATGCGAAGCCAACCCTGACCCTCGATGATGGTGCAGACTTGATTTTCCGAGTCCATGATGCGCGCACAGACGCACTTGAGCATGTGATTGGAGGTACTGAGGAGACTACAACCGGTGTTCACCGACTGCGAGCGATGGCAGAAGCGGGTAAGTTGCGATACCCGGTCATCGCGGTAAATGATGCAATTACCAAATGGGATTTTGACAATGTGTACGGAACCGGCCAATCCACCCTCGATGGTATCCTGCGAGCAACTTCTATCCTATTGGCTGGCAAATCCTTCGTGATTGCGGGTTATGGCCACTGTGGTAGGGGTTTGGCGATGCGTGCGCGTGGCATGGGAGCCAATGTCATCATCACTGAAATCGACTCTCTATGCGGTCTGCGCGCTCACATGGATGGATTCCGTGTCATGCCGATGGATGAAGCAGCGCCACTCGGTGACTTGTTCTGCACCGCTACCGGCATGGTCGATGTTCTGGTCAAGCGACACTTCGCTTCGATGAAGGATGGCGCAGTAATCTGCAACACCGGTCATTACGACTGTGAAATCAATATCCCTGACCTTGAAGCGCTGTCAACCTCAGTCCGAACAATTCGAACAGATAACGAGGAGTTCACTCTGGAGGATGGCCGCCGTGTCTTCCTGTTGGCACGTGGACGACTGGTGAATCTAGCGGCGGCTGAAGGCCACCCATCAGAGGTGATGGACATGTCATTTGCCAACCAGTTCCTCAGCCTATGCCTATTGGCCAAGGAAGGCAAATCCTACGACAATAATGTCTACGACATTACTATCGAACAGGATCGTGGACTTGCTGACCTGAAGATTTTGGCTGAGGGCTTGGCTATTGATGCACTAACTGCTGAGCAGATTGCCTATCACAGTGATTTCTCTGCCGGCACATAAGTTACTCAATCCACTTTCATCTCGTATAGTGGTTAGATTAGTATAATCTAACATCCGATATTCATTTCAAGGTAGAGCGTCAGCCACATTGCATGGGAACTAGGATTTACCCTATTTTGACAGTCGCGCTGATGCTATCTATGAGTCTTTCAGCCATAGTGAGTTCGCAGGAGGATATGGATAATTCAGATGTATTGACCAAGGAAACACCTTCGTATTCATCACACAGCAGCGTTGCTCAGTTCGGTTCCGGCTTCGATGAGATTGTCATCGTCAACTCACAACTCTACACACCAAGGGACATGGAATTCCACCCCAATCCATCGCGGTCTGATGAGTTGTGGATTATCAATCGTGGCGATGGTAGCATTACAATCGTTCAGAACACCGGTCAGGGCAACCAAAACATCCTCAACAGGCAGGATGAGTATGCAGACCACTTTATGGCTGACGTCAGCGCCTTAGCCTTCGGCCAATGGGATGCTGAGTTCGACAATATATTTTCCACAGCGCAGGAATCGCGCAACGGAGGCAATAATTTCATGGGACCTGCTCTATGGCCTTCTTCCCTAAGCCACTTCGCGATGGAGCATCAGAATGACGCCGATTTAGGTTCACATCTCGACATGCTGCATGAGAGTCCTTACGGTATGGGAATCGCTTGGGACCAAGGCAATGCCTATTGGTACTTTGACGGATATTACGGTGAGTTGGTTTACTATGACTTCGTTCAGGACCACGACACCGGTCAGGATGATCACGATGACGGAATCGTCCGAAGACATTCTGAAATTACCTTGACTAGGCGGGCAAACGTCCCTGGTCATATGATTCTCGACCAATCCAACGGCATCCTCTACATCGCCGACACCGGCGCTGGCAGGGTGCTATGGGTGAATACAGATGACACCTCGACGCAGTCTCAGAATATCTACAACTCACAATCTCACCCAGCAAGGATGGAAACTCTAGCTGAATACAGTGACATTACAGGGATGGAGTTCGGAGTACTGGTTAGTGGACTATCCCAACCTAGCGGCATCGCACTCGACGGTGACACCCTGTTCGTCTCTCAGAATGGCAACGGTAAGATCAGTGCGTATGACCTTGCGAGCAACGGCAAGAGTGGCACTCATTTGCAGACGGTAGACACCAATGCGAATTCCATCATGGGATTGGAAATCGGTCCCGATGACAAGTTGTGGTACGTCGATGCCGGCATGAATCGCGTAATGCGCTTGGACCCATATCCAGATTCGGATTCCGATGGTGTGCGTGACAGTGCCGACAACTGTCCGAATACACCCAATCCTACTCAGGATAACCACGATGGTGATTCTCAAGGCAACCTCTGCGACTCCGACGATGATAATGACGGCTTGACGGATGATGTGGACGATTGCCTCTACGGCCTCACGGGTTGGACCTCATCGTCTAGCACCGATTACGATAATGATGGGTGCCGTGATAATACAGCCGAGGATACTGATGACGACAACGATGGCATTGAGGATATGGATGACATTTGCACGAAGGGTGCCTTGGATTGGCAGAGTGATGCTGCCAACGATTATGATTCAGATGGTTGCCGTGACGATTTAGAAGATTATGACGACGATAATGATGCTATCTGTGATTCTGGTGGTCCATATTCTGGATGGCAAAGTTGTACTGCGGGCTGGCCCGGAATGGACCGCTGTCCACTAGGAAGAATCGGTTTCCGTTCCAATCCGAGCACCGACCAAGATCACGATGGTTGTGAGGACCTGATGGAGGATGACGATGATGACGACGATGGCTTCACAGATTCTTCCGATTCATGTCCTGAGATTGCTGGAACAGCAGACCAAGGAATCAACCGCGGTTGCCCGGATTTGGACGGCGATGGCTGGGCTGACATCGAGGACGAATGGCCTTTCGATGCTACTCAATGGATAGACACAGATTCGGATGGATATGGTGACAACCCGGCTGGGACTGACCCAGACGGCTGTCCAACGTTTTCGGGTACTTCGACTTTTGATAGGCTAGGCTGCCCTGACTCTGATGATGATGGCTGGTCCAACCCTGATGCGATGTGGACGGCAGCGGATGGAGCGGATGCTTTCCCGGCTGATTACACCCAGTGGATGGACTCTGACGAGGATGGATATGGTGACAACTCGGATGGACTTACACACGATTCCTGCCCCAATGTGTTCGGAACATCGACCATCGATCGCTACGGTTGTATCGATTCCGATGGTGATGGATGGTCTGATTCTGCTGATGCATTCCCCAACGAATACACCCAGTGGGAAGATTCTGATGGCGATGGATTTGGTGACTCAGCAAGCGGTGTTGGACCCGATGAGTGTCCGCTCGTCTCCGGGACATCGACTTCAGATGTGCTAGGTTGCCCAGACACTGATTTTGACACATGGTCCGATCTCGCAGATGTGTACGCGATGGACCCACTACTCTGGTCTGATGGTGACAACGATGGATTCGCTGACCAGCAAGGTACCAATCTATCCGATGATTGTGTACTTGAGTGGGGTAATTCCACCGAAGACCGTCGGGGCTGCATTGATTCCGACGGCGATGGCGTCTCAGATGAGGCCGATTTCTATCCACTCGATGCCAGCAGGTCGGTTGAGGAATCGGCTGCCGCCAACATTTTGCTAATCGGCTTTGTAGTATTCCTCGTCTTCGCTGTTGGACTTATCAGCGTGCTTGGCATCATGCTGATTCGCCGACGCGGTTCGTCTGCGCCGGCCCCTTCAGCCTCGATGATGCCGATGCCTATGCCATTGCCCACACCTCAACCGATGCCAGAGGCTGCGGCGCAACCTCTTGCTACTCCTGAGCCGGCCGCATACCAGCAACCACCGGTTGCAAGTGGCCCTCCAATCCCACCCGAAGGCATCCCACCGGGTTGGACGATGGAGCAGTGGCAGTATTACGGCGCTGAGTGGCTTGTTGAGAATAACCGTTGAGGAGTGAACCAACTCTGCTGAGTGTCCGCTTACTCCTCTTCAGAGTAATCTTGCCAATCTGGTAACTTCATCTTCCATCGTGGTGAGATTTTCTCATCTGAATCGACAATCCTCTCGTGCCGTTCCCTGAATGCAACAGGATAGTTTCGACTCATCACTCGGTTGTACAGTTTGGAATCACGCATCGATTCGGGAATACAAGTATTGCCGCTGGTTGCCTCTACTTCGATAGCCCTCCACAAGTCAAGGACCGGGCGATTGCGCTTGTCAGTGAGACTGATTGACCATTTTTTAACGAACATTATCGAAATGTAAACGACGAGAATGGTGACAACCATCTGTAACCATCCTCTACCGATAAATTCTGGAATAAGCAGACCTTCCCACAAAACAAGTGGGCCGGCGAGCATGAAGAAGGTGAATGTCTCAGATGAGGGTTTGGAATTTCGCATGCCCTCAATGTCTTTCCACGCTGGACTCTTTGGGTCTTCAGGACGGAACACATTTTTCTCCTCCATTTTGAAGTATTTCGTCACAGTACTGTCCATACTCTCTACCCGGCTGCGAAGGTGTCTTGGCACATCCTCCATCCCTTCATCATAGATGCAGACTAGCCTTTCAGCTACTTCTTCGTACATCCCCATTCGCAGAAGTAATCCTGCTTCCTCAACAAGTGGTACTGTATCTTCAGGGAAGTGGGTTCGGTAATCTTCCCACCACTCGAGAACTTCCTCGGTCATGCCGAGATGCTGAGAGAGTAGTAAGGCTCCACGATACCAGGCCCCTCGGTGTGTAGGGTCAAGTTCGACGATTTCCTTGAGGAGACGGAAGCCCTTGACTGCTTGCAGCATGGTTGGGTCAGTTCGGTATTGACCACGATGGTTCATTGCAGGCATCCCATTACTGAAAATAGCATATTTGGCCTCGACGTTATTCTCATCGATTTCAAGGACCGAGGCCGCCGCCACAGCAATCTCGGTAGTGTCCCTGCTTCGCTCGGCCTCGGCTAGCGAATCCAATGCGTCGTCGAGCGATGTCTTCGCCATATCTTCACTCGACAGAAAGTCGCTGATGAACATTCGCAGCGAGCAGACCGCAATTATCGGCGTCTAAACGGGTCTCTGGGCTCGCCACTGCGCTTGCTGTGATGTCCCTTACTACCGTCACCAGCCTTGCTACGTCGACCCTTTTTGGCCGAATCGCGAGGCTTCCAATGCTTGCCACCGCTTTGACGGGTAGAGTTAGCACGATTGCCGCTGCGTTGTGGCCTTCGCCCACCATCTCTTGCACCGCTGCTTTGTGGCCTTCGCCCACCATCTCTTGCACCGCTGCGCTGTGGTCTGCGCCCACCATCCCTTGCACCGCTGCGTTGTGGCCTTCGCCCACCATCCCTTGCACCGCTGCTTTGTGGCCTTCGCCCACCATCGCGACTTTGAGGGCGGTCTCGTTGATTTCGACGCTGACCACCGCCACCGCCGCTACGGCCACCACCGCCGCTACGGCCACCGCCGCCACGACCGCCACCGCCGCCACGACCGCCACCGCCGCTACGGCCACCGCCGCCACGACCGCCACCACCGCCACGGCCACCACCGCCGCCGCCAGGCGGGCGTGCAGTGGTGCAATGGTCTCGATTGCAAACATCTCGTGAGGCAAAATTGTGATTCTTGCAGTTAGGGCAAATCCAATCACCGTCAAGAACCTCTTGTCCGCGAATTCGGCGTTCCCCACCACTGCGATTGTTGTCTCGATTGTCACGACGGTCGTTTCTCTGACCACCCCTCCTATCTCCACCTCGATTGTCACGGCGGTCGAATCTCTGACCACCTCTCCTATCTCCACCTCGATTGTCACGGCGGTCGTTTCTTTGAGCACCCCTTCTATCTCGGTGCTGTCGTCGATCTCCACCTCTGCCGCGGTTATTACCGCGGTCATTTCTTTCAGGTCGGGGTGCAATCAGGATTGGTTGTCCAATCAGGATGTCCGGGTCAATGTCATCGTATGACTTGAAGTGGACTAATGGTGAATCGACAGAACCTAGGACAGTATCAACCCGACCTACGCGCTTGCCACCGGGTAGAGCGAGGGTTTGTCCAAGTCGTGGAGGGTTCCCACTGAATGATGCCAGTAGTCCACCTTCGTGGCTCAAGCGACGAATCATTCCCTCAAACGCCATTTCCTCACCAATGCGTGCGCGCCGCCAGTCCGTTAAGAGGTATTCCTTTGGATAGGAGTTGGTGAAAGTTCAATCTCGGCGTTGAATAGCGACTCCAGCTAGTGCGATTGCACACAATGCAGCGAAGATACCGAAGCCGGGCAATCCGCCTCCCTCATCCTTACCTGGACCGGGTACAGTTGGTTGTTCTTCTTCTTCCTCTGGAGGCATTCCCGCATCGTGGGAAACCGTTGTGCAGCCGCCCCATTCGTCACACGCTTCGACTTGGACAAGATGGGTGGTAACACCGGGAACCTCTGAACCTACGATGGACCACTGGTTGCCAGTGATGCTCACGGTTCCCCAACTGTAGCCGGAGATAGTTGCACTAATCGCCACTGAATCTCCATCAGGGTCGCTGAATTGTCCATTCAATTCGAGAGAATCGTCTGCCCACTCACCAGTTTGTACATTGATGACTGGTGGCAGAGTATCCTTGCTGAGGCTGAGGTCATATGAGTGGCTGAAATCACCCATACCAGCACCGCTGGCTGCGACCACCACAGAGAATGGTCCCGGTGAGAGTCCAGTGATGTCGACAGATATCGAAGTCTGTCCGGATACGGTAGTTGCTGGGCTGCTCACTTCACCATCATCCTGCCTGAGTGTGATGACTGCAGTCATCTCGGGCATACCGGCTGTTGGGGTCAGCGTCACCTCAGCAGAATTGCCGCTGATAGAGCCGCTGAGGCGCATCGGCACTTGCAAAGTCCAAACCCGTTCGTCAGAGAACTGACCGGCACTGTCCTCAGCTTTGCAGGTAATAGTAGTAGAATCAGAACCATCAGGTGCATCTGCTGACATGCCATTTGCATCGGAACTCAAAGACCAGCCAGCGCCTCCTGTGCAACTGATTACGGGATTATCATGGTCGTCGCTAGCCCACATCGCCATCTGTCCGGCAGAAAGGAAGGCACTCACTCCATCATCTGCCACAGGTAGAATGGTTCCATTTGCTGGAGCAGCCGTATTCCAAGTTGGCACGTCATCTTGCTCTGGAGGAGTCGTAGTCATGTCGATGAAGAAGTCCTGACCCGTTGGCCAATCATCGTGGTCATAATGGACATCCAAATCAACTCGGAGACGAGTTTGTGAGTCGATATTGACGAGTCTAGAACTCTGTTCGATACTACCATCGCCCGTACATTCCCCGGGTGTAGGTGCGGCCCCGTCGTTATTTGGGTCATCATCGACCAAACGACCATCGCATTCCTCGAAAAGGTCCACTCGTAGGCCATCGGTAGCCGGATATGTGATTGAGAGTGTTGCATGACTCATATTGGTTGAATTCATCGCAACAGTGAATTCCTCCTCAGAAAGCAGTCCATCGAATTGCAGAGTTGCGTTTAGCCAGACAGTCATTCGGCATTCATCGGGGTCGCTACGCGTTGTGTCACAGTTCCTGCCGGTTAGCGGAACGACAGGAATCTCGACACAGTCCTGATTGGGACTACTTTGACATGAGCGCTCATCAGCATGATTCAGCGGCATCAGATTTTCTTCCTCAAGTTGCATTGGGTGTTCATCATCATCGAGCCAAGTTGCGTTGAACCAATTCACGCCAGCCCCACCACGGTGGGGTGGCCCGGAGCGGAATCCGATGCGTGGATTTGTCTGAGAAACGCATTCAGTTGCTATTGCCTCCACAGCCTGGTATTCATCAGTAGAAAGCCAACCGTTGTCAGAGCCCAGCGGCTCAAACAAGGAATCGAAGTCAGTTCTCACTTGGTCAGCCAGTGTGTGATTGATGTAGGCGACACCTCTAACGAATCCGGTTTCCCAATTATCATCTATTGCCAAGTCGAATACCATGTGTGTATAGTTGAACATATCCTCAAAAGTCAAACCCTGACACTGTGCTTCGATTCCACCTTGCCGTGCTGAATCAGCGGTGGGTATTTCTTCATCGAGGTCAGTTTCATCCATGTTGTCTGACGGTATCTGAATCGTACTGAGCATTAGCAGAGCGCACAGCAGCAGTGGCAGTAGTATTCGCACGGAACCTTTCCCCATGCGCCTCGACCGTCACTGACGGAGAAATATGCTTTGCCGCTACACATCAAGTGTAAATAGCAACACTTGGAGTTGGCAAAAACCTCGATTATGGCTTGATACGCTGCATTCTATGGACAAATAGAGACATTGGCAGCACACTCCAAGCGATTGCAGACAGCCAAATCCACGCGTCAGCGAGTCGAGGCTGCGCATCGCCGGGTAACAGTGTCTCCAGAAGCAGTTGATAGACTCCGTTTGGAGAGAACAAATCCACCTTTTCATTGACGATGTCGAACTCTGCTGAAGTTATGTCAGTGACATCGACTCCTACGACGCTAGCAACCACCGCTGACACCAGTAGCCAGATGGTGGTGAAGACTAGCCAAGTTCCAACACCTAGAGTGACTGAAGAGCCCAAATCACGAGCGAGGGACGATGCGAGCAGTTGCAGGCAGGTGTACCACCAAAGCAACAATGCGGTCGCAGTGAAGAATACGATTAACTCTGCAATTGTGGGAAAAGCATCGAGCCGATAAGCGATAATCAGTATCCCACCGATGAAGGAGATGAACGTCGGCAGTATACTGGTAATCCAAACCGCCAACAGATGTGCTAGCGAAATATCGGCTCGGGGCATCGGTTGAGTCAAGTCAATGGCCAATTCACCGGTCAGGCGACGACGACTGATTGCATCAAAACCGAATAGCACTACGCTGAGAGTAGAAGGCCACAATGCGAATGCGGTTGCCAGAAAAAGCAGAGTAATTGGGTCATCTGCCTCAAATTCGCCTACCCCCTCGAATCTTGGATCAGTTACTGCCCAGCAGGAAGCGAGAATGAAGAAAGCGATGACCACGCCCATAATCAACATCCTGTTGCTCATGACCATACTGTAGGCATCGTGTTTGGTCACCAGCAAGATTGCTCGAAGGCGAGAAGCCCCAGTGAGATATCCATCACTCATCTTTGGAAGCCTCCTCTGTCGAAAGGACGGCAAACCCTGCTTCTTCTGCGCTCAATCCGGTTGCCGCTTCAAGGATATGTTCTAGGTCACTGTTCACTACTGAGAGATGACTCAATTTAGCACCGGATTCGGAGATGACCGTAGCGACCTCGGCACGTCTGTCTGAATCCCATTCCGCTTCGTGTAGAGATATTTCCAGATGCCAATCCGAGCCTTCTTCCTCTGTCAATTCGCTAACGGACACACCTTCGATAGCAGCCGTGAGTGCTGCAGCAGGGTTGATTCCGAGTCCGGCCGTTTCCAGCCGTGCTGCAATTCCAAGGAACCTCTCAACTTCGGTGATGGTTCCGATTGATACAATGCGGCCCATGTGCAGAATGCAGACCTCGTCGACAAATCTAGCCAATTCGTTCAGGTTATGTGATGAAACAACAACACTTGCTCCATTGCTGGCCAATTGGCGTAGCAGTCCTCGCAGAGCGGCTTGTGCCACCGGGTCTAGTCCATTCAGTGGCTCATCGAGTAGCAGAACTTCTGGATCTCCAAGCAAAGCGGTTGCAAGAGAGAGGCGCTGCCTCATTCCCTGCGATAGTGTGGAAAGGTCATCATCCGCTCTCTGAGTTAAACCGACAAGGTCGAGCATGAGCAAGCCATTGGTATTGTCTTCTCCGCGCATAGCACAAAGTCTGCTCATCACCCGCCTCGGAGTTCCAGGTCCCGGCCAGCCGACCTGTTCTGGCATGAAGGATACCGCATGTCGAAGCCGGGCCATCGAATTTTCATCGATAACCGGATTCCCATTGATTAGCAGGGTCCCATCTTCAGGAGGTAAAAGACCAGCCATGACCTTCATCAGCGTGGTTTTGCCGGTGCCGTTAGGTCCGACAAGTCCGAGTATCTTTTTCGGTGCGAGTTGAATTGAGATGCCCTTGATGCCGGGACCTACACGTTGGTAGAACGGATTACTCAATTTCGGTACGGCATCGTGATGCCGGTAGGTGACGTTTGACAACTCGAGCATGCTGGCCCCACACCCCTGCTAGGCATCTGCACTTGATGACTTTGCCATGTAATGACCTGCAAACCCCAGCACCAACCATCAGATTGAATGCAGACCGAGCAAGGCCCACTCACATGGACCTCGCAGGTGGGCTCTCAGCATGGCTTGTGCCGAGCATCCTGTTGTTTGGCATCATAACCTATCGTTGGAGGAGTGTTGCCGAGGATTCTTCTCTCAGCGATTATCTACGAGGCGACCCAGTCGCCGTCCTGTTTTTGACTGCCTCAGTTGGATTATGGCTGGTACCAGCGGGCTGGTTCCTGCTCGTGCCGTTATTCCTGTTCGGCGCAGTCGCACGATTATCGGTCAGTCTAGAAATACGCCAAGGGTGGCGCACGGAGTGGAAAGGCCGAACCTTCCTCGTCGCCGGCTTACTGCTCGGCACCTTACTCGCTGGTTTTTCTCCAGTTGAAGAGCCTCAGTCCCCATTTGAGTGGGGTGCACCCGAATTCACTGAGGACCCCAACGCAATGCTGTGGCCAAGTTCATCCCAGCATACTTGGATTCTCTCAGAGCATGAATTGACCATTATCGTAGTGACACACTTACGCGTACCCGGTGTGCTGAACCCAGTCTTTGCAGCCGAAGCAACTCTTGCAATGATTGAATCAACCGGTGCCGACAAGGTCCGACTTGCACAGGCTGGGGAACAATTGCCCGGTTGGT
Organism: uncultured Candidatus Poseidoniales archaeon; assembly: GCA_964647665.1. GTDB lineage: Archaea > Thermoplasmatota > Poseidoniia > Poseidoniales > Thalassarchaeaceae > CAUZSM01. The sequence continues at coordinate 30,510 of CAZYIX010000014.1, forward strand.
TTGGAGAAGACAACTTCGTATTGCGCACGACAGTAGATGGCATCTCTCATAATTACGGCGATTCTGAGTTACCCTATGTGCACAAGCAAATTCACCTAAGTTTGGCTGGAGATGTTGTTGCAGCCGAGATGGCGACAGTCGCGGTTGGCGAATGGGGAGGGGAGGTTCATTTGATTACGATTATCAAGGCTGGAGAGAATGGCTTTGATAGTGACCCATACGCAGAGGAATTGGTTATTCAGTGGTTGTCGGCTCAGCAGTAAATCACGCATATTTGGACTTGGCTTCAATCGTTGAACTGAATGCGATTTTCGGGCGACCTAAAACGAGTTTAGGGGGGCCTAAATTATATTAGTAATGTCAAGGCCGCACAGGCCATGCAACCTACCGCATTTTGGCCCGACATTTGGGCGGGTTCTCTTATCGGTTTCAGGGAGGCTGTGGAAGCTGCCCTGATTATCGGAGTTCTCCTTACTTGGTTATCACGCAGTGATCGAGGAGAAATGTCTCGCTGGATTTGGTATGGGGTAATTGCCGGCATTGCAGCCAGCATTGTGGTAGCCGCTCTATTTGCATGGGTATGGGGTGGTTTGGAGTCCTTTGAGGAACATGAGGCAATGTTCGAAGGTATACTTGAGATGTTTGCGGCATTGTTACTTACTCTTGTCATCATCCATTTCATTCGCCACCCCTCTGCTCGACAGTTGGAGCAATGGGCAGACCAGACTTATCAGAAGAAACAAGAAATGGGTCTATTTCTCATCACCTTCCTCTCTGTGTGGAGAGAAGGTTCCGAAACAGTGGTTTTCATAGGTGCTGGTACTGATAGCAACAACGCAGTTTTCGGAGTTTTCGCAGGTATCGTTGTTGCTGCAGCCCTCGCGTACGCGTTTTTCTCTCGTGGCATGAACTTGGATATCGACAAACTGTTCAAGGTCACCAATGTGCTGCTGATTTTGTTCGCAGCAGGATTAGTTGCTCATGGTTTGCACGAGTTGCAAGAGGCTGGAGTGGCTCCGATAATCGTCGAAGAGATATGGGATGTCAATCCAGTGGTTGACCCGACAGATGTGGCTTCTGGAGATTACCCTATTTTCCACGAGAAGGGTTTCATCGGTGGGATTTTCAAGGCGTTATTTGGCTGGAATGGTAATCCATCACTGCTGGAAGTATTGGCATGGTGTTCCTACGTCGGTGGCATGTACCTGTTTACCCAGAAGGCTAAGGGTAAAATCAACACTCAAGAAGAGGAGTAATCAGGCCGCAGAGATGCGAATTGCTCCATCATCGTAGTGGATGTAGATATTGCCTGGAATCTTCGCTGAAAGCGCAGCCAGCGCCTCGTAAATGTCGTTCTCGGGAACCTTGAACGCCTTGGCCGCTCGAGTGGATGACCAAGCAACTTCTTCAAAATCTGACTGACGTATCCATTCAAACAGCCTCAGTTCGAAATCGGTTAGGTCATCCATTGCCATGTTATCACCAACCCTCGCAGTAGGTCGCAGACCTTGAGTCTAACGTCAAAGCATACCCTCGACCATGCGGCGCACGCACTCATCGGGGGGAATCTGGCCATCGAGCAGTTCGCCGAGAGCATCGAGGAATGGAACCGGGCAGTCCAACTGTTGTGCCCTGTCTCTGAACATGCGGGCAGCGCGAACGCCCTCAGCGACCATGACCATTTCTTCGAGGGCTTGTTCAAGAGTCAGTCCTGAGCCAAGTTTCTCTCCCAGTGTGCGATTTCTGCTTCTTGGCGAGGCACTGGTCACATACAGGTCACCGAGCCCAGCAGGACCGAAGGCGGTGGACGGATTTGCACCCATCATTGTCAGCAGGCGCTGTCCTTCAGCAAATCCTACCGTGACTAGTGCCGCCTTCAGATTATCTCCGCCGATGCTGTCGCGCAGACCATCGACCATTCCGCATGAAAGTGCGACTGTATTCTTGTAAGCACCCCACAACTCACACCCGGTAGCATCTTCGCTAGGAACCAAAATCAGAGAATCGGTAGAGAGCCTATCAGAAATCCGAGTTGCTACCGACCTGTCATGGCCCGCCACCATCGCGGTTGTAACAACCCCTCTTGCTACTTCGGGCGCGATGGTTGGTCCAGTTAGAACGACTACTGGATTGGATAGTCCAGCAGCGGTCAGGCGGGTAATAATCGCTTCAGAAATCATCCCAGAGCCTTCTTCATCGTCTGGAGCCAGTCCCTTGGCTAGGTCGAGCAGCACGTGTGATTGCAGAAGATGTGGAATTAGTTCATCGACTACTGAGAGAATGACACCAGAAGGTAGCGCGAGCACGATGACCTCACTTTTTGCAATAGCATGAGAGAGATCCATCGTCACCTCGATTTCCATCGGAGTATTCGGTAGATACTTCTCATTGATGCCGGTCTCCATCATTGATTCGTAGACCTCACTCTCGATGGTCCAACCGATGATTCGGTGACCATCTGCGCTCCAGCAGTGGGCAAGAGCAGAACCCCAGTTTCCCAGTCCAAGTATCGCGATATTAGACAATGAAGCACCTCCGGTTAGATGGTTTGCTCGCCTTTGGACATTTGACCGTTACCTCCATGTTGCGTCCCTCGCAGCGATTGTAACCTTCACTTTTCAGCGCCACATTCATCATTGGTGCACATCCGCGGGTGGTGTGAGCAGAGGTTGCCAAGCTTGGTCAACGGCGCTGGGTTTAGGTCCCAGTCCTCAGTGGTTCACAGGTTCAAATCCTGTCCTCTGCATCATCCTTCTGACGATTCGGGATAACGATAGCCGCGCTCACAATAGTTGCGATAATCAGCGATAATGTGAAGCCGGGAGTATTCTGATCTCCTCCGACATTGATTCCCGGCACTTCACCGGAAAGCCGATTCCACTGGTCGTCAGAGCTTGGCTGATTATCTCCATTCACTGTATTCACGGTGATTCTGAACGTAGCAGTCACCTCATCTGAGGGGGGAGATGTCCACATCACTGTCCAATTACGCTGGTCGTTACCCGCTTCGGTATGTGTTGCTTCTCCATTTTCAATTTGCACATCAGTAGCGCCTTCGATGATGCTGAGGGTGCCTCTACTAACCCAGACATTGAATCCAGCAGTATTCAGCGGCTCCTCAATTTGCTCAGCACCTCCGCTGACTGAGATATTCATCATGTAGGTTTCACTGGCGTTGAAGGCGTCTGGTAGCCCTTCTAGAGAGATAATGACGCTACCATGTGGGACTGCACTATGGCAGTTGCAGCCATTTGGCACATCAGAAATTCCATCTTTCTCTGCGATTCCACTTGAAGTTGTGAGAATTAAGCCGCACAAGATAATCAGGAGAGTTCCCATGCGTGTCTGCATTCTAGTCATTGGACAGGCGTGTTGTCTACTACACATCAATCCACTCCACATTCGACGCAATAACATCTCGATGTAAAGAGTGCAGGGAACTCGACAACCAAAGGCAAAATAGTAGAGTCCGGTAATAGGGTGATGATGAGCGACAGCGTTGATTCACCTTCTGAAGGTGAGGATGTTGATTCCAACGAACTGATGGACCCGTCAGAACTCCTAGATGCTCACGATGTAGATGGTGACAATTGGCCGGAAAGCGATGAGTTTGAGCATGAAAAAGACCGCATCGACCGCGAACTCGACAAGGTCCGGGCTCGCAGGACAGGTCAGAATGTCAAATTCCCCCAAGGTATCGAAGATTATGTGCTGATGATTGGGATTGCCGCCGGCGTGCTCTTCTTTGGCAGCGTGACTGCAATGTCTGCTTCGCTCATCTCACCGGATTCAGTTTGGATTGACACAAAATTATCTGGAACTTATCTCGACCCCGGAGAAGAATGTCTTGACAGCAGCGGTGTGGTGTGGGTCAAGGTTTGGGTCGATGATACCGAGGATGTGCGTATCACCGCTTACAACACTCCAAAGGATGCAGTGACGCAAATTCGCTATTCCTTGAATAATGATGGTATTTACACTGATGTGAATGAGACCACAGAGCATATCATCGATACTGAGATTCCAGATGGAGTCTATGATTTACGGGTGAAATACCTCAATGTCTCGCATGAGTACAACGAAACCGGTGCTATCATCAGCACCTCCTACGAACAGTTCGAGGACAAACTGGTAGAGATGCACGTGTCAACGCGCGAGGCGGGACCGATATCTTCTCTGTTTGGAAAGGAGAGTGGCGAGAAAGAAGTCGAGATAACTGACGATGACCCAAGAGTTTGCTGGACTATGAAACAACTAGGAGGTTGGGCATGGATCCTTATGGGTGCAGAGTGGGGAGGTGGCAGAGAAACCGCAATGCTTGCCGGAGGTTCAGCCGATGTCCCTCCTTGGTGGTTGGCGTCGGTCTCGCTGATGATGTCAGTTTTCTTCTTGTTCGTTCAATACCCGCTGATGTACCGATTTTACCACCGTGAGGAAGATGACGAATTATCCGAAGAACAGGTTGAGAGAGTAGTCAACCGAGCGGTGACCAAGGTATCTCGCAAATTACATATCGAAATCGATAGAGATGGTTATCGAATGCAGGAGCGTGCGATTAGTATCGATGTGCTAGTACCATATCGTACCACGATGGACACCTATGTTGACAGAATGGATGTTCGCGCGAGCATGACTAAGGAAGTACTCAAAGAATTCCTTGTATTTGGCATTATGAAGCCGTTGCAATTGAAGGCACAACCAGACGATGAGCGTCAAGGTGTGTTTGAATCACTGAAACAGGATTTCTTTTTGGATGCAAGTCAACTGTCAATTGAGCCACACGGCGATAGAGCAGCTTTGGTTGAGGATTACTCAAGGTTCTTTGAAGATCTCAACACTTACTCTTCTTTGGAGGACCGAGCACAGTCTGCCATGACCGATTGGTTCGTAAAGAGTCGTCTGATAAACCGGGGAATTGCTGTGATGTCAGATGACCACACTGTTTTCGTGCGCGTTATATACAAGCCGAAACAACGCTTTGCATTCTTCCGTTTCAAGTCGTCATATGTCGATTTGCAGGCTGACATTGAGAACCATCTCACGCTCGCTTTACAGGACATCATTGGTGACAGGAATCTAGTAGTCAGCGCTCGCAATGAGGTGGCAACCTTGTCTGACCGTTCTGCTGCTGGACGAGTGGAAACAGGTGAGGATGGAGATGAACAGGCATTGGTTGCCAAGAAGGGTGGCATAACAGGCAGCCTGTTGCAGAATCAATTCATGGGAGACATTCTCTCTACTGTTGAGTTTGTGGCATATGAGAAACGTGATTTCATCAATAGATGGGGATTCTTTGGATTGATTGTCTTCGTGTGGATTCCGTTCATGGCTTCGGGAGTTCTCGTTGGAGCAATGCTAGGATTGCTCTCACGAATGGATTTCCTACGCGTATTGACAGCCTGTCTAATCGGTGGGGCCGCTGCCAGTTTGACCTGGGCCTATACCGCTCGCAGCATCATTGAACTGATGGAGAGATATCACGCCGAGGCCTTCATCCCATTCCTAATTGGCATTGTCGTGCTTGCTGCGGTATTCCATCTTCGCACCAACAAGAGGCGCAGGCGAGAAGCTCTATTCCGTGAGAGTCTAGACTTCTTCAAAGGCGAAATCGAGTGAGACTCATTCGACCCACGTCGGGTCGCCAACCAAGAATTGCCTGATGATTGCTGCCTCCGCTCGCACTAGATGCTCAGACACAGTTGAACGCCCTAGGTCTAGATGATTGGCTAGGTCTGCTAGGGTGATTCGACGTGGAACCTCATACCAGCCAAGTTCTAGGGCTGCTCTGAGGACTTCCAATTGTCTGTCAGAGAGCAGTCCACTCTCCTGCATCTCCTCAGCAGACACACTGGTTGCGCTAATCCTGTCTGGCCTTAGCATCAGGCGTGAAGCAGTGATAATGATGCGAATCGACAGTGAACTCCCGCGCATCGTGTAGTGAAGCCCATCAGAGTCCAAACGACTTCCCGGTTTGATGGTCAACTTGCCAACTCGCGCTGACAATTGGGTCAGTGGATGGGTGATTCTGACGATGAGCATGTATGCCTCCTCCATTCCAGATGGCGTGGCCAAAATCTCGTCGAGTTCCAAATATTCCACCGAGTTGAGGTCTTCGGGTCCTTTACCCTCCTTGAAGATGGCACGGAGCATGATTCGAACAGTTTTCGGATTCCTCTCGATGTACCCCATATGCATGGCCCATTCGCAGATTTCGAGCACTGGTGCAGTATTGTAGAGATTCAGGCGTTCCCTCCTCCAGAAGATTGTGACTTCGCGCACTGCATCCCCTCATCTTGCTGTAGGTGATTCTGCATTTGAATGAAGCCCCGACGTATCATCTCCCTTCGCTTAGCGCTAAGCACAGGGTAATCCATCAAAGACCGTATAAACAGCCCTTCACAGCGAACTCTGATGGCTCTCATCGAATTACATGGCATCAGCCGTCTCTACGAGACGGGTGGAGAGACTGTAGCGGCATTGAACGGTGTTGATTTGAGTATTGAAGCGGGAGAACTAGTCATGTTGCTCGGACCTTCTGGTTCAGGCAAGACAACCCTCCTCAATGTGATTTCAGCATTGGACTCACCGACAGAAGGGATTTACCGATTTGATGGTAAGCCCGTTCCTACTTCTCAAGTTGAGGCAATGGCGAAGTTCCGCAGGGAGAATGTGGGGTACATTTTCCAGTTTTTCAATCTCCTCAGTGACCTAACCGCTCTTGAGAATGTGATGTTGGTTCAGGAAATTTCTGGCAAGCGTGACAAGGCTGCGGCCATTCAGGCGCTGAACAGCGTTGGCCTTGAGGGATTGGACAAGCGCTTCCCCTCAGAGTTGTCGGGAGGTCAACAGCAACGAGTCGCAATTGCCCGTTCCCTCGTAAAGCAGCCCCGCTTGCTCCTCGGCGATGAACCGACTGGCAATCTTGATTCGGATACCAGCGCACAGGTGATGATAGTACTAGCCGACGCCTGCCGACGACAAGGCGTTACTGCGTTGGTAGTCACCCACGACATTGCCCTCACCAAGTATGCTACTAGGGTGCTAAAAATCGACTCTGGCAAGATTATCTCCGATGAAGTGGGCGGTGGAGGTACTATGCGCAGTAAAGCAACGAATGCAGCGAGAGATGTTGCACAAGATGTAGCTCAAGTAACCGGTGAAGCAGTCAGTAAAGTGAAACAGGTCATTGACGTGGTCGGGGCTGCTTTGTCAGCCGATGAATGAGGTACTTGAGGTTCCAATATGCGTCTGCAATTGCTGAGGGTCCTCCGCTCTCAACTATCACGCCCTCTAATGAGGTGGGACATTCGCCTCCCGTTTCCAAGTGTGCTGACTTGTCTGTTCGTTTTTCTCATTGTATTCGGCGCCGGATTCTCGTTGGCTATGGCTGAACACACTCGCAATGGTGAAAAAGTCTACGACGATTTCTATGAAGCCACTAATCTTGCTGATTTGACTGCGACGTCTTCTGGCAGAGAATACTCACATGGCGATATGATGGCTGCTTGCGACGCCCTAGAGGAAATCAGAGCAAATACTTCGCATAGCATTACTCAATGCGAGACCCGTTACTTACACGACGAGAAAGCCGTAGTGATGAAGGAAAACGTATCAACCGGTGTGATGGAGGAAGAACTGGTACCGGCTACCTTCCATGGTATCGATATCTGGGACGGCTCGTTTGGTCATATTTCCACCCCCTGGTTAGTCGATGATGACTCAGAGGATGTTACCAGCCGAATACCCATCTTGGACTCCGAGGCTGTCATCGATTGGCATGTTCATCTAGAACTTGACGTTTCTATCGGCGATGAGATGGAGTTCATCTTAGATGGTATTAGAGTGAACAGAACGGTAGTTGGGTATGCCAACCACGCCCGCCACCTCTACTATGTCCCTGACGTCTCGGTCATCATTCCTGTTGAAGGCGAATATGTTGTGGTATACCTGCCGCTGGCTGGGTTATTATCTGACCTTGACACAAGTCCACAGAATCGTACGATGTTACTCATCGATGTGCAAGGTACACCAGAATACGACTTGCAGGACACCGTCATTGAGGAAGGACCTGAGATAAAGGAAATGCAGGCAGAACTGGCTGCCGCGCTGAATGAGCAAGGTGTTCGTAATGTTAGAGTTGAGGACCGTTCCGGGATTTGGAGTGTTGAACTTCTGCGGCAGGATCTCGAAGGTAACCGCAAATCTCAGCCCTTGTTCCTAGGTATTCTAATTGGGATATCTGCGTTGACGATGGCAATCAGTCTTGATAGGTTGGTTCGACGTCAGAGCCGTGAGATTGCGGTGCTTGCATCACTTGGCACCCCCTCCTCACAGATTTTGTTTTCATACCTCTCGGTTCCGATTGTTCTAGGGTTCATTGGAACTGGGTTATCGATTCCATTTGGATGGATGATGTCTGAGGAACTTACGCTATGGTACTTTGATTTCATTGGCGTACCCGTTGTTGAGGTACAACATCACAATGATTTGGCTGGCATGACGGCATTAGTGACTATGACAATATTACTGACTTTTGGCTTATATCCGGCTTGGCGAGCCACCCGTCTCAATCCATTGGAAGTGATGCGACAACAGCCGACTCGCCCACCGAGTAAGGCAATGACTGCTGTGACCAGCATGTTGCCAGCATCAGTCAGCCTTGGCGTCCGCTCTACATTCCGCCGCCCAATGCGTTTGGGCGCAACCGTTCTTGGGCTTGGCCTAGCGATGGTATTAGTTGGTGGCACCATGATAATGGTCGCATCAATGCAAGAGTGGTTTTCTTCAAGCCTCGAAGATGCTGAGCAATGGGATGCTAAGGTGATGTTCAATCCATACGATAGTGATGATGTACGTCAGTGGGCTCTCGATGCGGATGAGTCAATCGAACAGGAATGGGTATTGGCGGCTCCTGGTAATGCAAGTGGTGATGCACGCACATTGTGGGTGTATGCCATGCCGGGTTTCAGTGAGGACGGGGTTGAGACAATGCATGCCTCACGTTTGCTTGATGGAAGATTACCAGAACCCGGTGCTGAAGTATCTGAGGCGTTGGTCGATTCTGGAGTTGCCAAATTTATCGGTGTAGGAGTTGGAGATAATCTGACTGTTGTAGTCGGTGTATTTCCAATAGATGTGCATATCGTTGGCATCACTGATGAGATGACTCGAAGTGTGTGGTTGCACTACAGTGATGCTGCCGCTCCAGCCGAAGCCGCTGACATCATGGTCCACAATATTCTGTACCTTCGCGGTAACCTCACCGACTCAGGAGTTGACGAGATACCTGGTGCATCAGTGTCCTATAGACAGGACAATATCGACTCATTTGCCAAGTCCTGGGAAACCCAACAAATCGGCTTCCAAATTTTCCTACTGGTCGGATGGTGTATCGCTATAGCAGTGTTACTCAATACTCTAATGATTAACCTGACAGAGCACGATACGGAGTTCGCAACTCTGCGTATTCTAGGAGCATCATCACTGCGGTTGTCAACAATATTACTGGTTGAATCAATTGTAATTGGCCTGCTTGGCGCAATAGTCGGTGTAATTGCCTCGATACTCACCGCTAATGCCTTGATGGCCTCTTTTTCAACATGGGCTTGGACTTTCCCAATCAGCCCAGATCCAACGGCTGTATTGTTGGTTGGCCTTTACATCCTAATTGCGGCAGTTGCTATCACTCCTGTAGGAATTTGGCGAATACGCCGGATGGACTTGGTTGAGAAGGCCAAGGAATACGCGGATTGAGGTGGATGCATGCGTCTAGTGACGTGGAATGTTAACGGCATCCGCGCAGCTATCCGCAAGGGGCTTGATGACTTCATCACAAGACTGAATCCCGATGTGTTGATGCTGCAAGAAATTCGTTGCCTGCCCGAACAACTCCCATCTGATTGGGCGGTGCCGGATGGATACGAGATGCTATGGCATCCGGCTGAACGCAAAGGATACTCTGGAGTTGCTACCCTTTCAAAAATCGGAATTGAGGAGGTCGCTCGTGGTATGGATTCCGCGACGGATGTTGGAGATTCAGAAGGAAGATTACTACACACACGTCACGGAAATTTGCACTGTATCAACACATACCTTCCTAGCGGCTCCTCTCGTAATGATCGTCAGTTGTTCAAGGAGGCATGGATGATGGAATTCCGTGCTCACATCAAGCAATTTCTCGATAATGAACAACCGGTGATTGTCGCTGGCGACCTCAATATCGCCCACACCGAACAAGACATCTGGAATGCTCGAAGCAACGCGAACACCAGCGGATTCCTCCCGCAAGAGAGAGAATGGTTTTCCGCACTGCTCGCCGATGGATGGCAGGACCTATACCGCACTCATATCGGACCTAGTCAAGGTCCGTACTCATGGTGGTCTAATCGGGGTAGGGCAAGGGAATTGGACCGTGGATGGCGTATCGATTACTTGCTTGGGAACGCAGTTGCTTCTCCAGCGCTCCAAGCTGCTGAAATATTGCGAGAAGGCGGACTAATTGTCTCAGACCATGCACCTGTTATTCTCGATTTGGACCTGTGATGTCGCCCCTACGGGGCGACGGATGCATTGATGTTGGGCATGCCCTGCGCCATTCCAATGGCGTCTAACTTTGCTTCTCGCCTATCGCGCCTTCTGCCCGGCGGCCGTGCACTATGGATTCCAATCGACCATGGGCTGTCTTCCTACCCCGTAGAAGGACTTGAGAATACTGACGATGTAGTCGATGCTGTGATTGCTGGAGGTGCCGACGCCATTGTTTGTCAGAAGGGCATGTTATTCCACCAACGAGGACGCACCAACTGGGATGGCTTCGTTTGCCATGTCTCTGCATCGACTGTTCATGGTGGTGATGATTCCCAGACCAAAGTCACCGTCGCTGAGCCGATGGAGTGCATGCACAGAGGTGCGATGGGTCTGTCTGGCCAGGTGAACCTCGGTAGTAAGGGCGAGATGAAGATGATTGATGATCTCGGTGCATTGACCACAGCAGGCTTTGAAATCGGAATGCCAGTTCTTGGCATGGTCTATCCACGTGGGCCTAATCTCGTTGAGATTGAAGGGGATGAGACAGGTGGAGTCGCGCATGCGGCTCGCCTTGCTTTCGAAATTGGTTGTTCTGTGGTCAAGGTTCCATGGACCGGTTCAGTAGAGAGTTTCCGTAAGGTCTGCGAAGCGGTTCCAATACCGGTACTGATTGCAGGCGGCCCGAAAGGGGTATCGTTTGAAGAAACTCTGAGCATCGTAGCGCAATCACTCAAGGCCGGTGGTTCAGGAGTTTGTATGGGCAGACAAGTGTTTGGCTCCAGCGACCCGACCTCTTGTGTTCGTGCGCTGAATGCGTTGATTCATGAGGCTACAGACCTTGAATCCGCTGTCAAATTCCTTGATGCTGAGGTAGTGAGGTGAATTGATGGAATTGTGGCTAGACACGGCAAGTAGCCCCTCTTTGACAGAGGACCCTTATCCAGCAGATAGGGTGTTACTCGCAGAAGGTCAGATTCCTCCTGATTGGAGTATTGATTGGTTAATCGCTTGTGATGATGGGCGTATTCTCGATGCCAGTGGCAAGATAGTTGGCTCCCACGTCAGAATCGATGATGCTTCAGGGCAAGATTCAGCACGCTCGATGATTGGCTTGTCTCGCTGGTTGGTGATGACTTGTGGAGATTGGCAAATGATTCCTCTAGAGAATTTGGTGGCTGCCGCAACAGGCAGTGGCACTATGTTGGTAGCGAGAATAGACAATGCGCTTGCACTGCGCGGAGCAGCTTTCGCTTTACAGAGCGGTGTTGACGCACTATTGCTCCCTCCTGCTCAAGATTCCGATGGCGAAGACCTGTGGATGCAAGCGCAGGAAGTCGCAGCTGAGAGACTCGCTGAGAGAAGCGGTGGCATCGAGGTGCAGGAGGAGTATGTCGATGATGGAGGAGATGTGCAGTTGATTCCATTCACTGTGACAGAAATCACCAGCGGTGGGTTCGGCGATAGGGTCTGCGTTGACCTCACCTCGATGCTTGAGGTTGGCGAAGGCATGCTAATCGGCTCATCTGCAGCCTCTCTTATGCTAGTCCATGGTGAGACCCTTGCCAGTGAATTCGTCCCTGCTCGTCCGTTTCGTGTCAATGCAGGGCCGGTCCATGCATACATCAGAATGGCTGATGGTTCTACTCGATATCTAAGTGAACTTGCATCTGGAGATGAAGTATCTATCTGTTCAACCGATGGAAAATGTCGAGCCGGAGTCGTCGGCCGACTCAAGATTGAATCCCGCCCATTTCTGCTAATCCATCTGTGCGACGAGGATTCTGGCAGAGAAGGCCAGATATTCCTGCAGCAAGCTGAGACAGTCAGAATAGTCACTGAAAATGGTGAAGTGATGTCGGTGACCTCAATAAAACCCGGAAAAAAGGTGCTTGGCAGGCTTTCCAGAGGCGCTATGCATATTGGTGAGAACGTCATAATTGAGGTGGAGGAGCGGTAGGAGGTCGAGCCTTGGCTGTACTTGGAGGGGGTAAAGGTCGTGGCGCCATCTCGGTGCTGCACGCGCTCGGAGCGGGCTACGGATGCAGTATTGGGATTGACTTGTCCACCCGCGTTCAACTACGAGATTCTCCTGTCAAGAGACAGCCAGAAGACACCCATGAACTGCTGCCGGCGGTAGTCACTGCTTGGCAGGAGGCAGGCCTAACTATGCCTGATGCCGAAGAGTTGCATTGGGCTGTCCGAAGTGATTTACCTATAGGCCGTGGGATGAAATCTTCTTCAGCACTCTCAATTGCTGCGATTCACGCATTGATGGAAGCGACTGAGACCGAATTAGAGAATCACCAGAAGGTGGATATTGCCGCAAATGCGCAGATGGCTGCTGGGTGCTCTTTCACCGGCAGTGTCGATGATAATTGGGCTTCGCTTGAGGCGGGTTGGAAGGTCGTTGACCCATCACAACCTGCAGCGAATGGGATATTGCTTGAAGGCGAGGTTCCAGATGTAGGTGAATGGGTAGTTTTGGTCATCGATCGTGGTCCTCGCGAAAACCAACCAGACCCAGAGCGATTTCAGTTGGCTGCTCAACAATTCCAACAAGCGATTAAAGCCATTGAGGCAGGAAATGTATTCAATGCAATGATTCAGAATGGCCGAGCAGTAGCATCTGTTACCGGTGACCCGTTAGGGCGCAAGGTCTGCAATGAGGTCGGCGTATGGGGTTGCAGGGCTGCTTCGATTTCTGGCTCGGGACCGGCGGTGGTGGCAGTGGTACCTCAAGGCCTCACTACGACTATCAGCCGTGTCAAGCAATTCATGGAAAATCGCGAATTCACTGTTACTGAAACCAAGTTCTATTCGGAGTGACACATAAGGGTGGGTTCCGATTCCCGCTGCACCCGGAGGGTGCAGCGGTGGAGATGGGTTTGGGCGATAATCTTCGAATCACTCTATTCGGGGAGAGCCACGGGCTTGCTGTTGGAGCGTTGGTTGAGGGCATTCCAACAGGTACCCCAATCGATGTCGAGACCTTGATTGCCGACCTTTCCCGAAGGAAGCCCGGTCGCCGTTTGCTTTCAGCGAGAGCAGAAGATGACGAGGTTGAGATCCTGTCAGGAGTACACGAAGGCTATGCCACTGGTTGGCCCATCCTCTTGGTAGCGCGCAATCAAGATGCTAGAACCCGCGACTATGAATTCCTCCCGGACCATCCACGGCCAGGGCACGCTGACTTACCAGAATCCGAGCGAAGCGACGGAAAAGCCGACTTGCGTGGTGGAGGCACTCACTCTGGCCGTCTTACATTGGGGATTGTAGCAGGTTCCTCTATTGTGCGGCCACTTCTCGATTCCGCTGGCATCGAAGTTACCGCCCACGTCACCGCCATAGGTGAGGTGAAGGCAGCCCCTCTGACCGAGTTGCTTGGAAATCCTAGTGGGTTTCGCACGCTTGCTAACCTAGACGACCTCGAAGATGCTCATCCGTGTCGTTTGCTCAACTGTTTGGATGAGGATGCAGCAGCCAAGATGCTCAACGTCGTGTATGAATTACGCGGTCAAGGCGATTCCATCGGCTCAACTGTCGAGGCAGTAATCATCGGTCTGCCACTTGGTCTAGGTGAGCCTTGGTTTGAGGGAGTAGAGCCCGCCTTGGCTCGCGCACTGATGGCGATTCCAGCGGCCCGCGCTGTTGAATTCGGTCGTGGTACCGATGCGGCTACAATGCGTGGTAGCGAGCATAACGACCCTTGGGTCCAGTCTGATGGTGATGCGATTGCAGTACCGTCTGGAGATGATGCTGATGGTGCATTGGGTGGGCTTGCTACTGGCGCTCCATTGCGAGTTAGAGTCCACTTCAAGCCGCCTAGCAGCATCTCAATCCCCCAGCAAACTCTGAATGTATCCAGTGGGGAGATGGAAACTCTAGTTGTTGGTGGCAGGCATGACCCGACCATAGGGCCACGAGCTGCCCCAGTAGTCGAAGGAATGTGTCGATTGGTGGTCAGCGATTTATTGCAAAGGAGGGAGAGGGAATGAGTCAGCGTATCATCCACAAATTTGGTGGTTCGTGTTTAGCAACCTCCGACGACATCGAGGCTCTTGTCGAGAGGGTTCGAGAATCCGGAGAAGCAACCGTCGTAGTCGTATCCGCATTCAATGGTGTAACCGACCGTATCCTTGAGCAAGTTGACCATGGCTCACTACCGATGGTTCCGGCTTTCGTTGCTTCAATCGAGATTGAGCACCTAGAGAGGGTCCCCGAGATTCAACAATCGCCTTGGGCTATACGATTCGCTGACGTGCTACATCACCTAGCAGAATGCCTCACCACCCATCTAACAGAGCCAGACGAGGCACTTAGAGACGAATCTCTAGCCTGTGGAGAGAAGTTGAGCAGCATTGCCATCGCTGCCTCTCTAGATGCTCGCGGCATCCCTGCTCAACCGGCTTGGTCAGAGGAGATTGGCATCCATCTGAATGATTCTGGTGAATCCGCTGGTATCGACATCGAGAGAACTAGAGAGAGCCTGAATATCCCGATGGGTGCTACACCAGTAATCACTGGCTGGTATGGTACACATGACGGCCGCATCGCACTGATGGGCAGAGGTGGCTCCGACTTATCTGCAACTTCGCTTGCGGCCATCCTTGATGCCGAGGGGGTAACCATTTGGAGGGATGTGGAGGGAATTCTTGCATTGGCGCCTCGTTGGTCCTTACCTTCCAGAAATTTGCCTTACCTTTCCTACACAGAGGTTAGTGAATTGGCTTTGTTCAGCGAACCTATGCTGCATCCATCTGCAGTTGACCCGCTTCGTAGCGCAGGTATACCACTGCGCCTACGACCACTACACGACCCTACGGCGAGGGGGAGTATCATTGGGCCAGAAGTTTCGACCGCGGATGTCGATGTTCGTGCGGTGGGTTGTGTAGCTTCGCTGACCCCAATCACCTGGCGACTTTCCAGTGCTCTTTCTCTCGCTCACCCGGTCATCGATGCAACATCTGTGCTCGAACGGGCTCGCATCAGAATATGGTCTCTAGGAGCCACTCCGGGTATGGTTCGACTGCTGGTCTCTAGTCGTTCAGCACAACGAGCCAATCGGTTGCTGAAT
>CAZYIX010000015.1:0-7951 GCA_964647665.1 uncultured Candidatus Poseidoniales archaeon
ACACCATTTTCAGCTGGTAATTGCTCTATGTAGACTTCTAAAAGCGTAGAATAATTCCATACATCATCGACGACTACGATGTATTTGTTTGGTTGAATCCATACTTGGTCACCCCAAGCTTTGTCATTCACACAACCAGACAATGATGTTGCTAGTAACAAGAAAATCGACATGGGCAGCAGAATTTTTGTCATGGAAATGCGTTTTAATGATAGTTTTCAAAACTTCCTGTATCAAATTCTGTTCTGCATTTCGGTAGCGCGAACAGTGTTCGACATCAACATGGCGATTGTCATCGGGCCAACCCCGCCTGGAACCGGTGAAAGTGCCCCAGCGACTTCTGCTACTTCGGCATGGACATCGCCTGCGAGGCGGTTGCCGGATTCACGGCTATCGTCGTCGATTCTGTTCACGCCCACGTCGATGACGGTCGCTCCCGGCTTGACCCAGTCCGCTCGCACCATCTCTGCTCGGCCAACCGCTGCGATGAGGATGTCAGCCTCTTGGCACACTTCTGCTAGCTTTTGTGTGCGTGAATGGGCAATTGTAACCGTTGCATCTGCTCCCTTCTGGGCAAGCAGTAGAGCCATCGGCATTCCCACTATGCGTGAGCGCCCAAGCACTACCGCTCGGGCACCGCTGACTTCGACACCGGCGAATTCGAGCATCTGCATCACGCCGGCGGGAGTGCAGGGCAGCAATCCGCTTACATCACCCTGCACTAACCGACCAAGATTAGCAGCGTTGAATCCATCAACGTCCTTTGCAGGGTCGATAAGGTCGGTGATACTGACCTCATCCATGCCATCGGGCAACGGAGATTGAACCAGAATCCCATTGACATCGGGGTCTGAGTTGAGATTGGAGACTGTGGTAGAAACTTCCTCGAAGGTGCAATCGGCAGAGAGGTCTACGCGAGTGCTGCGGATTCCCAGTCGCTCACATGCGCGCTGCTTAGCTCCCACATACACATGGCTAGCAGGGTCGGTCCCAACGATGACAACAGCGAGGTGTGGCACTGAACCACTGGCTGACAGTGCTGCGATTCTAGGGTTGAGGCCGTCTTCTACTGCGGCCCCGCACGCCACCCCATCGATGCTGTGAGCGGTCATGTCTCTCAGGCCGTTGGGGCCGCTCTAGACACTTGAGGCGTTCGGCGAGTTGAAGTGGGGTCCACTATTCGGAGGCTCATCGCCACTGTGGCCAAGCTGGTAAGGCACTGGATTTGTAATCCAGCGATCGGGGGTTCAAATCCCTCCGGTGGCTCCAATCAATAATCTGCGCTAAGGTGCAGTTAACGGCAACGATGAGTCTCAACAAGGGGATTTGTTGAAGGTCTGAACGGCTTTGGCAGTTACATGTCCGCGCCACCGGCGGACGTTGTCGCTGGCGCCGCGGCTCGTCCACATTATTCACTTGAGGAATTGTGTGAGGTAATGCTCACAGATGAGAGCCGTCTGAAGGCTGGTCGTGACCGCATCTTCGCCTGTTGGGCGCGATATCAGGCTGCGGTTGCCAGCGGACAGGATGCAATCAACGGCACAGTAGGTAGCCTACTGGATAATGACGGCGACCTCGCAGTGAACACAGTCGTTTCCAGAACTCTGAGAGAACAGGCTGACTTCGAACTATCTGCCTATGCACCCTTGCCCGGGCTTCCACACTTCCGTCTGATGGTGAGGAGGTTGGCGCTGGGTGATGGCTTGTCCATCATGCAGCATCACGGAATACACTCTGAGGCAATCATCACGCCGGGTGGAACCGGTGCGTTATACCTCTCCGCCCGCAACCTGTTGAGCCCAGGTGATGCTCTACTGCTTCGCGACCGACATTGGAGTCCATACCAGACCATCGCCGCGGAATGTCGACTTGGCCTTGCCACTTGGCCACTGATTCCAAGCAATGGTTCCGAGCATGCGCAAGTCGATGCTGATGCCCTACGCTCAGTTCTGAAAGACCTAGCCAATTCACAAGATAGGATTCTCTCTTGGTTGAATGACCCAGCACACAACCCCACTGGGATGTCTCTGGATGCTGCTGGCCGCGCTTTGGTGTTGTCCACATTCGCTGAGCAGGCCCGTTGTGACCCAACCGTCGGCGTCACTCTATTCGTCGACGGTGCCTACGCCTGTTATGCGCGTGAGCACCATGGTTGGGGGGACACAATTGCACAATTCTCTGCCAACGATGAGTGGCCTGCAAATCTGCTCATTTGTTACGGATTCTCCGCTTCCAAAGCCTACACGCTGTATGGCCAACGCTGCGGGGCGTTGGTGATGTTACACCCAAGCCAACCTTTCCTTGACAAGATGCTGGAAGTCATGCTACACACCGGGCGCGGAACTTGGTCAGGTGCTAACAGACTGCCACAGGCAACCGTTCACACTGTTCACACCAATGCTGGAAAATATGCTGAATGGAAGGACGAAAAAGACCGATTCCATGCCTTACTGGAAAGGCGTCGAGAAGTATTCAACGCACGATGCGAAATACATGGAGTGCCGCTACTACCAAATCACGACGGTTACTTCGCCTTCCTTCCTCTTGAGGAGTCCAGCCCTGTCGCACAAGCGGCCGAAGAGAAGGGGCTCTACGTGGTTCCGCTCGAAGGTGGAATTCGCATTGGCATCTGTTCAATTCCAGAACAACAAGTGGAACGAGCAGCCGATATATTGGCTGAAGCATGGCAACAGTGCGCTTGAGAGAGGGGATTCGATGCAACATATGCGAACCAATCTGTTCATCGGCGCTTGGATCTGTATTTTTCTTGCAATCGCCTTGGTGTTCGGGATGCCAGGGGTAGCTGGCATCACCATCGCGGTACCGATTGCCATCGCCGGCTCAGTGATGCTGATTTTTGCATTCTTGACTCCTGCTGAAGAGGTCGGGATGAGCCCGGTGGAAATAGCGAGATGGGCACCAGATGCCGAGAAGATGCCTCGCGGCGTTGGGGACTCGGTGATGTATCGTGTTGACACCACGCTGGATTCGCCGGTTAGGAGTAGCATTCTTTGTGGAGGATGTGGCCATTTGGAATGGGTTGACGGACGAAGACCTGAACGATGGGACTGTCCAGGCTGTGGCCTAACCCTCTGGGAAGAGGACGAGGAAGAATGAACGCCCATAGGGCGTTACTTCGGCAACCGTCAAGTGGGTTACGCGGGTCGGAAGCGTTGAGGATTCCGCATGGAACTGTCCAACAACGAGCGTAGGCTACTGTCAGCGCTACAATCCGAGATGGACCGCCAATGGACTCTCTCCGCATTACTCGAGGCCTGCGGATGGAGCGACCAAGCGCATGTTGCAGGGGCTGGACTTGGCCTTGCTGAGAGGGGGCTCGTCGAAATAAATGAAAATCGAACGACTACCTTCACGCTTGGACCTGAAGGTGAAGCCGCTCATCAGGACGGTTTGTTGGAGGAGCGGCTGTGGAATTGGCTCTCATCACAGGACGCTGGCAGCCGCTCGATGAAGGACCTGCAGGCTAGCGGAGTCGCCTCTAAGCAGGAAATCGGACCTGGTGTCGGTCTGCTGAAGGGCTTGGGATGCGAACTTGTTCAGGGCTCATTCCAACTGCCAGATGATACCGAAACTGCAGAAGCATCCATCGAAGCGAGGACTGCCTTTGTCGCCGCCTGTGCAGAAGGGGCGAGTTCGGAGGATCTTGAGGAAGAAATGCTCGCAATGTTCCGTAAGCGGAAAGGGCTGATTGAACCGACAGAATCTGTTTCACGGATATGGTCGCTGACAATGGATGGTAGGACACTGACCTCGGGTGAACTGTCAGAACAGTTGCAGGTTGTCGAAATCACACCAGACCTATTGCAGGGTGAGGAGTGGCGAGGAGCCGACTTCAAGCCCTATGATGTCGATCTGCAGGCTCCGACTCCAGCAGGAGGTCGCTCTCATCCTATGCAAGCACTAATCGAGCGAATTCGTAGCATCTTCCTCGAGATGGGGTTCGATGAAATTGAAGGTGACTTCGTCACCACTGCGGGATGGAATATGGACGCTCTATTCATCCCGCAAGACCACCCAGCAAGAGAAATGCAGGACACATTCTACCTCAGCAATCCCAACAGCATCAACATCGATGAAAAGCACCTGAAAGACTGGGCCGCCATTCACGAACATGGAGGAGAAACCGGCAGTACAGGCTGGGGTGGCCAATACTCCGCCGACGAGTCACAAAAAGGCCTACTGCGCACCCATACTACCGTCAACACCGTTCGCTATCTGGCTGAGACACCTGATGAGCCGTGTCGGGTGTTCGGCATAGGACGCGTGTTCCGTAAGGAAAGCATTGACCGCACGCACCTGCCTGAGTTCCACCAGATTGAGGGCATCATCATGGAGCCAGATGCGAGTCTGCCGATGCTTGTGACTACTCTCAAAACATTCTACGAGAAGATGGGTTATCCAGAAGTTCGAGTTAGACCTGCTTACTTCCCCTATACCGAACCGAGCCTCGAGGTCGAAGTGAAGTGGCGAGGTCAGTGGTTGGAGTTGGGTGGTGCTGGGATTTTCCGTCCTGAGGTTACTGAGCCGCTAGGATGCAAGTGGCCTGTATGCGCGTGGGGAATGGGGCTTGAGCGGCTGGCAATGCTAGTGCTCGGACTTGATGACATTCGCCAACTATACATTTCTGACCTTGAATGGTTGCGAGACCAGCCTCTACTCTAAAATTGTTAAAGGAGAATAGAAAAAATGCTTGATATTAATCGCTACATACAATCTCTTGATGCTATTCTAGCAATGGAAGGGTTAACCCCTACTCAACCTACTGGATTTACCTTGCCAACAGTTCGACTTTATCACAAGAAAAAATTCTCTTTGCTAGCGTTTGGACCGATGGATACCTTTGTCCCTGTAGTAATTCTAGATCATCCAGTATCGATTCAAGAGTATGTAACTCTTTCATCTCAGTTGTTCAATATGTCTAATCAACTTGGTTCAAGTCTGCCAAACGGACTTTTCTCCGCCACCAAAGTGTTCCCACTCATCATTTGCCCAGGGGTTGCTCTACAGGTCACATCTCATATTTCTCAATTCAACAATGCTCGATTCAGTGCTTTTGAATTTCCAGTATTGCTAGATAGTAATAGTGGATTATTGCATTACATGACAAAAACGCCATTCTGGGGAATGGCAGTATGGAACAGAGTCAGAAATGATGCTGTTCGTTACTTTACTCCTCACTAAGTTGAGTGAGTGGTGGACGCTGGGGGATTTGAACCCCCGGCCTCCTGGTTGCAAACCAGGTACTCTTCCAAGCTGAGTTAAGCGCCCGTGAAGCGGGCGACCGGCGGGTCCGATTTGACCCCTTCGGCGCAGATGCCATCGAGGATCAGTGGTAGCGACCCTCACCCATGCGGGTGAGTAGAGCGTCGAGGATGCGCAGTAGGCCACGTAGGGTGACCTCAGACACGCCTGCAACTTCGCAGACATCACTCTGGGTGCGCGCATGACCTTGCAGCTGTGCGGCCTTGTAGAGGATGACTCCAGCGATGCCGCTGGGCTTCTTGCCCTGCCACTCCATGCTATCACCAACACGCTGCCACAATTGGTTTGCGGCACCAAGGACCTTCGGCGGTAGGCCAAGGTCGGAATGGAACTTCTCGAGGTATTCCTCGGGGCCAGTGATGGCGTGCATGTTGAGGCGTCGAGAGACGAGGCGAATAGTACGCTTCAACTCCTTGAGGCCCTGCTCAGAGGTCATGTCAAAGTTCTCTGCGATATCTTCGATTCGGCGCGGTAGGCGAGCCTCGCGCGCGGCGAGATAGACACAGGCTGCGGACACGCCACGGATGGAGCGTCCAGCGACGAGGTTTGCCTCGACTGCGAGTCTGTAGAGGCGAGCAGCCTCCTCAACGAGGCTGCGAGGCAGGTTGCCACGGTCACGAATGAACTTCATCGCCTCAGTCAGGTTACGTGCACGGGATGAACGGGTTTTGGTGCGCTCATCGATAGTTGCTCGGCGACGCATATCGCGAGCGTTCTTGCCGCTGATACCGTGTCGAGCAAGACCGGCACTTGTCAAGTCAGACCTCGAAATGGTAGTGTTGAGACCCTTGTCGGCAAGCGAATACTTGGCGGGTCCACCGACACGAGAACGGTCGGTGCCATCAGCATGGTTAGTCCACTCAGCGCCAGGGTCGATAGAATTCATCTCGGCGACATTGCCGCAAGCGGCGCAGTACTCTTCACCACGGGAAATGTCAGATTCCCACTCAGTCGCGCCGCACATCTTACAGGGTTCAGACTGAGATTCTGTTCGGCGCTGCTGCTTGGAGCCTCTGCGGGGTACCGTCGGTACCTCGCTGTCGCTGGATAGGTTGTCTTGTGCAGCGTCTGCTGCGTCGGGGTTTTCTGTGTCATCTTTGTGCATGGTAATCAACCTCGGGTTAGTATCTGTACTCAAGATTATATAAACATAACGATTTGTTGAAAGGTGGGAAATCAGCCTTTGAATGGCAGTGTACCCGATTATGGAACTATCCTCCTCACTTGTTACAACATTCATGTTCATGATTTTGATATAAAATAATTACGCACGTCTGCATCACATGTGCGGGCGCATATCTACCGACTTCAACCTATGCTAGCAGACCTGCCGACCTCATTTCCTCGTGCGAGAGTTCAAGGTTCTTGCGCGCTGGGGGCGCATCATGCCTGCCACGGTGGTGCTGGGTGCACAATGGGGCGATGAAGGCAAGGGGAAGATGGTAGACCAGTTAGCGAGAGAGGCTAATTGGGTCGCCAGATTCCAAGGTGGTAACAACGCTGGCCACACCATTGTCATCGGCGATCAAGTTCTGAAACTCCATCAACTGCCTTCTGGAATCACCTACTCACATTGCAATTTGGTTCTCGGTGACGGCATGGTCATTGACCCATGGGTGCTTGCTGATGAGTTGGAGCTCTGGCATGCAATCGATGGTGAACGCCCAGAGGGTGAGCGTCTTTGGATTAGCGAAAGGGCGCATGTGAATCTTCCATTCCACAGAATAATGGATGGGGCTGACGAGAAAATCGGCACTACCGGCAGAGGCATTGGCCCCACCTACATGGACAAGATTGAGCGAGTGGGTGTAAGATTCTGTGATGTTGCTTCCAGACTTGCTGATGACGGTTGGATTAGTGATGCTGTCGCTCGCATGAATAGTGCACTCACTGCTCGCGGCATCACCGAACAGAGCATCGACGCTGACTCGCTGAAGGCTGACCTCACTTGGGTGCAGGAACGCTTTGGTCACTGCGTTGCACCAACCGGCCTGATGCTGGACCTCGCTCTTCGACAGGGAGAACAAGTACTGCTAGAGGGTGCTCAGGGATGTCTATTGGATATCGACTCAGGCACATACCCATTCGTCACTTCCTCAGTCACCAGCCGAGGCAACGCCACACATGGCGCAGGTATTCACCCCGGCCATGTCACCCACTGCTACGGTGTTGTCAAGGCATATACCACCCGAGTTGGTAATGGCCCATTCCCCACAGAGTTGTACGACGGTGAGGAATTGCAGGATGCTTCTGGTGTCCATATGGGTTCGGTAGGACATGAATTCGGCACTACTACTGGCCGACCGCGCAGATGCGGATGGTTGGACTTGGTCGTGCTTCGTCACGCTCACCGACTGAATGGATTTGACGGAATCACCCTCACCAAATTGGATGTGCTCGGCGGTATTGATGAATTGAAAATCTGTATAGGCTACGAAATAGACGGTGAGCCAATGCATGAATTCCCTGCAGTCATCGAGCGGCTCGCTCACGCTACTCCTGTCTATGAGACGATGCCTGGCTTTGAAGCGCTGAGTCTTGAAGAATGGCTGAACCTGTCGCGTAAAGCAGCGGCAGAGGGCTCTGGATTTGCCTCCCTGCCAGAAAACGCTCGCACGTACGTGCAGAGAATAGAGGAATTGTTGGGATTCCCAGTAGTAAGTGTCGG
>CAZYIX010000015.1:7961-12478 GCA_964647665.1 uncultured Candidatus Poseidoniales archaeon
AAGTGTCGGGGTCGGCCCTGACCGTGAAGCTACCATCCACAGAACCGAGTGACGCATTCAAGTAGGAGAGGCAAGGCGGGGTGATTCAATGGGCTTCAAGGCAAAGGCTCGCAAGCACCGCGAGGCGCGTGGCGAAAAGAAGGTACGTAAGAGCCGTAGGAAGGAATTGGGCGACGGTGAACGTGCCTGTGCAATCAGCAGTTGCAAGAACTGGGCCGACAAGAGTCATGGTGGCCGAAGTATCTCACGCGAGAACGCTCTAGACGTGTGGGGAAAAGGCGACATCAACTCCGATAGCCGACGTATCCATATCTGCAAGCCTCACTATCGAGAATACAAGAAGGCGACGAAGGAAGAGCACGAGAATCGCTGGTATTAGCAAGAGTTTGATTAGGGTTCACTTTCACTTTCCATATACCCTGTGTCTCGCCGGATAACTAGTCTACCGCCAGATGGGTGATTCAATCATGTCGCAAAGTAACAATCCCGTTGTTCGCAGCCTTGTGGTTGAGGCTGGCATCCTGAATTCACACGCTGACGGAATGATTAGACTGTGGCCTCGTCACGGGCGTGCGCGTAACATTAGTTTACCCGAAACAGCAACCTGTCTGTTGGCTCTACTCGGTCCGCAGGGCAAGGTTTGGCGGGTCGCGGTTGGAGATTGTAGTGGAGCAATTACGCTGTTATCGATTCCCGAATTGAATGTGCTGACGCGCTGGAAAATGCACCACGCACCTATTACTGCAATCTGCGTTGACGATTCACGAATCTCAGTTCGCGGCATGATTAGTGCCGATGCCGAGGGGGAAATCAGAATGATTGGTGACGACGTGGAGCAAAAAGATAGCTTACTCGTCCGAATCCGCTCGCGGCCGACCTCTTTGCGAGTAATCAACGACGAAATCATCGTGATGTCAGGATGGAAGATGATGACCCTCAACCGTGCAACGGCTGAGCAAGTAGTCAGCCCAATGCCAGCACGCTGGGTCCAAACTACATTGCCAACGCTTGGAGGTTCAGTCCCAGGCCGGCTCGGGAGTCAACCAATGGCAAGTGGGCGCAGGCTTCGGCCAACCGTTCGGTAATGCTCCCTGCGCCTCAATTCGCAGTTCTACCGACTCGATGTGTTGTGATAGCACAGCATCAACAGCGTCGTTGCCTTTCACCGGTTCTCCGCGTCCACACACCAGTAACTTTGGCTTGAGGGCGCGGATTTTCTCTAGACTCTCAGCAAGTTCAATCAAATTGCCAGTCGGCATGTCAGCTCGGCTAGGATGGCTAGCGGATGGTATTGTATCACCACAAATCACCGCACCTCGGTCGGCTATGTGGAAGCAAACAGAATCCGCTGTATGCCCGGGTGTATGAATCACTTCGACATGGGCATCTCCAAGGTCGATGCGCTCTCCTTCCTCAAAACCTTCAGCATCGACTGAAGGCATATCAGAATCATATCTTGAAGCCCAAGTAGTGAATGGGTCACCAGAAGATAACGCATTGGTTGCAGCGACGTGTGCCTTGACGTCAGCACCGTGGATGGCTGACAAATGCGCGGCGCCACCTGCAGAGTCGAAATGTCGGTGGGTAAGCAGAATATGCTCTACTGCCGCCCTCCCTTCAAGATGAGGTGCGATACGCGCTTCGACGTTGACCTGATACCAAGATGTACCCGGATCAATGATGGCACTGGATGTGCTGCCAAGCAGCAGAATGCACGCCGAGTCGTGGTGGATGCCGGGTAGTCGAATCAACCGCAATTGCAACCCTCGGTTAATGCGCATACCAACAATGGCAATGACGATGACGGTTGAGAGACGCCTCGACGCCCGCCGTCTGTCAATATCAGCGGTTAAATAGAGGGAGCAGGTCGGCGGCGGCATGGCACGCTTTCCAGAGGCAGAGGCCCGTCTTCTTCACGTCAAGATATGCATGAAGTGCAACGCTCGCAATGCAATCCGTGCTACTCGCTGCCGCAAGTGCAGTTACAAGGGACTGCGCCCCAAGAGCAAGGAATCTAGAATCTGATTTTCCCGCTGCGCTGCATCGGTGTGTTTTAGCAGACCTTCCCCTTCGGCACATCATGCGCCGCAGTTATTCGGTAAACAGCGATGAGGCGGTCAGCCCAGTTATCGCTACCGTTTTGCTGATGGCAATCACGGTTTTGCTGGCATCAGCGGTCTATCTGATGGTCTCCAACGCCATTGAAGCGCCCGAAAAGGGCAGGCCGTACGCTAAGGTTAGCGTGAGGGCACTGGACAATGGATACCAAATTGTGCAGATAGCCGACCTTTCCCAGAACCTTGAGACCTACAAAGTCGAGTTCAGATTAATTCCACCTGATGGCAGCAACCTCTCGTCAGTTATGGGCAACGTCAGCAATTCCGATGTTTACGGAGCGATTGGAACACCAGTCTCATTCCACGATAGGGATGCGTCGTTCACAGTAAACCGTGGAGACTACTTCATCATCGATGCCTCAACGGTCGGCTCAGATACTGGGGGCTGGACTTTCCATATCCGCTACTACGGCACTTCGGGTTCAGTCGAACTGGTCACTGTGCCTCTACCAGCCACCGTGTGAGTTTCATCGAAAGATGACTGCGTCGGCGCCGGTTTGAAATCACAACGCGTTCAGGGTCCGATATGGGTGACGAGGGGGGTGGCGCCCTAACAGGGTCGGCAAGCGACATCGCTGGCATCTTACTGCTAGCACCGACTCAACTGTTGATTGTCGCCATCGCTATCCTGTGGCCATCCGAAGCTAGAGATGGAATACTGTATCTGCTCGGCAAAATCTGGTTGGTTGCACTGCCAGTGGTGTGGTGGTTCCTCATTGAGAAACGTAGCCGCATCCCTCTAGATATCAACAAGGAACACCTCCGCAAAGGCGCAATCCTAGGAGCGGCTCTATCTGTGCCGATGTTAGTCGGATATCTGATTCTCGCCAAAGGCTTGGATGGAGAAAGTGTCCGTGGGGCGTTGACACCCTATGACCCGACTAATTGGTGGATGCTGCTGCTAGGGGCATTATTCTGGACATTTGGGAATTCTTGGATTGAGGAGTTCGCATACCGTCGATTCCTATTGGTCAGGGCCGAGCCTCTAGTCGGTGAGAATGGAGCTATTGCAATTTCAGCGATTTCTTGGGTATCTCATCATACTCTGACCATGACCTTCTTCCTACCACTCTGGGCAAACGGTATCGCTAGCATTGGCCTGTTAATTGCCGGAGTGTTGTGGGCAAGGTTGTGGATGAAAACCCGCACCATGGCACCGGTTTGGCTTTCACATGCAATCGCTGATTTGGTGATTTTCGCACTTGCAGCGCACGCGATGCTGCTGTGAGCGTCGCCGGTTGCTTCATGTCGCAATCAATGATGGCGTTGCGATGGGAATGCTGGAGAAGTGGCATCCGCATGAGGGATTGTCAAGCAGGCCAGCAAAGCGGCTGATGCTGACCATCAAACCCGGTGTTGAGTCACCCGAACTCGAATGGAGTCTCCCTGCTTCCAAAAGTCATCTGATTCGCTGGTTACTGCTCGCATCGCAAGCTACGGCTGGCCGCACAACTAGACTATGCGGGACGGCCAATGCTGGAGATGATGCTGTTGCGATGCGCAGGTGTCTGTCCCAACTCGGTGTGCGAATTGAGGATGAGGAAGATGCTTGGATTGTCGAAGGAGTCGGGAAAAATGGGTTTCAGCGACCAGCATCGGTGCTAAATTGTCAGAACTCCGGCACCGCCTTCCGCCTGCTGTCGGTTGCTTGCGCTCGCATGTCAGAGCCGGTGATGCTCGACGGCGATCACACTCTGCGCAAGCGTGGGAGTCCGACTTTCTGGCAGCAGTTGCAAGGCATCGGAGTCGAAGTGAGTCACGGATTCGATGAGGAAACCCTGCCACTATTGTTGCAAGGTCCGATGGCTGGTGGAAGCATCGCACTAGATGTATCTCACACCAGTCAACATCTATCCGCTCTATTGTTGTCGATGGGTGCAGCGAATGATTCGTTGGAAATCGAATTGAAAGGTGAACTAGTCAGCCGCAGACACGCACAGTTGTCGTTTGACCTCGCTGCGGTCTGCGGCTCGACGAACACTCTCGATACTGCAGCAGAACGGCTGACTCTAACGCCCTTCGAATGTTCCCCACCAGATGAGGTGATGATTCCGCGTGATGCCAGCCACGTTGCCTTTGCCCATCTAGCTGAAATGGCTCTCGCAATGGAGTGCCATGTTGCTGAACTACCTGAACAAGCGGATTCCATCGGAGCAGAGTTGCTCGCTGGATTAGACCTCAGCCAAAGTTGTGACATCGACCTGCGCGATGCCAATGACCTGTTGCCACCGCTAGCAGCATGCATGTGCTTAGGTGGCGGCGGCACCATCTCTGGCGCTGCCCATGCTCAATACAAGGAAAGCAATCGGATTTCTCGCACTGCCGAAGTACTCGGATGCTTTGGATTGGAGGTGGAAATGAATGAAGATGGGCTTTCTATAGGTGGTAATCAGGTTCCTG